>PLTZ01000020.1 GCA_003164715.1 Opitutaceae bacterium | reverse complement strand
CCCACTTCATGGTGGAGAGCCCAAAAAATGGTCGGGCCGGAGAGATTCGAACTCTCGACCTCTTGCACCCCATGCAAGCGCGCTACCAGGCTACGCTACGGCCCGAACAAGAGAAAGGTCAGCAAGACCCGCGCCTTGGATTGAAGCAAGAGCAAATCATGCACCGGTGTCCGTCGCACCCGCGAGCCGTGCAGTGCTGCCTCCCGAAATATATCATCCTTAGGTGCAGCTTGTTCCATCGCGCCTCGGGAAACAACGCCTTCAGGTCCCGCTCCGTCTCCCCGACATTGCGGCCGTTTGAGAGCCGCCATCGTTTCGCCAGCCGGTGAATGTGCGTGTCTACCGGAAAAGCCGGGACCCCGAAGGCCTGCGCCATGACCACGCTTGCGGTCTTGTGCCCCACCCCGGGAAGGCGTTCAAGCTCCCCAAACGTCCCGGGGACGAATCCGTTATGCTCCTTCACGATCATCTTGGATAGGCCGGAAACCGCCTTGGCCTTCTGGGGCGAGAGCCCGCACGGCCGGATGATCCTCCGTATCTCGGCCACGGGCACCTTGGCCATCGTCTCGGCGGTGTCCGCGAGCTTGAAGAGCTCGGGGGTCACCAGGTTGACTCGTTTGTCCGTACACTGGGCCGACAGGACCACGGCGACCAAGAGCGTGAACGCGTTCCTGTGGGCCAGGGGTATGGGCGTCTGCGGGTAGAGCTCCTCGAGCTTCCGATCGACAAATGCAGCGCGCGCCTCCCGGGTCGAGTAGGGTTTTTTCCGCATGCAGGATCCCTGATAAACGAGTTTCCTCCGGGAATCAAACCCTCGCCTTGCTCAACAAAACGCGGTTGCGCGACCCCCGCGACCGCCTACCCTCGAAGCCGCATGTCTTCGCCAAGCGAACTCGCGAACTCGAACGATTCCTTCGCCCGCCGGCACCTGGGTGACAATCCCGCCGACACGGCGGCGATGCTCGCGGAGCTCGGGTACCCGAGCGTGGACGCCTTGGTCGACGCCGCGGTCCCCCCGCAGATCCGGACGGGGCCGCTCCGGCTGCCCCCGGCGGCCGGGGAAAGCGCGGCGCTGGCCGAACTCAAGTCCATCGCGGCCGGCAACAAGGTCTTCCGGAGCTTCATCGGGATGGGCTACAGCGACACCCGGGTCCCCGGGGTCATCCAGCGGACGATCCTGGAGAACCCGGCTTGGTACACCGCGTACACGCCCTACCAGTCCGAGATCTCGCAGGGCCGCCTCGAGGCGCTGCTCAACTTCCAGACGATGGTCTGCGACCTGACGGGCCTGGAGATCTCCAACGCGTCGATGCTCGACGAGGGCACCTCGGCCGCCGAGGCCATGACGATGTGCCACCGCCTGAAGGACGGCCCGCCCGAGTCCCGCCGCACCTTCTTTGTCTCCGACGCCTGCCACCCGCAGACGATCGACATCGTGCGGACCCGCGCGATGCCGCTCGGGATCGAGGTCGTGACCGGCGACCACCGCTCCTTCAAGCCGGGACCGGGTTGCTTCGGGGTCCTGGTCCAGTATCCCGACACCTGGGGCGCCATCCATGACTTCACCGCTTTTTTCGAGGCGGCGCACGGTGCGGGCGCCCTCTGCATCGTCGCGGCCGACCTGCTCGCGCTGGCGCTCCTGCGGCCTCCCGGGGAGTTCGGGGCGGACGTCGCGGTCGGCACCTCCCAGCGCCTCGGCGTGCCCCTCGGCTACGGCGGGCCGCACGCGGGATACTTGGCGACCCGGGACGCCTTCAAGCGGCAGATGCCGGGGCGCCTGGTCGGCGTGTCAAAGGACGCCCAGGGCAACGCGGCCCTGAGGCTCGCCCTCGGCACCCGCGAGCAGCACATCCGCAGGGACAAGGCGACGTCGAACATCTGCACGGCCCAGGTGCTCCTCGCGGTGATGGCCTCGATGTACGCCGTCTACCACGGCCCCGCGGGCCTCGCGGCCATCGCGCGCCGGATCAAGCTGCTCACCGCGATGCTCGCCGAGGGCCTGCGCGGCGCGGGGGCAAGGCTAGGCCCTGAGCCGTTCTTCGATACGCTCACGGCCAGCAATGTCGCGCCCGCGAGGGTGCATGCGGCGGCGGAGGCCAAGGGCTTCAACCTGCGCAGGATCGACGGGAGCCGGGTCGGAATCTCGCTCGACGAGACGACAACGCTCGAGGAGGTGCGGGCGCTCCTCGGGATCTTCGGGAGCGCCCCTCTTCCCTCCGCGGACTCCGCCAAGGACGGCTTCGACGCGCCCCACGCCCGGACAAGCGCGTTCCTGACGGCGCCGGTCTTCCAGAGGTACCACACCGAGCATGAGATGCTGCGCTACATCAAACGGCTCGAGGCCAAGGACCTGACGCTCTGCCAGTCGATGATCTCGCTCGGCTCCTGCACGATGAAGCTCAACGCGGCGAGCGAGCTCTTCCCCGTTTCGTGGCCGGAGTTCTCGCGGCTCCACCCGTTTGCCCCCGAGGAGCAGGCCCGCGGCTACCGGCGGCTCTTCAGCGACCTGGAAACCTGGCTCGCCGAGATCACCGGCTTCTCCGCGGTCTCGCTCCAGCCGAACGCCGGCTCGCAGGGGGAGTACGCCGGGCTCCTGGCGGTCCGCGCCTACCACGACTCCCGGGGAGACGGGCACCGCAACGTGTGCCTCATCCCCACGAGCGCCCACGGGACGAACCCCGCGAGCGCCACCATGTGCGGCTACGCGGTCGTCCCCGTCGCCTGCGATGCGCAGGGCAACATCGACGTCGCGGACCTGAAGGCGAAGGCGCAGGCCCACTCGGAGAGGCTCGCGGCCCTCATGGTCACCTACCCGTCGACCCACGGCGTCTTTGAGAGCTCGATCAAGGACATCTGCGCAATCGTGCACGCCCACGGCGGGCAGGTCTACATGGACGGGGCGAACATGAACGCCCAGGTGGGCCTCACCTCGCCCGGCCACATCGGCGCGGACGTCTGCCACCTGAACCTCCACAAGACCTTCTGCATCCCCCACGGCGGGGGCGGGCCGGGCGTGGGCCCGATCGGGGTCGCCGCCCACCTGGCGCCGTTCCTTCCGGGCCACGTCGTCGTGCCTCCCTTCGCGAACGTCCTCGGCTCGCACCCCGGCGCGGTGAGTTCCGCCCCGTGGGGCAGCGCCGGCATCCTGGTCATCTCCTGGATGTACATCCGGATGATGGGGCCCGAGGGCCTCGCTGCGGCGACAAAGGCCGCGATCCTCAACGCCAACTATGTCGCGAAGCGCCTCGAGGGGTTCTTCCCGGTCCTCTACCGCGGGGCCTCCGGGCTCGTGGCCCACGAGTGCATCGTCGACCTGCGGGCATGGAAGAAGCACGGCGTCGAGGCCGAGGACGCCGCGAAGCGGCTCATGGACTACGGCTACCACGCGCCCACCCTCTCCTTCCCCGTGCCCGGCACGTTCATGGTGGAGCCGACCGAGAGCGAGGCCAAGGCGGAGCTCGACCGGTTCTGCGACGCGATGATCGCGATCCACGGGGAGATGCAGGCCGTGGCGAACGGGGAGTCCGACCGGGTAAGCAACCCCCTGAAGCACGCCCCGCACACGGCCCGCGTGGTGTGCGCGGACGCGTGGGACCGCCCCTATTCCCGCGAGCTGGCCGCGTTTCCCGCGCCGTGGACCCGGGCGTCGAAGTTCTGGCCGGCCGTGGGCCGGGTCGACAACGTCTTCGGCGACCGCCACCTCGTCTGCACCTGCGTCGGGATGGAGGCCTATGCCGAGGCCCTACCGTGAGTTTCCCGACCCTATGAAGATCCTCCGCCACCTCTCGCCCTCCGGCCCCGCCTACGCCGCGCTGCAGCCGGACGGCTCCGCCCGCGAAATCTCCGGGGACCTGTTTGGCTCCTTCCGGGTCACGGACCGCGTCGTCACGCCGGGCAAGCTCCTGGCGCCCGTGTCCCCCCCCAACATCCTGGCGATAGGCCTCAACTACCGCAGGCACGCCGCCGAGGGCGGCAAGGGCGTGCCCGAGCGCCCCATGCTCTTCATCAAGGCCACGAGCTCGCTCCAGAACCCGGGCGACCCGATCGAGATTCCCCGGGGGCTCGTGAGCACCGAGGTTGACTTCGAGTGCGAGCTGGCGGTCGTCATCGGCAGGACCTGCAAGAACGCGACGCGCGCCAGCGCACTCGACTACGTGCTGGGCTACACCGCCGCGAACGACGTGTCGGCGCGCGACTGGCAGATGAAGTGGAACGGGGGCCAGTTCTGCCAGGGCAAGAGCTTTGACACCTTCTGCCCGATGGGCCCGGTATTGGTGACCCGCGACGAGATCCCTGACCCGAACAAGCTCCGGATCCGGACCCTGCTCAACGGCCAGGCCATGCAGGACTGGAACACCGACGACATGGTCTTCGACGTCGCCGCGCTGATCGAGTTCCTGAGCGGCAGCAAGACGCTGCTGCCCGGCACCGTGATCCTCACCGGGACGCCGCACGGCGTCGGCTATGCGCGCAAGCCGCCCGTGTTCCTGAAGGCCGGCGACATCGTCACGATCGACATCGAGGGGATCGGGGCCCTCGTCAATCCGGTCACCGAGGAGCGCGTCTGAGGCGGCCCAGCGAAGGGGCTCAGTCGACGAAGAGCGCGATCTGCACCCCGGGGCCGTGGACGCCCTCGATCAGGATGCCCTCAACGTCCGCGGTCTTCGAGGGCCCGGTGCACCAGATGACGTTCGGGTCGCTTCCGAGCGCCGCGACCGCCTGGGTCAGGTCCGAAAGCAGGTCCCTGCGGGAGATGACCGCCACATGCGCCCACGGCGCCAGCGCGCCGAGGCGCGATGAGGTGGTCGCGTCCGCCAGGATGATCGTGCCGGTCTCGGCAACGGCGCCCGCCCCCCGGGTGATCCCGAACTGGAAGTCGTCCACCCGGGTGCGGTCGAACGCCGTCTCGACCCTGAACTCCGGGCCGAAGTGCGCCCGCAGACCGGGCCAGAGCGCCGGATCGCAGTAGCCGCGGGTCCACCCGCGGGCCCTAAGGAGCGCCGCCAGCGCAGCGGCATCCGCGGCGACCTCGCCGTTCACCGCCCGAAGGCGCACGGCAAACTCGGCCATGGGGTCCCCCGCGTCGCGCCGGCTGCGGGCAAGCACGAGGCCCCCGTCGTACTCGGGCATCCGGGCGCGTTCCTTGAGCGGCGCCAGCGCGCCTCGCACCCTCGACAGAATCTCCTCGCGGTCGTCGGCCATGGCGCTCCTATCCGGGCGGCAGCCGCCTCGGCACGAGGATCTTCTCGCGCCCGACGAAGTAAAGGAAGGTGCACAGCCCCAGGAAGAACAGCATCGAGAGGGCGTCGGCGTACGGCCCGTTGAACACGGGGTTGTGGTCCGTCGCCCACGCGTTCAAGGCGTCGTCGAGCGGCTTCATGGCGCCCGCAAGCAGCGCGATGACGATCCCGGCGAGCGCGCCTCCGGCGATGTAACCCGACGCGAGGAGGACCCCGGGGCTCTTGTCGGTCTCCGCGACCATCTGCTCCTCGGTCAGGTCCTTGCCCGCGTGCCTGCGCCTCGTGTACGCGTCGACAAGCCAGCGGACCATCCCGCCGGCCCAGATGGGGCTCGAGGACGAGAGCGGGAGGTAGAGGCCGACCGCGAAGGCGAGGGAGGGCACGCCGGACATCTCGAGCGTGATCGAGATCATGACGCCGAGCAGCACGAGCGACCACGGCAGCTTGTGCCCGAGGATGCCCTTGATGATGTAGGAGATGAGCACGGCCTTGGGCGCGTTGAACTTCTTGACCGAGCTGCCGTCCGGCCGGGTCTCGTGGGTGCCGTTGATTCCCGGATCGACGAGCCAGACGGCGGTGCCCCCCGCGTCCACGAGGTACTTCTCCGAGGCGCCCCCCGCCGGGTCGCTCTTGTGCCAGACCAGGTAGGTCCTCGAGTCGTCGCGAGCCTGCGGACCGGAGAGCCGCTCGGTCTTCGTGAGGCTAGATACGTCGACGTGCAGGGCGGCCGCTTCCGCGGCGGGGACCGGCACGTAGACCGACTGCGAGTCGTTGAGAACCAGGAGCAAGGGCCCGAGGACGAGCGCCGAAGCAAACGACCCGAAGAGGATGGCGACCTGCAGGTACTTGGGCGTCGCGCCCAGGATATGGCCGGTCTTCAGGTCCTGGGAGGTGCTCCCGCCGTTCGACGAGGCGATGCAGACGATGGCGCCCACGGAGAGCGCGGTCACGTAGTATGCGCTGCCGGTCCACCCCACGATGAGGAAGATCAGGCACGTCAGGAGGAGGGTGGCGATCGTCATGCCGGAGATCGGGTTTGACGAGGAGCCGATCTCGCCGGTGAGCCGCGACGACACGGTCACGAAGAGGAACCCGAAGACGACGATCAGGACCGCGCTCAAGGCCTTGGCCCAGATCCCCGCGTCGAGGAGGGTTGGGGCGGCCACGACGGCGCCCATGAGCACGATGATCCCGATCCCCACGAACCTCATCGAGAGGTCCCTCTCGGTGCGCGGCGCCGGGCCGGCAGCCTCCCCACCGTCGACCCGGAGGTTGAGGAACCCGACGTCGCGCAGGCCCTCCCGCAGCCCGTGCCAGATCGTGGGCAGGCTCCGGAACAGGCTGATGATCCCGCCCGCCGCGACGGCGCCGGACCCTATGTAGAGGATGTAGGCCTCGCGGACCTCGTCCGGCCCCATCCCCGAGATGGGCATCTTGCCCGGCGCGACGGCGCCGGGCATGCTCTCGCCGAAGAACTTGATCATCGGGATGAGGACGAGGTACGAGAGCACGCCGCCCCCGCACATGAGCGCCGCGATCTTCGGGCCGATGATGTAGCCGATCCCGAGCAGCTCGGGCGATATCTCGGCGCTGACCGAGGCCCCGTTGAAGGGAGCCCCGAAGACCTTCTCCGGCGTGTCCTTCCAGAGGCGCGCGACCCGGTTCAGGACGTTGTAGACGATCCCGATGCCGAGCCCGGCGAAGATGGCCTTCGCCCCGGGCGCCTTCCCGAGGCCCGCAGCCTCCGCCGCCCGCATCCCCGCGGTCGCGCCCGGCGACGCGTGCTTGCGGTCCTCCGCGGACGCGCCGGCGATCAGCACCGCGGCGCAGGCCGTGCCCTCGGGGTACTTGAGCACGCCGTGCTCCTTCACGATCAGCGCCCGCCGAAGCGGGATCATCATCAGGATGCCCAGGAACCCGCCGAGCACCGACACGAGGAGGACCCGGGTCAGGTCGAGATCGAAGCCGAGGATCATGATCGCCGGCATCGTGACGCCCACACCGAACGCGAGGGACTCCCCGGCCGAACCCGCCGTCTGGCTGACGTTGTTCTCAAGGATCGTGGCGTCCCTGAGGCCAACCTTCGAGAGCATCCGGAAGAGCGCGAGCGAGATGACCGCCACCGGGATGGAAGCGCTGACGGTGAGCCCGACCTTGAGGACCAGGTAGAGCGACGACATTCCGAACAGGACCCCCAGAAACGTACCGACGATGAGAGAGCGCGCCGTGAACTCGCGCATGGTGGTCTCAGGCAGGATGAAGGGCTCGTGCTTGGGCTTTGGGTTCTTGGGTGAATCCATGCTTAAGGTGTTATCCCCGGCGAACTCTGCCCGGCGCCCGGGCGCTTGCGACGCAATTTGAGCCATCTTCTGAACTCCCCTCCCCGCCATTTCGGGAGGTCCCGCGACGACTCCCAGGCCCGGAGGGCCGGGACGGGCACGAGGCTTCTCGGGAAATGGTCGAGAAAGCGCCCGCCGAAAAGCGCGACCTTCCACGCGGCCGGCTGGGACGCGAGGATCGACCAGGCCCCCATGGGCGGCGTCCCGGGCGACGGGACGCGCTCGGTGTGCGCCCGGTCGCGCAGCCGCAGCAGCAGGTCCGGTATGGGAATGTTCACCGGGCAGACCTCGTTGCACGCGCCGCACAGACTCGAGGCCTTCGGCAGGTCGGCCTTCTCCGGGAACCGCCGGCCGAGTAGGAGCGGCGAGAGCACCGCCCCCACGGGCCCCGGGTAGACGCTCCGGTAGGCGTGCCCGCCGGCCTGGCGGTAGACGGGGCAGACGTTCAGGCACGCGCCGCAGCGGATGCAGCGCAGGATCTCCCTGCACGAGCTCGCCAGGACGTTCGTCCGCCCGTTGTCTACAAAGACGACGTGCATCTCCTCGGGCCCGTCCGGCTGCCCGGGCGCGCGCGGCCCGAGGATGAACTCGTTGTACACCGACAGCTGCTGGGCCGTCCCCGAGCGGGCGAGCAGGTTGAGGAATAGCGCAAGGTCCCGGTCCCTCGGGAGGATCTTCTCGATGCCGACGAGCGCGATGTGGCAGCGGGTCGCGGCGAGGCAGAACCTCGAGTTCCCCTCGTTCGTCACGACGACGAGCCTTCCGCTCTCGGCCACCATGAAGTTCGCCCCCGTCAGGCCCGCGTCCGCGCCGAGGTACTTGTGGCGCAGGAACTGCCGGGCCCGCTGCGTGATCACCTGGGGCTCGTCGTTGTAGGCGCCCAGTCCGTTCCTCTCGAAGAGCTCCGCGATCTGCCTGCGGTTCTTGTGGATGATCGGCTTGATGATGTGCGAGGGCCGGTCGTGGTCCAGCTGCACGATGAACTCCCCCAAGTCGGTCTCGAGCGACTCGATCCCTCGCTCGCGCAGGTAGCCCTCGAGTTCGATCTCCTCGCTCACCATCGTCTTGGCCTTGACGAGCTTCGTGGCGCCGCGCGCCCGCAGGATCGCGTGCACGGCCTCGCACGCCGCCTCGGCCGTCGAGGCCCAGTGGACCTTGACGCCGTTCGCGACAAGCCTCGCCTCGACGGCCGGCAGGTAGGTGTCGAGATTCTCGACCACGTGCTGCTTGATCTCGCCGGCGAGTTCCCTCAAGCGGTTCGGGTCGGCGTAGTGATCGAACAGGAGCTTCGTGCGCTTCTCGTGCCCGATCTTGGCCCCGTCGTAAACGGCGGCCCGCGTCTCGGCGCCGAGGCGCGCCGCGGCCTGGTCGATCCTCTGGGTCCTCACGCGGCCCCCCTGAGCGCCTCGCGCAGCACCTGCGCGAAATGCATCGAACGCACCGGGGCGCCCTGGCGGGCGGCCATGCCGCCGAGGTGCATGAGGCAGCCCATGTCGCCCGAAACCAGGACGTCCGGCCTCGCCGCCCGCACGTGGTCGAGCTTCAGGCGGCCCATGGCCGCGGAGATGTGCGGAAACGCCACCGAGAAGGTCCCGCCGAAGCCGCAGCACTGCTCGCCCTCGCCCAGCTCGACTAGGCGCACCCCCGCGATCGAGCCGAGGAGGAGCGCCGCGGCGTCGCTGCTCCCCGTCCCGCGGGTGTGGCAGGAGCGGTGGAGCGCGACGACCGCGTCGAACCGGCCGGGCCACGAGCGCACGCCAAGGCCGTTCACGATGAAATCCCCGAGCTCCCACGTGCGCCGCCCAAGCGCGTCGACCTCGCCCAGATCGGCCTCCTTCTCGAACTCGAGGAGCGCCCCGTGGAACAGCATCGCCGCGCACGAGCCGGAGGGGACCACAATCGGGTCCGGTGATGCAAACGTGCGCACGGCGTGCCGCACGACCCTGCGCGACGCCGGCCAGTCGCCCGCGTTGAACGCCGGCTGCCCGCAGCAGGTCTGGCCTTCGGGGAACGCGACCTCGCAGCCCAGGTGCTCGAGCACCTCAACCGCGGCCGCCGCCACGTCGTCATGAAACGCGTCGCACAGGCACGTGGCCATCAGCTGGACGCGCCTGCCCGTGACCGGGGTGCGGTGGGACGTGAGCATCGTCACGCCGCGGTGCCGCCGGCCGGCAGGCGACCCGCGGGCGGGCCTTCCGGGTCGTGGCTCGCAGCCATCGGGGCCGTGACGGGGGGCTTCGGCATGGGGCACGATGATCCCGGTGGGGCCGATGATCGCAAGCGAGATGATGGCGGCGCCGCGCCGCTGCGGGCCCCGGGGTGAGGCCTTTAGGGGGCCGGTGCCCTGCGCGCCCCGGGGCAGAGCGCGACGAGCCGCGAATAGAGGCACTCGAGCCGCGGGGTCGGGACGCCGGCCGCCCGGGCGCGCCGCAGCGGCTCCCCCCAGATCGCCTCGACCTCCACCTCCCGGCCGGCCAGGAAATCCACGAGGCTCGACGGCTGGTAGGGGCCCATCGGGGGCGTCGCGTCGTATTGGCGGGCGAGGAAGTCGTCGGAGATCGCGAACCCGAGCCCCGTGGCCGCGCGCTGGACCTCGCCCATCAGGGCCCGCACCTCGCCGGCGAGGCGCGGATCGGAGCAGATCCGGTCGGTCGTGATGCCGCCCTCGGCGATGGAAAGGCCGTTGAACGGAATGTTCCACACGAGTTTCCGCCAGCGAGCCTCGACGAGGTTTTCGACGACCTGCGTCTTGACGCCCGCGGACCGCAAAAGCCCCGCCAGCGCCTCCGTCCTGGCCTCGGGCGGCCGGCCGAACTCGCCGATCGTGATTGAGCCCGGATGGAAGCACTTCACCTCGCCGGGGCCGACGCGGGTGACCGCCACGAAGGCGAGGCCGCCGATGACGCGGCTTGCCCCGAAGAGCCCCGCAAGGAGTTCGTCGGCGCCGAGGCCGTTCTGGAGCGTGAGCAGGACGGTCGCGGGGCCGAGGAGGGGCTCGACAAGCCCCCCCACCCCCTCCGACGTTGTCTTGAGCGCGATGACGACCAGGTCGACGGGCCCCATCTGCCGGGCCGCGCCGTATGCGGCGACGGGCCGCACCTCCGTGGTGCCGGACGCGTCCCGGATCAGGATTGAGCCCCTCGAGCGGACGGCCGCCAAATCTCCCCGCATCAGAAAGCGGACGTCGGCGCCCGCGAGCGCAAGGCGGGCCCCGTAATAGGAGCCGACGGCGCCCGAACCGACCACGCCTATCCTGGGAAATGGAGCGGGCATTCCGGCGCGCGTTCTAAAGCAGCGCGTTGTCGGTGAGCCTGACCTCGTCCAGCCACGCGGCGATGCACAGGAGCGTCCTGCCGGGCACGACCTCGCGCATCGCCTGCATGGTCGCCGGGTCGACGACCGAGGCGTAGATGATCCGCAGCCTGTAGTGCGCCCCGAGGATGTGGGTGACCTCGGCCACGAGCCGGTCCGAGCTCCGGACCCCGGAGTCCACCATCTCCTTGGCCCTCTTGAGCGCGAGGTTGATGGCGGCCGCCTCCTGCCTCAGGGCCGAGGTGAGCTCGCGGTTGCGGACCGCGACCGCAAGGCCGTCCGGGTCCCGCACCGTCAGGACGACCACCAGGTCCACGCTGTAGTTCAGATCCGCCACCATCTTCACCAGGACCGCGACATGCTGGGCGTCCTTCTGCCCGAGGAAGACGTGGGTCGGTGCCACGATGTTGAGCAGCTTTGCGACCAGCGTGGTGACCCCGCGGAAATGGGCGGGGCGGGACCGGCCGCACAGCGGCTTGCTGACCGTCTCCTCCGTCACGTAGGTGGAGTAGCCGCGCGGGTAGACGTCCTCGGCGGTGGGCATGAAGACGGCGTCGACCCCGAGCCGGGCGCACAGCTCCAGATCCTCCTGCGGCGACCGGGGATACCCCGCAAAGTTCTCGTTCGAGCCGAACGACAGGGGATTTACGAAGATCGAGACCACGACCGGGCGGCCCGCCGCCAGCGCCGCGCCGATGACCGCCTCGTGCCCGGCGTGGAGCGCCCCCATCGTTGGAACGAGCGACAACCCTCCCCTTTCGGCCCTGAGCCTTGCGGCGAGGGCTCGCATGTCGGATACCGAGCCAATAGTCTCCATGGGGTTAACGAGGGCTTGAACAAAGCGGTCCCGGCCGGTTTGTTCAAGGTTTTCGGCCACCGACCGCCTTCTTCACGCCCTATTTACGTCCGTAGCAATGATCCGAATAAACGAGAACTACACGAAGCTCAAGGCCTCGTACCTGTTCGCCGACATCGCCAAGCGCGTCAGCGCCTTCGCGGCGGCGCACCCCGGCCGACCCGTGATCCGGCTCGGCATCGGCGACGTCACCGAACCCCTCCCCCCGGCGTGCATCGAGGCCCTCCATGCGGCGACCGACGAGATGGGGAAGCGGGCCACCTTCCGGGGCTACGGGCCGGAGCAGGGCTACCCCTTCCTGCGGGAGGCCGTCGCCGCGCACGACTATGCGGCGCGCGGCTGCCACATCGAGCCGGACGAGATCTTCGTCTCCGACGGGGCGAAGTGCGACTGCGGCAATATCCAGGAGATCTTCGCCACTGACGCGCGCCTCGCGATACCCGACCCCGTGTATCCTGTCTACGTCGACACGAACGTCATGGCCGGGCGGACCGGGCCGAGCGTCGACGGCCGCTACGAGGGGATCCTCTACCTAGACTCCACCCCGTCCAACGGCTACGTGCCCGCCGTCCCCGCCGCCCCGGCCGACCTGGTGTACCTGTGCTTCCCGAACAACCCGACCGGTGCGGTCGCGACCAAGGCCCAGCTTGCCGCCTGGGTGGACTACGCCAGGAGGAACAGGGCCGTCATCCTCTTCGACTCGGCCTACGAGGCCTACATCCGCGACCCCCAGATCCCGCACTCGATCTATGAGATCGAGGGGGCCCGCGACGTCGCGATCGAGTTCCGGAGCTTCTCGAAGACGGCGGGCTTCACGGGCATGCGCTGCGCGTACGCGGTGGTGCCGAAGACGGTGACGGCGTGGGACAAGCAGGGGCGGCCCCACGCGCTCCACGGCCTCTGGAACCGCCGGCACACGACCAAGTTCAACGGGGTCTCCTACCCCGTCCAGAGGGCCGCGGCCGCGGTCTTCACCGACGCCGGCAGGAGCCAGGCGCGCGCGCTCACGGACTTCTACCTCGGGAACGCCAAGCTGATCCGCTCCGCGATGGCCGGCCTCGGCTTCACGTGCGCCGGGGGCGAAAACGCGCCGTACATATGGGTGAACGTCGGCCGCGACTCCTGGGAGTTCTTCGACCTGCTGCTCGAGAAGGCCCAGGTCGTCTGCACGCCGGGCGCCGGCTTCGGCAAGTGCGGCGAGGGGCACGTCCGGATCAGCGCCTTCAACAGCCGTGAGAACGTGGAGCAGGCGCTGGAGCGCATCGCCGCCGCGCTCCGGTAGCCTCTAGTTCCGGGCGGGAAGGTCTGCGAGGACGTCCTGGGCCAGCGCGGACACGTCCGCAGTCAGCAGGCGCGCGAGCCGGTCGAAGTCCCGGCCGTCCCACGCCGCGGCGGGCGCGACAAAGACCTTGTGCGCAACGACACGCGGACTGGCGCCGGTCGTCGATATCTCGATCGCCGCGGAAAGGCTCGCCGCGTACCGGCCTTCCGCCCCCGCCGAACCCTCGAACCGGCGGACCTCAATCGACACGTCAACGTCGCGTTCCTGGTCCGGCGGGAACGGCTCGGCGTAGACCTGCGCCACCTCGGGCGACGCCAGGAGCCGGGTGCGCAGCACCCGGGCGATCGCGGCGTCAAGGGGCTCGGCCCAGAGCCTGTAGTCCCTGAACTGGATCTCATTATCCCCTGTCCGCACCACGATCTGTTTCCCTCTGAGGTAGCCCTCGAGCCGCACCGCCTTAAGTCCGATCCGGACGCCCGCCGACGGCGCGGGCGCCTGGCCCTGGGGCACGGCGGGATCCGACAGAACGAAGTAGCGCGTGGGGTCCTCCTGGGCGGGCTGGACCACGTTGCAGGCGCTCAATGCGAAAAGCAGGCCGGTCAGCGCGATCGGCATGAGGGGTCCCCTTGCGGGTGAGGTGCGGGTAGTCATGGCGGGCTTAGTCATTGGTGGGCAGCTTGCGTCCCGCGACGATGGCATTCGGGTTTCGCTCCAGGAAGTCGGCGAGCCGCTGGATCGATTCCGCGGCGTCTGCGACCTTCTCGAGCGCGCGGGTGGTGTCCGCCCCGAAGTTCTGCTGGGCGTTGATGAAGCTCCGGGCCGACTGGGCCGCGGCGTTGAACGATTCCAGGGACGCCCGCGCCTGGATCAGGGTCGCCTGCAGCTCCTTCCCGTTCGAGTCGACCTGGACGTCGAGCCGCGCGACCGACGTGCGCAGGACCTCCAGGGTCTTGTTCAGGTTCTCAAGCGAGTGCAGCAGGTCGGGAGAGCGCGCCAGGGAGTCGACCGACTCCCCCGTCTTCTTCCACTGGGCCGCCAGCCCCTTGAAGTCGACGCCGTCCAGCCGCTGCCTCGTCTCGCCGACGAGCCCCTTCAACTCCGTGGAGAGGCCCTTGAAGTCGATATCCTGCATCCGCGCGAGGAGCGTCGTCGCGTTGGCCATGAGGGCCGCGGCGCTCGCCCGGAATTCCGAGATCTCCGAGGGTGCCGACGGGATCACCACGTACTTCACGTCGGTCGCCATGCTCAGGTCCGGGTGCATGTGCGGATCCATGAAGTCGAGCTCGACGAAGAGCAGTCCCGTCGCCAGACCGCTGATCTCCAGCTGGGCCCTGAGGCCACGGTCGACGAGCGCCTGCAGCGCGCCGCGGTCGGAGACGTCGAAGTTCGCACCGTGCTCGTCGGAGATCGCCCCCCGGTTGAGCTCGCACAGGACCACAGCCAGCGACTTGCCGGTCGTCCGGTCGTACCGGATCGAGATGTCGACGACGTGCCCCACGCGCACGCCGCGAAGCTTGACCGGCGAGCCCTGGTCGAGACCGCTTATCCCCTCGTCAAAGTACACCAGGAAGCGCTCCGGCTTCGAGAAGAGGCTCAGGCTGCCGAGCGCGAGGAGCGTGATGATCCCTATCGCAAACGCCCCGAGGACGAATGCGCCTACGACCGCGGGGCTGATTTTCGTTTTCATGTGTTGCGGACGGGAGGTGGGTTCCGGCGCTATCCTGACCGGACACTCCGCCGTGTCAAAAATTCTAGGACCTTGGGGTCCGACGGGCCGGTGGCCAGCTGCCTGGGGGAGCCCTCGGCGATGATCCCCCGGGTGTCCCGGTCGAGCATGATCAGGCGGTCGGCGATCCCCATAATTGAATCCACGTCGTGGGAGACGATGACGATCGTCGTGCCGAAGGTGTCCCGTATGTCGAGGATGAGGCTGTCCAGGTTGCGGGCGGTGACCGGGTCGAGGCCCGCGGACGGCTCGTCAAAGAAGACGATGGTCGGGTCGAGCGCCAGCGCGCGGGCGAGCCCCGCCCGCTTCTTCATGCCCCCGCTGATCTCCGAGGGATAGTAGTCCTCGAAGCCCTTGAGGCCCACCTGCGACAGCCGGAAGGCGGCGATGCGCCCGATCTCGTCGCCCGGCAGCCGGGTGTACTCCTCGAGGGGGAGCGCGATGTTCTCCCTCAACGTGAGCGAGCTCCAGAGGGCCCCGCCCTGGAAGGAGAGCCCGAACGTCTTGAGCATCTCCTGGCGCTCGACCACGTCCGCGCCCGTGAACGACCGCCCGTTGAAGCGGACGTCCCCGTGCACCGGAGTCGCGAGGCCGACCATGTTGCGCAGGAGCGTCGTCTTGCCGACACCGGTGCCCCCGACGATGAAGAAGATCTCGGCATGCCTCACGCTGAAGGAGACCCCCTGCAGGACCTTGTAGTCCTGGTAGGAGCAGGCGAGCTCGGTCACCTCGATCGCGGGCTGGGCGTCCGTCGTCATAGGCCGATGGCCTGGAACAGGACCGCGAAGATCGCGTCCGCCACGATGATGTAGAGGATCCCCGTCACGACGGCGGATGTGGCCGACTGGCCGACGCCGGCGGCGTTGTTCTCGGACTGGAGCCCGCGCAGGCACCCGGACAGCCCGACGATGAGCCCGTACACGATCGACTTGATCACGCCCACGGCGATGTCCGGCAGGTCCACGATCGTCAGCATCTCGATCCAGTAGGCGGCGGGCGGGATGCCGAGGTCGACGTACGCCACCATCATGCCGCCAAGGATGCCAAGGGCGTTGGCGTAGAGCGCGAGAAGCGGCATCATGAGGCCGACCGCCAGGACCCGCGGCAGGACGAGGAACCGCACCGGCGATATCCCGAGGACGGTGAGGGCGTCGATCTCCTCGTTCGACTTCATGCTCCCGATCTCGGCCGCGTAGGCGGCCCCGGTGCGGCCGGCGAGCACGATGCCCGCCATCATGGCGCCCATCTCGCGGGTCATCGCCACGCCGATCAGGTCCGCGACCCAGATGTCGCCGCCGAAGCGCCGGAGCACGATGGCCCCGGAGTACGCAAGCGTGATCCCGACCAGGAAGCTGATCAGGCTCACGATCGGCAGCGCCATCGCGCCGCACTTCTGCATCTCGGAGAGGCAGTCGTTCCAGCGGAACCCGGCCTGCCCGCTCACGAGCCTCTTCGCGGCAAGCCAGCACTCCCCGATGAACCCGAGGAATTCGCGAGCCTGGGACATCGCGTTGCGGGTCGCGAGCCCCACCTCGACAAACAGGCTTCGCGAATGGTCGTTGAGCTCCCCGGTGACAAGCGACTTCGCGAACTGCCCACCGAGCAGGCGCATCCGCTCGGGCAGCCGCTCCAGGTCGCAGGCGATCCCCTTGTCGGCGCACCAGTGCGAGGCCTCGCCCACGAACACGATCAGCGACGTGTCCCAGTGGGACACACCGTCGGCGCGCAGGCGCACGGCCTTCGGCGCGGCGTCGCCGACGACCGATCCCCACCTCGGGGTCGCGCCCCCGAGGCTCCACGACCCCTGAAGGGCGACCTCAAGCACGTCGCCCTCGGTCCGCGCCGTGGCGCGGGCTTCCATGGGCTCTTGGCTCGCAGGCATCTTGTGGGAATCTCTCCACTTCGCGCCGCCCGCGCCAGTCCAATTTAACGGGCCGCGACCCGCGTCCACTGGACCCAGACGATGGCCCAGCGGCCCGCGCGGCGCACGGCCGCGCACGAGTACCGGGTCCGCACATCCGACCCGTCCGCCTTGCGGTACGCCACCAGGGCGCCCACGAGCGCGGTCTCCCCGTACTCCCGGATCACGACGTCGTGGAGCCTGAGCCCCTGGGCGTCGGGGCGCTCCGCGGCCTGCCGCAGGAACTCGGCCTTGTCGATCACCCGCCCGTCCGCCAGGACCCCGATGAAGTCGTCGGCCAGGATCGAGCGGAACCGGGCCACGTCGCAGGCCAGGAACGCGCGCACGTAGTCGTCGTTGAGCTGTCGGATGGCCGGCTCGTCGGGCGCGGCGGGCCCGGCCGCCCGCCCCGGGGGGGCGGCAAAGAGCCAGAGCGCAGCGACGGCGCACGCGGTGCGGACCATGGCGCAAGGATTGACCGGTTCGCCGCACGGGGCAACGCCGGAGAACATGCACCATTGATTTTCCGTGGGTTATCGACCATCGCTTCCGGGGTCACACCGACTCACGTGCCCGAATCCCACGAACCCACAGCGCTCACCGGAGTCGTCGAGCGCATCATCTTCCTGAACGAGGAGAACCACTACACCATCGCCGAGTTCCGGCCCGACGCCGCGCAGGGGGGTGCGAAGCCCGAGCCGGTGACGATCGTGGGTGCGCTCCCGGGCGTGGAGTGCGGCGAGACCCTGCACCTGACCGGCGAGTGGACGCGCCACTCCCAGCACGGGGCCCAGTTCAAGATCTCGTCCTTCAAGAGCGAGCTGCCGGCGGGGGTGTACGGCATCCGCAAGTACCTGGGCAGCGGGCTCGTCCCCGGGATCGGGCGGGTCTACGCGAACAAGATCGTCGACGAGTTCGGAACCGACACGTTCCGCGTGCTCAGCGAGGAGTCCGGCCGCCTGAGGGACGTGGCCGGGATCGGGCGCAAGCGGGCGGCCGCGATCAAGCAGGCGTGGGACGGCAAGCGCGCCGAGCGCGAGCTTTACATCTTCCTGCAGACCTACGGGGTGAGCCCGAGCCAGTGCGTCAAGCTGGTCAAGCAGTATGGGGCGCAGGCCAAGGCCGTCCTCATGACCGAGCCCTACCGCGTGGCCCGCGAGATCGAGGGGATCGGATTCAAGACGGCCGACAAGATCGCGATCAACCTCGGGTTCGCCAACGACGCGCCGCCCCGCCTCGAGGCGGGGATCCTCTTCGCCATGGAGACCCTCCAGGAGGAGGGCCACACCGCGTTTGGCGAGGAGGCGCTGCGCGACCTCTCGGCAGAGATGCTGGACACGTCCGCAAGCCTGGTGACGGCCCGCATCGAGGCGCTCGTGGCCACTCGGCAGCTCGTCCGGCATTTCCCGCCGTCGGCGGCCGACCCACTGCCCGGCTCGGGCCTGCTGCAGCTGCCGGTGCTCGACCGCGCCGAGTCCAAGATCGCGGAGGTGGTCGCCCGGCTCAGGCGCGTCCCGAGCGGCCTGCCCCCCATCAAGGTCGAGGCCGCGCTCGGGTGGGCCGAGGCGAGGGCCGGATTCCAGTTCCATGAGCTGCAGCGCCACGCCGTCCGAAGCGCGCTCGAGCACAAGGTGTCGGTCCTGACGGGCGGGCCGGGCACGGGGAAGACCTCCACGCTCCGCTCGCTCGTGAGCATCCTCAAGGCGAAGGGGGTTCGCGTCCACCTGGCTGCGCCGACGGGCAGGGCCGCCCAGCGCCTGGCCGAGACCACGGGGGGCTTCGCCTCGACGATCCACCGGCTCCTCAAGTACGACCCCGCCGTGGGCTTCACCTCGAACGAGTCGCACCCGCTCGCCACGGACTTCCTGATCGTGGACGAGGTCTCGATGCTCGACACCCGGCTCGCCTCGGCGCTCCTGCAGGCCGTGCCCGCGCGGGCGCACCTGCTCCTGGTGGGTGACACCGACCAGCTCCCGAGCGTCGGCCCGGGGAACGTGCTGCAGGACCTGATCACCGCGTCGCGCGCGCCCGTGACCCGGCTCTCGGTCATCTTCCGCCAGAAGGGCCAGAGCGGGATCGTCGTGACGGCGCACGCGGTCAACTCGGGCGACGCGGCCCCGCCACCGGTGGCCCAGACGATCGAGGAGGTCGACACGGCCGGGGACCTCGCCTTCCTCGCGGCCGACTCGGCCGAGGACTGCCTGCGCAAGGTGATCCGGCTCTGCACCGAGTTCATCCCGAGGCACTACCCCCGGTGCGACCCGGTCGCCGACGTCCAGGTGATGGCCCCGATGCACAAGGGCGTCGCCGGCGTCGCCAACCTGAACCTCCAGCTCCAGGAGGCCCTGAACGGCCGCGGGCGCGGGATCCGGACGCAGTCGGGCGAGTTCAGGCCGGGCGACAAGGTGATCCAGCTGCGCAACAACTACGACAAGAACCTGTTCAACGGGGACATCGGGACGGTCACGTCCGTCGACCCCGACGCGGGCGCGATCAAGGCGGACTTCGACGGGGAGAGCCACGCGTTCACCCGGGCCGAGATGGGCGACATGGCCCTCGCGTACGCGATCAGCATCCACAAGTCGCAGGGCAGCGAGTACCCGGTCGTGATCGTGCCGCTCCTGAAGGCCCATTTCATGATGCTGCAGCGCAACCTGCTCTACACGGCGATCACCCGGGGACGCAATAAGGTGTTCATCGTGGGCGAGCCCGCGGCCTACGCGATGGCCGTGCGCAACGGCGAGTCGAAGCTGCGCGTCACGCACCTGCGGGAGAAGCTCGCCGCCTGCGCGGGCTCCTGACGGCCCCGCGGGGCCCTCGGCCTACTTGCCGAGCTTGCGCAGCGCCTGGTTCACCTTGTCGAGGTCGCAGACGCCGGGGTCGTAGTCGGGCCCTAGCCATGCCAGCCATTCGCGGCCGAGATCCGACTCGGGCTCCTTGAGGCAGGCGAGCATGTCGTGGAAGGCCTCGAGGCCGCCGCAGTCCTCGGGTGGGCCGGCGCGCTCGCCCGCCACGCAGATCGGGTAGTGGACGCCCTTGCCCGGGGCGGCGCTCTTCTCGACGCGGATGTCGACATGCCACCCCTCGCCGATCTGGTAGTCATAGGTCATCCGGTCGCGGTGGGCCAGGTTGAGGTCCGCGAGCGTCACGTCCCTGTCGTCCTCGACGATGAGGTCGTCCCGCTTCACTGGGTTCCCGAACCTGAGGTCGTCGAGCGCGAAGGCATGCGTCTGGTAGTCGAACCAGTCGAAGGCGATCTGGATCGAGTCGTGCAGGCGCGACAGCCACATCGTCTCGCGCACGAGGAGCCGCCTCCAGACCTTGGGCTGGGTGCCGATGATCACCAGCCGCAGGCAGAGGACCCTCGGCACGGGCCTCTTGGCCCCGGATCCCCTTCCCTCGTGCAGTGAAATCATGGTTAAGGGTCCTATGCCGGTGCGCGGCCGCGCGCAAAACGAAACGGGGCCCGGGCGCCGGCGCCGGGGCGCTCAGCGGTCCGCCACGCGCTGGTCGCCGCTGGGAAGCGTGATGATCCTTAGCCCCGGCTGGGGCGCGGCGGCGGCCGGCGACGCCGCGCCGAGCTCCACCCGTGAGAACACCGCCGTCTCAAAGGCCTTGTCGTCGTGCGCGCAGACCGCCAGGCCGACATAGAACGGGTCGGCGACGTGCAGCGTGAAGGAGGCGCCCGACGGATGCGGCTCCTCCCCGGCACTCGACACCGACAGGTAGACGGTGTCCCCAATCTTGTCCAGGCGCACGCGCCGCGGCGCCGCCACGTTGCTCTGGATCTCCTTGGTCGTGCCCCCCTGCGCGTCCCGGAACTGAAGCGAGGTGAGGCCGTCGCCGTGCCGCGCCACGTCGACGTAGGCCGATCCCGGGTCGAGGTTCTGGCGGATGACCAGGCACGCCTTGCGGTGCGCCTGGGCGCTCGCGCCGGCGAACTCGATGTCGGCCGCAATCGATACGTCACCGGACACCTTCTTCCAGACGAAGCGCATGGCGTCCTCCTTGAACCACATGTTCGCGCCGCTCGCTCCCACGGTGTAGGTGCCGTGGGCCGGGTCGTAGACGCCGGAGCCCGGCTTGCTGACGGCGCCGATGTCGCCCTGATCGTTGAAGATCCCGAGGTCGCCCTCGGCCTTCGCGGCCGCGAGCGCGCAGAGAAGCGCGCCCGCGCTCAGAATCCTGAATGGAGTGGAATGCATGGGGATGTGAGGGAGCACAGCACCTCGCCCCCCCCGATGAAAGCCGAATTGGGTCGGCGGCGGCGCGAGGCCCACGCGCAGGAACCGGGGCAACGGTGTTGGATTAACCTCGCGCAACGGATCGGCCGCACACGGGTTGTGCGCCCGGCCAAGGCCCCCAAGAACGCCCCGTGCAGGGAGGCCGCCCGGGAGGCCCGCATAAGCCGAAGCCGCCATTCCGGAGCTCGGGCGTAATCAAAAAAGTGGTAATATTACGTAGCCCGATCCGCCCCGGAAAAAGTCCCGGCGCCCAGAAGAACGCATAAATCATTTATATACAAAATATAAAGAAATTCCTGTTACCCGCAGGCCGGCGCGGCGGGGATTTCACATTCCCCTCCAGAAAGGTTGTATCCTTTCGCAAATTCCCTACGTCTATCCCCGTCTGTTAGCTAGAAGTTAAAGTGCTACATCATACAACAAATACAAAAATATGAACTCAGTGAAGACAGCTCGCTCCTCCAAGGGCTTCACCCTTGTCGAAATCATGATTGTCGTCGTCATCATCGGTCTCTTGGCCGCCATGGCGATTCCGGCCTTCCAGAAGGTCCGCACGAACTCCCAGGACAAGGCGGTACTCAACAACGCCCGCCAGCTCTCGGCCGGTGCTGACCAGTACTACCTCGAGAACGGCGTCTCAACGGTCATCCTCACCGACCTGATTGGGCCGACGTCTTACGTCAAGGCGCTCAACTCGGTCGCGAACGAGGCGTATCCCGCGGGCTTCTCGCAGGGCACGACGATCACGATCGGCAGCATCGCCGGAGTGCGCACCATCACGTACTCACCGTAATCAACCTTCGGGAGCAACCTCCCAAAAGTCCAAAGCCGCCTGCCGCAAGCAGGCGGCTTTTTTGCGCCCCTGCGCCAAGGACCGCTAGCGTCCCCTTATAAACACAAGAGCCGCTCCTTTCGAAGCGGCCCGTGTGACCTAACACCAAGCAAACCGTAAGAACTACAAACATTCACCGCTCCTATGAGCGATGCTGACTACACGGAGTAAGACGTGGGCGCGCGGAAAACATTCAAAATTTCCGAAGAAATCCGAAGCTAATTGCGATTGGGTCATAACCGGTTCCCAATCAATACTTAATACACAACAATAGGGGCCTCTGCAGCCGGAATCCCATCGGTCTCGGCAACCCCCGGGGTGCTCTTCAGCGGGTAGCGGTATCTCTTGCCTTCGTAATTTCGGAAGACCACCTCGTCGTCGGTGATGCTCTCGACGTAGTCGGGATTGATGGGGACCTTCCCCCCTCCCCCGGGTGCGTCGATCGTGTACTGGGGTATGGCGTAACCCGTCGTGTTGCCCCGCAGCGCGCGGATGATCTCAATCCCCTTGCGGACACCCACCTTGAAGTGGCTGCCGCCCGTGATCAGGTCCATCTGGTAGAGGTAGTACGGCCTCACCCGCATGCGCAGCAGGCGGTGCACGAGGGCCTTGATGACGTCCGCGTCGTCGTTGACGCCCTTCAGGAGCACGCTCTGGTTGCCGAGCGGGACGCCCGCAAAGGACAGCCGGTCGCAGGCCGCCTTGAGCTCGGCCGCGCATTCCCTGGGGTGGTTCACGTGGATGCTCATCCAGATCGGGCCGTACTTCTTGAATATGTCGCAGAGCTCGGGCGTGATCCTCTGGGGAAGGAACACGGGGATCCGGGAGCCGATGCGGATGAACTCGACGTGCTTGATGGCGCGCAGGCGGCTGATGATGTGCTCGAGCTTCTTGTCGGAGAGCAGGAGCGGGTCGCCGCCCGACAGCAGCACGTCCCTGACCTCGGGATGCGCCTCGATGTAGCGCAGGCCCTGCTCGTATTCGGGATGGAAATTGTAGTCCTGCGCGTTCGAGACGAGCCGGCTGCGGGTGCAGTACCGGCAGTAGGCCGCGCACCGGTCGGTGACGAGGAACAGCACGCGGTCGGGGTAGCGGTGCACGAGCCCGGGCACGGGCGAGTGGGCGTCCTCCCCGAGCGAATCGAGGGTCTCGCCCTCGCTGACGATCATCTCGGCGCCGCGCGGGATGACCTGCTTGCGGATGGGGCAGTCGGGGTCGTTCCTGTCGATCAGGTTGAAGAAGTACGGGGTGATCGCGAGGGCCAGCTTCTTGTTGGCGAATTCGCACCCCTCCTTCTCCTCCTCGGTGAGCGTCATGTACTTCTCCAACTGCTCCTTGGACATGATCCGGTGTTTCAGCTGCCAGGTCCAGTCTGTCCAGTCCGCCTGGGGAACATGCTGCCAAAGCCCCTGGCCTTCGAACCACGTAGATCGATCCTCGGTGTAGGGCATTTTGGGCGGCACTCACCGTTAGTTACCTGCGGATCGTTGTCAAATGGCGGCTTTTGATCGCCGTTTCGGGCCTTTTTGGTTGGCAGGCCCCGTTCTGCGGATTTTGTTCGACCCTTGATGCCGACCACCAAGCCCGCCGTACTTGCCCTAGAGGATGGAAGCGTCTTCCGCGGGGTCGCCTTCGGCGCCGAGGCCACGATTGCCGGGGAATGCGTCTTCAACACGTCGATGACCGGCTACCAGGAGATCCTGACGGACCCCTCCTATTTCGGCCAGATCGTGACGATGACCGCGGCGCAGATCGGCAACTACGGCGTCAACGACGAGGACGCGGAGGCCGCGGTGCCGAAGGCGAGCGGCTTTGTCGTGCGCGAGCTCTCCCCGGTCGTGAGCAACTGGCGCTCGCGCCTCGCGCTGGGCGACTACCTGGCGCAGAACGGGATCCCCGGGATCAGCGAGGTGGACACCCGCGCGATCACGAAGAGGCTCCGCGTCGACGGGGCGATGAAGTGCTGCCTGAGCACCCGGGCCCTCTCGGACGAGGAGGCCGTGGCGCGGGCGCGGGCGTGGAAGGACATGGAGGGCGCCGATTACGTGAAGGACGTCACCTGCAAGGAGCCCTTCATCTGGGGCGACGACCCGGCGAACCATAACCCGCCCTACGTGCCCGCGGGAACCACGTTCGGCGCGGCGGTGACGCCCGCCAGGAAGTTCCGCGTGGCGGCGTTCGACTACGGGGCGAAGCGCACCATCTACCGCAAGCTCGTGCGCCACGGCTTCGAGGTGCAGGTCTTCCCGGCGGCGTCCTCGGCGGAGCTGCTCGACGAGCACCGCCCGGACTGCGTATTCCTCTCCAACGGCCCGGGCGACCCGGCCGCGCTGCCCTACATCTACAAGACCGTGACGGCCCTCTTGCCCCGCTACCCCATGTTCGGGATCTGCCTCGGCCACCAGATGATCACGCACGCGCTGGGGGGCTCGACCTTCAAGCTGAAGTTCGGCCACCGCGGCGGCAACCAGCCGGTCAAGAACGTCGAGACGGGAAAGGTGTCGATCACGGCGCAGAACCACGGCTTCGCGACCGATCCGGCCAGCGTCAGGGACCGCGGGGCGGTCCTCACCGAGTTCAACCTGAATGACAACACGGTCGAGGGCCTGCGCCACAAGGAGCTGCCCGTCTTCTGCGTCCAGTACCACCCCGAGGCCGCCCCCGGGCCGAGCGACGCGGATCCCCTCTTCGTGGACTTCTACCGGATGGTGGAGGCGCGCAAGGCCGGCCGGATCTGAAGCGGCGCGGCGGCGCCTACCCACCAGACATCGTCCCCGTGAAGGTCCATCGCTTGTCGAGGACGGACGGGCCCCGGCCGAGCTCCGGCCTTCGGGCGGCCGCGTCAAAGAATGTGGTGTGGAACCGGAACCGCGTCTTGCCGTCGACCGTGACCATGAGCGTGCCCGCGAGCGCGTCGGCGTCCGGCGCCGGCAGGGAGTCGAAGTACGGGCTCTCCCGCGGCGGGTAGAGGGACCCCATCGAGAGGGTGAGCGCGTGCGGCTTCGCGTAGTCGATCTCGAACACCTCGCTGCGCGTGACCGTGAACGGCCCGATGAAACCGAACTGCAGGTGGTCCCGGTCGCAATAGCGCACGTAGACCACGTTGCTCCAGGGGCCCCAGCCGGTGACGACCAGGGGCTCGTTCTCGCCGGGCTTGTTCGCGGGGAACTTCAGGTCGAAGTTGAGCGGCCCGTAGCCCACGCCGAGGATCCGGTCGTACCAGTAGCTCGGGTAGTCGAGCGCGTGCGCGAGCGCGCCGTACACCCGGGGGTGGACGTGCCGGAGGATCTCGTCCCTCTGGATGCCCGCGCACAGCGCGAACGCCGTCGAATACGCCGCCAGGAGCCCCCAGGCCGCCCTCGCGGCGGACCCGCGGGCGCCGCCCCCGCGGAAGCGCTCCTCGATCGCCCAGATCCCGAGCACCGCGAGGACCGGCAGGCCGCAGATCGCGTCAGGGATGTAGCGGTTGTTCGCGCCCACGTAGAACATGAGCGGCCCGCCCACGGTGAGCAGGAGAAGCGCGGCGGCCGCGGCGAGGGCGCAGAGCCTCGAGCGCCCGCCCCTCATCCGGAGGAGGCCGAGGCCGAACACGGCGGCCAGAAGGACCGGCATGTTCGCCACCACCCCGTACATGTCCTCGGGCTCGCCGGCGTACCCCTTCGGCAGCTCCGGCATCAGCGACAGGTTGAAGAACGGGAACCAGGGGGAGAAGTGCGCCGGGGCCAGGAAGTACATGTAGGCGTTGAACCCCAGGTAGTCGGCGCTGAAGAGGCTCGACGCCGTCGGCCGAAGCAGGATCTCGTACTTCGTGCCGAATTCGAGCAGGTTGCCGAAGCGCTCGTAGTTGTAGAGCGCGAGGAGGGCCCCGACGCCGGCGATCGGAAGGACCGTCGCGCAGAGCCTGCCGATCCACGCCCCCGCGCCCGCGGGGGCGGCCCGCTCGACCCGCCAGAAGAAAAGGAGGGGCACCAGGAGGATCACGGCCCCGAAGAAGTAGTTGGGACGCGACGCAATCGCCAGGCCCGCGCAGAGCGACGCAGCCGCGAGCCACACCCGCTCCCGTCCGCCTTCCATCGCACGGTAGGCGCAGAAGAGGCAGGCGCACGAGAAGCAGTAGGCGCTTGAGACGCAGACCTCCCAGATCCCCACCCGGCTGAGCAGCATGGGCCACCAGTTGACGGCCCCGAGGACAAGCCCGCTGGCGAAGAGCACGCCGGGCGGGAGCCGCGGGAAGAAGTCCCGCTTCACCCGGCAGAGCAGCGCCGCGGTGAACAGGTAGCCCACGCTCGCAAAGACGGCGCCCGCCCAGTACTGCGGAAGCTCCCACCCGAGGGCCTTCAGGGACAGGAACAGGACCACGGCCGGCGCGACGCCGAAGTAGAGGTAATAGTGACCCTTGTAGAGGCTCGTGTCGTGCTCCCTCGGCGTGTACCTCATCGGGTCGCGCCCGGGCTTCTCCTTCTCCGGGTCGAGGGCCATGTTCATGTAGAGGTGGCCCGAGAGGAACCCCTCGACCAGGAGGTTGTAGTGGTTGTACGTGACCGGCTTCGCGCGGTAGGCCTCGCGGTTCTCCGAGGCTATCGCGAAGTACAGCAGCATGCAGAGGAGGGCGGCGGACCCCATCGCGAGCCAGTCGCCGCGCAGGGAGCCTTCGTGGGCCGGGGGGGCGTTCACCTCGGGGAAGGGGGCGCGGTCGGGCGGGGAACCGGTCAGCGGGCCCCCCCGCCGAGATGGGCCCCGAACTTCGCAGCATCCTCGGGCGTGTCGACGCCGATGGTCGGATCGTCCGTCAGCCCGACGGCGATCGAGCGCCCGTTCTCGATCACGCGCAGCTGCTCGAGCCGCTCGATCTCCTCGAGCCTGCCCGCGGGCAGCCGCGCGAACTCGTCCAATAGCGCCGCCTTGTAGGCGTAGAGCCCGAGATGCTTGTAGCAGGGATGGGCGCCGACCCACCGGTCGTCGACCTCCCCGCCCAGGTCCCGGGGATAGGGAATCGGGGCGCGAGAGAAATACACGGCGCGGCCCTCGCGGTCGCACACCACCTTGACCTGGTTCGGGTTGCGGAAGTCCGCCGCGGTCGTGAACCGGGTCGCCAGAGTCGACATGTCCGCCGGCCCCGAGATGAGGGAGGCGAGCATGCGGATCTGGCCCGCGGAGACCAGGGGCTCGTCGGCCTGGACGTTGATCACGCGTGCGGCCCGAACGGTGCGGTTGGCCTCGGCAATCCGGTCCGTGCCGCTCGCGTGGTCGGTCCTGGTCATCAGCGTCCGGTAGCCCCCTGGGGCCAGGCAGTCCGCAAGGAGGGGATCGTCAACCGCGAACCACAATTCGACGCCCGGGGCCGCTCGCGTGATTTGCTCGGCGACCCAGAGCAGCAGCGGCCGCCCCTTTATCCTGTGCAAGAGCTTCCTCGGGAATCTCTTAGATTCCAGACGACACGGCACGATGATTGCTAATTCCGGCATCCAAGGCGATGCTGCCATCTGGTTTTTGAGTTGCAAGCCGGGCCTAGCTGGGGAGTTTACACTGCTCGCCACATTCTTCTGCCGCGCACCCACTGCCGATGAACCCAACCGAAACGACCCCTCCCGGCCAGGCCGTGGTCAAGGAGCTTGTCGTCCTGAACAAGCTGGGGATTCACGCGCGCCCGGCCGCGATGATCGTGCGCATCACCAACAAATTCAAGTCCGAGGTGTTCGTCGAGAAGGACGAGGAGCAGGTGAACGGCAAGAGCATCATGGGGCTCATGATGCTGGCGGCGGGCAACGGCTCCAAGGTGAAGTTCGTCGTCACCGGCGACGACGCGCAGCAGATGCTCACGGAGCTCGAGCAGCTCTTCGCGCGCAAGTTTGACGAGGCCTAGAGGCCGGGCCGCCCCGGTCAGAATCCGTAGAAGGCCCGCGCCGTCGCCGTCGTGGCGTCCGCGAGCTCGTCCAAGCCGACACCGAAGAGGCCCGCGGCGTACTCGGCCGTGTGGCGCAGGTAGGCCGGCTCGTTCGGCTTGCCGCGGTGGGGCGCCGGGGCGAGGAACGGGGCGTCCGTCTCGATCATCAGACGGGCGAGGCCCTGCGCCTTGGCCGCCGCACGCACGCCGTCCGCGTTCTTGTAGGTCAGGATGCCCGTGAACGACCCGCGCCCCCCCCTGCGCGCGAGCTCGAGGATCTCAGGCTCCCCCTCGGAGAAGCAGTGAAAGACGACGCGGCCCCAGTTGACGCCGCTCGCGTCGATCATCTCCACGCATTCCCGGAAGGCGCCCCGGGAATGGATCACGAGCGCGCAGCCGAGCCGCCGCGCGATCGCGAGCTGCGCCTCGAAGGCCGCCTTCTGCAGGCCGAGGATCCGCGCGGCCTCGGCCGGCGCCTTCGGCAGGTGGAACCGGTCGAGCCCGCACTCGCCGAGCGCGACCGGCGCGTCCGCCGCGCCCGCCCTCCAGTAGCCCTCGATCTCGGCCACCGCAGCCTCCCATCCCTCGCCCACCGAGCACGGATGGACGCCGACCGTGTGCCGGATGCAGTCCCGGTTCGCCCTCGCGAGCTCGCGGTAGAGCGCCCAGTCGCCGGGCTCCGTCCCGACGGCGACCATCCAGCCGACGCCCGCCTCGCGCGCGCGCCGCACGAGTTCCGGCAGCGCGCCGCTCCTGGCGGCCGCATCAAGGTGGGTGTGGGAGTCGACGAGGGTCATCGTTGCTGGAAGGCGGCGACTCTTGGCAATCCGCGGCCGGCGCACAAGACCCGGTTGAATTCCCGGGGCCGACGCGTCAGCCTGGACCGCATGGCCGACATCCTCTGCGTCTCCAACCTTCGCGTCGTGCGCGGGCGCACGGAGATCCTGCGCGGGCTCGACTGGCGCGTCCGCAGGGGCGAGCACTGGGTGATCCTGGGGCCCAACGGCAGCGGGAAGACGTCGCTCCTGAAGGCGATCACAGGGTACCTCTCGCCCTCCTCGGGCGAGATCGCGCTCCTCAGCAGGCGCTACGGCGAGGCGGACTGGCGCGAGCTGCGCCTCGAGGTCGGCATCGTGACGAGCGCGCTGCAGGCGTCGATCCCCGCGGCGGAGACGGCGCTGGAGACCGTCATGAGCGGCCGGTACGCGCAGCTCGACCTTTGGGCTAAGCCGGGGCGGGCCGAGGCGGCCGAGGGCCGTAGGCTCCTGCGGTTCGTCGGGGGCGCCCACCTGGCGCACCGCGAGTGGGTCCACCTTTCCCAGGGCGAGCGCCAGAGGATCCTGATCGCGCGCTCCCTCATGGCGCGGCCGAAGCTCCTCATCCTCGACGAGCCGTGCGCGGGCCTCGACCCGGTCGCCCGCGAGGAATTCCTCTGGTTCTTGGAGGGGATCGCCAAGCGCCGCCACGGTCCGGCCCTGGTCCTCGTGATCCATCACGCCGAGGAGATAATGCCGGCGTTCACGCACGCACTCCTCCTTCGCGACGGGCGCGCCTTCGCCGCGGGGCCGAGGACCGGGGTCGTCACCTCAAAGAGGCTGAGCGAGGCCTTCGGCGCCCGGATCGCCGTCCGCAGGTCGCGCAACCGCTACGTCACCACGGTCAGGCACGGCGGCCGCCCGGGTGCGTGGCTTTAAGGGCGGGACGGAGCTGCTGCGATTGCGCTTGTATATGCCGAATTAGGTATATACCTGTATGGACATGACACTTGTCCAGATCTACCAGTGCCTCTGCGACCAGACACGACTGCGCATCCTCAACCTGCTTGGCGAGGGTCCACTCTGCGTGTGCCACCTCCAGGAGATCCTGGGCGAGCCGCAGGTGAAGGTGTCCAAGCACCTCGCCTACCTGCGGGCGCGCGGCCTTGCAGTCGCGCGCAGGCAGGCCAACTGGATGGTCTACAGCCTGCCCGCCCGCACTTCGGGGGAGCTGAAGGCGAACCTCGCCTGCCTGCAGGACTGCGCCCGCGAGGACCCGGTCTTCCGGGCGGACTCGGCCCGGTTGAACACGCTGACGCGCAGGCTTGCGCAACGCGGCCCGATATGCTGCGCGCCTGCGGCGCTGAAGGCGCGACGCGCCCTTTCCACGTGACGCCTCCCTACAAGGTTCTGATTCTCTGCACCGGCAACTCCGCCCGGAGCATCATCGCCGAATGCCTGCTGCGGCACAGGGGCCGCGGACGCTTCGAGGCCTATAGCGCGGGCGCAGCGCCCACCGGCACCGTCAATCCCCTTGCGCTATGGGTCCTAAAGGACCGCTACGGCCTCGACGCGCCCGATGCGCGCAGCAAGTCATGGGACGAGTTCAAGGGGGTCGCCTTCGACTTCGTCATCACGGTCTGCGACAATGCGCGCGAGGCATGCCCCGTTTGGCCCGGCCACCCGATCCTCGCCCACTGGGGCTCGCCGGACCCCGCGACGGCCCAGGGATCGGAGGCCGAGAGGAAATGGGCCTTTGTCCAGGTCGCCTCCCAGATCGCGCGGCGCATCGATCTTCTGTGCGCCCTGCCGGACGCGCGGCTGCGGGAGCTGCAGGTCCAGGGCATTGGAAACGAGGCCGGGATCGAGGGCGACGCGCCTCCGGGCCCCTTTGTTCCCGCCGAGGCATCAGGCCGCGCCGGTCCGGTGAAGCGCCTGGACTTCTTTGAGCGCTATCTCTCCGCCTGGGTGCTCGCGTGCATGGTCGTGGGCGTGGCGGCAGGGCGTATGTTCCCGTCGCTGACGCTCTGGCTGAGCTCGCTCGAGTTCGGCCACGCCTCCCACGTGAGCATACCCATCGCCGTGCTGATCTGGCTCATGGTGTACCCGATGATGCTGAAGATCGACTTCGGGGGGCTGAAGGGCGTCATGCAAAGGCCGAAGGGCCTGGCGATCACGCTCTTCGTAAACTGGCTCGTTAAGCCGTTCGGCATGGCGTTCCTCGGCTGGCTGTTCCTGCGGGTGCTCTTCGGCCAGGTCCTCGGCCTCATCCCGGAGGATGCCGCGCGAAGCTACACGGCCGGGCTCATCATCCTCGCCGCAGCGCCCTGCACCGCGATGGTCTTCGTCTGGAGCTACCTCACGGACGGCGACTCGGCCTACACGCTGGCCCAGGTGGCGATCAACGACCTCATCATGCTGGTGCTGTTCGCCCCGATCGTGATGTTCCTGGTGGGCGTCGCCGGGGTGACCGTGCCGCGCGAGGTCCTCTTCACGTCGGTCGTCGTCTTCATCGTGATCCCGCTGGCGGCTGGATGGCTGAGCCGCACCGCGCTCATTCGCCTGAGGGGACGCCCGTGGTTCGAAGGGGCCTTCCTGCCCGTCTTCAAGCCGGTCACCATCCTGGCGCTCCTCGCGACCCTCGTTCTCATCTTCGCGTTCCAGTCGGAGAACATCCTCGGGAAATGGCCCGTCGTGCTTCTCATCTCGGTGCCGATCGTGATACAGGTCTACTTCAATTCGGCCCTGGTCTACCTGCTGATGCGCCGGTTCAGGGTGCCGCACAACGTGGCGTCGCCGGGCGCCCTCATCGGCGCAAGCAACTTCTTCGAGCTGGCGGTCGCGGTGGCGCTCACGCTCTTCGGCCCGACCTCCGGCGCCGCGCTCGCCACCGTCGTGGGCGTGCTTGTCGAGGTGCCCGTGATGCTTTCGGTCTGCCGGGCGTGCGTGAGGACCAAGCGCTGGTACGAGCTCGCCGTATGAAGGCCCGCGGCCAGACCCCTTTGGGGGTCAACCCTTCGCGGGCGCGAAGATCTCGCCAAAGAACGCCTTCATATCCTCCCAGGAGCGGCGGTCCGCGGAGGGGCTGTAGCCGACGAAGCCCTTCATGCTCGGATTCTCAGAGGCGATCGTGTCCGCGTCCGGGTTCGTGAACGCGTGCAGCGCGCCCGCGTACACCACGAACTTGTAGTCCACCTTGCCGTCGTTAAGCGACTTCAGGTAGGCGTCGATCTGCTCCTGCTTGAGCGACGGGTCGCTGGCGCCGTGGCAGATGAGGATCTTCGCTTTGTTCTTCGAGACGGCCTCCTCGGACGCCGGGATCAGGCCCCCGTGGAAGCTGACGATCCCCGCGAGCGGCGCGCCCGAATAGGCGAGCGCCTGCACGGTGGAGCCCCCGAAGCAGTAGCCGATGGCGGCGACGCGGGAGGGATCGACGAGGCCCGTGCCCAGCAGCTGATCGAGGCCGGCCCGGGCCCGCTCGGCCATGAGGGGCTTCCCCCGGAACTGCCCGGAGAATTCCCCGGCCTTCTCAGGATCCGTGGCGAGCACCCCCTTGCCGTACATGTCGAGGGCGAAGGCGACATACCCTAGCTTCGCCAGCTTCAGGACGCGGCCCCTCACGTAGTCGTTCAGGCCCCACCATTCGTGGACGACCAGCACCCCGGGAAGCTTCCCGCCCTTAACGCCGGCGTCGTCGTAGGCCAGGAATCCCTGCAGCTTGACGCCGTTGTGCTCGTAATCGATTTCACGGGTGACGATGGAGGCGCTCATGGTGGAGGCGGCAAGGGCCGCGACTAGTGCTGTGGTGATGGCTTTCATGGAGTGGAATCGGGGTTCGGGCAGAATTTGGCCCACCCCGCTCCACCCGTCAAATCGCGGGTTCTTGACGCCCGCCCCGGGCCTCGCGGGGGCGCGGCCGCGCCTTTAGGCGTGGAATCCGCCCGAGATGTAGTTCTTGAGGTGGTCCGCCTCGGCCTTGCTCGTGTCGGCGACCCAGCGCGAGATGTCCCCGATCGAGATGAGGCCCTTGAGCTGGCCCTGGTCCACGACCGGGATGTGTCGGCAGCGTTTTTCCGCGAAGAGCACCATCGTCTGCTCGACCGTGGTGTCCGGGCTGATCATGTGGACGTCCGTGGTCATCACGTCGCCGACCCGGACCGTTTTCGGGTCGAGGTCGGCCATGATGACCCTGCTGAGGACGTCGCGCTCGGTGAAGATGCCCGTTATCTTTCCCGAATCCATGATGACGACGCAACCGATCCGCTTCTTGTTCATCTCGGCCACGGCCTCGGCGATCGTAAACGTCGAAGGCACGGCGTGCACAGCTGACCCTTTGCGCTCAATCAGCGCCGAAACCGGGGTATCCATGGGGTGGGGTAATTATGGGGTGTTTTTGACTGCTGCGGAACATCACACAAAGCCGCCCGTTCGCAACCCCCAAAATGTCCGCGCCCCGCAGGCGGCGCCGCCGCCGTCGCGAAGAAGCTTGAGATTCGCCTCCAACCCCTGAATGAAGACCCCCTCCCGCGATGAAGCCTCCCCTCCCGCCCACCGAGGTCCTGCGCCGGGTCACCCGCGTGGCGCGCTTTGACGGGATGTCCATTCTCGGCGTGGCGGGGGCGTTCGCGCTCGTCTCGGCGGCGTCGCGCGACGTCTCGGGTTCGGTAATCGGCCTGCTTGTCGCGGGAGCGGGGGCGATCGAGCTCCACGGGGCGGCGCTCCTGCGCGCGGGCCGCGGCAACGGCATGCGCTGGCTCGTCTCGAGCCAACTCTACCTGATGACCACGATGCTCGTGTACGTGGCCGTCCGGGTCGCCAACCCCGACATATCCGCCATCCGCCCCGTCGTGACGACGGAGCTGGCCGCTCAGATCGCGCAGGCCGGCATGACGGTCGACCAGTTCCTCCTCGAATTCCTCCGGCTGGTCTACCTTTGCGTCGCGGGCGCGACCCTGCTCTACCAGGGGGGAATGGCGATATATTACCTGAGGCGCCGCTCCGCGATCGAGGCCGCGATGCTGGAGACCGAGGTGCTGTAGGCCTGCCTCCTCAGGGCGCACTTGCCAGCCCCTCGCGCGTCGGCCACGGTCCCTCTCGTGTCTTGCCGGATACCCGCGACTCTCGCGCTGGCCCTCGGGCTCGGCCTCGCCCGGATGCAGGGGGGCGGGCCGCCCGCCTCTGCTCCCGTGGCGCCCGCCCCGCTGCCCGACCTCGGGGGCCGGGTCGTCGTCGTCGCGGTCGAGGACGACTTTCCCCCGTTTGACTACATGGTCCCGGGCACCGGCAAGCCCGGAGGCTGGGACTACGACGCCATCCGGGAGATCGCCTGCAGGCTCAATTTCCGGCCCGAGTTCCGTGAGATCGCCTGGGACAGCATGATCCAGGGGATCGTGACCGGGCAGTTCGACATGGCGGCGAACGGGATCACGGTGACGCCCGCGCGGGCCCGCGTCGTGGACTACTCGACGAGCTACGCGCAGGTCCACCAGCGGCTCATGGTCCGCCTGGGCGAGAAGCGGTTCACCTCGCTCGAGGAATTCGCGCGTACCCCGGGCGCCAGGCTCGGGGCGCAGAAGGGCAACACGAACTACACCCGGGCCGGGGAGCTCGTGGGCCGCTCGCGCACCGTCGCCTACGACGACTTCGGGGACCTGGTGCAGGCGCTCGTCAACGGCGACCTGGACGCCGTCATCATCGACGACATCGGCGGGCAGGGCTACGTGGGCGCCAGCGCCGGGCGCCTGCGCCTGCTCGAAGGCGCCCTGGACGGGCAGGACTTGGCGATGATCTTCAACCGCGGATCGGCCCTGCGGCCGGCCGTTGACGCCGCCCTGGCCTCGATGAGGGCCGACGGCTCGCTCGCTCGCCTGAACTCCAAATGGTTCTCGCCGGGCTTCAAGGCGGCAGGGGCCGCCTGGCCGTGAGGCCCCGCCGAGCATGATCGGACCCGACGGCCAGCTCTCCCCGGGCAACGTCGGGCGCCTCGCGAGAGCGCCCTGGTGGCTGCTCGCGGTCGCCCTGGGCGCGACTGTCTTCGCCTGGCGGGCCGCCACATCGGCCGTCTACGCGGAGATCCTCGGGATGATCCTCTCCGGACTCGGCGTGACGCTCGCCGTCACGCTCGTCGCGTTCCCGCTCGCGATCGCCCTCGGGCTCGCGACGGCGCTCGGGCTCGTCTCCCCCCACCCCGTCCGCAGGAATGTCGCCACGCTCTACGTGCAGGTCGTGCGCGGGGTCCCTATCCTCGTGCAGATCTTCATCGTGGCGTTCGTCCTGGTTCCGCTCGGCGTCGACGCCCTGCGCTGGGGCGCGGGCGCGACGGGCCTCTTCGCGGGCCTTCGCGCCTCCGACGTGCCGATGGGTGTGCGGGTCGTGGCGGCGCTCGTCTGCGCCTACGGCGCCTTCGAGGCGGAGACCCTTCGCGGGGGCCTCACATCGCTCGCTCGCGGCCAGGCCGAGGCGGCCCGCGCGCTCGGCCTTTCGCAGCGCCAGGCCCTGCGGCACGTGCTCCTGCCGCAGACCTTCCGGCGGATCCTGCCGACGCTCGGCAACGACCTGATCTCGCTCCTCAAGGACTCCTCGCTCGTCTCGGTGCTCGGCGTCCGCGACATGACCCAGGAGGCGCGCCTCTATGCGAGCGCCACGTTCCGCTACACCGAGAGCCTGACCCTGCTCGCGCTCCTCTACCTGGCCCTGACGCTCCTCCTGGCGCTGGGCGTCAAGGCGCTCGAGCACCGCTACCGCCGCCATGCAGCCTGAGCCGCAGAACCCCTCGGGCGCCGTCCTCGAGGCCCGGGGCCTCGTGAAGCGCTTCGGCCCGGTGACGGCCGTCGCCGGGGTCTCCCTTGAGGTCCACGCCGGGCGGGTCACGGCCATCCTGGGGCCGAGCGGCTCGGGCAAGTCGACGCTCCTGCGCTGCCTCAACTTCCTCGAGATCCCCGACGAGGGGGAGGTCCGCTTCGCGGGAAGGCCGGTGCGCGCGAGGGACGCGGACCTGAACGGCCTCAGGTCGAGGGTCGGGATGGTCTTCCAGCAGTTCAACCTGTTCCCGCACCTGCGGGTGTGGGAGAATGTGGCGCTGGCGCCCCGGGTCGTCCGCAACCTCTCCAGGTCGACGGCCCGGGGCCTCGCTCTCGACCTCCTGGACCGCGTGGGGCTCACCGACAAGGCCGACGCGCACCCCGCGCAGCTCTCCGGGGGGCAGCAGCAGCGCGCCGCGATCGCGCGCGCGCTCGCGATGCAGCCGGCCGCGCTCCTCTTCGACGAGCCGACCTCGGCCCTCGACCCGGAGCTCACGGGCGAGGTGCTGGCGGTGATGCGGTCCCTCGCATCCGAGGGGAGGACGATGGTGGTCGTGACGCACGAGGTCGGGTTCGCGAGGGCCGTCGCCCACGAGGTCATCTTCATGGACGGCGGCCAGGTGGTCGAGCGGGGCCCCCCGGCCCGGGTCATCGACGCCCCCTCGAGCGAGAGGGCCCTCAGGTTCTTCGGCCGATAGGCGCCGCAGGCCGGCGTCGGGTTTCCCGGCGCTCGACCTCGGGGGGGGCCACGTGCCAGCGGGCGCGCCGGCCGGGAAGGGATCCCGCATGCCCGATGGATCCGCCTAGGCCGGGTCGACCCGCTTCACTTCCTTCACGGCCCACTTGGTGACCGTGATGCCCTTCGCGGCGCGCCCGCTGATCGAGACCTCGGCGACCCCGAAGTCGAACTCCCTCACCCGGGCCCTGCTGCGGCCGTCAAGCGAGACGTGGACGAGCTTCGGCATCGCCTTCTGCGTGGGGCTCACGTCCAAGTAGACCACCCTCGAGCCGTCGGACTTGGTGAGCGGGTAGAGTTTGTCGCGGGAAAGCCCCCCGATCTGGAAGCGCTTGGCGAAGGCCTTCCCGCTCGCGCCGTCCTGGTAGATCATCGTGTAGAACGACGTGTCGCCGTCCTTGGGGAACACCGTGCAGTGGAGGATGCCGAGCCCCATGAAGACCTTGTCGCCCACCTTCGAGACCTTGAGCGAGCCGTCGGCCATGATGCAGAGCACGCTGTCCAAGATGGTGCACTCCTGCACGAACTCGTGCTGGCGCCAGTTCAGCCCGATGAACCCCTCCTCGCGGTTCACGTAGAGCCTCTGGTTCGCGGAGACCACCTCGGCGGCGCTGATCTGCTCGATCTCGTCGTACTGCGTGCGCCGCCTGACGCCCTTGCCGTACTTCTCCTGAAGCATCTCAAACCACCGCACCGCGTGGGCCGTGAGGTGCTTCAGGTCGTGCTTCAGGCCCTTCATGTCCTCCTCGATCTTCTTTAGCTTCTCGTCGGCCTCGAACCGGTTGTAGGCCGAGATCCGCTTGATCCGGATCTCGGTCAGCCGGGCGATGTCGTCGTCGACGATCTCCCGGCGCAGGCGCTTCACGAAGGGCTTCAGGCCCTCCCGGATCTCGCCAAGGACGCTCTCCCAGGTCCTCGACTTCTCGATCCTGCGGTAGATGCGCTCCTCGATGAAGATGCGCTCGAGCGAGTCCCAGTGCCACTGCTGCTCGAGCTCGCCCTGGCGGATCTGCAGCTCCCGCTTGAGGAGCTCGACCGTCCGGTCGACGCCGCGCTTAAGGATCTCCCGCACGCCGAGGAAGGCCGGCTTGTCGTCCTCGATGACGCAGGCCGACGGCGAGATCGCCACCTGGCAGCTCGTGAAGACGTATAATTGCTGGATCACCTTCTCAGGCTCGGCGCCCTGCGGCAGGTGCACGAGGATCTCGACCTGGTCGGCCGTGTTGTCGTCCACCCGCTTCACCTTGATCTTGCCCTTGGCGTTCGCGGCCAGGATCGACTCGATGACGGACTCGGTCGTCGTCGCGTACGGCAGCTCCGTGATCGCGAGGAGCACCTTGCTGCGCTGCTCGATCCTCGCCCGGACCTTCACCTTGCCGCCGCGCTCGCCGTCGTTGTACTCGGAGAAGTCGGCGATGCCCCCCGTCGGGAAGTCGGGGTAGATCCTGAACGTCCTTCCCTGAAGGTGGTTGATCGCCGCGCGGCACAGGTCGTTGAAGTTGTGCGGCAGGATCTTCGTCGCGAGGCCGACCGCGATCCCCTCGGCCCCCTCGAGGAGCACGATGGGGAACCTCGCCGGAAGGGTCACCGGCTCCCGGTTGCGGCCGTCGTAGCTCAGCTGCCACTGCGTCGTCTTCGGGTTGAAGAGGACCTCGCGCGCGAAGGGCGTCAGGCGCGCCTCGATGTAGCGCGGCGCGGCCGCCTCGTCGCCCGTGAGCACGTTGCCGAAGTTTCCCTGCGGCTCGACGAGCCAGCCCCTCTGGCCCATGCCGACCAGCGCCGCACCGATCGACGCGTCGCCGTGGGGGTGGAACCGCATCGTGGCCCCGACAATGTTCGCCACCTTGTGGAACCGGCCGTCGTCCATCTCCCACAGGGTGTGCAGGACGCGGCGCAGGACGGGCTTGAGCCCGTCGTCGATGTGGGGGACGGCGCGGTCCAGGATCACGTAGCTCGCGTAGTCCAGGAACCAGTCCCGGTAGCTGCGCTCAAGGGGCGCCTCGGCGCCCTTCTTCGACCCTGGGATCTTGGTTTCCTTTGGCATGGCGGTCGGTGCCCTAGGCCTGGACGACGTCCTTCTCCACCCGGAGGTTCTCGATGATGAAGTCCTGCCGCTCGGGCGAGTTCTTGCCCATGTAGAACGAGAGCAGCAGGTCGCTATTGTGGACGTGGGCCAGCGACAGCGGCTCCAGCCGGATGTCGTCCCCGATGAACGCCTTGAACTCCCCGGCCGAGATCTCGCCCAGGCCCTTGAAGCGGGTGATCTCCGCGGCGGCCCCGAGCTTGCCGACCGCCGCCTGCTTCTCGGCCTCGGTGTAGCAGTAGTGCGTCTCCTTCTTGTTGCGCACGCGGAAGAGCGGCGTCTCCAAGATGAAGAGGTGGCCGTGGGCGATCAGCTCGGGGAAGAACTGCAGGAAGAAGGAGATGAGGAGCAGCCGGATGTGCATCCCGTCCACGTCGGCGTCGGTCGCGATGATGACCTTCCCGTACCGGAGCCCGTCGAGCCCCTCCTCGATATTGAGGGCGGACTGCAGGAGGTGGAACTCCTCGTTCTCGTAGATGACCTTCTTCGACAGGCCGTAGGTGTTGAGGGGCTTGCCCTTCAGCGCGAAGACGGCCTGGGTCTGGACGTCGCGGCACGCCGTGAGGGAGCCCGCGGCCGAGTCGCCCTCCACGACGAAGATCGCGCTGTCCTCGGAGCGGGGGTCCTTGTCGCCCAGGTGCAGGCGGCAGTCGCGCAGCTTTCGGTTGTGGAGCGAGGCCTTCTTGGCCCGCTCGCGCGCCAGGTTGCGTATCCCGGTCAGCTCCTTGCGCTCGTGCTCGCTCTCCTGGATCCGCCGCAAGAGGGCGTCGGCCGTCTCCGGGTTCTTGTGGAGGTAGACGTCGAGCGTCTGCTGCACGAACTTGCCGACAAACTCCTTTATCGTGGGCCCGTCCGGCCCGATGACGCTCGAGCCGAGCTTCGTCTTCGTCTGCGACTCGAAGATGGGCTCCATGACCCGCACCGAGACCGCCGCCACGACCGACTGGCGGATGTCGGCCGCGTCGAGGTCGCGCTTGTAGAAGTTGCGGATCGTGTCGACGAAGGCCTCCCTGAAGGCCTGCAGGTGCGTGCCCCCCATCGTCGTGTGCTGCCCGTTCACGAACGAGAAGTACTCCTCGCCGTAGTGCGAGCCGTGCGTGACCGCGATCTCGATGTCGTTGCCCTCCAGGTGGATGATCGGGTAGAGCGGCTCGCCGATCAGGTTCTTCTCAAGGAGGTCCTTCAGGCCGTTCTCCGACTTGAAGGGCTTGCCGTTCAGGTTGAGCGTGAGGCCGCGGTTCAGGAACGCGTAGTTCCAGAGCATGTCCTCCACGAACTCGGTCCGGAACCGCAGGTTTGCGCCGAAGAGCTCGGCGTCCGGCGTGAACTCGATCGAGGTCCCGTTGCGCTCCGTGGTCTTCGCCACCCGGTAGTCCTTCTTCAGCTTGCCCTTGGCAAACTCGACCATCTTCATCTCCCCCTCCCGGAAGGCCTGCGCCCGGTACTCGAGCGAGAGGGCGTTCACGGCCTTCTGGCCCACGCCGTTGAGCCCCACCGCCTTCTTGAAGGCCTCGCTGTCGTATTTGGCGCCCGTGTTGATGACCGAGACGCACTCCAGGAGCTTCCCGAGCGGGATCCCGCGGCCGTAGTCGCGCACCTTCGCGCGGCGCTCCTCCAGCTCGATGTCGATCCTCCTGCCGGCGCCCATCGTGAACTCGTCGACGGAGTTGTCGATTGTCTCCTTCAGGAGCACGTAGATTCCGTCCTCGGCGTGGGCGCCGTTTCCCAGGCGGCCGATGTACATGCCCGGGCGCATCCGGATGTGCTCGGTCGACGAGAGGGTCTTGATGCTCGCTTCGGTGTAGCCGGACGCCATTTTTCCTGAGAGTTCCGCCCGCGAACCTCGTGACAAGCGAAAACTCGACGAAACCGCAGAATGCGACCCGCGGCGACCGCGATTCGTGCGGTAATCCCCCTGGATCGGTGTAAGGGGTCGCGCACCTGCGGCGACTAATCCTGCAATGAGCCCCACCCCCACGAAGGAATCGATCTTCGCCGAATGGATGGCGGAGCACCGCGGGGTCCTCGTGAAGGTGACGCGCTCGTTTGCCAGCTCGCCTCCCGACGCGGCCGACCTCGAGCAGGAGCTCATGCTCCAGCTCTGGCAGTCCCTGCCGACCTACAGGGGCCAGGCCAAGCCCTCGACATGGATCTACCGGGTCTGCCTGAACACGGCCCTGACCTGGCGCAGGGGCGCCCTGCGCCGCGGCCGCCACATCGAGGCCTCGGCGGACCTGTCCCAGATTTCCGGGGAGAGCGAATCGCCCGCGGAGGCCGCCGGCCAGAGGGACCTGCTGGACCAGCTCTACAGGGCGATCCAGGAAATGCCCCGGTTTGACCGGGTGATGGTGCTGCTGATGCTCGACGGGCTCGCCTACCGCGAGATCGCCGAAGTTACCGGACTTACCGAGAACCACGTGGGCGTGGCGCTAAGCCGCGCGCGAAAGCGCCTCGCCGAGCTACTGAAAGGAGCCGCCGATGAACTGGAGTGACTACGAGGCCGCCTGGAGGCGGCAGGAACTGCCGGTCGGCATTGGCGCCGACCTTTCAACGCTCAGGGCGACTTTTGAAGCCAAGAGCCGAACGATGTATGGCGCCCTGCTCGTGCGTGACCTGGCCGAGTCCGGAGCCGGCCTCGTCGTCGTCGGTGCGTACGTCTTCTTCTGGTGGCAGCTGAAGGCGGCGGGCTGGCCCATGGCGATCGCAATCGCGCTCATCCTCGGCGTGAGCGGGTTCTTTGTCCGCGAGCGCCTTCGGGCCCGCCGCATGCGGCTTGGCGCCGACGCGCCCCTGCTTGCCAAGGTCGAGGCTGACATCGCCGAACTGCGCCACCAGAGGCGCCTGTTGCGAACCGTGTGGGCCTGGTATCTCGCGCCCTGCGCCGTAGCGATCGCGATCCAGGTCGCCGTGATCATCCATCGGCTGCCGTCGTGGGACCCCCTGCGCGAACCCGCCATATTCCTGGCGTTCTTCGCCTTCTTTGCCCTGGTCTTCTGGTTCGCGTGGCACATCAACCGCCGTGCCCTGCGCAAGCGGATCCAGCCCCGGCTGGACGAGCTCGAGAAGCTCCGCGACGATCTGCTCTCTGAATCGTGAGGCGCGCCCCAAGGCCGTTTACTTCCTTGCCAGCAGGTCCAGAGCCGCCGCGGTCATCGCCTTGACCCCCGTCTTTATCGTGGGCTCCGGCACGGGTGCGAACTTGCTCGAGTGCAGGGACGGCACCGGGACGCCGGTGCGGCGGCTCTCGGCAAGCCTGTCGGGGGCCGTGGCCCCGAGCTCGAAGAAGCAGATCGGCACCTTTTCCACCGTGCGCCCATACTGGCTGAAGTCCTCGCTGGCCATGATCGGCTCGACCGACGCCACGTGGTCGGCCCCGAGCCAGCCGGTCACGGCGGCCCGCACCCGGCGCGTGAGCGCCGGGTCGTTGTAGATGGAGTCGGCCGACGAGCCGACGACCGTGACGACCGGCATCAGGTCCTCCGGGATCCCGGCGGCGATCGCCTCGCCCCGGCAGATGCGCCGGATCGAGGCGACCAGGTGCTCCCGGACATGGTCCGAGTACGAGCGCAGCGTCAGCTGGAGCTTCACGCTGTCGGGGATGATGTTGTTCTTGGTCCCGCCGTTGATGCTCCCGACCGTGACCACCGCGCGCTCGCCGGGGTGGATCTCCCGGCTGACGATCGTCTGCAGGGCAAGCACGATCTGCGACGCGAGGACGATCGGGTCCTTCGTGTTCTCGGGCATCGCCCCGTGACCCCCGATGCCGCGCACCGTGATGTCGACCGAGTCGGAGTTGGAGCTGAAGTTTCCCTCGGAGAAGCCGACCGACCCGGTCGCCAGCAGCGGCTCGTCATGGAGCCCGATGGCGAAGTCCGGTTTCGGGAACTGGCGGTAGAGGCCCGCCGTCAGCAGGTTGCGGGCCCCGACCACCATCTCCTCGGCGGGCTGGCCGACGAGGACCACGGTCCCGCCCCACTTATCCTTGAGCCCGGACAGCATGCGGGCCGTGCCCACGAACACCGTCATGTGGACGTCGTGACCGCAGGCGTGCATCACGGGCACCTCCGCCCCCGAGAGGTTCAGGGCGCGCACCGTGCTCGCATAGGGAAGCCCCGTCTCCTCCTTCACGGGCAGGGCGTCCATGTCGGTGCGGATGAGGAGCACGGGGCCGGCGCCGTTTCGGAGCACGCCGACGACGCCGGTCCCCCCAAACTTCTCCGTGACCTCGAAGCCGGCGGCGCGCAATTCCGCGGCCACCCTGGCCGCGGTCTTCTCCTCCATGAGCGAAAGCTCGGGATGGGCGTGCAGGTCCTTGTATAGGGTCTCAAGCGACGGGTATTCCGAGGCGATCCGGGCCTCGACGGCCCCGGAAAGCTCCGGGGAGGAACGCAGCTGCGGGGCGAAAAACCCGAGCGCTGCAAGGAGAACGGGACCTAGGGGGCGGTTCGTCATGCCCGAGAAACAACCCCGATGACCCGCCAGATCAAGAACATCGCCTCGTTCCTGAGAACTTTTTCCCTTGTGCGGCCCGGGCCGCGCGGCACGGAGCCGCCTCGCCACCTGCCCACCCGCGCCAAGGGCGCGATAGGCCGCCCCGAAACCTGGCCGCCGACCCCCGCCTAGTCCACGAACATCGCCTCGTCCGTCTGGAAGAGGCCGTGGGCGAGCTTCGTCCAGGCGTCCAGCGGGGCCCGGCTCCGGAACGCCGCGGCGCCCGGCTCCACCTGGAGCGCGTTCTTTCTCCTTAAGTTCTGCATCGAGTCTTCCGCGATCCTGGCCTGGGCCTCGGCCAAGCGGGACGCCTTCTCGGACTGCTGGGTCGATCCGGGGGCCGTGGTCGAGGCGCCGCCGGGGTTCGACTCCACGTACCTGAGGCAGAGCCGCGTCTCGTCGGGGGTCGGGAAGCGCTGGAACACCGCAATGTACAGGAGGGCGACGCGCAGCTCGTCCGAGGTCTGGGAGAGGAACTCCTCGGTGTGGGTGAGCTTGCGGGCCGTCTCGATCACCAGCGGGCTGTTCATCAGGAAGAGCTGCTGCTGGGGCACCTGGGTGAGGAAGCGCTTGCCCGTCGGGACGCTCGGGTTCGGGAAGTTGAACTGCGTGAGGACCTCGGCCGGGTTTCGCCGGTCGATGAAGGCGTAGACCGCGCGCCGCATGGCGAAGCCCTCGCTGCCGATCGGCACGGGCCGGCCGCCCATTGTGAGGTCGATCGTGCCCGAGATCGCGAGGATCGAGTCGTGCATCTGCTCGAAGTCGAGCGGTCGGACATTGTAGCGCCACTGCAGCCGGTTGTCCGGGTCCGTCTCCGCGTACGCGGGATTGGCGGCGCCGGCCTCCTGGTAGACGCTACTCATCATGATGAGCCGCTGGAGCCGCTTGACCGACCAGCCGTCCTCCATGAAGCGCAGGGCAAGATAGTCCAGGAGCTCGGGGTTCGTGGGCGGCGCCGACTGGTTGCCGAGGTCGTCGGGGGTCGACACAAAGCCGGTGCCAAAGTGCTGCTGCCACACCCGGTTGACGAGGACGCGGGCCGTGATCGGGTTGGACGGGCTCGCGATCGCCCGCGCCAGCTCGAGGCGGCCGCTGCCGCTGCGGAACGGGATCGGCCGCTTCGGGTCGGGCGAGAGGATGCTCAGGAAGTGGCGCGGGACGACCGGGCCCCGGTTCTGGGCCTCGCCGCGGAGGAGGATCGGGTAGTCCCTCGGGTTCGCCACGTCGACAAGGACGTCGGCCTTAGGCGGCGCCGCGGGGCCGGCCTCGAGGTCGGCGATCTCCTTCTCCGCCAGGGCGAGCTGCCGGACGAGTTCGCGCCGCTTCTTGGCCCGCTCGGCCTGCGGGAGGCCGGAGCGGCGCAGCTCAAGGAACTGCGCCTCGACCTGCGCCTTCGCGGCGCTGGCGGCCTTCATCCTTTCCAGGTAGTCCACCAGCTCCGGGGTCTTCGGCACGGGGTGGAGCCAGGGTTCCTCCCTGGGCTCGGCCGAGTTCGCGAAGATCCCGTAGAGCGCGTAGTAGTCCGCCGTCGGGATCGGGTCGAACTTGTGGTCGTGGCAGCGCGCGCACGAGACCGTGAGGCCCAGGAAGGCCTTCGTCGTCACGTCGATCCGGTCGTTGATGATGTCGTTCACGCTGTTCTCGAAGCGGTTGCCGAGCGTGAGGAAGCCGAGCGCGGCCAAGGGGCGCTGGTCCGGGGGGGTGCCCCCGGACCTGCCCCTGCGCAGCTCCTCCGCCAGGAGCCGGTCCGCCGCGAGCTGCTCCAGGATGAACTGGTTGTACGGCTTGTCGCTGTTGAAGGCGTCGACCACGTAGTCGCGGTAGGTCCAGGCGAACGGGTACCTCGGGTCCTCGCGCTGGGGCGTGTCCCCCTTCGTGTCGGCGTAGCGGGCGACGTCGAGCCAGTACCGGCCCCAGCGCTCGCCGTAGCGGGGCGAGTCGAGCAGCCGGTCGACGACCTTCGCCCAGGCGTCGGGGGACGGGTCGACCAGGAAGCGCTGCACCTCGGCCTCCGTCGGGGGGAGCCCGGTCAGGTCGAAGGTCGCCCTGCGGATGAGCGTGTACTTGTCGGCGGGGGGATTCGGCCTCATCGCGTTCTCCTCGAGCCTCGCCAGGATGAAGTTGTCGACAGGCGTCCGGCACCAGGGGGCGTCCGCCACGGCCGGGACCGGCTGCCTCTTCACCGGCAGGAAGGACCAGTGCTCGCGGCCGACGCCGCCGTAGGTGGGCGAGCTTCCCCGCGAGACCAGCGACCTCGGGTCCGGGGCGCCCCTGCGGATCCACTCGGCCAGGTCCGCCACCTGCGTGTCGGAGAGCCTCTCGCCCTTGGGGGGCATCTGGAGGTCGGGGTCCTTGTAGCTGACCGCGTCGAGGATCAGGCTGTCCTCGGGCTTGCCCGGATCCACCGCCGGCCCCGTGTCGCCGCCGTGGAGCATCCCCTCGCGCGTGTCGAGCATGAGGCCCCCCTTGATCTTGTCGGCGTCGTGGCTGTGGCACTTGTAGCAGCGGTCGACCAGCAGGGGCCGGATCCGCGACTCGAAGTACAGGAGGTCCTCGGGCGACAGGGCCGCCTGGGAGGCGGCGACCGCCCCCGCGAGCCGTGCGCCCAGGGCGCACAGCGCCAGGGCCAGGGCCGCCGCCCAGGTGGACCTTCTTGTCATCAGGCGAGGATCGGCTGCACCACGTTTCCGGCCACGTCCGTCAGGCGGAAGTCCCGCCCGTTGAAGCGGTAGGTGAGCTTGGTGTGGTCGAAGCCCAGGGCGCGCAGGATCGTCGCGTGGAGGTCGTGCACGTGCACCCTGTCCTTAACCGCCTCGGCCCCGAAGGGGTCCGTCGCCCCATAGACCAGGCCGCCCTTGACGCCCCCGCCGGCGAGCCACACCGAGAACGCCCGGGCGTTGTGGTCGCGGCCGGGATTCTCGTAGCCGTTTCGGTCCCGGGTCGGCTTGCGGCCGAACTCCCCGCCCCAGATGACAAGGGTCGAGCCGAGGAGGCCCCGCTGCTTCAGGTCCGCAAGGAGCGCGGCGACCGGCTGGTCGACCTCCTTCGCCTTCTTGGTGATCCGTTCCTGGAGGTCCTGGTGGTGGTCCCATCCGTCGTGCCAGACCTGGACGAAGCGCACGCCCCGCTCGACCAGCCGGCGCGCGAGCAGAAGCTGCTTGCCCTGGGGCGTGTTGCCGTAGGCCGCCCGCACCGCCTCGGGCTCCCTGTTCAGGTCGAACGCGTCCGTCGCGGCCGCCTGCATCTTGAAGGCGATCTCGTAGGACTCGAGGCGGGTCTCGAGCATCTGGTCGTGCTGGAGTTCGCGCGACCTCATCAGATCGAGCTGCTTGACGAAGTCCATCTGGCGGCGCTGCTCGGCGCCGCCGATGTAGGGGTTGCGGATGTTCTGGATCATCTGCTGGACCGTCGCCACCTGCGTGTTGACGCTCGAACCCTGGAACACCCCCGGCAGGAACGAGGACCCGTAGTTGGCGGCGCCCCCGGAGGGCAGGCCGCCGTTGCGCAGCGAGATGAACCCGGGGAGGTTCTGGTTCTCGGTGCCGAGGCCGTACACGACCCACGAGCCCATGCTCGGCTTCACGATCCGCAGCGAGCCCGTGTTCATGAAGACGGTCGCCACCTCGTGCGCCGGAATGTCCGTGTACATCGAGCGGATGACCGCCATCTCGTCCACGTGCTGGCCGATGCCCGGGAAGAGCTCGCTCACCTCGGTGCCCGAGCGGCCCATGGGCGTGAACTTGAACGGCGAGCCCATCGCCACGCCGCTGTCGCCGATCGTGCGCCCGTCCATCCGCACGAGCTCCGGCTTCGGGTCCCACGTGTCGATGTGCGAGGGCGCCCCCTGGGCGAAGATATGGATGACGGCCTTCGCCGTCGCGGGAAGCGGGGGCTTGCGCGGCGCGAGCGGGTTCGAGCCCGGCGAGAAGCCCTCCGCCGCCTCGTCGGCGGACAGGAGGTCCGCGGGGTCCAGCAGCGTCGCGAGCCCCAGGGCGCCCAGCCCCATGCCAACCCGGTTCAGGAATCTCCTGCGGGTGAGGAAGTAATCCTCGAGGTTTGTGGAAACGCCGCAGCAGGGGGGCTCGCCTGGCATCGGGTGGGAAGGAATTCGCATGGATCGGGCTCTTGCAACCCAATGACGCCCCCGGGGCCGGCGGGGTTTCAGGCCCCGCGGCGAATCCGACAATTCCAGTTGATAAGCCGGGGCGCGCGCATACGTTCTGCGCATCCTCGTTTAGGAGAGCCCGGGGGCCCGGGCTGAGATGGCGGCACCCTCCGCTGCCAAATCCTTCGAACCTGATGCGTCTCACCGCGCCGTAGGGAAAACAGGGCCGTCCGCGGCAAGCGGAGGGATCTGTGACCCGACCCGCGCGGCGGGCCGCAGCCAACAGCCATCCCTCCCATGTCCCAATCGAACGACGTCCCCCCCGCCGGGCACCGGCTCTTCCCCTCATCCCGCCGCGTCTATCTTGCCGGCTCGCGCGGCGACCTGCGGGTCCCCATGCGCGAGATCGCGCTCTCTCCCACCCGCCTGCCCAGCGGCACGGAGGTGCCGAACGAGCCCGTGCGCGTCTACGACACCTCGGGCCCGTGGGGCGATCCCGGGTTCCACGGGGACCCGAGCCTCGGGCTGCCGGCGCTGCGCGCCGGCTGGATCCGGGAGCGCGGCGACGTGGAGGAGATCGAGGGCCGCCCGGTGCACCCCTTGGACGATGGCTACCTCTCAGAGTCCCACCGCCAGCTGGCCGAGGCCGAGGGCCGGCGCAACCCGATCAAGTTCTTCGACCGGAGTTCGCGCAGGATCCTGCGGGCGAAGCCAGGATTGCGGGTGTCGCAGCTCGCCTACGCCCGCCGGGGCATCGTGACCCCGGAGATGGAGTTTGTCGCGATCCGTGAGAATTCGAAGCTGCAGCGGGTGGCCGAGCTGATGGAGCTCACGGCCGCCGGCCCGCGCAACTCCCTCTGGCGCCAGCACCCTGGCCAGAGCCTCGGCGCCTCGATCCCGGGGCAGATCACGCCCGAGTTCGTCAGGGACGAGGTCGCCCGCGGCCGCGCGATCATTCCCGCGAACATCAACCATCCCGAGCTCGAGCCGATGGCGATCGGCCGCAACTTCCTGGTGAAGATCAACACGAACATCGGCAACTCCGCGGTCGCCTCGTCCATCGACGAGGAGGTCGAGAAGATGCGCTGGTCGGTGAAATGGGGCGGCGACACGCTGATGGACCTGTCCACCGGCAGGAACATCCACCAGACCCGGGAGTGGATCCTGCGCAACTGCCCGGTTCCCGTCGGGACCGTGCCGATCTACCAGGCCCTCGAGAAGGCGGGCGGCCGGCCCGAGGACCTCACCTGGGAGATCTTCCGCGACACGCTGGTCGAGCAGGCCGAGCAGGGCGTCGACTACTTCACGATTCACGCGGGCGTGCGGCTGCGGGCGATCCCGTCCACCGCGCGGCGCATGACCGGCATCGTGAGCCGCGGGGGCTCGATCATGGCCAAATGGTGCCTGTCGCACCACCAGGAGAACTTCCTGTACACGCGCTGGGACGACATCTGCGAGATCATGGCGGCCTACGACGTCTCGTTCTCGATCGGCGACGGCCTGAGGCCGGGCTCGATCGCCGATGCAAACGACGAGGCGCAGTTCGCGGAGCTCAAGACCCAGGGCGAGCTCACGGTGCGGGCGTGGGAGCTCGGCGTCCAGGTGATGTGCGAGGGGCCAGGCCACGTCCCGATGCACATGATCGCTGAGAACATGGAAAAGCAGCTCGACTGGTGCAAGGAGGCGCCGTTCTACACGCTCGGGCCGCTCACGACCGACATCGCCCCGGGCTACGACCACATCACGAGCGCGATCGGCGCCGCGATGATCGGCTGGCATGGGACGGCGATGCTCTGCTACGTGACGCCGAAGGAGCACCTGGGCCTCCCCGACCGGGACGACGTCAGGGCCGGCGTCATCGCCTACAAGATCGCCGCCCATGCCGCGGACTTGGCGAAGGGGCACCCGGCGGCGCAGTACCGCGACAACGCGCTCTCAAAGGCCCGCTTCGAGTTCCGCTGGGAGGACCAGTTCAACCTCTCGCTCGATCCCGAGAAGGCGCGGGAGTACCACGACGCGACGCTGCCCCAGGAGAGCGCGAAGACGGCGCACTTCTGCTCGATGTGCGGGCCCCAGTTCTGCTCGATGAAGATCACCGACGACGTGCGCCGCTACGCCGAGGAGCAGGGCCTGACGACCGAGGCCGCGCTCGAGGCGGGGATGCGGGCCAAGTCCGAGGAGTTCATCGGCAGCGGCGGAGAGCTCTACGTGCCCGCCCCCAAATGAATGCGGCCGCCGAGACGATCGGGATCACGCTCAACGACGCCCCGCACGCGCTGGCGGTGCCCGCGACGCTCCAGGGGCTTCTCTCGCAGGCCGAGCTTGCGCAGCGAAAGGGCATCGCCGCGGCCGTCAACGGCGAGGTCGTCCCGAGGTCCGCTTGGGCCATGCGGGCGCTCGCAGAGAAGGACCGGGTCCTCGTGATCCGTGCCACGCAGGGCGGCTGAACCCGGCACGCCTGGCCCCATGCAGATCGTCGTCATCTCCCCGGAGTCGGCGGACCCCCGCGAGGCGGGGGCGATCGACGGGCTGTTCGCGGCGGGGCTTGAGCACTACCACGTCCGCAAGCCCGCCTGGACGGGCGCGGAGCTCGAGTCGTGGCTTAAGCGCCTGCCGCAGGGCTGGCGCAAAAGGCTGATCCTCCACGGCCACCCGGAAATCGCCGCAAGCCTAGGCCTTGGCGGCCACCACGACAGGGACCGGGCGGACAACCCCACGCCGGCGGGGTTCAGCCGCTCGTGCCACGACCTGGCCTCCCTCGAGAGGCACCTGCCGGCCTACCGGGCCATCCTCTTCGGGCCGCTGTTCCCGTCGATCTCGAAGCCGGGCTACGGCCCGGCGCCCGGTTTTCCCTGGGAGGAGCTAAGGGCCCTCCTCGCCGGAACGAGGCCCGAGCCCCGAGCCCGCGTCCTCGCGATCGGCGGGGTCTCGGCGGACCGCCTCGCCCGCTGCCGCGACCTTGGGTTCGACGGCGCCGCGGTGCTGGGCGCCGTGTGGAATGCGCCGGACCCGGTGAATGCCTACGTCGCAATCCGGGATGCGGCGGCGAAACTGGAGGGCGCGCGACATGCCGCTTGATCCCGAGAGGCGCTTCCCGCTCATGTGCCTGACGCAGGACGGCCTCGGCGTCCCGCACGCCGAGCAGGCCGAGCGCCTGTGCGCGGCCGGGGCCCGCTGGGTCCAGCTTCGGATGAAGGGCGCCCACTTTGCCGGCTGGCTTGCGGAGGCGAGCGCGGCGGCCAAGGTCTGCCGCCGGCACGGGGCCGTCCTCATCGTGAACGACAGCGTCGCCCTCGCGATCGAGTGCGGGGCCGACGGCGTCCACCTGGGACGGCAGGACGGGGACTGGCGCGAGGCGCGCAGGCTCCTCGGCCCGGACAGGATCCTCGGCGGCACGGTGAACTCGGCCGAGGACGCCCGCCGCGCCGCCGCGTCCGGATGCCTGGACTATGCGGGGGTCGGCCCGCTTCGCTTCACGCCGACGAAGGGGAACCTGGCGCCCGTCCTCGGCCTGGCGGGCGTGCGTTCGCTCATCGGGGAACTCGGCACGCTCCCCTCCTGGGTGATCGGCGGGGTCCTTCCGGAGGACCTCCCCGCCCTCTTCCGGGCCGGCGCCGCAGGCGTCGCCGTCTCGTCGGCGCTCCACCGCTCCGGGCGGCTGGAGGAGAACCTCCGCGCGCTTCTCGCCGCGTGGCCGGCGGCGCCCCGGCCGCAGCCCGACCCGGCGCCCCTTTCATGAGCCCAAGCCCCCTAGTCATCGCGGGAGTCGAGTTCTCGTCCCGGCTTTTCGTCGGAACCGGGAAGTTCAGCTCCGGAGAGATCATGCGCAGGAGCCTCGAGGCCTCCGGCACCCAGCTGGTCACGGTGGCCCTCGGCCGCGTCCGGACGGGCGGCGAGCCTGACGACATCCTCGGGCACCTCGACACCGCGCGCTACCGCCTGCTCCCCAACACCTCGGGCACCCGCTCCGCGCGCGAGGCGGTCCTCGCGGCCGAGCTCGCCCGCGAGGCGCTCGAGACCAACTGGCTCAAGCTTGAGATCCACCCCGACCCGAAATACCTGATGCCCGACCCGGTCGAGACGCTCGAGGCGACGGAGCTCCTCGTGAAGCGCGGCTTCATCGTGCTGCCGTACGTCCACGCGGACCCGGTCCTCTGCAAGAGGCTCGAGGAGGCGGGCGCCGCCGCGGTGATGCCGCTCGGCTCCCCGATCGGCAGCGCCCTGGGGCTCGAGTCGCGGGCCTTCCTCGAGATCATCATCGCCCAGAGCCGCGTGCCGGTGGTTGTCGACGCGGGCCTGGGCGCCCCCTCCCACGCGGCCGCCGCGCTCGAGATGGGCGCCGACGCGGTGCTCGTGAATACGGCGATCGCCGCGGCGGGCAACCCCGTGGCGATGGCCGAGGCGTTCCGCCTAGGCGTCGAGGCGGGGCGCACCGCGCGCGAGGCCGGGCTCGGGGGCCGAGCATCCGCAGGCGCGCCCGCCCGCGCGAGCGCGACGTCGCCGCTCACGTCCTTCCTGGGGGGGGGCGCGCCGTGACCTTCACCGACGTCTGGCGCCGGCACGACTTCGGGGCGGTCTCCCGCAGGATCGCGTCAAAGACGCCCGCGGACGTGCGCCGGGCGCTCGGCAGGCCGCGGGGATCGGTCGACCTGGAGGACCTGGCGGCGCTCCTCTCGCCCGCCGCGTCCGCCTACTTGGAGGACATGGCCCAGGCGAGCCACCAGTACACGCTCGAGCGGTTCGGGCCGACGATGCGCCTGTACGCCCCGCTCTACCTGTCCAACGTGTGCGCCAACGTCTGCACGTACTGCGGGTTCAGCGCGCACAACAGGATCCGCAGGAAGGTGCTCACCGACGCCGAGACGCTCGCTGAGGCCCGCGTGCTCCGCGGGCACGGCTTCGACAGCGTGCTCCTTGTGACGGGCGAGGCGGGCCGCGTCGGCCGCGACTACCTGGCCGGCTCGCTCCGGCTGCTTAGGCCGCACTTCTCCGGCCTGTGGATCGAGGTCCAGCCTCTCCCCGAGGAGGACTACGGCGCCCTGGCGGCCGAGGGCATGAGCGCGGTCATGGTCTACCAGGAGACGTATGAGCCGGCCGCCTACGCGAGGCACCACCTGAGCGGCCCCAAGGCGGACATGGCCTGGCGCCTCGAGACGCCGGACCGCGTGGGCCGTGCGGGGGTAAAGAAGGTCGGGCTCGGCGCCCTCTTCGGGCTCTCCGACTGGAGGACGGACGCCTGGTTCACCGGGCTTCACCTGCGCCACGTCGAGACCGTCCACTGGCGCACGCGAACCTCGATCTCGTTCCCGCGCCTGAGGCCCCACGAGGGGGAGGAGATCCCGGTCACCCCCTTTTCCGAGCGCGACCTGGTCCAGGCCGCGTGCGCGTTCCGGCTCCTCTCCCCGGAGACCGAGCTGTCGCTCTCGACGCGAGAGAGCGAGGCGTTCCGCAACCGGGCCTTCCGGCTCGGGTTCACCTCGATGAGCGCGGGATCGCGCACGAACCCGGGCGGCTACGCGAGCGCGCCCGAATCGCTCGAGCAGTTCGCGATCGACGACAACCGCAGCCCCGCCGCTGTCGCGGCGTTCCTGCGCTCGCAGGGGTACGAGCCCGTGTGGAAGGACTGGGACTCGACCTACGACGGGTTCGCGGAGCGCGGCGGCGCCCGCCGCGCCGCCGCGCAGGCGCTCGCGTTATGACGCTCACCCCAGAGGAGGTCGCTCGCTACCAGCGGCACCTGTCGCTCCAGGGCTTCGGCCTCGCCGCGCAGGAGAGGCTCAAGGCGGGCTCCGTGCTCGTGATCGGCGCGGGCGGCCTCGGCTGCCCCGCCCTCCTCTACCTGGCTGCCGCGGGCGTCGGCCGGATCGCGATCGTCGACCCGGACTCGGTCGACACCTCGAACCTCCAGCGCCAGGTCCTCTACGTGAGCGTCGACCGGGGCGCGAACAAGGCGGAGACCGCCGCGCGCCGCCTGCGCGCGCTCAACCCGCTCATCCGGATCGACGCGCACCCGGTCCGCTTCGACCGCTCGAACGCGCTCGAGTTCGTGCGCTCGTGCGACCTGGTGGTCGACGGCTCGGACAACTTCCCCACCCGCTACCTCGTGAACGACGCGTGCGTGATCGCCGGCCGGCCGTTCGTCTACGGCGCGATCCAGGGATTCGAGGGGCACGTGAGTGTCTTCAACTGGAGGGGCGGCCCGACCTACCGCTGCCTCTTCCCGGAGCCGCCCGAGCCGGGGTCCGTGCCCAACTGCGCCGAGGCGGGCGTCCTAGGCGCGGTGACCGGGCTTGTCGGGGCGATGCAGGCGTGCGAGGCGATCAAGGTCCTCTCGGGTGTCGGGGAGCCGCTCGCGGGCAGGCTCCTCGTCCTCGACGCGCTCACGATGGCCTCGACAATCGTCGCACTCAGGCCCGATCCAAAGGCCCGCGCGGTCACGGAGCTCCCCCCCGAGGGCTACGGCGAGGTCTGCGAGGCACCGGCGGGCCGGGACGAGATCGGGAGCGACGAACTCAGGCGGCTGATGAGCGCGGGCGCCCCGCTCCAGCTGCTCGACGTGCGCGAGGCGTGGGAGCGCGAGCTCTCGTCGATCGAGCCCTCGGCCCACGTGCCCCTCGGGCGGCTCGAGGCCAGCTCCGCCTCGGACCTCGCCCCGCTGGATCCCTCGGTCCCGACGGTCGTGTACTGCGCCGGCGGCGTCAGGAGCCTTCGCGGAATCCGGATCCTGCGCGAGCGCCACGGCTTCCGTTCGGCCTTGAGCCTGCGCGGCGGGATCGCCGCCTGGAGCAAATGAATGCCCCCTTCTGCGTCCTGACGATTGCCGGCTCCGACAGCGGAGGGGGCGCGGGCATCCAGGCGGACCAGCGCACGATCCGCGCGACGGGCGGCCACGCGCTCACCGCCGTGACGGCCGTCACGGCGCAGGACACGCGGCGCATCAGCGCGTGGAAGCCGGTACCCGATGCCCTGATACGCGCCCAGGTCGAGTCCGCGATGGGCGGCTTTGACGTCGCCGCGGTCAAGACGGGGCTGCTTCCCGGGCCGGGCGCGGTCCGCGCCGTCGCGGCCGCGCTCCGGCGCTTCACGCCCGTGCCGCTTGTCGTCGACCCGGTCCTCGCGTCGTCCAGCGGCACCAGCTTCTTGTCGGAGGCGGGAATCCGGGTGCTCCGGTCGGAGCTCCTGCCGCTCGCCACGCTCGTCACCCCGAACTGGGACGAGGCTGCAGCCCTCACGGGACTGCGGATCCGCACGCACGCGCAGGCCAGGGCCGCCGCCACGCGTCTCGCCGCGGACTGCGGCCGGCCCGTCCTCGTGAAAGGGGGCCACGGCTTCGGCAGGTTCTGCCGCGACTGCCTCGTGCTGCCCGGCGGGGGCGCGACGTGGTTCGAGGGCGAGCGCATCGCCACCGCCAACACCCACGGCACCGGCTGCGTGCTCTCCGCCGCGATCGCGTCCTGGCTCGGGCGGGGCGCGAGCCTTGCGGACTCCGTCAGGCTCGCGCATTCCTTCCTGCAGCGGGCGCTTGTGCGCGGCCGCGGGCTCGACTGGGGCGAGGGCCACGGCCCCGCCTTCTACGGGTCCCGCTAACGCCCCGGGCCGACCGGCCTTCCATCCATGAACATGAAAGAGCTGCTCATCGTCTCCGGAATCGTCCTCCTGGGAGGCCCGCTTCGCGCGGTCGACAAGGTTCCGGACTTCGAGATCACGGACGGGTATGTCACCGGGCCGACCATGCTCGTGCGCGCGGGGGCCGACGGCGAGATCAAGGAGGTCTGGTCGGGGATGGACTCCAAGCGTATGCGCCACGTGCCGCTCTTCCTCGAGGCGTCGATCTGCGGCCAGGTGCGCGGAGAAAGCGGCTGGCAGGACCTGCGCTCGCTCAGCTACCACCACAGCGGCACCCGCCCCGGGTACATCCGCCTCGAGTCCGACAACGGCCTCGTCACGATCGAGGTCACCTCGAGGGGCGACCAGGGTTTGGCGCCCGTCTTCGTGAGGTATGCCTTCGCGGCGCCGGTTGACCTGCGGCTCACCGCGCGCTTCAAGTACCCGCAGTTCACCCAGCGCTTCCGCAGCGAGGACACGAGCGGACTCGAGGAGTTCACGACCCTCTGGAGGTGCGAGAACCCCGTGCTGACGACAACCCCGGGGCCCGTGCTCAACCTGGCGACCCTCCCCGCCGGCCGGACGCTCTCGGTGGACGCGGGCGGATTCATTAAGGAGATCGACTCCGCGCGGGAGGTGGTGCTCTGCGTCGACGCCACGGAGTCGCCGCTGCCCCATCCGGTGCCCGGGTCCTATGTCAGGGACTGGGCGGAGCGCCTCGGCGGCTACGCGCAGGACGGCGCGAAGGTCGCGGCGGCCCGGATCTCGCTCGAGACCGACGACCCGAAGCTCGACCGCCTGTTTGAATACTCGATCGACGCCATCGAGTCCCACCAGTTCGCATCGGGGGACGTCATGGCCGACCTGTTCTTCTACCGCGACTCCTGGCTGCGGGACGGCACCTACACCATGATCGGCCTCTCGCTCGCGGGGGACTACGACGCGGTCGGGCGCTACTTCGCCTTCTGGAACGCCCAGCGGGACTTCTCGGTCGGCGGAGAGCGGGAGGCCCAGCAGCCGGCGATCGGCATCACCGGGATGTGGTTCTACTCGCTGCTAAGGCCCGACGGCCGGGCCTTCCTCGAGACCGTATGGCCCTACGTGAGCTTCTACGCCGACTACTACCGCACGAGGGTCGAGCGCGAGGGCATGCTCAACCTCGCCGAGGAATGGATCTGCTTTATCCCGGCCCCCTCGACATGGCCCAACGCCGAGGTCCACAGCGGGCTCAGGGCCGCGGCGAAGATCGCCGCAAGGCTCGGGCACGAGCCCGAGGCCCGGCGGTGGAACGAGGCCGCGGACCGCCTGAGGGCCCGGTTCAACGAGCTCGCCTACGACGCCGGAAAGGGCCGGCTGATCCCGATGGCCGGGCCCGTGGGCCAGTCGTTCGCCGACCCGGAGTACCCGAAGGCCGAGAACCGAAACGGCCCCCTGCGCGACGACCGGGTGGATTCGGGGATGCTGATCATCCCCCGGCTCGAGGTCTTCGGGAGGAACCAGGCCATCCTCCCCGTGGACGACCCGCGGTTCGCCTCGACCCACGCAGAGATCATGAGGGATCTCGAGAATCCCGACCACTCCATCTTCCGCTTCGGCCCGAACGCCTCGAGCCCGCACGCCCCGGCCGGGGAGCTCGACACCTGGCCCATCAACACGGCGTGGGCCGCGCAGGACGAGTGGCTCCTCGGAAGGACCGACCTGGCGTGGCGGTACCTCCTTTCGGGGATCGTAAACAAGCGCGGGGTCGACATGGAGGCCCGCAACTTCTACCTCCCGGAGTTCTGGGACCGCAGGGGCGTGCCCGACAAGCCGCTGATCGTGTGGTCCCACGGCGACTTCGTGACCTCGGTTGTCCTCCTGTTCCTCGGCTTTGACCTGGAGCCCGAGGGCGCTGACCTCGGACTGGCGCCCAGCCTTCCCCCGGGCATGAACCACGCCCGGATCGACCGGTTCCGCTTCCGTGACTGGCACCTCGGCATCGAGCTCGCCCGCAGGGACGGGCGGGTCGAGGCCAGGGTCGCGTCAACCGACGCACCGGACGCCTCGAGGACGCTGGCCATCTGCCTCCCGGCGGGAGTCGTGGTCAGGCTGGTCGCGGGCGGGGAAACCCGCTTCACGGTCGACCCGCGGGACTACTACGCCCAGTTCGGCAGGTGCCGAAACGGGGCGGAGCGCGCTTTGATCACGTCAAGGGTGCTCGCGGGCAGGGAGCCCGAGCGCGATCCCGCAGGGATGACCCCGTCCGAGCAGGAGCGCCTCATGGTGGACCTCGAGACCTCCTACGTCCCCGCAAACCCGTAGGGGCGCCGGCCTGTGCCGGCGTGTGATCACGCCACTGCGTAGACCTCCGCCAGGGCCGCGCCCGTGGTGCCACCCACCCCGGTGATCTGCATCGTGAAGGCCCCCGGCGTCAGGTTGACGACAAGGGCGCTGTCGGCGCTACCCGCTTAATCCCGGGGGCAACTCGACGGATGGCGGGCCTCGGCGCCCTGCGGGCGGACCCGGGGAAGCGCATCGCCAGGACCGGCTCACGTCTCCTGCCTAAGGGCTTCAAGCGGGGGGTGATCCACCACGCCACGGCTCGCAAGCAAACCGGTTGCGACCGCGAGCGCGGAGACAATGGCGACCGCCGCCACGATCTGCCCGGCCGGCATCGCGGCCGGCACGTGGAACACATACCGGGCCAGGAGCCCGTTCCCGGCCATCGCGAGCAGCCCGCCCACGACGGCTGCCTGGATCCCGAGCACCGCGTACTCAAACAGCTCGATGAGGGCCAGCTGCCGCCGTGTGGCCCCGAGCGTGCGAAGGAGCACCGTCTCGCGGATCCTCTGGTGGCGGCCCGCCAGGATCGCGCCGGCGAGGACCACAAGCCCCGTGACGACCGTGAAGAGCGCCATGAACTCGATGGCAAACGCGACCTTTGAGAATATCCCGTCCAGCGTCTGGACGACCAGTGAGAGGTCGATCGCCGTCACGTTCGGAAACAGGTCGACCACGGCCCGCTGCACCCTCGCCGAATCCGCCGGCGAGGCCGCGTGCACCGCGGCGAGATAGGTCTTCGGCGCCCCCTCGAGGACGCCCTCCGGAAAGACGACGAAGAAGTTGGGCTCGAGCCGGCGCCACTCCACGTGGCGGATGCTCCCGACCCGCGTGCGGACGGCAAGCCCCTGCACGTCCCAGTCGACCTCGTCGCCGAGGCTTAGCTGCATGTCGCGCGCAAGGCCCTCCTCGACGGAGATCGGCACCAGGCCCGCGCCGGCGTCGAAGCGCCCGGTGAAGCGCCCCTGCACGACCTTCTCGGTCGCCGAGACCCGCCCCCGGAAGGTCGACCGGTACTCGCGCCTGAGCGCCCATGCGGCGACGCGCGCCCCCTTCTCCCGAAGGGCGTCCTCGACGCTTTTGCCCCGGATCGAGGCGATCCTCATGGTCACGATCGAGGCGCGCTCGGCAACCGGGGAACCCGCGGCCGCGGCGGCCGCCTCGAGGGGCCCGATCTGGTCGTCCTGGATGTCGAAGAAGATGAGGTTCGGCCGGCCCATCGCGTCCGCCCCCTGGATCTCGCGCAGGAGCGTCGTTCGCGCCAGGAAGAGCGTGAGGACCAGGAACGTGCCGAGGCCGAGCGAGACCAGCAGGAGGACCGTCCGGTTGTTGGGCCTGTGGAGGTTCGCCACGCCCTGGCGCAGAACGTAGGGCAGCCTGCGCGGCACGAAGCGCTGGGCCGCCCATGCCACGGCGTAGCCGAGCCCGGCAAGGACGAGGAACCCGAGCCCGAGCATGCCTGCAAACCCCAGGCCGACGGCGAGCGACCCCGTCTGCCACACGGCGAAGCCGGCAACCGCGGCGGCGATCGCGAACGCGATCACCAGGCGCCACGGATCGGGCGACACGGCCGCGCGCTCGGCGACCGCGGAGCGCAGGGCGGCAAGCGGCGGGACCCGGCGCACGGAGACAAGCGGCAGGAGCGAGAACAAAAGGCAGATGACGATCCCGGCGCCCATCCCCCGCGCGAGCGCGGGCCACGACACGAAGAAGTCGATGTCGAGGGGAAGGATCCCCTTCACCAGGGCCGGCAGGGCCGTCTGGACCGCGACGCCGAGCGCCCCGCCAAGGCAGGCGCCCGCGAGACCGAGGGCGAACCCCTGCACGAGGTAGACGGCGAAGCTCTGCCTTGCGCTCGCGCCGAGGCAGCGCAGGACGGCCACCGTTGTTATCTTGTCGCGGATGTAGGCGTGGAGCGCGCTCGCCACCCCGATCCCGCCGAGGACGAGCGCCACGAACCCGACCAGGCTCAGGAACCCGTCCAGGTGCTCGATCGCCTGGCCCAGGTTGCGCTTGCGCTCGGCCACCGTCTCAAACGAGAGGCGCAGCTGCGAGAACCGCTCTTTCATGTCGCGCACGATCGCTTCGGCGTCGCGGCCCGGGGGCAGCCTGACCATCTCCCGGAAGCGGGCGAGCGCCTCGGGCCCGGAGAGCCCCGTGGCGGCGAGCGCGCCCATCGGGATGTAGGCGCGGGGGGCCATCATCGCGACCCCCGGGGACTCGCCCGCCACCTTCCGCAGCGAGCCGGCCACCCGGAACGTCGTCCTGCCGAGCTTCACGCTGTCGCCGGGCGCGAGGCCGAACTGCGCAAGAAGCGTCGGCTCGAGGATCACCACCGCCCCCCGCTTCCGCAGGAGGTCCGCGGCCCCCGCGGGATCGGTCTCAAACCTCCCGTAGAACGGGAACGCGCCCTCGAGCGCGTGGACCTGGACAAGCCGGAGCCGGCCCGCCGCGGGGAAGCTCATCATCGACGAGAACGTCTGCTCGCGCGCGGTCTCGCCCCCCAGCGCCCCGATGTAGTCCACGACAGGGGCGGTGAGCGGCGCCGGGGAGGTCACGAAGAGGTCCGCGCCGAGGAGCCCCTTCGCCTCCATGTCGATCGCCTGCCGCACGTTCGCGCTGAACGAGCCTATGGACACGAGGGCCGCGATCCCGAGGACGACCGAGAGCGAGCACAGGGCGAGGCGGCGCCGGGAGGCGCGGGAATCGCGCCAGGCCATGTTGAGGATGAAGCCCATGGGGCGGGTCAGGCTGCGGGCCGCGTCGGCAGGTCGGACGCCACCGAGCCGTTCTTCAGGCGCAGGATGCGCTGGCAGCGGCCGGCCAGCTCGATGTTGTGGGTCACCAGCACGAGGGTCGTGCCGCGCTCGCGGTTGAGCCCGAAGATGAGCTCGACCATCGACTCCGCCGTGTCGCCGTCGAGGTTCCCCGTCGGCTCGTCGCAGAACAGGATCTTCGGGCTGTTGATGAAGGCCCGGGCGAGCGCAACGCGCTGCTGCTCGCCACCGGAGAGCTGGACCGGGTAGTGGTCGGCGCGGGCCGTGAGCCCGACGCGCTCGAGGAGCGCCCGGCCCTTCCCCTCGCAGCCGCTCTCGCCGCGCAGCTCGAGCGGCACGAGCACGTTCTCGAGGGCGGTGAGGGTCGGGATCAGCTGGAAGTTCTGGAAGACGAAGCCGACGGAGGAGTTCCGGACCCTCGCGCGCGCATCCTCGTCAAGCCCGTCCAGGCGCTCCCCGGCGAGTTCGACGGAGCCGCCCGTCGCGCGGTCCAGGCCGGCGCAGAGCCCGAGAAGGGTCGTCTTGCCGCTGCCGCTCGGGCCCACGACCGCGATGCTTGCGCCGGCCGCCAGGACGAAACTCGCCTCGTGAAGGACCGTGAGCGGACCCGCGGCGGTCGAATAGGTCTTGGTGAGCCGCTCGACCCGGAGCATCGTTTGGGATGGCATGGCCCAGATGAAAGCTTTCCGTGAGGCGAAGCGCAAACGGGATCAGGCCGCGCGGCCCCCCTGGCCAGAAAACTCTGGAACCGCGGGCCGACCTCTCCCATGCCGTCTTGGATGAATCCTCCCCCAAGCACCCGGGCGCGGGCCCTGCGCTGGATGGTGGCCCTGGCCGTCGTACAGTTTCTCTGGTCGCCGGCATGCCCCGCGCAGCCGGCGGGGGATTCGGCCACGCGGACGCTCGTGTTCTTCGGGGACAGCCTGACGGCGGGCTACGGGCTGGCGGATCCGTCGACGCAGTCGTATCCCGCCCTGATCCAGCAGAAGATCGACGCGCAGCACCTGTCCTGGCGGGTGGTCAACGCCGGCCTTAGCGGAGAGACCAGCGCGGGGGGGGTGCGGCGGGTGGACTGGGTCCTGCGGCAGGGCGTGGACCTATTTGTCCTGGAGCTCGGCGCCAACGATGGTCTTCGCGGGACAGCACCGGAGGTGACCCGCGCGAACCTTCAAGCTATTATAGACAAGGTCCGCTCGGCGCATCCGAAGGCCCGGATCGTCCTCGCCGGGATGCGCATGCCGGCTAGCATGGGTTCGGATTACAGGGAGGCGTTCCATTCCGTTTATGAGGACCTTGCTGCAAGAAACTTGCTCATATTCATTCCATTTCTGCTCGAGGGCGTGGCCGGCAATCCCGACCTGAATCAGGGCGACAGCATCCATCCCAATGCATCCGGTGAGATCGTCGTTGCGGGTTTGCTCTGGAAAACATTGTTCCCTGAGCTCAAAAAATTGCATTAGGTGCTATTTATTAATATCTTGCGTTGTATTGTTAAAAAGGATCTCGGCGAGTGATTCAGCCTTGCCGATGCAACCTACTTGAATCAGCGTTCGCGCATGCCTCAGGTAAGAAGGTATGCGGTAGTCGCTGCCTTGGCCGCACTGATTTTTTGCGGAAAGGCGGCGGCACAAACGCTCGTCTGGACTAACGGGGACGGAAACGAGCTCTGGTCAGACGGGGCGAATTTCTCGGTGTTTAGCCTCACCGGCCCGTTTAAGATCGACTTCAAACTGGGCAATTTCGAGTACGGCCCGGTAATGTCGTCGGTCGACGCAAACACCTACCCCATCAGTACGCTCTCGATTTGCGGGGCCGTGGCGAATGGCTTGAACCTGAGCAGCGTCTCCGGGGGCTCGCTAAACATTTCGTCGTCCCTGGTGGATACCAGCCTCAGCCCTGTAAGCATAAGCGTTCCCATCGCCGGGACCGCAAGCGTGTCCAGCAGCGGCGGCGGGAGCTTGACCCTGTCCGGCGCCAATACCTATTCGGGCGGGACCAGCATAACCGGCAGGGGCGAGCTCGTGATCGGGTCCAGCAGCACGGGAGTGAACTCAAACGTGTCCGTGGGACCCGTGGGGACCGGCACGCTGATGCTCGGCAGCGGCACCTACCTGACCACCGCCGATTCCAGCTGCTACACGCTCGGCAACACGATCAACCTCTGCGGAGACGGCACGGTGTACCTCCTCTACGGGCCCGATGACCGGATGCTCACCCTTAAGGGAATGATCACCGGGTCCGCGGGACTTGAGGTGGCCAGCGGAAGCGAATACCCGGACTACCTCGCGCTCACGTCGCGCTGGAGCACCTTTGGTGGAGGCGTCTCCGTCGACGCGGGCAACACGACCCTGGCCGTCGGCCGCAGCAGCACGGGAACGGGCGGCAATGTGACCAAGGGCCCGCTTGGCACCGGCACGTTGATGCTCAGCAGCGACAACACCTTCACCACCGTGGGGAGCAGGTCCATCACGATCGGCAACGATATCATGCTCTGCGGCAGCAGCGATGACTGGATCTACCTCCTGTACAGCCACAACAACCCGAGGCTCACCCTGAGCGGCATGATCAGCGGAAGCCCGGTGATCGAGGTGGCCAGCACGTCCTACGGGGGCTCAAATTACTACCTCGCCCTCACGTCAGGCTGCAGCACCTTCAGCGGAGGCATTCAGGTCGACGCGGGCAACACGACCCTGGCCGTCGGCGCCAGCAGCACGGGACCAGGCGACAATGTGACCGCGGGTCCGCTTGGCACCGGCACGCTGATGCTCAGCAACGGCAACAATTTCACCACCGTCGACAGCAACTGCTACACGATCGGCAACACGATCACGCTCTGCGGCAGCAGCGAGGACACGGTGAAACTCCTCTACGGGAACAACGGCAGCCCGATGCTCACCCTGAGCGGCACGATAAGCGGATACCCGGCCCTTGAGGTGGCCAGCACGAATACGAACGGGGGCTCGAGCTACTACCTCGCCCTCACGTCTGGCAGCAGCACGTTTGGCGGCGGAGTCACGGTGGACGCGGGCAATTCGA
>PLTZ01000043.1 GCA_003164715.1 Opitutaceae bacterium | reverse complement strand
CTATTTCGGGAAATATCCGGGCTAAGGGACCGGGAAGCTCCGATCACTGCACTGAGTCCGGGTCAACGGCCTCCTGTTGGGGGCCCCGCGACAGGACGCTTGCAGTCATCAAGTGGTCTGTCCGGTTTTCCCGCTCTCCCGCGTTCCTGGCAAACGACCCGACAGGCCTGTTCGGTCGAAACCCCACACCGTAACCCCCGGATTCCTGGCCCAACGCCATGGGCCCTGCGCGTTGCCGCTCACGGCGCGCTGGTGAGGAAACGTGCGTGGAATGTCTGCCCGGCGGCGCCAGCGACGCGGAATGATAGCCGTATCGTCGGTGAAAGACGGTCAATGGCCACTCCGGGATCGGCGAAAACCAGCTTAAGCGCGGACGCGGCCAATTCCAATGTGATAGCTGTACTGTTGACCTGCGTCGGGTCGCTCACCGCAACGTCCAAGAAGGACCCCTTGGTCTGAAGAAGAACACTGGCCATTCTGTCCGCCGTGATGATCCCGATCGCTGAGCGCCCATCACTCCAGAAGTTCGCCGCCGTCAGGCCAAGCGAGTCCACGCGCACGGCCTGGATTCGATCGGTATTTGCCAGTATCTCCACTCTCGGGTGCTTGGCATAGTCGGAGACCCGCGCCGCGCTGTATCCGGGCAGCAGCACATACGCATACGTGGCTCCGGCTGGATTCGTTCCGTGGGAAAGCCAGAGTGTAAGATAGTTACGGGATACGGTCTTCGTGGTTTCGTTCCAAACGCCCGACCTTGCCTCCCGCAGTCCATACAGCCTGACGGAAACCGGGAAAAAATAGCCAATATCCGCACCTTCCGTCGGGCCCGCCAGGTGAGCCCAGGTCACCTCGCGCATAGCCTCTGACCCGCCCAGCGCTCCGGTCTTTCGCGCGCCGTTCACCGTGAGCGCCGTGTCGCCGCCACCATGCAGGAGGCGGTTTTCGACCACGGTCTCGATCGGCCGAGAATCGCCGCTGCAGATGCCGCTGCCCAGACAGACAACCTCCCTGTCGAACATGAACCATGACTTCTTCGCCGTGAGCGTGCTCCCCCACGCCCGGAGTTGCATTCCCGCCGCCCCGTAGGCGCCGAGCGACGCACCGCCGACCCAGGTCGTCGCAGGGGCCTCGCTTTGCCCTGATACGGGCTCGCGCACCTGACCCACATCGATCGTGGTGGCGGGAAGGCGGCGCGGATCAACGGTCGGCCAGAAGTCGTCGTCGAACTGCGTCAAATCGGAATTGTAGAGGTAAAGCATGCCTTCGCCCGTGTGCCAGCCGTCCACATTCTCGCCGTGGATGCTCTCGTAGGTGAAAACGCGGCCGGAGGACATGCTAAGTCCAAGGCCAAAACCCGGGGCCAGGTGAACCACGCGATCCATCCCGGCAAAGACGAAATTCCCGATGAGCTCCCCTCGGGGCTTCACGGTTGGGTCGGCCATCAGTTGCCGCACGGCGCCCTTGAGTCCGAGGGGTGCGGTCTCGACGAAGTCGAGAGAGGTGTCCGCCCCGGCCCAGTACTTGAGCATCGATCGCATTCGGGCGGCGTCCGCCTCCGGGGCGAACTGGGAGATCAGGAGGATATTCTGCATCATGGCGTGCCCGATGGCGTGCTCGGAGGCGGATTTGCGGGAGATCTCCCGGCCCTGAACCATGGCCATCACGCCGCCGCGATAAATCACCGGCTCCAGAGCAGTGAAGACGAGCCGATAAAGATTTGCCAGGTTTGGGTCGGTGACCTTCCAGGAGGAACCCGAGGCGCTTTCCCTGTTGGGACCGTTGAGAAGCGCGAGCACCGGCGCGAGCCGGCCAAGCAAAGAGGCGCCATAGCCTCCCGTGTAGGGGTGACCCCGATGCTGAATGAATGAGCCGTCGGCGTAGTAGCCGTCGCCATGCTTCACGTAGACGAAGAGCTCGCTGAACGCATCGCGCGCGGCGATGAGCTTCGCACGGTCCTTCACGATGATGCCGCGGATCGTCACAATATGTATTTTCCACATGCGGTTGGCAGCGGTGAAAGACCACACGGTGCCGCCGGGCGCGGGCGTCGTCGCCGAAGGGGTGAACTTGTCCACGGCCCGCATGTAGTTGGCGATCTGGGCAGCGCCCAGTTCATCAAACATCAGGGCCGTTGTGTCGACGAGCTCGGCAGGCGCACCGATTTCGAGGTGCCACCACTCGTCGTGCATCGGTGTTTTCTCATTGTAACGATTCGCATAAACCCAATCGAGGCCGCGGACAATGTCGGCCTCCAGCGCCGCGTTGCCCTTCAGGCTTGATCCCTGAGTCGCGTAGGCCAGCGCCATTGTCTTAAGGCGCCCATAGCTCTCTGTGATGTGGCCCGTATCGGTGGCGCTGGCCAGGTCGGACCAGAGAAAGGCGCGGGTTGGCGATTTGTCCATCGTCGACCAGTAGGAGTCTGCCAGGGAGCTGAGGCTGCTGATGGAGGAAGCAACGGCGGGATCCGTCACATCCAAGTGACTGCCGCCCGTGAGCATCTCCGCCCACTTCTCCCGCAGGACGTCGAACTCGTCCGCCCGGCAGGTGTGAATCCAACCGACCAGATTGAGCGCCAGGCCCAGGCTGCCGCACCGAACGAAAAGCGCCATGCCTGAGGCACTGCGTGCCGCCGCTTTGCAGCATTGCCAAAGGACGGAGAATCTGTGCGGGTAGGTCATAGGCGGGAGGCGTCAGAACAGAGCGGCACCGCAGGCTGGGGCGGCTATTGGTCTGCCGCTATCCGAAGACATTGTCGAGAGCGCGGCCTCCCGAGCCAGGTGCCCGGGTATGATCTCGCACGCTGTCCCGCGCGGCAATCGAACGCTGGGTCAGCTCCGTGCGATCGTAGCCTGCCGGAACCGCCTCTGGCCGGGCGTCTCCGGCCCGCTCTCGTAGGCTGCTGTCGCGCGTCTCATCAAGCGCAACCGGCTCCGCCGAGACGGTTCGATCCCAGGCTGCTCATTGCGCCCTGAGGTTTCGTGAGGTCGTGCCGGCGCGGTAGGTCACTGGCACCTGCCAGTCGGCGTACTTCGGATCCAGGGCCCTCATCGCCTTGACGACCTCCTGCCGGAAGGTGTTCTCGATCAGGCTTCCCTGTCCCGGCCAGATCTTGAAGTGAACGCGCACAAAGCTCCACGGGCCGCCCTGCGAAGTCTCGACCTCGCCGATGATGGGCTCGCTAAGGATGATCGCCCCGAACTGGGCCCACATGCCCATGGCGATGCTTTCGATGACCTCGGCCCCCTTTCCTACGGCGCCCGCGCCCGGGACCTGCACGTCCGCATAGGCGTCGACGCCCCCGTGCGGAAACCGGCTGACGTTCCCGATGGTCCTGTTGGGGATGAAGACCTTCTGGTTGTAGAAGTTCACGACCTTGGTGAACCGCATCCCGATCTCCTCCACCCGGCCTATCACGCTTGTCGTCGTCCCGACGACCTCGACCATGTCGTTCACATCGATCGCGTCCCAGAGGATCAGGGTGAGCCCGATCACGATGTCCTGGACCAGCCCCTGCGAGCCGAAGCTTATGGCGAGGCCAAGCACGGAGGCGCTCGCCAGGTAGGTGGTCAGGCTGAAGCCGACCTCCTGAAGGATCAGGCCGATCGCGGCAAAATAGATGACAAAGATAATCCCGCTCACGACGAGCCGGCTGACCGTCACGAACTTCGGCTTCTGCGCCACGGCGCCGAGGCGGCCCTTCTGGCCGTGGCTCCGGATCAGGAGCCATTCGCTCACATGCCGGATGAGCTTCACCGCAACGTGCACGAGGACCGCCAGCAGGACAATGATGAGGATCCGGATGCCGATGGACGATTCGTGCACGAAGAAGCTGCCGTAGATCCGGCCGGCGAGCGTGTCGCGCGACTGGGCCAGGAGCGGAAGGGGGGCGTGGGTGTTCATGGTCTTCGGCTGGCAGCGTGTGTCTTGCCCGGTTTGCAGGGCCAAACCCGGGGGCTCACAGCCTCTCGATGTGCGTACCGCATCAGACGGCGGTGACGTGAAGGCGGACGTCGATGTTCCCCCGCACCGCGTTTGAGTACGGGCACAGAAGGTCGGCCGTCTCGATCAGCTGGCGCGCCTGGTCCTCGGGAAGGCCCCGCACGTCGACAAAGATGTCGATGTCGAGCGCGTAGCCGCCCGCGGCAATCTGGCCGATGCCGACCTCGACGGTGGTCTTCGTGCCGGCCGGCGCCACCTTGATGCGCTTGGCGGCCGCCTGCAGCGCGCTGTCAAAGCAGGCCGCATAAGCGGTTGCGAAGAGCTGCTCCGGATTTGTGCCGGCCTTTCCCGAGCCCGGCTCCGAAAGATTGACCGAAAGGGCGCCGTCGTCGGTCTGTGAATGACCCGAACGGCCGCCCTCGGCGGTGGAGCGCGCTTTGTAAAGAATCTTCATGATCATGTGTCGGGTTAGGGCTTTTCGGGTCTGTCGTTGGCAGTCTTGGCCTTTGGCTGATTGCGTTTCCTCGGTCGTCGATGGCGGGGCACCGGAGACGGCCTGTCTCAATCGGGCCGGCCGCGGCCGCAGACGCGGAACGAGGGGCGCGAGGCGATCACTTGAATGCCTTGATCAGCGCCTCAAACTCCACCCGCGGGGATTTGTCGTGCGGCGTCACGGCCGGAATCTTCCGGTCGATCCCCAGGAGCTCATAGACCGCCATCTGGGCGGCGCGCACGGAATACTCCACCGTGAAGACCACGTCGTCGGGAATCTCGACGAACTGGCTGATGAACCCGAGATTCCTTGTCCCGCGCGGCACGGGTGGGGGCCGATCGCCTCGGGCCCGCGGCATGAACATGCTTGTGATGTAGGGCATCCGGCAGGGGATGCAGTTGGCCGACTCGAAGATCTCCTCGTCGAAACGCAGGTGACCGCACAGCTCCCTCAGGATCTCCGAGCCGTTGCACTCGGCCATCGGTTTTGGAACGAAATCGCCGACCCGGTCCGGAAACAGCGAATAACCCCAGAACACCTGCACGCCGGCGGGTTGGTTTGGAAAGTGCGGCTGGTGGGCCAGCACGATGGACATCAGCCAATTCGAGTCCTTGAACGTCACCAGCCCGCCGATGCCGGCCTCGTTGCCGCTGAATTGGCTCATCGCGTCGAAGAATCCGGGGTTCTTCAGCGTGACGGTGAAGGACTCCCAGCTCGACTGCGCGATGCAGCGGTTGAAGGCAGAGGGATTGCCGAACTGCGGCCGCCCCTCCGCCAGCTCTTCCCACAGCGCCCAGCCGCCGGTGCCTCCCTTGGTCAGCCTTCTGGGCGCGGTCGTCATCGAACCCAGGCTCGACGCGTCGGTCATGGATCCGTTCTGAAGGAAGACCAGGTCACCGCCATTTACCGCGATTACCGCGGCTTCCTCCCGGATCAAGCAACGGATGCCCGTGACGGCCAGTTTGCCGTCTTCGGTCGTGTGGTCCAGGCCGGTCACCTTGCAGTCCGTGACCAAGTGGACGCCCCGCGCAGCCAGCCAGGTCTGCAGGGGCAGCACAAGGGAGTCATACTGGTTATAGATCGTCCGCTTGACGCCAGCGAGGGTCTCAATGCGCGTGAATTCCAGCATGAAGCGGTGCAGGTAGCGCCTGAACTCGACGGCGCTGTGCCAGGGCTGGAAGGCGAAGGTGGTGGCCCACATGAACCAGAATTCGGTCTGGAAGAACCCGGGCGAGAGCCAGTCGGTGATCCGGCTCGCGCCCATTGCCTCCTCGTCGGCGTTGGCGAGCTTCACCAGTTCGATCCGGTCGCGCATCGAGAATCCCATCGAGGCCACGGGGACTTTCGCGCGGTTGTCGTCGACCAGCCGCGCCAGCGAATGCGCCTTGTGCCTCTCATTGAACTCGACGGTCTCGTCGTACACCGTCCTGCCCGCGGTGATCAGCGAGGGGATCGATTTGAAAAGGTCCCATGTGCACTCGTAGTTATCGGTGGTCATCATGCGCCCGCCGCGCAATGAGTACCCGCCCGCCGGCTCACCGGCGCCATCGAGGCTTCCGCCCATCACGGGCGCCGCCTCAAGGATCGAGATGCTCTTGCCCGGGATCCCTCCGTCGCGCATCATGAAGGCGGCCGCCGCAAGGGATCCGATCCCGCCGCCCACGAGGTAGGCCTTTGATGTAGGGTCCATTTTCTCGGTCATCGAGGATGCGCTTGCGGGCCGGCCCACGCTATGGGGTGTAACCCCCGGGCGGCGCCCGGGTGGCGAACCACGCCTGGGGCCCATGCGCCATTTCCGGCCTTCATGGCACGACGACGGCCGCGCCTTCGAAGCGGCCGGCACGAAGGTCGGCCAGGGCCTGGTTGGCGTCCTTCAGAGGATATCGAGTGGTTTGCGTGACGATGCCGACCGTCGGTGCGAGGCGCAGGAAATCGATTCCGTCCTGGCGCGTGAGATTAGCGACCGAAACGAGCTGCCGCTCTTCCCACAGCAGCCGGTAGGGGAAGCTCGGGATGTCGCTCATATGGATCCCCGCGCAAACGACGCGGCCGCCCTTGCGGACCGCCTTTAGCGCCAGGGGCACGAGATCGCCCGCGGTGGCAAAGATGATCGCGGCATCCAGCGGCTCCGGAGGCATTTCGTCCGACCCGCCGGCCCAGACTGCGCCGAGCCTCCTTGCGAAGGCCTGGGTTGCGCCGTCCCCGGGGCGCGTGAATGCGAACACCGAGCGCCCCTGCCACTTGGCGACTTGCGCGAGGATGTGGGCCGCGGCGCCGAAGCCATACAGCCCCAGCTTCTTGCCCGCGCCCGCGATCACCAGCGACCTCCAGCCGATAAGCCCCGCGCAGAGCAAGGGGGCGAGCGCCACGTCGCTGCCGGTCTCGCCCAGCGGAAAGGCAAAGCGCGCGTCGGCGATCGTCGCCGTCGCGAAGCCGCCATCGCGCGTGTACCCCGTGAAGAGAGGGTGATCGCAGAGGTTCTCCTGGCCTCCTGCGCAGTAGGGGCAAACGCCGCAGGTGTGGCCGAGCCAGGGAATGCCGACGCGCTCCCCCAAGCTCAGCCCTTCGACGCCGGCCCCGATCGCGTCAATGCGGCCGACAACCTCGTGCCCGGGGATGATCGGCACCCTCGGATCGGGAAGCTCGCCGTCGACGACGTGCAGGTCGGTGCGGCAGACGCCGCAGGCGGAAACCTTCACCCGAATCTCCCCCGGGCCGGGCTGACAGTCGTCCAGTTCGGTCCATTCAAGGGCGCTACGAAGCTTCCTTAGCACCATCGCATGCATGGGCCGCCAGGTGTCCAGGCGCGGGCGCCTAGGCCGGCGCGTCGCCCGTTGCGATGCGCACCAGCTTCTTGTTCACGAACTGCTGGATTCCCATGCTTCCGAGTTCGCGCCCGTAGCCGGAGTCCTTGATGCCGCCGAACGGCAGGGCGGCGTCCGACCAGTCGATATTGTTGATGAACATCATGCCGGTGTCCACGCGGCTCGCAACGCGCCTTCCGCGGGCAACGTCCCGGGTGAAGACCGATCCGCCCAGTCCGAAGTCGGAGTCGTTTGCGAGTGCGACGGCGTCATCCTCGCTCTTGACTCGGAAGAACAGAACCACCGGCCCGAAGAACTCCTCCCTGAATGCGGGGTTGCCCGGCGTGACGTCGGTCAGGATCGTTGTCTCCATGAACGATCCCGGCCGGTTGATGCGCTTGCCGCCCATCAGCACCTTGGCGCCATGGGCCACCGCGCCGTCGACCTGCTTTACGAGATCCACGAGCGCGGATTCGGTGGACAGGGGGCCCTTTGTGGTCCTCTCGTCCATCGGGTCGCCGGGCTGGAGCGCCTCGAGCGCTGCCTGAAACTTCTCGAGGAACTTGTCGGCGACCTTCTCATTCACGATGAACCGCTTGGCCGCGCAGCACGTCTGTCCCTGGTTGTACATCCGTCCCCAGACGGCCCACTTCACGGCCTTCTCGAGGTCCGCGTCCTCAAGCACGATGAACGCATCGCTTCCGCCGAGCTCCATCGAGGACGTCTTGAGGTTCTTGCCGGACCTTGCCGCAATGCCCCTGCCGGCCGCCACGCTCCCGGTCAGGGCTACGCCCTTGATCCGGGGGTCGTCGATGACGCGGTCCGACTGTTCGTGCGAGATCAGGAGGTTGGTGTACGCCCCGGCGGGTGCGCCCGCCTCGATCCACAGCGTCTCGAAGGCGATGGCGCACTGGGGCACGCAGCCGGCATGCTTCACCACGACGACGTTTCCGGCCATCAGTTGCGGCCCGGCGACGCGCGCGAGCTGATAATAGGGGAAATTCCACGGCTCAACTCCGAAGATCACTCCGATCGGGCTGCTCTCGACATAGGCCTCTCCATGGGCCGGTTGGAGCGTCTCCGGCGCCAGGAAGCACTCGGCGTTCTTGGCGTAGTAGGCAAGGATGTCACCGCTGAACCTCACCTCGCCGCGGGCCTCGTTTATCAGCTTGCCCATCTCTAGCGTCACCAAACGGGCGAACTCGTCCACGCGCGCGCGCAGAATCGCGCCGGCCTTTGCCACGACGGCCGCCCGCTCCGCGAAAGTCTTCTTCCGCCATGTCTCGAAGCAGGCCGCCGCGGTCTTAAGCGCGACGTCAAGCTGGTCGTCCGAGATGTCCTCGAACGTCTTTAGGGTCTTTCCGTTGTACGGGTTGATGCTTTGGTAGCTCATAGACTTGGCCTGTCTTTATTCCGATGGCGGCAGTCGGATGGGGTCTGGGAGAGGCGACGCATTCGCCGCCTTCTTGGCCGCCACGGAGGCTACCAGACCGCTCCCGGAGGGAGTATGGGGTCTTTCCCGCCCCGGTCCTTAGCCTGGCGCCTCCCCGCGCGGACACTTCGGGGGGTGCCGCCGTGTGGCCGGCCGCCAGGATCCTTGAATCCGCCAAGCCGACCGGCCGGCAGCGCGGCCCGATTTGCGGCCATGAATCGCATCGGGAGGTCCGGGTCAGTCGCTTAGGGAAACACCCTATAGTCGCGGGTGGGCCCGGAGCCTAGAGTGTGGCCGCGGGGTCCGCCGCATCCGTTCGCGCCAAACCCCGGCCGGCGAGATCGAACCAACCTTCTTATGCTTCAAAACATCCAACAGTTCTACGGGAAGAAACTCGGCGCGGTTGACGGCCACGTCGGCCACGTGAGGGACTTCTACTTTGACGACCAGACATGGAAGATCCGGTACCTGGTCGCCGACACGGGGCCGTGGCTCGCGGGACGCAAGGTGCTCCTCCCGTCCCACGCGTTTGCCCCCCATGCCTTCGAGGGTTCAGAGGCCGCCGACAACGATCTTCTGCACGTCAACCTGACCCGGAACCAGATTGAAAAGAGCCCCTCCATCGACATGCAAATGCCCATTTCGCGCCAATACGAGGAGGCCTACCACAGGCATTTCGGCTGGCCGTTTTATTGGGTGGCGGGGGGAGGCGACGACTATTTGAGCTCCGAATCCTTCACGCAGGACATGCTGCCTCGACCCGGGGACGATCCCGACCTGCGGAGCATGCAGGCCGTGACGGGCTACGCCGTGAAGGCCGCCGACGGGATCATCGGCTCGGTCAACGGCTTCATGATCAACGGGAGGGACTGGACGATCCGCGAGCTGATCGTCAAGGCCAGCCGCGAGTTTGGCGGCGACGAGATCTTTCTTCTCCCTGAAACCGTCGGACGGATCGGCTACGAGGAGGCCACCGTGTACCTCAAGGTAACGCAGGACGCCATTCGGCAGATGGTGGGCGGCAAGGTCGCAGCGACCTGAGGGCCGCGCCGCGAATCTCGCGGGCTGGTGTGCGGGTTCGGATCCGGCGTCGGTGCCCAGCCCGACGAGGCGGGGCAGCCGGCTACGACCATCCCCTGCGCAGATGCTTCAGGAAGGCTCGCTCGAAGAGGTGCTATTTTCCGCCGCGCCTGCGGTAGATGATGAAGTCCTCGGTGGCGCTGGAGAACACGAATTCGGGCAGGAATTGCGTGAGCACGGTGTGCGGGTCGTCCGTTCTGGGGTACACGACGGCGAGCGGGGCCTCCGGCAGACCCTCCCGGATATGCTTCGCGCTGGTGACAATGCCGGCATGCTCCCGGTCGAGGACGGCATAGTCGAAGTGATACATCCGCCCCTCGGCCATCACCGTTGCGAGGGGATCCTGTGCGAAATAGGTCTGCCCCGGATGCTGCCTTGAGAAGATCCAGGCCTGCTGGCTAAGGCAGCGCGGCGGCACCATCGACATGCTGGGATAGTCCGCCATCAGCCGGAGGGCGATGACTGCCGCGGCGCTGCAGGCCAGCAAGGCGGCGCCCCGCAGCACCCCGGCGCGCGGCGGGGACGGGGACCAGACGTGCGCGATCGCGACGATCGCAGCCCCCGCGAGGTAATAGACCGAGTGGATGGAATTGCGGTCGCCGCCGACCTTCATCGCGGCCATGACGCCGAGCGGGAGCATGACCAGGGCCGCCGAAATCGGCAGCGCGACGGCCTGGGCGATCCCCGGGCCCGGGCGGCCCGAGGGAGCACTCCGGGCGCCGGGCAAGAGGACCAGGAGGCACGGGACCGAGAAGCCGAGCGTGTAGCGCAGGAAATCGGCGGTCTCCGTCCACGCGGCCGCCCATGAGCCCGTCAGCTTCTGCGACGAGGGGATCGTCCACATGTTCAGGATGACGTCGCGCGGCTGCATGAGCCCGAAAACGGCGCCTGCCGCAACGGCCATGACCGCCGCGAAAAGCGCGCCGTACCGGAGCGACGTCCTCCAACCGTGGACGCACGCAAGCCAGCCGAGCTGGGCCACCACCAGGGGGGCCTCGGTCTGCTTTGTCCACGCGGCAAGCACCCCGAGAAGCGCGGCCAGCACGAGGCGCCTCGCTCCGGGCGGCGCGCCGCCCATCAGGACCAGGCACGAGCCCAGGCCCAGGGCGACCGCGATCGCGTCGGAGCAGAGCACTGACGCCATGTACCAGGTGGGATAGACCAGCAGGAGGCCGGCCGCCCCGTAGACGAAGCCCGACATCCCCGGCAGGATGGAGCCGGCCGAAAAGCGGACGCTCGCATAGAGGAGCGGGGAGAGCAGGAACACCAGGTTGATCGCTGCGGCAATGGCCAGCGCGGGCTGCGGCGAATCGGCCAGCGCGGCGGGCGACCAGAGGATCGGGGCCAGGGGACCGTGGAGCCACCCGTTGATGGGGCCTTTGTCGATCGGCGAGTAGAGCGGGTATCCGTGAAAGAGCCCGATCGTCGGGGCGAGCCGGTCGGCGCTCCAACCCCACCGGGTGTTCAATTGCAGCGTAGCCACGTAGCAATAGGCGAGAGCGCACAACAGGACCGGGATCAGGGCCCCGGCCGCCGCCTCGGGCCACAGCGCGCGCGCCGGCCGACCGGCGCGCCAGACCCGCGCCGCGGCCAGCGCGGTGACCGCGGCGAGCAAGAGCCAGTGCCAGACGGTCATGGATTCACCGGGTCGCGGCCCGCCCGATCAAATTTCCCCGGGGAAGGCGGACACGCATGAAGAAAAGGGAGGGGTGCGGGGCATAAGCCGGTCGTGGCGTTCAACTTCGATGCACGAGGCGGGGCACGGAAGCAACCCCTTGTGGGGTCGCGTGCGGAACCCCATGCCTCAGAATCCGCATACGGGGAGCCTTGGGTCGGCGCATCCAATCTTGGACGGGGCGCGGCCGGGAGGTTTGCGGCGGCCTCCCAAGTCCAAACCTGGGAAAAGCGGGCCTCGCCAAGCACATTTCCATAATCCATAATTCATCATTGATGGCGCCGATTGCCTGGGCGATCGGCATCGCGCGAGCAGCACGAATGGCTCCCCAATGAACTCCAGCTTCCGATCGGGAGGGCACGCACCCCGGGGCGGGGCCGGTTTCCGCGGGCAGACCCGGACCCTGACTGCCTCGCGCGCCCTGTTGCTGGCCTTTGGCGCCGCGATGGCCGCATTCCCCTTCGCGCGCGCGGAGCGGGACGAGGACGCGACCGCCGCGGTTGCCGGCGCCAGGGTGGTCCTCATGCAGCGCTACGTGGTCTCGGCCACGCGGATCGAGAAGAACCCCTGGCGCTATGGGTCGGTGCCGGGATTCGAGGTGCTCACCCGGGCGTCGGAGTACGACACCAACTGGCGGATCGATGCGCTCCGGCGCGGCATGTGGATCGAGGGCAGGGTCATGCCCAAGGACTGGCTCCCAGACCCGGCCGTGCCCTACACCGTTATCCTGGACGACACGGACCTGCGCGAGGTGCCCGCGGGCGAGATTCACCTGAAGCCGACCGTTCTGGGCTCACCCGCCGACGCGCTGACCTGGGGCAGCCTGTCCGAGAACACGAACCTGTCGATCGAGACGGTCGGGTCGGGCGACGGCGACACCCTCGCCATCAACAACAACCTCTACGGGGTCGAAACGGCGGCGCTGATGGACAGCACGATCAGCCTCGAGCGCCTGGGCCGCTGCACGCCGCCGCTCCCGGCGTGGCTGATCTCTGGCCTGATCGGGCGGACAAGCGGCGTCTTCCGCGAGGCCTTCGCCCTCCTCGCAGACACGGGCAACGGCGCGTTCGACCGGCCCGGTTTCGTTCGCGGGGCCGCGGGGCCCGGGACGCTCTGGGTGTCCCTGGCGGAGACCCAGCGCATGCTCAAGCTCCTCTGGCACAACGCCCATGATCCGAGCATCACGGTACCCCCGCTGCGCCTGCTCTTCGCCAAGGCGGCGCCCCCAGCGGAGCGGCTCGCGCTCTGGGAATCGGAAGCCGCGCTGTTTGCCCGCTGGGGCCTCATGGGAGAGGACGGTCCGGATTCCGAGAACCGGCGCGCATTCCTTGAGTTTGTGCGACGCGCGCAGCGCGCGCCGGTCACCGAGGAGATGTTCAAGGGCTGCTTTGGCTGCGGTTACGAGCCGATGGAGGTCAAACTGGCGGCCTTCCTCAGGAAGGTCCTGGCAAAGCCGACCTTCGTCGCATGGGACATGCCTCCCGGAGCCCAGGAGCCGGTCCGCCTCAGCGAGGCGACGTCGGACCAGATCGGGAGGATCCTCGGGGACTGGCTCCGCATGCAGGGGGACTACGAGGGCGGCACGGATCCCGAAGTGGGCGACCGGCTCCTCGGCTTGGCGGGACGGATGCTCGAACGCGCCTACCGGGAGGACAACGGCCTTCCCCCGGACGTCGCCCCGCCCGGCGGCGGCGAGCACGCGGCCGCATCGTCCCAGATCAGCACGCTCGGTCCCGCGGTCGCGATGAAGCCCTTTGTCGTCACTGCTGAACGGATCCATGACCCGAGGCTGCTGGCGGTCTACGGGCTTTACGCGCACGACAAGGGCGACGACGCGAAGGCGCGAGAGCTCCTCGATGCCGCCGCGAAGAGCGGGGTCTCGCGCCCCAGAGCCTACGCCGTCCTCGCGCAGCTGCGCTACGCGGAGGCAATCGGCAAACCCCTCGGGGCGGACGGCAAGCTGAGCGCCGCGCAGGCCGCTTCGGTCCTCGAGCCCCTGAAGGCGGCGCTGGCCGGCGCGCCCAAGCCGGACCATTACGACCTGATCGTCGAAACCTGGACCAACTGCGAGGCCAAGCCCGCGGAGGGTGACATCGAGGTGCTGCGCGCGGGTCTCGAGCGGTACCCCGCGGACACGGACCTGGCGTACAATGCCGCAGAGCTGTGCGCCCAGAGCGGGTACGCGGCTCAGACCTCCTGGTTCATCGACAAGGGCCTTGTCTTCGCGACCCACGAGATCAACCGGGAGTATTTCGAGCAGCTCCGCTCGACCCTGAATTCTCCGCCCACCCCTTAGCGGGAGTTTTTC
>PLTZ01000084.1 GCA_003164715.1 Opitutaceae bacterium | reverse complement strand
CTACGCTGCCCGCTTGCGCCGACGGGGCGGTCGCGAGGTTCACGCTCACCGGGGCCCGCTCGAAGTCGGCGGCCTGCAAGAGGGGCTCCGCGCGGATTCCGCCGGCCGCCGCCAGCCAAGCGTCTGGAACCTGGGCCACGCGGGTGGCGAACTGGGCGGCGATGTCATTGTAGTAGGTCCGTGTGAGGGCGATTCGCTGCTCGGTCTCAACCAACTGCTTCTGCAGGCGGCTAAACCCCTCCTGCGCGACCAGGTTTGGGTATTTTTCCGCCACTGCGCGGACGACCCCTGCGACGCCGCTGATGTCGGGGCCGGGTTCGCCCGGCCGGGTGGCCGTCAACTGGGCGCGCAGCGCGGCGACGGCCGTCTGCACCGACGCCTCGTGGCTGCTCAGCCCCGCGACCGCAACCGCCAGGTTCGGGATCAGGTCGTGGCGCCTCTTCAGCTCGACCTCGATCAGGGACCATCCCTGGCGCACGCGCGCGCGCAGCCCGACCAGGCTGTTGAAGACCATGAGCGCCCATCCCGCGGCCCAGGCGGCCAGGAAAAGGGCGCCGAGCCCGAGGGCGCCGGACACCGGCGCCCACGCGGGTCGCAGGGCCTTGACCGCGAGGAAGCCGCCCAAGGCGGACGCGGCCAGGCCCCCGGCCCAGGCAAGCCACGAATAGACGGCGTAGCTCACCTCGACCCCCTTTTTCGAACGGGTCGAGATGAGGAACACCGCAGCTGCCTTGCTGGCTGCGATCTCGGGCGCCACCACGTCGTCCCGCTCGCGCGCCTGGCCGACGACGAAAATCGGGGCGTGCAGGGGGATACCCTCCTCGGCGAAGCGGCGTTCCCCGGTCGAGTCGGGGACGGCGATCGGCGTAGCCTTCGTGGCGTACAAGGGGTCCCCCTTGGTCACGGTCCGGTCGAAGAAACCCACGCCCTCGAATTTCGCCCCTTCGGGCCGGATCAGGATCACCCCGGTTTCGTCCCGGCCGTAGAACGGCTCCGCGGCGCCGCCGGCCGCGATCGTCTTCCATCCCTCCTCGACACGGGTCCGCGTCTGGGGCTGGCCCTTGTCGTCGGTGTAGGCTTCGCTGACCGTGCGCCTCCAGTGCTCGTCCACGCGGTAGGAGTAGTGGACGCTGAGCCGCCCGCCCAGATAGCTGGTGAGCGGCTTCTCGGACTCCGCGGTGACGCTCAGTTCGACGAGGCCGATGAAGACACCCTGCACCTTCGAGGTCGGCAGGTCCCGGACGAGGCGCTCGCGGCGCCGGATGCGAAGGCTGAGCCACAGGAGCACAATCGCGATGACGACCATCGCGGCGAAAACCTGCGCGCCCTGGCTGGGGTGGCTAAAGGACATGGCCCCTTTGTTGCAAGAATGCCGGGGGATTCCAAGGATTCGCCTCGGCTGGCCGCATTCCGGACGTTACATCACGTGTAACTAATTTTGCCGGTGTAGTTTACGAAACAAATAGCCGCAGGGAAAAACCATCCCACTCGGCCCAGGACCGGTCGTGCACCGAACGGCGCAACCGGTGCTTCGATGCCGCCTCAGAGCGCGGCCGCCACCCTGCGAAAATGGTGCCCGATGATGGCGAGCTCGATCGCGACGCGGAACTGGCTCGGGCGCCGGAAGAGGGTCCCCGCACAAAACCGCCAATAGGCGAAGCGACCGCGGTGCCACACACCGAGCAGCCAGAAGGACTTCACGAACGCCTCGATGTCCACCCGCGAGAGCCTGAGCCGCTCCGAGCTGGCCTTGTGGTTCTTTAGGAAGACACGGATGCGCCGGTAGTAGTTGCGCGGCTCGTAGAGGCGCTTCATGAGCTCGCGGTAGCCGTTCTCGAGGTACTCGCGGCTGAGCTTCGGCTTGAAGTTGAGGGCGCCCGTCGCCGTGTTGTCGCCGGTGGCCTCAGACACGAGCCGGCCCTCGCCCTTGAGCCGCTGGTAGAGCCGCGTCTGCGGCAGCGCGGTCAGCAGGCCCACCATTGCGGTGACGACGCCGGAGCGCTGGATGAAGTCGAACTGCTGCTTGAAGATGTCGCCCGTGTCGCTGTCGAAGCCGACGATGAAGCCGCCCATGACCTCGAGCCCCGACTGCTGGAGCGTCTTCACGGCGGACACGAGGTCCCGGCCCGAATTCTGGAGCTTGCGGCATTCCTTGAGGGCCAGCGCCGACGGCGTCTCGATCCCCACGAACACCTTGCGGAAGCCGGCGGCGACCATGAGCGCGCGTAGCTCGGCGTCGTCGGCCAGGTTGATCGACGCCTCGGTGAGGAAACCCATCAGGGGCCGCGTGCGCTCGCGCCACTCGATCATCGCGGCAAGGAGGGCCTTGGTGCGCGCCTTGTTCCCGATGAAATTGTCGTCGACGATGAACACCATGTCATCCCACCCCATGAGGCGCAGCGCCTCGAGCTCGGCCACGAGCTGGGCGGGCGTCTTTGTGCGCGGCACCCGGCCGTTCATCACGATGATGTCGCAAAATTCGCAATCGTAGGGGCACCCCCGGGAGAACTGAGCCGCCATGGTCACGTAGTTGCGCAGCTTGATGAGGTCGTACCGCGGCATCGGGGTCTGCTCGAGGCTGGGGTACCCGGGCGCGTGGTAGGTGTGGCGCAGGGTACCGGCGCTCATGTCGGCGACCACCTGGGCCATGACCTCCTCGGCCTCGCCGAGGACAAAATGGGGGATCTCGGGGAACGAGAGGTGCCCCGTGGTGAACAGGGGTCCTCCCGCGATGATGGCCTTCTTGGCTGCGGCGCAGCGTCGGGCCACCTCGCGCACCGACTCCTTCTGCACGATCATCGCACTTAGGAGGACGTAGTCGGCCCAGACGATGTCGGCGTCCTCCAGCTGTTCCACGTTAAGGTCAACCAGCTTCAGCTCCCAGTCGCGCGGCAGCATCGCGGCCACCGTGAGCAGGCCGAGCGGCGGGAAGGCCGCCTTCCTCGCGACGAACCGCAGGACGTGCTTGAAGCTCCAGAACGTGTTGGGCGTCTTCGGGCTTATAAGGAGAATTTTCATGCGCTTGCCTAAGAGCGCATTTTTCCCGCGCCTGTGGCAGTTCAAACGTAGGCCGCCCGTAGCCTTTGCGCTAGGAGTTATCTCCCCTCCCCGCCGATTATTACCGCGCTTTATGTATCCCGAAAGCGGCGACCTTTCCCCCTCTGAACCGCATGCGAGCAAGAAGTGCGCATGCGCGAAGGGTCCGGGCGAACGCTCCCCAGCCTCGCCAGGGCGCCCGGAACCCGCGGGCCTTCCTCCGGCGGGCCTTTGCCATTGACCGCGGCCGCGCCCGCGAAGAGCGTGCACCCTCCATGCTAAAGTCCGGCATCGTCGGGCTGCCCAACGTGGGCAAGTCCACCCTGTTCAACGCGCTGACCGCGACCGCCGCGGCGCAGGCGGCGAACTATCCATTTTGCACCATCGAACCGAATGTCGGCCGCGTCGCGGTGCNNAGGCGGCCAACTATCCCTTCTGCACGATCGACCCGAACATCGGCGTGGTGACGGTGCCCGACGACCGGCTCGAGGTCCTGCGCAGGATTTCCAAGACCGACGTCGTCATCCCGGCGGCGGTCGAGTTCGTGGACATCGNNGAGGGCCTCGGCAACCAGTTCCTCGCCACCATCCGCGAGGTGGACGCGATCGTCCACGTGGTGCGCTGCTTCGAGGACGCCGACGTCATCCACACGATGGGCTCGGTCGACCCGGTGCGGGACATCGAGGTCGTCACGACGGAGCTGGTCCTGGCCGACCTGGAGGCCGTCCAGAAGCGCATCGACAAGAACCAGAAGAAGGCGAAGAGCGGCGACAAGGAGGCCCAGGCCGAGCTCGCGCTCCTCGAGCGGCTGGTCCCGCACCTCGACGCGAACAAGCCGGCGAACCTCCTCGAGGCCCACGACGACGAGGTGAGGATGCTCAAGTTCTTCCAGCTCCTGACGGCGAAGCCCGTCATCTACGCCTGCAACGTGGCCGAGGCGGACCTTGCGACCGCCGAGCAGAACCCGTTCGTCCAGAAGGTCGCGGAATTCGTCCGCGCGCACCACGACGCGGCCTACGTGCCCATCAGCGCGCGGATCGAGGCCGAGCTCGGGGACCTGACGCCCGAGGAGGAGATGGTGTTCCTAAAGGACTTGGGCGTCAGCGACTCGGGCGTCTCGTCCCTCATCCGGGAGACCTACGCGCTTCTCGGGCTGCTCACATACTTCACCGCAAGCGAGAAGGAAGTCCGGGCCTGGACCATCAAGAAGGGCTGGAAGGCGCCGCAGGCCGCGGGCATTATCCACACCGACTTCGAGAAGGGCTTCATCAAGGCCGAGGTCGTCTCCTACGCGGACCTCTCGAGGCTCGGCAGCGTCGCCGCCGCGCGCGAGGCCGGCAAGTACCGCCTCGAGGGCAAGGAGTACGTCTTCCAGGACGGCGACGTCGCGCTCTTCAGGTTCAACACCTGACCGGGAGGGCGCGGAAAGGTCAGTAGCGCATCCGGATCGTGTGCGGGTGCGCGTTGTCCAGGGTGAGGTCAACGTAGGGCGAAGGCCCGACCGTGGACGCCCGCGGCACGACGGCTGCGCCGTCCACCTCGAGCGACATGGACTTCGACGCGCCCGCCGGCAGCGGCAGGTGGCAGTCCACGGCCTCGCCGCCCCCGGTGACCGTGAGGTTGATCTCCCGCGCCTGCGGCCGGCACACGAACCGGTACGCCACGTATCCCGCGGAGGCCGCGTAGCGCACGGTCGCGCGGATCGTGCGCGCCTCGCCCAGGTCCCAGCGCGGCGCCACCACCGGGTGCGAGAAGGCCTGGCTTAAGGGGGCGTCCTTGACGCCCGCCATGCCCTCGATCAGCGCCGCCATCGCGGTGGCCGCCGCCCAGTTGTCGGGCCCCCCGAACGACACCGGGTTCACCGGTACGTAGTGCGGCCGGTCGGAGAGCGTCAGGCCCGCCAAGGTGTAGATGCCGTCGTCCTCCGGCGCCTGGACGCGGACGGCCCGGATCACCTTCTCGGGATGCGGGTTGTCGATCGCCGCCCAGGACAGGCCCACGTCCGCGCTCACCGGGCTCGGCCCGTGCCAGGCCACGCCGGAGCGCTCGGCCTTCAGCTCGGGGAACCACCAGTAGGTGAGCTGCTGGTCCATCATCAGGTAGCGGGTGTGGCGGGTCCCGTCCTCGTACTCGAGCTGCACACTGCCGCAGACCTTCTCCGGGCCGGGCTTGGTCGCCGTGTGCAGGAGGTAGAGGCAGGCCGCCTTCGCGCCGACCGGGATGTCGACCCCGGCGGGCAGCCCGGGGCGGTGCGAGACCGCAACCACGCACCGGCGCTGGTTTCCAGCGGGATCGGCCACGAGGAACGTGATCCCCGCGAACCGCTGCTCGCCCGTCGGCAGACCCCTCAGGTCATCGCCCTTCTTCGTTTCGAGCATCCACCGGGCCGCCGCGGGCCCTCCCCTGTCCTCGATGTCCATGTTGGCGAGCGCCGAGAGGTCGACGGGCCGGTACGCCGGGGGCGGGGGCGCGGCCGGGATGGAGCCCGTGTAGGCGAAGGAGATCTTGTCGCCGCAGCGGTGCCCGAGTTCCGTCAGCCGGTCGAGGATCGAGCGCCCGTAGGCCTCCTGGCCGAACTCGAAGGCCCCCCGGGCGAGCTCCCCGGCGACGTGGCCGCCCACCCCGCCGTTCATGTACTGCCAGACGGCGCCCTCGCGCTCGAAGCCCCTCTGAAACGGGGGGTAGATCGCGTACCACTCGCCCGGCGAGCCCGGGGGGAGGTGGCCCCAGAGGTCCCGGTACGTGCCGAGGATCGCCGCGGCGTGGTCGGCCGCAATGCCGCGGTTGAGCGCATAGGCGTTGCCCTGCGCGATCTGCGCCGCCAGGTCGACCCCTAGGTCGCGCCGCACCGCCGGGTCCTCGTCGATGAAGTGCGTGTAGAACCTCCCGTTCCAGGACAGCCGGTCCAGGCGCCCGCGGATGTCGGCGGCGCGCGCGCGGTACCGCTGCGCGTCCGCGCGGGAGCCCGCCCGGTCGAGCATCTCGGAGAGCTCCTCGCAGGCGGCGGCGTAGTAGACGTTGTCGCCGAAGAAGACCCCGAACTTCGACTTCTGCGGGTCCACGAGCATCGAGTTGGTGAGCCCGATGTCCGGAAGGTAGGCGTCGTCGACCTGGAAGTCCCACGAGTCGATCGTGAAGACCCGCTTCAGGAGCTGGTAGCGCGTGCTCCAGCGCGCCGGGTCCTTCGTGCAGTAGTCGAGGGCGCGCATCGACGCCGCGAGGCACTGGCGCATCCACGCGTCGTCCCCGCTGGCCTTCCAGACCTGGTAGACCGAGCTGACGAAGACGTACTCGGGGTGGTTCTCGGCCGGCTGGCGGACGAAATACCGGTCCCCGTACTTCCGGACGTAGCCGAAGGGGCCGTAGCAGGTGAGGTAGTAGTCCACCGCCTCGCCCGAGTTGATGTTGCTCCAGATCATCCCGTCCTCGCGCTGGGCCGCGCGCATCAGGTCGATGAACTCCGACTCGACCGGGCTGAAGTACCTCATGCCCTTCGACGTGTGGTAGTTGTCGAGGACCCAGTTGACGAAGTAGTGGTACGTCCTGCCGTTCCACACCGTGGTCTCGACCCCGGTCGGGCTGTAGGCGTTCATCCCCCTGCGGAAGAGGCCGAACATGTCGCCGTACTTGCCGCCGTCGTCGATGGACGTCTCCGCCTCGAGCGTGAACTGCGCGCGGGCGCGCTCCCGGCCGGCCGGGTCGCGAACCAGCACTTCGTGGCGCCCGAGCGCCCCTGCCGCCTGGAAGCTCACCTGCGACTCGAAGGCCCCGGTGAAATACAGCCGGTGCGCCCCGTCCCGGACCTCGACGGTGCCGGGCGCCGCGTCGCGCAGGACGAGCCAGTCGAGCGGCCGTACGCTCCCTGCGGGCAGCGGCTGGCCGCCCTCCGCGGCCTGGGTGAGGATCGGCGGCGGCATCAGGGGGTCGCCGGCGCGCGCAAGCGGCGCCAGGAGCGCGATCAGCAGGCCGAGGAGCGGTGGGGTCTTCATGCCAAAGGGAGGGGTGCGGGCCGGCGGCCGCCCGCGGGGCGCTTCACATCGGGCGCTGGAGGGACTTCGGGTTTTCGCCCGCGCGCAGGGAGATCTCGGCGCCCTCGCGGCCCAGTTCCAGACACTCGAACAGGTTGCGCACGCACTGCCCGAGCCTGTCGTGCCCGAGGCCGCCCCCCTCGATCTCGCCGACCAGCCTCCTGCCGAGCGCAGCGGCGTACTTGCGGACCTGCTCTCCGAGCTCGCCGGGCGGGTTCTCGCCGAGGTCGAGGCACGGGTCGAGGAGCCTCACGAGCTCGCCCACGGTCTGGCGGGCTGCGGCGGCGGCGGAGCCGCCTGGCGCCGCGCGGCCCTGCAGCAGCGGGGTGATCCGGCGCGCGACACGCCCGGCGTGCGGCAGGTTCAGCGCCACCTGGAAAAAGGGGCGGTTGTCCGCAGGGGGCTTGTCGTCGCCGGCCATTGGCAGAGTGATGGGCGCGCGGGGCCGGGCACGCAAGACCGCCGGGATGCCGTGCTACGGGTCCCGCCGCTCATGGAGGCGGCGCACGAGGTGGGAGGGGACCGCGATGCACGATCCCGCAGCGTCCTCGAGCAGCAGGTCCCCGTTCGGCAGGATTCCCCGGAAGCGCCCCGAAAGCTCCGGGGTCGGCGCCCCCGCCGCCAGCTCGAGGCGGACCTCCCTCGCAGTTCCCCAGCTCTGGTTGAGCTCCTCGACAAACCCGCTCAGGCCGTCGTGGGAGAAGCGCACATAGGCCGCGCGGATCGCCCCGAGGATCGCCCTCGCAAGGAAGCCGGTGCCGAGCTGCTCCTCCTGGGCGAAGTCCGCGAGCCTGCAGGCGACCGCGCTTAAGCCGGGCTCCCTCTCCCAGGGCCGGTTCCTCACGTTGAGCCCCAGGCCGACGCACAGCGTGTCGGCCTTTCCCTGGGACACCAGGATGCCGCCCACCTTCCTGTCCTCGATCATCAGGTCGTTCGGCCAGCGTAGCCGAAGCCGGGCGATCGCCTGTGCGCGAAAGGTGCCCGCGACGGCCCACCCCACCGCCAGCGCGAATCCCCGCCAGCGCGCGCCGTCGCCGTCAAACGGCAGGACGGCCGTCAGGTACAGGCCTCCGGGATCCGAGGTGAAGGCGCGCTGCCACTGGCCGCGCCCGGCGCTCTGGCACTCGGCGACGGCGGCGCACCATGCGGGCAGCCCCGCGCCGATGTCCTGCGTGGAGGCGACGGTCCCGTACCGGCGCACCGTCCACTCGCCCGCCGCCTCCTCCACGAACCGCCCGAAAACGTCCTCCGCCCCCGCGCCGCCCGCGGGAAGGAGGGCGGCGTCGGCGGCGGGCAGGTCCATGGATCGGGCGGGTGAATCCGGCCTTCGCGGCACTACTCGACGACGGCCAGCGCCTCGCCCTCCTCGACCGCCTCGCCCGGCTTCTTGGCCGAGACGGAGACGACCCGGCCCGCCTTGTGGGCGTTGACGAAGGTGTTCATCTTCATGGCCTCGACCGTGGCCACCTGCGCCCCTTCGGCCACCGTCTGGCCGACCTGGACGTCGATCGAGACGAGCTTTCCGGCCATGGGGCTGAGGACGTCCCCGGGGCCGTGTCCGGCCGCAGCGGGAGCGGGGGCGGGCGCCGGGGGCGGCGGCGTCGCCGCCGCGGGCGGTGCCGCGGGGGCGGGCGTTGGAGCGGGGGCGGCGGCCGGGGCCTGACCGACCTCGTCCGGGATTTCCACAGTGACCTCGAAGACGGTGCCGTCTACGGTTACGCGAAGCTTTTTCATGGTGGGGGGATGATGGGTGTTGGGTCGACCTACCGGACTCTGTGCCCTCCGTGGATCTGCCTGCGGCCCTCGAGCGACCAGGCGTTCATCTGGGTATCGACACTCGCCGTGGCCGAGCGCTTTGACGGCTCCACCGAGGCGATCCGGGCGTTCGACCCGAGCGTGACGTAGACCGCGGCGGCGATCACCGCGCGCAGTTCTGGGCTTTGCTCTTTGTTCATGGCGTTTGACGGGTGCTCTGCGCTCACGTTGAGGGAAGGGTTACGGTGGGCTCTCGGGGCTATAGCGGAATGTTGCCGTGCTTCTTCGGCGGCCGCGTCTCGCGCTTGGAGAGCGTGTTGCGGAGCGCCATCGCCAGTATGGCGCGCGTCTGGGCCGGTTCAATCACGTCGGTGATCATCCCCTTGCGGGCGGCCTCGTAAGGCGAGGCGAATTTCTCCCGGTACTCGGCGACGTACTCGGCCTCCTTGGCCTTCGGGTCCTTGGCGGCCGCGATCTCCTTCTTGTAGAGGATCTTCACGGCGCCCTCGGCGCCCATGACCGCGATCTCCGCGGTCGGCCACGCGTAAACGGCGTCCGCCCCCATGTCCGAGCTGCACATGGCCAGGTAGGCGCCGCCGTAGGCCTTGCGCAGGATGAAGGTGATCTTCGGGACCGTGGCCGAGGCGTAGGCGAAGAGCATCTTCGCCCCGTGCCGGATGATGCCACCGCGCTCCTGGGCGACGCCGGGCATGAACCCGGGGATGTCCACCAGCGTGACGATCGGGATGTTGAAGACGTTGCAGAAGCGGATGAACCGGGCCCCCTTGTCGGACGAGTCGATGTCCAGCGTCCCCGCCTTCACACCCGACTGGTTGGCGACGAACCCGGCCACGATTCCCTGCACGCGCCCGAAGCCGACCACGAGGTTCTTCGCGAAGTCCTTGTGGACCTCGAGGAACTCGCCCTTGTCGGTCAGGCGCACGATGACCTTGAGGATGTCAAAGGGCGCCTTGGCGTCGGCCGGCACCAGCTCGTTCATCCCGGGGTCCGGCGCCAGGTCGAGCGCGGGGGTCGGGCGATGGGGCGGGTCCATCAGGTTGTTCGCCGGCAGGTAGCCGAGCAGGCGCTTGGCGAGCTCGATGGCCCCGGCGTCGTCCTCGGTCACGAAATGCACGTTCCCGCTGACGGCGGCGTTCGTGGCCGCGCTGCCAATCTCCTCCATCGTGACCGTCTGGCCGGTCGCGGCCTTGATGACCTCCGGGCCGCAGATGAACATGTTCGCGTTCTTCTTGGTCATGATCAGGAAGTCGGTCAGGGCCGGGCTGTAGGCCGCCCCGCCGGCGCAGGGGCCGGCGATGATCGAGATCTGGGGAATGACGCCGGAGGCGAGGACGTTGCGGAAGAACACCTGGCCGTACCCGGAGAGCGAGTCGTCGCCCTCCTGGATGCGCGCGCCGCCCGAGTCGTTGATCCCGATCACCGGGATCCCCGCCTTCAGGGCGTAGTCCATGAGGTCGCAGATCTTCTTCGAGTGGATCCTGCCCAGGGCGCCGCCTCCGACCGTGAAGTCCTGGCTGAACACCGCGACCGGATGGCCGCTGATGTAGCCGACGCCGGTGATGACCCCGTCGCCCGGGAAGCTCTTGTCGGCGAGCCCGAAATCGTGGCAGTCGTGGTCGGCGTGCAGCCCCATCTCGAGGAAGGTGTGCGGCTCGAACAGCGCCTTCACACGCTCACGCGCCGACAGGAGGCCCTTTTCATGGCGGGCGGCGAGCTTCTCGGCTCCCCCGCCGGCCAGGGCCTTCTTGCGGCGCTCCGCCAGGTTTGACAGGAATTTGGGTGCGATGGCCATGGGATACGGGTTCCTCGGGGGGGGGCTTAGTGGGCGTTTTCGCCCGGTTTCAGGGCGCAGAGCTCGGTGAGCACGCCGCGTGTCGACTTGGGATGGAGAAAGGCCACGAGCTTGCCCGCGGCGCCCTCAAAGGGCTCAGCGTTGATGAGGCGGACCCCGCCCGCGGCCGCCTGCTCCAGCTGGCCCTTGATGTCGTCGGTGCGGAACGCGATGTGGTGGATCCCCTCCCCCTTCTCCGCAAGGAACTTGGCGATCGGGCTGTCCGGCGCCGTGGGTTCCAGGAGCTCGAGGTGGACCCCGCCGACGTCGAAGAACGCCGTCTTCACGCGCTGGGAGGCGACCTCCTCGCGACCCAGACAGCGCAAGCCAAGCGCGGTTTCGTAGATCGGCACCGCCTCGTCGATCGAGCGGACGGCAATGCCTAGATGGTCAATGGATTGAATCATGGCGGGAAAAAAGTGTGTCGTTGCGTGATCAGTCTAACCGCATTCCTGCGGCGTGGCTGCGCGTAATTTGTGATCTTGTGCGCATCTAATTCAAAGTAGCATGGTTATCAGCCAATTCATTGGGGCTTATTGTTTTCCATTACCAGCCCCGCCGCCTCGAGGAGCCTGCGAGCCGCATAGGGGGCACTGACGTTTCCGGCAACGACCTCAAGCTCCAGCGCCCTTCTCAATGCAACCACTTCGCGCTTGGACGAGAAGGCCTCATGAAGCCCCTGCTCCAATAGCGCCGAGAGCCAGGACAGCGACTGGGAGTGGCGCCGCTCGGCAAACTGCCCGGTCAACTCCGCGTGACTCATGAACCGCTCGACCTGCACCCACACCTCGCCGACCCCCTCGCTGCTGAGCGACGAGCAGGCGAGGACCGGCGGATGCCAGGCCTCGTCGGCAATCGAGAAATAGTGAAGCGCCCGCTCGAACTCGAGCCGCGTGGCCTCGACCCGCGTGCAGTTCTCGCCGTCCGCCTTGTTGACCGCGAGGATGTCGGCCAATTCGACGATCCCCTTCTTGATGCCCTGGAGCTCGTCACCCGCCCCGGCGATCATGAGGAGCAGGAAGCAGTCGACCATCTCCCGGACAAGGACCTCGCTCTGGCCGACGCCCACCGTCTCGACCAGCACGATCTCGAACCCGGCGGCCTCGCAGAGCGTGATCGTCTCGCGCGTCCTTCGCGCGACCCCGCCGATCTCGCCGCCGCTCGGGGACGGGCGGATGAAGGCCCCGGGCTGCCGTGACAGGCACTCCATGCGCGTCTTGTCGCCCAGGATGCTGCCGTGCGAGATCGGGCTCGACGGGTCGACCGAGAGGACGGCGACCTTCCTGCCGGCCTCGCAGAGGCGGGTGCCGAGGGTGTCGATGAATGTGCTCTTGCCGGCGCCCGGCGCCCCCGTGATCCCGATGCGCCAGGCATTTCCCGAAAACGGCATGAGGACGTTGAGCAGCCGCTCGGCGGCGCCCCGGTGGGCCGCAGACCTGCTCTCGATCAGGGTTATGCCTCGGGCGAGCGCGCCGCGCTCGCCCGCCTTGATCCCGGCGACCAGCGACGGGACGTCGAGCGCCCGCGCCCGCGCGGCCGCGGCACCGGGCGCCGCGGGCTGCGGGACCCCTCCCACGACGCGCGTCGCGAACTCGGGGCCGCCACCTGCCGGAACCCAGTCGGGCGGTGTGGACTCGGCACTCATGGGGCTCGCCCGGGGGGCTTTCAGACCACCGGGGCTATGCCCAGCTTTTCCAGGACCGCCACGGCCGACGCGGGAACGGGGGTTCCCGGGCCGAAGACGGCGGCGGCGCCGTTCTTGTAGAGGTAGTCGTAGTCCTGCGCGGGAATGACGCCGCCGACCACGACGAGGATGTCGTCGCGCCCCTTGCGCTTCAGCTCGCCGACGAGCTCCGGCAGCAGCGTCTTGTGGCCGCCGGCCAGTGAACTCATGGCGACAATGTGCACGTCGTTCTCGATCGCGTCCTTGGCAGCCTCCTCGGGAGTCTGGAACAGGGGGCCGATGTCGACATCGAAGCCCATGTCGGCCATGGCAGTCGCCACGACCTTCGCCCCGCGGTCGTGGCCGTCCTGGCCGAGCTTGGCGATCAGGATGCGCGGCCTTCGCCCCTCGCGCTCGGCGAAGGCGTCCGCCATCCGGCGCACCTTGGCGATCCCGTCCCCCGACCCGTAGGCCGAGCGGTAGACGCCGGACACCGAGCGGATCTGAGCCTTGTAGCGGCCGTAGACCTTCTCGAGCGCGTCGGAGATCTCCCCCAGGGTCGCGCGCACCCGGGCGGCCTCGACGCTGAGCTCGAGCAGGTTGCCCGCGCCGGTGCGCGCGGACTCCGTCAGGGCCTCCAGCGCCTGCTTCACCTTGGAGCCGTCGCGCTCGGCCTTGAGCTTCTGCAGCTGGCGCACCTGGGACTCGCGGACCGCGCTGTTGTCGACCTCGAGGATCTCCATGGGAGCCTCCCGCTCGAGGCGGTAGCGGTTGACCCCGACGATCGTCTCCCCGCCCGAGTCGATGAGCGCCTGCCGGCGGGCGGCGGCCTCCTCGATCCTGAGCTTCGGGATCCCGGTCTCGATGGCCTTGGCCATGCCGCCGAGCCGCTCGACCTCCTGGATGTGCCCCCACGCCCGGTGGGCCAGCTCGTGGGTCAGCCGCTCGACGTAGTAGGAGCCGCCCCACGGGTCGACGACGCTGCAGATGCCGGTCTCAGCCTGCAGGAAGAGCTGGGTGTTGCGCGCGATCCGCGCCGAGAAGTCGGTCGGAAGCGCGATGGCCTCGTCGAGCGAGTTGGTGTGCAGGCTCTGGGTGTGGCCCATGACGGCCGCCATGGCCTCGACGCACGTGCGGGCGACGTTGTTGTAGGGGTCCTGCTCCGTGAGGCTCCAGCCGCTCGTCTGCGAGTGCGTGCGCAGCGCCATCGACTTCGGGTTCTTCGGATTGAACTGCCTGACCATCTTGGCCCAGAGCAGGCGCGCCGCGCGCATCTTGGCCACCTCCATGAAGAAGTTCTTACCCTGGGCCCAGAAGAACGAGAGCCGCGGCGCGAAGGCGTCGACGTCGATCCCCGCCTTGACGCCCGTGCGCAGGTACTCGAGGCCGTCCGCCAGCGTGTAGGCCAGCTCCAGGTCCGCGGTCGCGCCGGCCTCCTGCATGTGGTAGCCCGAGATGGAGATCGAGTTGAACCTCGGCATCTTCCTCGACGTGTACTCGAAGATGTCGGCGATGATCTTGATCGAGGGTCCAGGCGGGTAGATGTACGTGTTGCGCACCATGTACTCCTTCAGGATGTCGTTCTGGATCGTCCCGGCGAGCTGGTCCAGCGGGACGCCCTGCTCCTGCGCCGCGACGATGTAGAACGAGAGGACGGGCAAAACCGCCCCGTTCATCGTCATCGAGACGCTGATCTTGTCGAGCGGGATGCCCGCGAAGAGGGCCTGCATGTCGAGGACCGAGTCGACGGCGACACCGGCCTTGCCGACGTCCCCGACCACCCTCGGGTGGTCGCTGTCGTAGCCGCGGTGGGTCGCCAGGTCGAAGGCCACGGAAAGGCCGGTCTGCCCCGCGGCGAGGTTGCGCCGGTAGAAGGCGTTGCTCTCGGTGGCCGTCGAGAACCCAGCGTACTGCCGGATCGTCCAGGGCTTGAGCACGTACATGGTCGCGTACGGGCCCCTGAGAAACGGGGGGAGGCCCGCCGTGAAGCCGAGGTGCTCCAGAGGCTTCATGTCCTCGGGCGTGTAGAGGGGCGCGACGGGGATCTGCTCGACGGTCATCCAGTCCGCCAGGGCGCCGGGGCTCGGGTCCTCGGCCTTCGCGGCGGCCTTCCAGCGCTTGGCGTCGCCGCCGCTCATCGCGGACGGCTCCAGAGGGAGGGTCGTGTAGTCGGGGAATTTCATGGCCATGGAGTCCTTCAAATACCCAGCTTTTCCTGGAACGCCGCCAGCATCTGCGCGCAGTTGGCCCGCACGTGGATGAATTCGTCGACCCCGGCGGCATGCAGGCGGTCGACCTGCCCGGTCGGCAGCCCCGCGAGCACCACCCGCGGGCCGGCCGGCACCGCCTTGAGCGCCGCGGCGATCGGCGGGACGAGCTGCGGGTAGCTCTCGTCCGTGGAGCAGATGACCACAATCGGGGCCTTGGAGTCGATCGCCGCAAGCACGGCCGCCTCCGGCGTGTCGAAGCCCTTGCCGCCGACAATCTCGAAGCCCCCGACGCCGAAGAAGGCGGCGCTGAAGTCGGCGCGGGACCCGTGCTGCTTGCGCGGCCCCATGTTGGCGAGGAACACCTTCGGGCGCGCGCCCGTCCGCTCCTTGAAGGCCTCGCAGCGGCGGCGGACCGCCTCGAACGACTCGCTGCGGCGCTGCAACCGCACCTTCGCAATCGGCGCCTCGTCGTCGCGGCCCGAGCGCATGACGCGCGTCACCTCGCCCAGGCTCGCGCCGTGGAGGAAGGCGTCGGTCAGTATCGCCATCTTCGTCGACGCAGGCGCGCCGAGCAGCGTGGCCAGCTTCTCCAGCACCTGCGCGCCGCGCTCGGCCTCGGGCGACATGCGGTAGCTGACAATCTGCGCCGCGCGCCGGGCGGCGAGCGCCGCGTAGTCGAGCGGCTGGCCGACCTCCATCTTCTCCCTCAGGTTCGGCTGAAGGTTGGTCCCGATAATCCCGTCCCTGCGGGTTTCGGCACTGGCGATGCGGTCCCTTGCGGACACGCCGACCTGCTCCTGGGGAAATCCGGAGCGAAGCGCCGCGGCCATCCCCCCCCTGCGCTCGACGTCTTGGAAGAGCGCCCACGCCTTCTCGGCCAGCTCGAGGGTCAGCGTCTCGACGTACCACGAGCCGCCGGCCGGGTCGACGACCCGGGCGAGCTGGCACTCCTCGGCGAGGATGATCTGGATGTTGCGGGCCAGGCGCCGCGAGAAGTCGTCGGGCACTCTGAAGCATTCTTCGAACGGGGCGACATGGAGGCTCGAGCAGCCGCCCATGACGCCGACGAACGCCTCGCTGGTCGCCCGCAGCAGGTTCACGTGCGGGTCGAGGACGGTCTTGTTCCAGATGGAGGTGCGCCCGTGGGAGACGAGCCGCTGGGCCTCCTCGTTTCCGCCCGCCGCGCCGACGGCGCGGGCCCACAGGAGGCGCGCCGCCCTGAGCTTTGCGATCTCCATGAAGAAGTGCGACCCCAGCGAATAGGTGAAAAGGAACCGGGGGCCGGCTCGGCTGGCGCTGAGCTTGCGCAGGTCGAGCTCGCGCAGGTACTCGACCCCCGTCGCGAGCCCGAAGGCGAGTTCCTGGACGGCGTTTCCTCCGGCATCCGCCCAGAGGTTCGCGTGCACGCCGATGGTCTTGAGCTTCGCCTTGTTGCGCGCGGCCCAGTCGGTGAGGACCGCCATCTCGTCGTAGGCGCCGAAGAGCCCGCCGGGAAGGACCCCCCGGCCGACCCACTCGCTGAACGGGTCCGAAAGGACGGCCCCGTGGAGGGCCGACGGCTTCTTGCCCTGCTCGGCCATCCAGGCCGACAGGAGCGCCGTGATCGCAAGGGCGGAAATGCCCGCCGGCGCGTGGACGGGAACCGAGGCCAGGTCGACGCCCCGCAGGGCGCGGCCGACGTCGTCCAGGGTCGCGAGCGACAGCCCGCAGCCGCCCACCTCGCCCGGGAGCCCCGAGTCGGGGTCGAGCCCGAGGCGGGTCGCAATGTCAAAGAGCAGGTGGACGCAGTTCTGGCCGCGGTTGAGGTCCTGAAGGAGGGCCTGGTTGAACTCCTCGGGCCTTCCGTAGGGCAGCTCCTGCGCGATCAGCCACCCGGCCGAGCGCGCGCCGAGCGCCGTGGAGCCGCGCAGGTAGGGGGCGAGCCCCGGCCACGTCGACTGCAGGGGCAGCTTCTGGCCGTCCTCGCGGGTGTAGATCGGCCGCAGGTCGATCCCCTCCGGCGTCTTGGTGAACACCTTCTTCTCGAAGGGCGCTCCCGCCAGCGACTCCTCGGCGGCCTTCCGCCACTCCGCCGCGCTTGCCTCGGGGAACTCCGCAAAGAGCTTCTCTTGGGTCTGGGCGCTCATGGCTTCAGCTGATCTCCTCCACCAGCACCTCGCTTCGGCGGCTGTTGATCGTGATGAAGAACCTGCGGACCGCGTGGCCGTTGACCGCAGCCGGGGCCGGCTGCGCGGCGGCGCTCGGGGCCGGGGAGGTGATCACCACGGGTTTCGGCGCGGGGGCGGCCGCCGGGCTCTTCTTCAGGTACAGGGACTCGGTTTCCCGCGGGAACATCGCGTAGAGGACGGCGTTGTCGTCGGTGGGCTCGATCCCCTTCTTGGACAGCTCCTCCCTGAGGGCGGACATGCGCGGCGCGAGCAGGTCGGCCGGGCGCCCCACCACGGGCTCCTGGCCCGACTTCTTGCGCGCGAGCGCCGCCAGCTCCGCGTTGATGCCCCCCGGGGGCCGCCCGTACTTGCCGAGCGCGATGTCGATCGTGGCCTGGGCGAGGTTCTGCCAGCGGCCGAACTTGACGTTGAGCACCGCCTGGGTGCCCACGATCTGCGAGGTCGGGGTCACGAGTGGGATCCACCCGAGGGCCTCGCGGACGACCGGCACCTCGGCCATGACGTCGGCGAACCTGTTCTCCATCTTGAGCTCCTTGAGCTGGTTCCTGAAGTTGCTGAGCATCCCGCCGGGGACCTGGAAGGTCAGGGCGTCGCTGTCGACGCGCTCGTTGGCGACGCTCATGAAGGCCGCCAGCTCCTTTGCCACGCCCTCGAAGTACTGCCTGAGCTCGAAGAGCCTCTTGCCGTCGTAGTGGGGAAGGCGCGGGTTGCCGGCCAGGGCCGCGAGCATGCGCACCGTGTCGGGCTGCGCCGTCCCGTTCGCGAACGGGGTGATCGAGGTCTCGACGGAGTCGGCCCCGGCGTCGATGGCGGCGATGTACGACGCCAGGGCGAGCCCCGCCGTGTCGTGGCTATGGACCACGACCGGGATCGCGTGGCGCTGCTTGATCGCCTTCACCAGGTTGAAGGTCACCCGGGGCGTGAGCAGGCCCGCCATGTCCTTCACGCAGATGGAGTCGACGCCCTGCTCGACCAGCTCGTCGGCGAACGCCGCGAGCTTCTCGGGCGTGTGCACCGGGCTCATCGTGTAGCAGATGGCGCCCTGGGCGTGCTTGCCCGCCGCCTTCACCGTCCGGATCGCGGTGACCAAGTTGCGGGCGTCGTTGAGCGCGTCAAAGATGCGGAAGATGTCCAGGCCGTGCTTGGCCGTGCACCGCACGAACGCCTCGACCACGTCGTCCGGGAAGCTCGTGTACTGCACGAGGTTCTGGCCGCGCAGCAGCATCATCTGCGGCGTCTTCGGGGCCGCCGCCTTCAGGGCGTCCAGCCTGGCGAACGGGTTCTCGGAGAGGTATCTCAGGCATGAATCGATCGTGGCCCCGCCCCAGGTCTCAAGCGCCCCGAACCCGAGCCCGTCGAGCGTCGGGGCTGCGGGCAGCATCTGGGCGGTGCTCATGCGCGTCGCCGCCAGGGATTGGTGGCCGTCGCGAAGGACCGTATTGTTAAACACAACCGTTTTCATAGGCATGGGGCCCTGTCGGTGGGTGGCCGGGACGCACAAAGGTCCCTCTCGGCAGTCCCGATAAGGGAATGTCGCCGATGCCACTGAATGCAGATTCCACCAGAGCCATGGGAACATGGTACATTCGGAGGAAACGGCGTGCTCGGCGTTTCTTGTCAACCCATGCGCATGTCTTGCCCTCTGTTAAGAGGATCTTCACGTAAACGCCCAAAACAGGGCCAATTAATTCAGCTAATAGTCCCTCCGAAACCGCCAAAAAACGGCGTGTTTCGGCCGCGCCCGCCCAACCGGACCTCAGCGGCCAGCCGGGCGCACCGCGATCCCCGCCGCCTCGAACTCGCGGCGGATCCCGCGCGCAAGGCCTGCCGCGCCCGGGCTGTCGCCATGGATGCAGATCGTGTCCGCGTCGATGGGGATCACCTCTCCGCCGCGCGCCACCACGCTACCCTCCCGCGCGATTTGAAGGGCCTGGCGGGCGGCCGCCGACTCGTCCCCGATTACGGAGCCGGGCTCCCCGCGCGGTACCAGCGTTGCGTCGGCGCGGTAGGCGCGGTCCGCGAACGCCTCCCCGAGGACCCTGAGCCCCTGCCTCCGGCCCTCCTGCGCAAGCGCGCTGCCGGCGAGCGCCACCAGCACCCACCCCGAGTCCGGCCCGTGCGCGTCCCTGGCCAGCGCGCGGGCGATCGCCGCCGCCAGCGCCCCATCCCTCGAGGCCATGTTGTAGAGCGCCCCGTGGAGCTTCACGTGACCGACCGCCGCCCCGAGGCGTCCGGCCAGCGCCTGGAGAATCCTCGCCTGACCCGTGACCAGCGCGGCCGCCTCCTCCGGGTCCACCGCGATCTCCCGCCTGCCGAAATGCTCCCTGTCGGCAAACCCGGGATGGGCGCCGATCGCCGCCCCGTGGCGCACGGCAAGCCGGAGCGCCCCCAGCATCGAGGACTCGTCGCCCGCGTGCGCACCGCACGCGATGTTCACCGACGAGACAAGCGGCACGAGCTCGGCGTCGGAGCCGCACCCCTCGCCCACGTCGGCGTTCAGGTCGATGGCGCCCGCGCGGTTCATCGCGACCGGACCTTCTCGGAGAGGCCCTGGTGGAGCAGCGCGATCCTGTGCTCCAGCGCCCGGGCCAGGGCGTGGGCCTCGCCGACCGTCGTCCTGGAGAACCTGACGCCGTCGCCGGGCGCCAGCTGCGCCAGAAGGGGGAAGTCGACCGAGGCCACATGGCCGACCCGCGGGTACCCCCCGAGTGTCTGCGCGTCGACCATGAGCACGATCGGATTGCCGTCGGGCGGCACCTGGATCGTGCCGGGGGCGACGGCCGTTGAGACCAGGTCTCCGCTCCCGGCGCGCGCGAGCCTCGGCCCCTCGAGGCGGATCCCCATGCGGTTCGACCTGGCGCAGACGCCGAAGCGGCCGGTGTAGAGCGCCTCCCCGAACTCCTCGGCGTGCGCCCCCGGGATCACGCGCACCGTCGGCTCCGGCGAGTAGTGCGGCAGCACGCGCTCGTCGATGCTCCAGTGGCCGGAGAGGTTGCGCTCCGACCGCACGGACCGCAGCACGTCCAGGTCCCGCAGCGCCCGGCCCTGGAAGCCGCCGATGCCCGCCGAGAGCAGGGTCCCCCTTCCGCCCATGACCGGCTCGACGTCAAAGCCGCCCGCGATCGACAGGTAGGCGCGGCAGCCCTGGAGGCGCTTGCCGAACCGGATCCGTCCCCCCGCCTCGACCCGGACGGGCCTCCAGGCCGGGACGTTCTCGAAGCGGGCGCCGCAGACGGCGATCCATGCGGCCTCGGCGAACTCGAGCTCGGGCCCGATCAGCGTGACCTCGAGCGCCGGGAGGTCCTCGGCGTTTCCGACCAGCAGGTTCGCGACCCTCAGCGCAAATGGATCGGCGGCACCGCCGGCCGGCACGCCCTCGGCAAGGTGCCCCCTGCGGCCCAGGTCCTGGACCGTCGTCTGCATGCCGGCCCTGACGACGCTCACGTCCATGACGAGAAATCCTGCGGGGAGATCGCCCGGAACCGGACGCGGTCGCCGGGCCTGAGCAGCGCCGCCGGCGTCTCGGCGGGCCGGAAGAGGGCCATCGGCGTGCGCCCGATGATTTGCCAGCCCCCCGGCGAATCGACGGGATAGACCCCCGTCTGCGAGCCCCCGATCGCCACGGAGCCGGCGGGCACGTGCGCCCTCGGCGTGTCCCGGCGGGGGGCGCGCAGCGCCTCGGGAAGGCCGCCCAGGTACGGGAAGCCGGGGGTGAACCCGATCGCGTGGACAAGGTACTCGGCGCCCGCGTGGAGCGAGGCCGCCTCGCCGGCGCTCACCTTGCAGAGCTCGGCCACGCGCTCGAGGTCCGGCCCGTGGATCCCCCCGTAGCACACGGGCACCTCGAGGAGCCTGCCCGCGGGGGCCGGCCCCGCCGCCCCCGGGCGCCCGGCGCAGGACTCGAGGAAGCGGCAGACCTCGCCGTAGGCGTCCCCCAAGGCCTTGGTGAACCGGGACGGATCGTAGAACGCGGCGACCGTCCCGTAGGCCGGCACGACGTCGGTGATGCCCGGCCGCTTCGCGGCCACGACCGCCTCGGCGAAGGAGAGGACCCGGGCGAGCGAGGCGCCCCCATTGCCCGCTTCCAGCGTGGCGAGGACCGCCGAATCGCCAAGGGGCTCAAGCTTCATGGCGCAAGGTCCCTATCCGGCGCGAAGGAGCTTCTCGGCGTGCGCCAGCGCGCTCTTGGCGCTGCGGTCGCCGAGCATCCGGGCGAGCTCGCCCACGCGGGCCCTCCTGTCGCCGTGGATCGGCGCGATCGTCACCACGGCGCGCTCCCCCGACTGGTCCTTCTCGACGACAAAGTGGCTCGACGCATGGGCCGCCACCTGCGGCAGGTGGGTGACACACAGCACCTGGTGGCGCCGCGCGATCGCCGCCATGCGCTCCCCCACCACGCTGCCGATCTCGCCGCCCACGTTGGCGTCGACCTCGTCGAAGACGAGCACCGGCACCGAGTCCAGGTCCGCAAGGACCGCCTTCAGGGCGAGCATCACGCGCGCCAGCTCGCCGCTCGACGCGATGCGGCTGAGCGGCAGCGGCGCCTCACCGACGTTCGGCGAGAACAGGAATTCGCAGCCGCAGTCGCCCGCCGGCCCGAGGCCCGGGGCCTCGGTGATGGCGATCCGGAACTCGGCCTTCTCGAAGCCGAGCTCCGCGATGCCGGCCGAGGCGGCCCGCGCGAGGCTCTTCGCGGCCTTCTCGCGCACCGCGCGCAGCGCCGCCGCGCTCGCCCTGGCCTCGCGCGCCGCGGCCTCGATCTGGCGGTCCAGGCGCGCGAGCGCGCCCTCGATGTCGCCATGCGAGGACACCCTCTGGCGCATGGCCTCGCGGGCCGCGGCGACCGACCGGACGTCGGGCCCGTGGCGCCTCCTGGCCTCGAGCCACCCGTCCATGCGCTCCTCGAGGGCGCCGCCCGCCGCGTCGGCCTGGAGCTCGCGCCCGAGGGCCCCGAACTCGGCGGCGAGTTCGCCGAGCTCCGCCGAGACGGCCGCCATGCGCTCGGCGAGCGCCCTGCTGGGGGGGTCGATCGCCTCGAGCCTGCGCGCCTCCCGCACCAGGGCCGCCACCCGGGAGGTCGCGCCCTCGTCCCCGGCGAGCCCGGACTCGAGCGCCGCCGCGAGGGCCGCGATCTCCTGCGCGCGGCTGAGCCTCTGGAAGTCGCGCTCGAGCGCGGCGACGGCTTCCTCCGAGAGGTCCAGCCGGTCCAGCTTCGCCAGCTGGGCCTCCATGAACGCGAGTTCGTCGGGCGAGAGCCGGGCCTCGCAGGCAAGCCGCTCGCGTTCGGCCTGCAGCGCGCACCACGACCGGTAGTGGCCGGCGTAGGCCTCGAGCGCGGGGCCCGCCTTCCCGTAGAGGTCCAGGAGCTCCAGCTGGCACGAGTCCCGAAGGAGGCGCCTGGGCTCGCTCGGCCCGTGAAAATCGACCCAGCGTTCGCCGATCTGCTGGAGCGCGGCCAGCGTGGCGAGACCCCCGTTGACCGTGATCTTAGGGGGGCGCTCGCGCGAGAGGCTCCGCTTGAGGACCAGCAGGCCCTCCTCGCAGGCCGGCAGGTCCAGCTGCGCCATCAGGGCGTCGATCCGGCTCGGGTCACGGAAATAGAGCGACGCCTCGACCTCGCAGGCCTGCGCCCCCTGGCGGATCACGGCCTTGTCGGCGCGCTCGCCCGCGAGGAGCGAGAGGGCGCCGATCAGGATGCTCTTGCCCGCGCCGGTCTCCCCGGTCACCGCAGCAAAGCCCGGGTCGAAATCCACCGACACGAAGTCGAGGAGCGCCAGGTTGCGGATGCGGAGCGACTGGAGCATCGGATTCGGTCGCCGGGTCGGGCTTAAAGGGCCCCTAGACGGATTCCTTCGGCAGGAGCGGCAGGAGCCTCTTGATCTCCTGGACCGAGTCCCTGTGGCACACGAGCACGGCATCGCGGGTCTCGACGACCACGAGATCCTTCACGCCGCAGAGCGCGATGACGCGCCCGGTGCTGATGGCGACCGTGTTGGTGGAGTCGACCGAGACCACGGAGCCCCGGCACGTGTTGCCCGAGCTGTCGCAGAACAGGTGCTTGGGAAGCGCGGTCCACGATCCCACGTCGTCCCAGTCAAACCTGGCGACGACGGTGGCGACCGCCTCGGCCTTCTCGAGGACCGCGTAGTCCACCGAGACCCTCGGAAGCGAGGCAAACCGCATGGCGAGGTACCGGGCCGGGTCGCCCGCCGGGAAGTCCCGGATGAAGGCAGCAAGCTCGGGCGCGCTCCGCTCGGCCTCGGCGAGGAAGCGGCCGACGCCCCACACGAAGATGCCCGCGTTCCACGCGTAGCGCCCGCTCTTCACGTAACGCCGGGCGGTCGCCTCGTCGGGCTTCTCGACGAAGCGCTTCACGCGCATGAGCCGGCTGCCGTCGTCACCCCTCGCCAGCCGCGCGCCAAGCTCCTGGTAGCCGTAGCCCGTCGCGTTGTAGGTCGGCGGGATCGCAAAGGTGACGAGGTTCCGGCCCACCCCGCCCCGCCCGGCGTCCCCCGCCCACCGGAACGCCTGGGCCAGCTGCCTGCCGAAGCGCGCCGTGTCCTTGATCATCGCGTCGGCGGGAAGGAGCGCGACGATTCCATCGGGGCAGCGCGCGCGGACGAGCCCGGTGGCGAGCGCCGCCGCAGGCCCGGTGTCGCGCCTGGCCGGCTCCGCGATGATCCGGTCCCTCGGAAACTTGGGCAGGGCCCTCCGGATGAGCGGGACCTGCGCCTTGTTCGTCAGGACCCAGACGTTGCGGTCGCGCACCACGCCGCGCAGGCGCAGGATCGTCTCCTCAAGGAGCGTCCTGTCGGAGAACAGGCGCAGGAGGTGCTTCGGCGAGCTCGCGCGGCTCATGGGCCAGAAGCGCTCTCCGCTTCCGCCCGCGATGATGCAGGCGTGGTACCTGGGGTCTGCTTTCATGGGGGGGTCACTCAAAAGTTTCGCCGGCCGAACGGCCCGCGCCAAGCCGGAATGGGGCGCCGGGGCCAGTTTGGCCGCGATTCAGTGCTTGACGACAATCTTCCCAAACTGACCGCCGCGCTCCATAAGGTCAAACGCCTCCGCGCCCCTCGCGAACGGAAAGACGTGGCTGACGACGGGCCTGATCCCGAGTCGAGACACGGCCGCCATCATCTGCTCCCAGTCCGCCGGGCTGCCCATCGTCGTCCCGAGGATCGAGAGCTGCTTCCAGAAGACCTTTCGCAGGATGACCTCGGGCACGTTGCCGCGCGTGGCGCCGTAGACCGCGATCCTGCCGCCCGGCGCCGCGACATCGACCAGGGCGCCGAATCCCGGGCCCCCGGCGCTGTCGATGATGACGTCGAAGGCTCCCGAAGAGGCGAGGGCGTCCTTCTCCCAGCCGCCGCGGTCGTAGCGGAACCCTCCCCTCGCCCCGAGCGCGACCGCGCGCTTGATCTTGTCGTCGGAGCTCGAGGTCACCCAGACCTCGCCGGCGGACGCGACGGCGAACTGGAGCGCGAAGAGCGCCACGCCCCCCCCGATCCCGCTGACAAGCACGCGCTCGCGGGCGCCGAGGCGCGCCCGGCCGAAGAGGGCGCGCCAGGCGGTGAGCCCCGCCAGGGGAAGCGCGGCAGCCTCCTCCCAGCCCATGTGGGCGGGCTTGGCCGCGAGCTGCTCCTGCGGCACCGCGATCCGCTCGGCGAGCGTGCCGTCGCGGGGCAGCCCGAGGATCGAGAAGTCCGGCCCCTGCGCGCCCGGCGCCGGCCCCCAGCCGAAGCTCGGGTTGATGACGACCTCGCGGCCGACCCATGAGGCGTCGGCCCCGGGCCCGACCGAGGCCACGACGCCCGCGCCGTCCGAACCCGGGATGCACGGGTACCTGAGCCCCGCGTACTGCCCGAGCTTGATCCAGACGTCGCGGTGGTTGAGGGCGGACGCCCTGAGCTCGACCAGCGCCTCGCCCGCCCTGGGGACCGGATCCGGCACCTCGGCGGCGCAGACCCTGCCGACAGACTCGATCCGAAGCGCGCGCATGGCGGCGTGGGGGCCCCTAGACGTGGAGGATCACTTCCTCGGCCCTGAAACGCACCTTCGGCGCCGCGGCGTACTTGTCGTCGGGGGCGCGGTAGCCCGCCGCCCCGGCGCAGAGGGCCGTGTAGCCAAGCGCCGGAAGGCCGAGGATCGCGTCGAACTGCGCGGGATCGAGCCCCTCCATCGGGCAGACGTCGATCCCGAGGAGCGCTGCGGAGGTCATGAACAGCCCGAGCGCGATGTACGCCTGGCGGGCCAGCCAGCTGTCGAGGTAGCCCCCTTGGCGGGCCTTCTCGACGCTCCCGGCGATGATGTCCGCGTAGCCCTTGAGGCTCTCCTTGGAGACGCCGCGGACAGCGGCCGTCCTCTCGACAAAGTGCTCGAGGTCCTTCGCATCGTAGCCCTTGCGCCCCGCGAAGACGACGAAGTGCGAGCAATCGATCGGCTGCCTCTGGCCCCAGGCCGCGGCCGAGAGCTTCTCGCGTGTCGCCCGGTCGCGCACCACGACAAACCTCCAGGGCTGAAGCCCGAAGGAGGAGGGCGCGAGCACGAGCGCCCGCTCAAGGGCGGCCCACGTCTCGGCGGGGATCGTCCGGGTGGCGTCGAACTTCTTGGTGGCGTAGCGCCAGCTGAGCGCGTCGGTCACGGTCTGGGTGGGTACGGGTGTCATAAGTGTGAAGTGAGAACGAGACCGGGACGGCCGTTTTGTCAAAGCCCGGGGTGAAAAAACCGCCCCAGCACGGGCACGCGGGCCAGCACGCTCTCGATCTCGTTCCGGCCCTCGATGCGCAGCACCCACAGCGCGAGTCCGTAGGCGCAGATCCCGGCGGGGACCAGCGCGGCGACCGCCGCAAGGTTGCTTGCGCCCAGGCCGACGGCCTGCAGGGCGCGAGCCCCGCCGGCGACGACGGCCGCCATCGCCGCCGTCGCGCCGATCACCTTGGCGAAGCTCGGGGCCAGCGGGGCGAGGTGCATCTCGGGAAGGCGCCGCTCGAGCGCGCGGCCAAGCAGGAAGGTCTGCGCGACGATGGCCGTCGTGCTGGCGAGCACGATCCCCAGGACGCCGAGCCAGCGGATGAGCGCCAGGCTCACCGCGATGTTGATCAGGAAGTCGACCAGGGCCACCCGCACCGGCGTCTTCGTGTCCTTCACGGCGTAGAACGCCCGGACCGTGAGGTTGACGACCGAGAAGAACGGAAGCCCGACGACCATGATGCAGAGCAGAAGCGCCATCCGGTGCGCGTCGAGCGCGGTCACGTGGCCGTGCAGGTAGATCAGCCTCACGATCGGGCCGCTCAGCAGCGCGAGCCCGGCGGCGGCCGGCACGTTGATGATGAGGATCAGCCGGATTCCCTTCTGGAAGTCGCCCGACATCGCCCGGAAGTCGCCCTTCACCGCGTGCGCCGCGATCAGCGGATAGACGACCGTCGAGACCGCCACCGCAAAGACCCCGATCGGGAACTCCATGAGCCGGTTGACGGTGTACAGGTACACGGCCGAGGGGTCGTCGACCGAGAACGCGAGCAGGCGCGAGACCGAGAAGTTGATCTGGTAGATCGCCGTCCCGAAGATGCCGGGCGTCATCAGGAGCGCGATCTCGCGCACCCGCGGCGAGAGGCCGAGGTCGAAGCCGGGCCTCCAGCCCATCCGGACGAGGACCGCGGCCGGGACGGCCATCTGCAGGAAGCCGCCGGCGAGCACCCCCGCGCAGAGCCAGTGGATCTCGCCGAGCGGAGTGACCGCGAAATGCAGGCCGGCCCCCGCGAGGGTCGCGATCATCGCGAGGTTCAGCCAGATCGGCGAGAGGGCCGGCTCCACGAAGTGCCCGAGCACGTTCAGGGTGGCGCTGCACGCGGCCGCAAGGCTGATGAGCGCCAGGTACGGGAAGAGGACCACCACCAGGTCGGCCGCGACGTACCATTTCTCCTCGCGGCCCGCGATCAGGCGCGACTGGCTGAAGATCGCGGCCGCGGCGACGACCAGCCCCCCGGTGACGACCAGCAGCCAGGACGCAACCTTGGAGAGGAGGCGGAAGGTCCCGTCCCTGCCCCCGGCGTGAAGCTCCTCCTGGAGCGTCGGCACGAAGGCGGCGGTCATGGAGCCCTCCGCGAGAAGCCTGCGGAAGAGGTTCGGCAGGATGAAGGCGGTCGTGAACGCCGCGTAGAGCCAGCCCGAGCCGAAGATCGCGATCGCCAGCGAGTCGCGCACGAGCGCGAGGAACCGCGAGACGACCGTCAGGAACGAGATGACCCCGATGCTCTTGAGGCTCTTCGACACGAGGGCCAGCCCGGCCTACGGCGCCTTCAACCGCAGCGTGGAGCCTTCGATCGAGACGTCGGAGAGCTTGGACCAGGCCGCCGCCAGGTCGTCGGGCGCCGGCTGCGAGAAGAGGAGCTTCCTCATCAGGAAGTCCCGGACAAAGGGGAGGCGCTGCGCGGGGCAGCCGCCCACGTAGAACGTCTCCGGGTCGAACTCGAACACCGACCTCCGCTTGGTGAAGACCCCGGTCGCCTGGACGAAGACCGAGGCGCTAAAGCCGAAGACGTTGAAGGCGACCGTGTCCCCGAACTGGATCTTCCCGTCCTTGATGCGCGCGTTGAGCGTGCCGGGCTCCATCATCCGCTCGTTGCCGGGGGCCGCCGGCGCCTTGTCACCCGGCTTCGCCGCCTTGGGCTTGGGCGCCTCCGGCTGGCTGACGCTCCCGATGAGGGCGTTGAGCTCCCCCTCCTCGACTGAGACCGACTCCCCGTCGGCAAACGCCTTGCGTTTCTCGGCGACGTCGGCCGAGCTCCCCGTGCTGTGCGAGCCCTCGATGTAGAAGATGGCGTTGGCGGCCGCGTCCTTCGGGATCGACGTCACCTTCAGCACCGGCCGTGAGACCATGTACGCCGCGCCGACGGCAATTCCGAGGATGACGCTCAGGAAGGCACCCAGCCCCACCTCAAGCCAGGTCGGGCCCCTCTGGGCTTTCGTGTTTTTCTTTAGCATGGGAGGAGAACTATTTCTTCGACGGGGCGACGGCGTCCTTCGCCGCCTTCGGGCTTGCGCCCGGGACCTTGGACGCCGCGGCCGGGGCCGCCTCGCCCGCGGGCTTCGGGGCGGCCGCAGGGGCCGCCTCGCTCGCCGCGTCCTTGGCCATCCCCTTGTTCTTGTAGTCGGTGATGTAGAAGCCGCTTCCCTTGAAGATCAGGCCCGCGCCGCTGCCGATCAGCCGCTTAAGCGCCGCCCTGTGGCATTTCGGGCACTTCCTGAGCGGCTCGTCGCGCATGGACTGGAACTTCTCGAAGCGGTGACCGCACTTTGAACAGGCGTACTCGTAAGTGGGCATCGGAGGTGGACCGCGCCTATATGGGCGAAGCCCACGGGCTTGGCGAGTTTGTTCTCGGCAGGCGAACCGCAATGGAGCTCAATTTCCACCGATGGACCATGCCGCAAGACTGCAGCTGCTGGTGTCGCGGGTCGAGGCGGGGATCGACCTGCTCCTGCCCCCGGCCTCCGAGCCGTCGGCCCGGCTCCATGAGGCCATGCGCTACTCGATGCAGGCCGGCGGGAAACGCCTTCGGCCGGTCCTCGTCCTCGCTGCCTCGGAGCTCTTCACGGGGCCGGACGCGGCCGATCCCCTCCCGGCGGCGGTCGCCGTCGAGTGCGTGCACACCTACTCGCTCGTGCACGACGACCTGCCGTGCATGGACAACGACGACCTGAGGCGGGGCCGGCCGACCGCGCACAGGGCCTTTGACGAGGCCACCGCGCTCCTGGCGGGCGACGCCCTGCTCACCCGCTCCTTCGCGATCCTCGCCGAGTCCTACGCGTCCCGCCCCGCGCTCGCCGCGTCGCTGGTCGGCGAACTGGCCGGGGCCGCCGGAAGCCGCCGCCTGATCGGCGGGCAGATGGAGGACCTCCTGGCGGAGCGCCGCGCCGAGGCGACCGACGAGGACCTCCGGTACATCCACCTGAACAAGACCGCGGCGTTGATCGAGGCGTCGCTGGCGATGGGCGCCCTCTGCTCGGGCGCCCCGCAGGACGCCGTCGGGGCGCTTCGCGAGGCCGGCCGGGAGCTCGGCCTCGCGTTCCAGGTCGTCGACGACATCTTGGACGCCACCTGCGACTCGGCGACCCTCGGCAAGACCGCGGGCAAGGACGCGCGGGCCGGAAAGGCGACCTATGTCACCGTCCACGGGCTCGACCGCGCCCGGCGGATCGCGCGCGAGCGCTCGGACCTCGCGGTCGCGGCGCTTCGCCGGCTCCCGGGCGACGCCGCCTTCCTCGCGAGGCTCGCGGAGGACTTGGTCGCGCGGTCCCGTTGAATCGCTTTGCATATCCGGCGGCGTTAGGGTCACGATTTGGGGAGTATCCGCCCCATGCCCCGACTCCTGCCCCGCGCCGCCGCGCTTGCGCTTGCGCTCGCATCGCCCGCCCTCGCGTCCTCTCCCGTCACGAAGGACCAGGTCCTGGACGCCATCCGCGTGTTCGATGCGAACGCCGTGGGAAGCCTGACGGCGCCGAAGCCGGCGGACGAGGCGAACGGCGCGGTCGCCGCGGCCTCCAACACGATCCTTAGGTTCGCGCTCGAAAGCGACCTGGTGGTGGTCGACCTGGGGACGGACTCCGTCCCGTGGTGCGACATCAAGAAGGGGCTCTCGGAGCTCTCGAACTCGGGCGAGCGCGGACTCCTCCTGGCGGCCTACCTCTCCGGGTGCGTCAAGGAGCAGCTCCAGTCCGGCAGGCAGGACCCGAGCCCCTACCCGGGCTGGGTCGCCATGCTGCGGGTCTACCGCTCGCTCAGGGTCCGCGAGGGGCTCAAGCTGCCGGAGGTCGACGCCCTCCTCGCCCGCCAGGCCAACGGCACGCTCGAGCGCTACGCTGCGGACGCGCTCAGGCGCTCGAACGAGGGCCTGCAGAGGACCTACGGCGCCGCGACCGCGCCGAAGAAGCAGATCGCCACGGCCGACGCGCAGCCCTGAGGGCTAGCAGACGCTTGCCGCGGCCTTGACAAGCTCGAGGAAGCTGCGGGCCTCGAGGCTCGCGCCGCCGATCAGCCCCCCGTCGATGTCCTTCTGCGCCAGGAGCTCGGGCGCGTTCGCCGGCTTCATGGACCCGCCGTAGAGTATCCTCACCCGCTGGGAGACGCCCTCCCCCATGAGCTTCGTGAGCAGGCCCCTGATGAAGCCGTGGACCTCCTGCGCCTGCTCGGTCGTGGCGACCTTGCCCGTGCCTATCGCCCAGACCGGCTCGTAGGCGATCACGATGCCGGCGGCCAGCTCCTTGCTGACGCCCTCCAGGGCCCGCTCGGTCTGCGTCTGGATGACCTTCAGGGTCGAGCCGGCCTCGCGCTCCGCAAGGCTCTCGCCGACGCAGACGATCGGCCGCAGCTGGTTCCTGAGCGCCGCGAGCACCTTCTTGTTCACGAGCTCGTCGGACTCGCCGAAGAGCGTCCGGCGCTCGCTGTGACCGAGGATGACATGGGTCGCGAAGAGCGCGCGGAGCATCGGCGCGGAGATCTCGCCGGTGAAGGCGCCCGAGGCCTCGAAGTGCATGTTCTGGGCGCCCAGCTTGACGACCGAGCCCTCGATCGCCTTGCCCACGCCCTCGAGCGAGGTGAACGGCGGGCAAACGACCACCTCCACCTCCTGCTGGGAGCCCAGCGCGACGACGATGTCGTGGGCGAGCGCGACGGCGTCGGTCGCCGTCTTGTTCATCTTCCAGTTGCCTGCGATCAGCTTCTTGCGGGTCATGGTTGGGGCCGTTGGGGGCCGGTTGGTTTTAGGATTCGAGGAATGCGACGCCGGGAAGCACCTTGCCCTCGAGATACTCGAGGCTCGCGCCGCCGCCCGTGGAACAGTGCGTCACCTTGTCGGCCACCTTGAACTTCCTCGCGGCCGTCGCCGTGTCGCCGCCGCCCACGACCGTCGTGGCGCCGTGCGCCGTGGCCTCGGCGATCGCCGCGGCCATGGCCTTGGTCGATCCCGCAAACTTCTCGAACTCGAACACGCCCGACGGGCCGTTCCAGACGATCGTCTTCGCGCGCCGGATGGCGGCGTCAAAGAGGGCGATGGACTTCGGGCCGCAGTCGAGGCCCATCCAGCCCTTCGGGATTCCCGTGGAGTCGTCCGCCGGCCTCGTGGCCGCGTTCGCGTCGAACTTGTCCGCGCAGACGTAGTCGACCGGCAGGATGATCGACACGCCGCGCGCCTTGGCCTTCTCGACCAGTTCGCCGACGATCTTCGCGCCCTCGGGGTCGAACAGGCTCTCGCCGATCTCCATACCGCCGAGAACCTTCTTGAAGGTGTAGGCCATCCCGCCGCCTATGATGATCTCGTCGGCCTTGTCGATCAGGTTGCGGATGAGCGGGATCTTGTCCGCGATCTTGGCCCCGCCGAGGATCGCCAGGAGCGGCCGGCGCGGGTTTGCGATCACGGCCGCGAACGCCTTGAGCTCGGCCTCCATGAGGAAGCCGGCCGCCTTCTGCGGCAGGCTCACGCCGACCATCGAGGAATGCGCCCGGTGGGCGGTGCCGAACGCGTCGTTGACATACACGTCGCCCAGCTTGGAGAGGCTCGCCCGGAACGCCGCCACCGCCGCGGGGTCCGCCTTCTTGGAGGTGCCGTCCTCGAGCTTCACCTTGCCCTCCTCCTCGATGTGGAAGCGCAGGTTCTCAAGGAGGATGACCGAGCCCGGCTGCGGGTTCGCGCAGGCGGCCTCGACGGACGGCCCGCAGCAGTCGTCGAGGAACGTGACGGGCTTGCCGAGGAGCTTCCCCAGCTCCGCGGCGACGGGCTTGAGCGAGTACTTGGCGATCCGCTGGCCGTCGGGCCGGCCGAGGTGGCTCATCAGGACGACCGACGCACCCTGGTCGAGCGCGAAGCGGATCGTGGGCAGGGCCGCGACGATCCGCTGGTTGTTCGTGATGGCCCCGGTCGCCTTGTCCTGCGGGACGTTGAAGTCCACGCGGATCAGGACGCGCTTTCCCGAGAGCTGGAGGTCGCGGATGCTCCTGAAGCTCATAGCCCGGCGGCGACCTTCTTGAGGAGGTCCACGCAGCGGTTGCTGTAGCCCCACTCGTTGTCGTACCAGCTGACGAGCTTGAAGAACCGGTTGTTGAGCTCCATGCCCGAGCCCGCGTCGTAGATGGACGAATGCGGGTCGTGGATGAAGTCGCTCGAGGCGACCTCGTCGGCCGTGTAGGCGAGGATCCCCTTAAGGTAGGTCTCGCTCGCGCGCTTGATCGCCTCGGAGATCTCCTTGTAGGAGGTGGGCTTCACGGTGCGCACCGTCAGGTCGACGACCGAGACGGTCGGCGTCGGGACGCGGAACGACATGCCCGTCAGCTTGCCCTTGACCTCCGGGCACACCAGGCCGACCGCGCGCGCCGCGCCGGTGGTCGACGGGATGATGTTGATCGCCGCGGAGCGGCCGCCCTTCCAGTCCTTCTTCGAGGGGCCGTCCACCGTCTTCTGGGTGGCCGTGTAGGAATGGATGGTCGTCATCAGGCCCTCCTCGATCCCGAAGCCCTCCTTCAGGAGCACGTGGACGATGGGCGCCAGGCAGTTGGTCGTGCACGAGGCGTTGGAGATGATCGCGTGCTTGGCGGGGTCGTACTTGGAGTCGTTGACCCCCAGGACGACGGTGATGTCCTCGCCCTTCGCGGGGGCCGATATGATGACCTTCTTCGCGCCGGCTGTGAGGTGGCCCCTCGCCTTGTCCGCCTCGGTGAACAGACCCGTCGACTCGATGACGATCTGGACGCCCAGGGCGCTCCAGGGAAGCTCGGCGGGCGTCTTGGCGCTCACCACCTTGATCTCGTGGCCGTTGACGATCAGGACGTCATCCTCGGCCTTGTCGGCGGAGGACTTCTTGGAGCCCACCGTGCCCGAGAAGCGGCCCTGCGTGGAGTCATACTTGAGCAGGTAGGCCAGGTTGTTGGCCGGCACGATATCGCCGACCGCGACGACGTCGAACGTCGAGCCGAGAAGGCCCTGCTCGACGAGAGCCCGGAATACCAGTCGGCCGATGCGGCCGAATCCATTGATAGCGACTTTGAGTGCCATGGGAGTGTGGGTAATAGGTGGTGGTTGGTGGTGTGATGAGCCCGGCTTGGAACCCGAGGGTTCCGCAGGAACACGGAGCGTTTAACTAAACAATACGGCCGAGCTAACGCAAGGGCCTTAATGGCCGGCCCACCCAATATGACATAAACCCGCGGCCCGCCCCGGCGAATCTAATACCCTCGCCCGAGCTGCGCGCGGATGGCCTCGAGCGTGCGGGCCACGCCGCCGCCGTTGTCCCGGCGCCAGCGCGCGCAGGCCCCGGCAATCGCCTCCCGCGCGACCCCGTCCCCGAGGAGGGCCCCGCACTGCGCCGCAAGGGCTGCGGCGTCCGCGACCGTCCTCGCCGCCCCCCGGTTCATCAAGTCGTTGGCAATCGAACGGAAGTTCGCCATCCCCGGCCCGAAGAGGATCGCCTTGCCGATCGTCGCCGCCTCGACCGGGGTCTGTCCCTCGGTATGGGGCGGCAGGCTCTTGCCGATGAAGACCAAGTCGGCGAGCTGGGTCATCGCGCGGAGTTCGCCCGTCGTGTCGCCCACCGCGATGTCGACCTGCCCGGGGGACGGGCCCGCCGAGCGCAGGTGGTACGAAAGCCCGGTCGCCCGCAGGAGCCTCTCGATCTCCGAGCGCCGCTCCGCGTGCCGCGGAACGAGGAGCAGCGAGCAGTCTAAGCCCCGGGCCCGGGCCGCGACAAGCGCGCCGACAAGCGCCTCCTCCTCGCCGGGCCACGTGGACGAGCCGAGCAGGACAAGCCGGCCCTCGCCCAGGCCGAGCTCCCGGCGCAGGCGGCCGCGGCCAACCTCATCCAGGGGCTCGATCTGCACGTCCAGCTTGATGTTGCCGGTCACGCTGATGCGCTCCGGAGGGAACCCGAGTTCGCGGAAGCGCTCGGCGTCCAGCTCCGACCCCGCCAGCACGCGGGTCATCCCGTCCAGAACGAACCGAGCGGCCGCGTGAGAGCGCCTGAGCCGCCGGAAGCTCCGCTCGGAGATCCGGGCGTTGATGCAGAGCACGGGCACCCTGCGGGCCTTCGCCTGGCGCAGGTGCTCGGGCCAGCGCTCGCCCTCGGTCACAATGGCCAGATCGGGCGCGAAGGCGTCCCAGGCGCGCGCGGAAAACGGCATCCAGTCGACCGGGAAATACGCCATCGCGGCGGCGAGGGGCCGGTACCGCTCCGCCGCGACCTTGAAACCGGTGGAGGTCGTCGTCGTCAGCACGACCTCCGTGCCGTCCTCCTTGAGCCCGCGCAGGATGGGCTCCACGGCGAGCATCTCGCCCACGCTGACCGCCTGGAGCCAGACCCGGCCCACGCCCGGCCGCCTCGGCGGGATGGCCGGGGGCAGGCCGAAGCGGTGCCAAAACCCGTCGCCGTAGCCGCCCCGCCTGCGCATCCGCAGCAGGTAGTACGGGGACAACGCAACCAGCGCGAAGGGAAAGAGCAGCCGGTAGACCCAGATCATGGCGACGCCGTAAAGAAACGCTCAAACTGGGCGTCAACGCCACAACAAGTTTGCGGGGCAGGTGTTTTTGCTGTTGTCCACTCGGGCCGGGCGGCAACGATTCCCGGCAGAAAACCCATGCGCCGCCTCTCCTCCCTGCCCGTCCTCGCGGTGTCGGTCGTCCTCGCAGCTCCGCTGAGCGGCCAGGCGCCGCCCCCCGCGCCCGTGTCCGCAACGGCCGCCCCCGCGGCCGCCCCCGCCTCCGTCGTGCCCGTCTGGGGCTACACCGACTTCGGGCCGGCGGGCGTCGTCGCCAGCCGCACGCGCGTCGACGACCTCGACTTCACGGAGGTCGCCTTTGCGAACGGCGTGCGGCTCAATGTCAAGCGGACGACGTTCAGCCCGAACTCCATCCGCGTGGCGGCGCGCCTCGGGACTGGCCAGCTGACGGAGCCCGCCGCGAACGAACCCGGGCTGTCCACGTTCGCAAGCCTCGCCTTCTCGACCGGCGGCCTGGGCAAGCTCGGGATCGCCGACCTGGAGAAGGTGCTCATGGGCAAGGCCGCGGGGATCCATTTCACGTCCACCATGGACGCCTTCATCTACGAGGGGCAGACAAACCCGCGGAACCTTCTGTTCGAGCTGCAGCTGCTCACCGCGTCGATCGAGGATCCCGGGTACCGCCCCGAGGCGCAGCGGGTCGCCCGCGGCCGCATCGACGCCGCCTACCAGTCCTTCGCGCGCTCGGAGCGGGGCCCCCTCGCCCTCCAGGTGCCCAGGCTCCTGGCCGGCGGCGACCCGCGGTTCGGACTGCCGGCCCGGGGCGAGATGATGGCGCGCACCCTGGACGAGCTTAAGGCCTGGCTTTCGCCCCAGCTGGCGAGCGGCCCCCTTGAGGTTTCGGTCGTGGGCGACGTCGACATTGACGTGGTCATCGACGCGGCGGCCCGGACGCTCGGCACGCTTCCCAAGCGCGAGCCCAGGGCGCCCCTGGACGACCTGCGCAAGGTCTCCTTCCCCCGGCAGCCCTTCATCAAGGACTACGCCGTCGAGACGAATGCTCCCAAGGGCCTGGTCGCCGTCTACTGGCCGACCTCGGACGGCATGGACATCCAGCGCAGCCGCCGGCTCAACACCCTCGGGCTCATGCTGGCCGAGCGCCTGCGCCTGAGGGTCAGCGACCGCCTGCCGAACGGGGTCTCCCCCACCGTGGCGAGCACGGCGAGCGACATCTTCCCGGGCTACGGCTACATCGTTGCGATCGCCATCGTGGAGCCCCCGAGGGCGCGAGAGATCCAGAATGCGATCGTGGCGGTGGCCGCCGACCTGGGCGCCAACGGCGTGAAGCAGGAGGAGCTCGACGGCGCGATGGCCAAGACCCTCAAGTCGGCCCTCGAGACCGAGCAGACCAACGCGTACTGGATGACGGTGCTCGGCCGGGCGCAGGAAAGGCCCGAGGTCCTCGACTGGGCCCGCAACCGCCTCGCGGACTTCAAGGCGATCACGAAGGCCGACATCGACGCCCTGGCGAAGGACTACCTGGGCGAGGACAAGGCCTCGCGCGTCATCATCCACCCGTACCCGGCGCCGGTGTCGAGCCCGCTGCTCGTCTCCCCGACGCCCCCGCCCGACGGCCTGTAGCGGCCCCTAAGCCCGCCTGAAGACCAGCGAGGCGTTGGTCCCGCCGAAGCCAAAGCTGTTGGCAAGCGAGGCCTCGACCGCCTTGGTGACCGCGGCGCCCGCCGTGAAATTGAGCCCGAGCGCGGCGCACGCGGGGTCGAGGGAGTCCAGGTTGATGGTCGGCGGGATGACGCCCCGATCGATGGCGAGCACGGCGGCAAGGGCGCCGAGCGCTCCGGCCGCCCCGAGAAGGTGCCCCGTCATCGACTTCACCGCGCTCACGTGCAGCCGGTCCCCGGAGCCGGCGAACACCGACGCGATCGCGGCCGCCTCTTCGCCGTCGCCGCTCGGCGTCGACGTGGCGTGGGCGGAGACGTAGCCGACCCGCCCGGCCTCGAGCCCGGCGTCGTCTAGCGCCAGCTGCATCGACCTGCGGGAGCCCTCGGCCTCGGGGGCAAGCGAGGAGAGGTGGCACGCGTCCGCCGTGGCCCCGTAGCCCAGCAGCTCGGCGTAGATCCGGGCCCCCCGCCTGCGGGCGTGCTCCATCTCCTCGAGGACAAAGACGACCGCGCCCTCCCCGACCACGAACCCGTCGCGGTCCAGGTCGTAGGGCCGCGACGCCTTCTGCGGGGCATCGTTGCGGGTCGAAAGCGCCTTCATCTGGGCGAAGGCGCCGACGGCGATCGGCGTGATCACCGCCTCGGCCCCGCCGGCCAGCATGACGTCGGCGTCCCCCCGGCGGATGGCCCGCGCGGACTCGCCGAGGGTGTGGCCGCTCGTGGCGCACGCGGAGGCCGTGCTGAAGTTCGCCCCGCGGCAGTTCAGGAGGATCGCGACCTGGCCCGCCAGGATGTTCGGGGCGGCCTGCAGAATGAAGAAGGGCGAGATCTTCCTGAAGCCGCCCACCCGCCACGTCTCGTGCGTCGCGACGATCTCCGGGAGGCCTCCCAGGCCGACCCCGAGGTTGACGCCGATCCGCTCCGCGGGAAGGCGGTCCCGGACGGAATCGAGGCCGGAGTCGGCGTAGGCCTCAAGGGCCGCCCCGAGGCCCAAGTGGCTGAATCGTCCCAGCTTGCGCACCTCCTTTGCGGACATCGCGGCCGTGACGGGCTCCGTGCCGGCGCCCCGGGGATACAGCGCGGTCACACGCTCGGCGGTCGGATCGTACCCCCGCACCTCGCCCGCAATCCTTGCTGTGCATCCTGTTGCGTCAAAGCGTGTTATAAGTCCAATTCCGCTCTTTCCTGCGATGAGCGCGGACCAGGTGTCGGGCGCGGTCAGCCCGACGGGCGTGACGGCGCCAAGTCCCGTGATGGCTACCCTGCGGGTTGGAGAGGAGGCCGGCATGGGACCAAAATGACACGAGGAGTACGCCATTAGGCAAGTCTTTGACTTTGGACCCCCCGTATGCTTGGATGGACGGCCCTTCACGATGCAGCAGCTTCACGCCTACTGGCGCATGGATTACATTGAGGCGCCGCGCTATCCGGCAACGATGAAGCGACCGTTCACGGAGCTGCCCAACATGGGTGACGACCGCGCGGCGCTCATCGTCCACAGGTCGCGCCTCTCCTACCTCCTGCTCAACCGGTTTCCCTACAACCCGGGGCACCTGCTCGCCGTGCCGTTCCGGGAGGTCAAGGAACTCGAGGAGCTTTCCCGGGAGGAACGGGCGGACCTCATGGAGGAGGTCTTCCTCGCCAAGCGGCTGCTCACGGCGGCGATGAAGCCCGACGGGGTCAACATCGGGTTCAACCTCGGCTCGGCCGCGGGAGGCAGCATCGCCCACCTGCACGGCCACATCGTGCCCCGCTGGAACGGCGACAACAACTTCATGCCCGTCCTCGGGCAGACCCGCGTGCTTCCGCAGTCGCTCGACGCGACCTGGGAGCGCCTCTCGGCCTGCGTGGGCCAGGTGGCCCCCGTTTCCTGAAGCGACGCCCGTGCCCGCTAAGACGCTCCATTTCCAGAGCCCGCGGCACCTGAGCCAGCTCTACGCGGGCAAGGCCGAGAACCTGGCCCATGCCGAGCAGGCGCTCGGCGTCAAGCTGGTGACGCGCGAGGACTGGCTCAAGATCGAGGCCGCCCAGGAGCCCCTGGCGCGCGCCGAGGAGTTCTTCGCGTTCCTGAACGCCGCCCGGAGCCAGGGGATGACCATCCGCACGCCCGACTTCGCCCGCCTCGTGGACTCGTTCGCGAAAGGCGAGGCCGACCGGTGGCAGGCGCTCCTCGACGAGCCGCTCGTAATCGCGACGAACCGCAGGAGCGTCGTGCCGAAGACCATCGGCCAGAAGGAGTACCTCCAGGCCGTCCTGCGCCAGCCGATCGTCATCGGGATAGGCCCGGCAGGCACCGGCAAGACCTACCTGGCGATGGCGGCCGCCGTCTCGGCCCTCCTCAACCACGAGGTGGAACGGATTGTGCTCACAAGGCCCGCGGTGGAGGCCGGCGAGGCCCTCGGGTTCCTGCCGGGCGACCTCCGCGAGAAAATCCTTCCCTACCTGCGTCCCCTCTACGATGCGCTCCACGACATGCTCGACCCGGAGGAGGTCGTGCGGCTGACCGAGAAGGGCGTGATCGAAATCGCCCCGCTCGCCTACATGCGCGGCCGCACGCTCTCGCGTGCGTTCGTCGTCCTCGACGAGGCGCAGAACACGACCCCCGAGCAGATGATGATGTTCCTCACCCGGCTGGGCGAGGACTCGAGGATGGTCGTGACGGGCGACGTCACCCAGATTGACCTGCCGCGCTCCAAGGTGTCCGGGCTGCTCGAGGTGCAGCACATCCTCAAGGACGTCCCCGGGATCGTCTTCCACACGTTCACCGCCGGGGACGTCGTGCGCCACCCGCTGGTGCAGCGCATCGTCGAGGCCTACGACCGCTACAAGCACCCGACGGCCGGGGCCGACAGCCGCGCAGGCTCCTAAGATGTCCGTCCGCAACCAGCTCAGGCTTCTCGTCGGCGGGCTCGGCGCCCACCGGGGCGACCCGAAGTCGGCGACGGGCTCGGGCCTTCGCGACTTCCTGGACCGGAGCCGCCTCGTGGCGGGGCTGATCTTCATCGTGACGGTGGCGGCGATCGTACTCGTCAGCTCGGCCGGGATGCGGGTGCTCGACCTGCCGGTGCTGCCGAGCCAGATCGCCCCCGTGCGGATCGTGGCCGGGTTCCCGTTCGCCTACGTGAGCGCCACCCGGACGAAGGCCGAGCGCGAGCAGCGCCTGGTCGGGCTGCCTCCCATCTACCGGCTGGACACGGCGCCGCTCGAGCGTTTCGAGGGCGCCGCCCGCGACCTCCTCGGCAGGCTGGGCGCCTTCGAGGCCGCGCACCCGGACCCGACGGCCCTCTTCTTCAACCGGCGCAAGGCGCTCGCCGCCCTGGCCGAGGAGTTCAACGCGCGCGGGCCCTACGAGACGAATGCGGACGACCTCGGCGCGATCCTGACCGCGGGCGACGCGCCGGCGCGCGCCGCGCTCTTCGAGAACGGGTTCGCGGCGCTCAGGCAGGTCTACAGCGAGGGCGTCCACGACATTTCGGGCTCCGGGGGCGGCCCCGAGGCCGTGGTCATGTTCGAGGTCGAGCGGCCCTCAGGGGGCACGGCGTCGCGGCCGGTCCAGTCCATGGAGGACGCGCTGACCTTCCTCAGGGTGAGCCTCGCCGCGGAGGGCGTGCCCGGGCCCGCCGCGCACGCGCTCTTCCGGCTCTTTCGCAACGGGGTCCAGCCGAACCTCGTGTTCGACCGGGCCGCGGCGGCGCGCCGCGAGGCCGGCCTGATGGCCAAGGTAAAGCCCGTGACGGTGCGCGTGGAGGCCGGCCGGACGATCATCAACGCGGGGGACCGGGTCACCGAGGACCAGTACGAGATGGCCACCGCGTACCGCACGGCCGCCCTCGAGGGCGGCGCGGCGCAGCTGGGCGACGGCCTCGAGCTGTTCGGGCGCGTGCTCCTCGTGCTCGCGATGGTGCTCGCCTCCATCATCTACGTCAGGCTCGAGGACCCCGAGACCCTGGCGAGCAACGTGAGCCTGGGCCTCCTGGCCCTGGTCGTCATCTTCAACCTGGCCCTGGTGCGCGTCGTCTACACGGTCGGCGGGGCCGAGCTCTTCCTGCGCGACCCGGCGTGGGCCTCCGCCCTGCCCTACCTGGCGCCGACCGCGCTTGCCCCCTTGATCGTCGCGATCCTCATCGACGCCGGCTCGGCGATCTTCATGGCGCTCCTGATCTCGATCTTCACCGGCGTCATCTACGGCAACCGCCTCGACCTGCTCGTCCTCACGTTCCTCGCCTCGATGGTCGCGATCTACGGCTGCCGCGAGGCGCGCCAGCGCGGCCGCGTCGTCAGCGCCGCCGGGATGGGGGGCCTCACCGTGGCCGCGTTCGCCGCGCTGATCGGCATCGCGCAGCAAACGCCGCTCGAGACGCTCGCCTGGCAGATGGGCGCGGGCCTGGTGACCGGGCTGCTGACGGGCGTCGCCGTCGTCGGCCTGCTGCCGGTCCTCGAGGCGCTCTTCAAGCGGACGACCGACATCACGCTCCTTGAGCTCACCGACTTCAACCATCCCCTCCTGCGCAGGATGCAGCTTGAGGCGCCCGGGACCTACCACCACTCGCTCGTCGTCGCCCAGCTCTCCGAGAACGCCTGCAACGCGATCGGCGCCAACCCGCTGCTGGCCCGCGCCTGCGCGCTCTTCCACGACATCGGCAAGACGGCCAACCCGGCCTTCTTCACGGAGAACCAGCGCAGCAGCGGCAACCCCCACAACGAGAAGGACCCCGTGGTCTCGGCGGCCATCATCCGCCAGCACGTGGCCGACGGCGTGGACATGGCGCACCGCCACCACCTTCCCCGCGCGGTGATCGACGTGATCCGCCAGCACCACGGCACCACGCTTGTGAAGTTCTTCTACGAGCGCGCCATGGCCCTGTCCCAGTCGCCCTTCCCCGGGGCGGAGCCGCCGGCCGTCCCCGACGCGCCGTTCCGCTACGAGGGGCCCAAGCCGCAGTTCAAGGAGAGCGCCGTCGTGTCGCTTGCCGACGCGGTCGAGGCCGTGACCCGCTCGATCCGCACGATCACGGCCGAGAAGCTCGGCGCGCTGATCGACCGGATGGTCGCCGAGCGCGTCGCGGACGGCCAGCTCGACGAGGCGCCGCTCACCTTCGAGGACCTGGCGAAGATCAAGAACAGCTTCACCTTCACGCTGCTCAACATGCTGCACTCCCGGGTCGCCTACGCGACGCCCGCCGAGCCGCCGAACGAGGCGAACGCTTGAAGGGCGCCATGCGCCCGGTCGACGTCGCCAACCGCCGCGCCCGCCTGCGCTTCGACCGCAGGGCCCTGAGGGCGGCGATCGGCCTGCTCGACGCCCACGCCGGGGCGTTCGGGGGCGGATGCCCGGAGGGCTCTCTCTCGGTCGCCTTCCTGGGCGACCCGGCCCTGGCGCGGCTCCATGCGCGGTTCCTCGGCGACAGGTCCCCCACCGACGTCATCACGTTCGGGGGAGACGCGGCGCACGGCTGCGCCGGCGAGATCTGCGTTTCGGTCGACGCGGCGGCCCGCCGGTGCGGGCGCGCCCGCGCCCGCCTCTCTAGGGAGATCACGCTCTATGTCGTCCACGGCTGGCTCCACCTGGCTGGCTACGACGACACAGGGCCGGCGTCCAAGCGCGCCATGCGCAGGGCCGAGGCCCGGGCCATGCGCCTCTTGGAGCACTCCGCGGCCGTTCCAAGCTTCAAGCTGGCGTAGCCCGCCAGGGGCCGCTACGACCAATCCCTCCATTCATGGCCGAAGCCGATCCCTCCTCCTCCCGCTACGTCACCCTGCGAAACGCGTTCTTCTCGGGCGTGATCCTCGTCGCGCCGCTCTGCCTGACCGTCTGGATCTTCAGCAAGATCATCGACTTCGTGGGCGGCAACTTCAAGTGGCTCTTCCTCTACCTGGTGCCCAACTCGCTCAGGGACCGGCCCGGCCTCGACGCGGTCTGGTCCATCCTCGCCACGCTGATCGTCCTGGCCCTCGTGACGGGGCTCGGCTACGTGTCGCGTTACGTCTTCGGGAAGTTCTTCTTCAGCGTCGGCGACCGCTTCATCCAGTCGATCCCGGGTGTTAGCGCCGTCTACAACACCGTCAGGCAGATCGTGAACACGTTCAGCTCCCAGAGGGGCCACATGTTCAACAAGGTGGTCCTCGTGGAGTTCCCGCGGAAGGGGTGCTGGACGATCGGGTTCCTCACCAACACGGTCCAGGGCGAGGCCCAGGGCCGGGTCGGCAGGGAGTCCTGGACCGTCTTCGTGCCCACGACGCCCAACCCGACGAGCGGCTTTCTTCTCGTCTTGCCGAGGAGCGAGGTGGTCGAGCTGGACATGGCGGTCGGCGACGGGATGAAGATGATCATCTCGGGCGGCGCGGTCGTCCCGAGCTGGCCCGCCGCCGCAACCCCGAAGTCCCGCGAGGAGAGCTAGCCCCCGCCCCCGGTGCCCGGACAGACGCTCACGACCGAGGCGTTCGTGATCGAGAAGCGCCCCCCGTCGGACGCCTTCCAGACCTTCGGGCTCTTCTCGGCCGAGCACGGCAGCCTCGTCGCCCTGCAGCGCGTCCCGCGCAGGCTGTCGCCCTCCCACGTCTCGCCGGACCTCTTTGACGAGGTCTCGGCGATGCTGGAAAGCAGAAACCAGGGGAGGACCTGGTTCGTGAGGGAGGTCCGCATCACCACGCGGCGCGCGGCGATCGGCGCAAGCTACGACGCGCTCCGGTTCGCCTCGGCGCTGGTCGCGGTCATCGGGCGCAACCCCGTGCACGAGGAGAGCCGCGAGGCCGTGGCGCAGCTGCTGCGGGCCGCGCTCGACGCCTTCTGCGCCGGCGTCCGCCCGGACATTGTGCACCTGAAGAGCCTGTACGTCTTCGCGCGCGACGAGGGGTACCCCGTGAAGCAGGAGTGGCTCCCCTCCCTCACCGAGGAGGACCGCGGGGTCGCGGCCGCCGTCCTCGGCCGCCGCCTGAGCGAGCAGGACGCGAGCGCCGCCCGCGTCGCCCGGATACGTCGGAGGCTCGAGGCCTACCTCGGCGCCAGCACCGAGATCGTGATCCCGTGAGGTACGACCTGGAAGAGCGGCGCGTAGCGCTGAGCGTCGGGGACCTCTCCGACTTCTCGATCGGGCCGCTCGGCTCTTCCGGCGGGGCGGGCGGGCTCTGGCGCGCGCAGCTGGGCACGCGCTGGCACGGCGAGCTCCGGGCGCAGGCGCTCGCCGACGGCGCCGACGCCGACTTCGAGGTGGCGGTCGAGGGCGAGCTTGCGCGGCGCGGGTGGACCGTCGCGCTCACGGGCAGGATCGACCAGGTCGTCCGCTGCGGCGGCGGGACCGTCCTGCGCGAGATAAAGACTGTGAGCCGCGCCCTGCCCGCCCCCGAAGCCGAGCTCAGGGGGGACTACCCGGCCTACTTCGTGCAGGCGGCGGCGTACGCGGCCCTCCGGGGCGCCGGCGAGGGCTGCGAGCTGGTCTTTGTCGAGGCGGACACCGGCCTCGCCCAGACGGTGCGCCTCGGCCCCGCCGACGAGCGGCTGCTCGACGCCCAGCTCGACCGGATCGCCGAGTTTCTCGAGCTGCGGCTGCGCGCGCGGGAGCGCCTGCTCCACCTCAAGTTCCGGCCGGCGTTCGCGGCCCCGCGCCACGGCCAGCGGGAGGCGGCCTCGGAGCTCGCCGGCTGTGTCCGCAACGGCCGGTCCGCGGTCCTCCTCGAGGCGCCGACCGGCTTCGGCAAGACGGGGGTCCTCCTCGAGCGCGCGCTCGGCGAGCTCAGGGACGGCGCCTTCGACCGGGTCCTCTACCTCACCGGCAAGTCGACCGGCCAGCTCCACGTGGCCGAGACGCTGCGCGCGATGACCGAGCCCGGCGCGGACCTGGGGCCGGGCGCCCCGGTCGCCGCGTGGCACGTGCGCAACAAGGCGGAGCACTGCGTCAACTCGGTGTTCCAGTGCGTCCGCGAGGCCTGCGCCTACCTGGACGGCGCCGAGAAGCGCTGGCCCGCAAGCGGGCTCTCGCGCTTCTACCTCATGGACGGCCAGCCGAGGGACCTCGTCTCGCTCCGAAACGCGGGGGTCGGCGCCCGGATCTGCCCGTACGAGATCACGCGCGCCGCCCTCACGTTCAACGACGTGTGGATAGGCGACTACAACTACGTCTTCTCCCCGGAGAGCCGCGGCCTCTTCTACGACAGGCCCGGCTTTGACCCGGCGCGGACGCTCCTGGTGATCGACGAGGCCCACAACCTCCCGTCCCGGGCCGCCGACACCCACTCGCACGCCCTCTCGGCGGACGACGCGCGCCTCGTCTGCGAGGCGCTTCGGGGCGCCCGAGCGCAGCCTCCCTGGGTCTCGCGGTGGGAGGACTGGACCCGGTTCCTGGGTTCCCTCCGGAGGTCGGGCGGGCTCGCCCCGGCGGACATCGAGGACGCGCGCGAGCGCCTCTGCGGCCTTGCCGAGGGCGCGGGGGCGTTCCCCTTGGACTACGCGGAGCTCGGCCCGCAGGTGTCGGGCCTCATCTGGAAGATGCCGTCCGTGGCGGACCAGATCGGGTCGATCGAGCTGCCGCGCCTGTGGTGGAGCCCGCACGACGGGCTCCTCTCGATCACGTGCCTGGACGCCGCACCCGTCATCGGGGCGGCGCTGCGCGACTTCGGGGGGGTCATCTTCGCGACGGCGACTCCGGGTCCCGTCGACCGCTTCGAGGAGAGCTGCGCGTGCGGGCCGCTGATCCCGATCCGGGCGTCGACCCCTTGGCGGGACGGCGCCTACGACATGGCGGTCGACCTGCGGGTCGACACGACCTTCCAGCACCGCCGGCGCCACCTCGAGGCGACGGCCGAGACCGTCGAGGCGCTCCACCGCTCCGCCGGAGCGGGAGCGCCCATCGCCGTGTTCTTCCCGAGCTACGCGTACGCCGAGGCGGTGGCCGAGCGCGTTGACGCGGCGTCCCTCCAGCCCAAGCGCAGCGAGCTCTCCGCGCAGAGCGCCTGGATTGGCGACGCGCTCGGCGCCGGCCGGGCCCTCTTCCTCGTCCTCGGGTCGGGGTTCGCCGAGGGCATAGACCTGCTCGGGGGGAAGGTGACCCACGCCATGGTGGTCGGCCCCGCGCTGCCCGAGGTCAACCCCGTCCAGAGGGCCAGGCTCGCGGCCCTGGCCGGCGCAGGGCGCGATGCCGCGTTCGACCGCGTCTACAGGATCCCGGGGATCCAGAAGGTGAACCAGGCGCTCGGCCGCCTGGTGCGGGCGCCGGGCCAGAGCGCGCGGGTGATCCTGCACTGCCGCCGCTTCGCCGAGCCGGGCTACGAGCGCCTCCTCGCCCCGGAGTACCGCTCGGGCCGGCGGATCCTCGAGCAGGACGACCTGGCGGCGTGGCTCGGCTCCGCCGGGTGAAACCTATTTCGCTTTACCGGAGCTTCTCCGGCATGCAGTACTTGGCTTGGTGACTCCGCCCAAGACCATCGGCTTCCGGGAGGTTCACGCCGCGATAGAGCGGCTTGCGGCCGCCATTGAGGCCCGCCACGGCAGGGCCAAGGGGCTCCTCCTTCTCGGCATCGCGAACGGCGGCATCCCGCTCGCTAGGCGCCTCGGCGCCCGCCTGGGGATCAAGCGGGTCGGCGACCTCGACATCTCCTTCCACCGCGACGACCTCGGCCGCCACCCTATCCCGAAGGAGTTCACGCCGACGCTCCTGCCGGGCGACGTCAACGGGGCGACCGTTCTCCTCGTCGACGACGTCCTCTTCACGGGGCGCACCGTGAAGGCGGCGCTTGACGAGCTCTTCGACCACGGCAGGCCGGCCAAGGTGGAGCTCGCGGTGCTGGTTGACCGGGGCAGCCGCAGGCTCCCCGTCGTCGCCGACTTCACGGGCACCACCGTCAGCGCCGCGGAGGACGAGGACGTGCTCGTCTCGCTCCGGGACGACCCCGCGCTCGACCGCATCGAGATCCGGCCGCGCGCGCCGCGGGCGGCCCGCGCCGTCTCCATTCCATGACCTGGACACGCCGACACCTGATCACGATCGAGGAACTGAGCCTGCGGGAGATTGAGCAGGTCCACGCCACCGCCTCCGCCTTCAAGAGCATTCTCAAGCGCAGTGTGAAGAAGGTGCCCGCGCTCCGCGGCAAGACGATCGTCAACCTCTTCCTCGAGCCGAGCACGCGCACGCGCATGGCGTTCGACATGGCCGCGAAGCGCCTGAGCGCCGACGTGATCGCCTTCGACGCGGCGAGCTCGTCGACGACCAAGGGCGAGACCCTGCGCGACACGGCCGAGAACATCCAGGCGCTCAACGCCGACATGATCGTGATCCGCCACTCGGCGGCCGGATCGCCGCTCTATCTGAGCAAGATTCTGGACATCCCGGTGATCAACGCGGGCGACGGCGCGCACGAGCACCCGACACAGGGCCTGCTCGACACGTTCACGATGAAGGAGCACCTCGGGCCGCTCAAGGGCCGCAAGGTCGCGATTCTGGGCGACATCCTCTTTAGCCGCGTGGCGCGCTCGAACATCTACGCGCTCACGAAGATGGGCGCAGCGGTGACGCTCGTCGGCCCGTCCACGCTGGTCCCCCACGGCTTCACCGCCATCGGCGCTCAGGTCTCGCACGACCTCAAGTCGGCGCTGGCCGACGCGGACGTCGTCATGCTCCTGCGCATCCAGCACGAGCGCCAGGGGCACCGCCACTTCCCCTCCCTCGGCGAGTACACGAGCATGTTCGGCCTCAATAAGACCCGTGCGTCGTGGCTCAACCCGAAGGCGATCATCATGCACCCCGGTCCGATCAACCGAGGCGTGGAGATCGACAGCGAGCTTGCCGACGGCGAGCGCAGCGTGATCCTGGAGCAGGTCTCCAACGGAATCGCGGTGCGCATGGCGGTCCTCTACCTCTGCGCGGGAAACCAGCCCGAGCAGGTCATCTCCTCCACCGAATAACCCGCGACCATGCCCGCACTCTGGATAAGGAACGCCCGGGTCATCGACCCCGCCAGCCGGCGCGACTCTGTCGGCGACCTCTTTTCGCTCGACGGCAAGATCGTCCCGCGCCTGTCCGCGGCGGACCGCCGTCGGGCGAGGAAGATCGACGCCCGGGGGCTTGTCGCCGCGCCGGGGCTGGTCGACATCCACGTGCACTTCCGCGAACCGGGCCAGACGCAGAAGGAGACGATCGCGACGGGCTCCCGGGCCGCCGCGGCCGGGGGCTTCACCACCGTGGTCTGCATGCCCAACACGGCGCCGGCCGCGGACAACGCGGGGACGATCCAGTTCATCCTGGACGCCGTGCGCCGCGACTCGCTGGTCAAGGTGCTGCCGACCGGGTGCATCACGATTGGGATGAAGGGGGAGAACCTGGCCCCGATCGGCTCCCTGAAGCGGGCCGGGGTCGTGGCCATCACCGACGACGGCGACTGCGTGCAGTCCAACGAGCTCATGCGCCGGGCGATCGAGTACGCCAAGATGTTCGGCCTGCCGGTCATGGACCACTGCCAGGACCAGTCCATGACCGAGGGCGCCGTCATGAACGAGGGCAACGTGTCCATCCGCCTCGGGCTGCGCGGCTGGCCCAACGCGGCTGAGGATCTGATCGTCTCGCGCAACGTGATCCTCTCGCGGTACACGGGGGCCCACATCCACATGCAGCACATCTCCTCGGCCCTCTCGGTCGAGATCGTCCGCCGGGCGAAGGCGGACGGCGTTTGCGTCACCGCGGAGGCGACCCCTCACCACATCGCGCTCACCGACGAGGCCCTGGCCACCTATGACACGAACTTCAAGATGAACCCCCCCCTGAGGACCGAGGCGGACCGCAGGGCGCTGATCGTGGGCCTGAGGGACGGGACCCTTGACTGCATCTCGACGGACCACGCCCCGCACACCGACTACGAGAAGGACAAGGAGTTCGACTACGCCCCGAACGGCATCATCGGCCTCGAGACGGCGCTCGCCGTCGTGCTCGAGGTCCTGGTGCGCCAGAGCCGGTTCCCGCTGCGCAAGGCGCTGGACCTGATGACGCGCAAGCCCGCGGGCGTCCTCGGCCTGCCGGCGGGCACGCTCGCGAGCGGCGCCCCCGCCGACATCTGCATCTTCGACCCTGACGAGGCGTGGACCTACGACGCCAAGAAGGGCTACAGCAAGTCGAGCAACTCGCCCTGGAACGGCCGGACGCTGCGCGGCCGCGTCAAGACAACGATCGTCGACGGCCGCATCGTCTTCCCGCTCGCGGCGTCGTGACCCTGCCAGATGAGACAACCTGGACCGCGGTCGCGGCCGCCGGCTTCGAGTTAGGGCTCATCATTCTGGGTGCGTGGCTCGTCTGGACCCAGGCGCTAAGCCCCAAGGCGAGGCAGGCGCGAGTGGTGGCCCTCACCGAATGGCGCCTGGCGCCGATCGACTTCGCCTGCTTCCTGTGCTTCGCGTTCGTCGGGACGACCGGGCTGAGCGCCGCCGCCGGGTTTCTCCTTCGCCACAGCCGCTTCGGCCCCGACGCCATGATGGTCGCGGGCGGCGCCGTGATGCACCTCGGGATCCTGCTCGGGCTCGCGGGGTTCTTCCTCATGTACGGGCTCAAGGCGCAGCTCGGCGGCCGCGGCCCCTTTGCCGCCCCGGCGCTCAAGAGCGGGCTGGTCACGTTCCTAATCGCCCTGCCCCTCGTGGACGGAACGAGCTTCGCGTGGAGCTATTTCCTCGAGAAGGCCGGCCTGCCGGCCGAGAGGCAGGACATGGTGGACATCCTCCAGAACACGAGCTCGACAGGGGTGAAGCTCTCCCTTGTCCTGGTCGCCACGCTTCTGGTGCCCGTCAGCGAGGAGATCCTCTTCCGGGGCGGCATGTTCCGGTACTTCAGGACGAGGATCCCGCGCTCGGCGGCCATCGTGGTCACGTCCCTGCTCTTCGGCGCCCTCCACGTCTCCTGGGGCGACCATATGGGCGGCCTGCCGAGCCTCGTACCGCTCACCGTGCTCGCGGTCGTCTTCTGCCTCGCCTACGAGCGCACCGGGTCGGTCGGCACGACCATCGTCGCCCACGCGCTCTTCAACCTGAACACGTTCGTGATGATCGCCGGGGGGATCGGCTCATGAGGGCGCCGCCGCTCTTCGCCAGCAGCCTGCGGGCAAGCGTGGCCTCGGTCGGCGAGGAGGCGCTCCTGCGGTCGATCCGCCGATGGCTGGGAAGGGCGTCGCCGAGGCCCCCCGCCGGGATCGGGGACGACTGCGCCGTCCTCATCCCCGCCCGAGGCCGGGAGCTCCTGACCATTGATCCCGTGGTCCACGGGGTCCATTTTGACGGGCGCGTGCCCGCCCGCGCGGTCGGGGCCAAGCTCTTCAGGCGCAACCTGAGCGACATCGCGGCCATGGGGGGCCGCCCGCGGGCGGCGGTCGTCGCGCTCGCCCTGGACTGCCGGGTGTCGCTCGCCTGGCTCGCGGAGTTCTACAGGGGGCTCGCCCGCGAGAGCCGCAGGCACGGGGTGCCCGTCGTGGGCGGCGACGTGGCCCGGCTCGACGGATCGCTCGTCGCGACCCTCGCCATGACCGGGGAGTGCCCGGGCCGCGCGCTCACCCGCGCCGGCTCGCGCCCCGGCGACTGGCTCTACGTCACGGGCTCGCTCGGCCGGAGCCTGGCGACCGGCCACCACCACGCCTTCGAGCCCCGGCTCGCCGAGGGGGCCTGGCTCGCCCGCAGGGGCGAGGTGCGGGCGATGATGGACGTGAGCGACGGCCTCGCGAAGGACCTAGGTGCGATGACGCCACGCGGCGCGTCCCCGGCGATCTACGGGGCCATGCTTCCGCGCCGAGGCGAGGCGAGCGTCCGCGAGGCGCTCTGCGACGGCGAGGACTACGAGCTCCTCTTCAGCGTGGCTGCCGGCGCCGGGCGGGCGTCGCTCGAGAAGGCGTGGCGCCGCGCCTTTCCGCGCACGCGGCTCACGTGCATCGGCAGGTTTGCGCGCGCCGGCGCCGTTCCGCCCGACGCGCTCAACCTCGGCGACTTCCGTGGCTACGAGCACCTCCGATAGGCTCCGGGAGGGCGTCCGCACGCGATCGGCCGACGAGACCAGGTCGCTCGCCGCCGCGTGGGCCGCCGAGCTCCCCCCGGACGCGACGGTCGCGCTCCACGGTGACTTGGGTGCGGGAAAGACCACCTGGGTGCAGGGCCTCGCGCTCGGGTTCGGGATCACCGAGCCCGTCACGAGCCCGACCTTCACGATCTACACGATTCACCGCGGCAAGACGCGCATGCTCGCGCACCTCGACGCCTACCGCCTCGGATCCCCGCGTGAGGCCGAGGACCTGCTGCTCGAGGAGTTCCTCGCGAGCCCCTGGTGCCTTGCGGTCGAGTGGCCGGAGCGCGTGCCCGAATGGATCGCGCGCGACGCGTGGCACCTCGACCTCGACATAGGCGCGGATGGGCGGCACTCGATCCGCCTGCGGCCGACGGCGCCTACGCCGCCGGACTCTCGGTAGGCGGGGAAACGACCGAGGCGGGTGCGGCGGCCGGCGCGGGTGGCTCGGCTGGCGCGGGTGGCTCGGCTGGAGTCGACTCCACCGGGGCCGCCTCATTCGCCGGAGGCGCTTCCGGGGCAGGAGCCGCCTCGGCCACCGGGGCCTCCTGCGGCGCGGCAGCTTGGGGTGCGGATTCGGGAGCCGCCGACTCGGGCGCCGGCGCTTCGGGCGCCTGGCCCACGGCATCGGCGGGAGGCGGCGCCTCCGGGAAATTCTCGGGATCGTGCTCCTCGGCCTCGACCTCCTTCTTGCGCGCCTCGACCATCGCCGGCGGCGCGTAAAGCCCGCCGTCGATGAACTCGGTCACGTAGCCCTCGCGCACGAGCCAGATCAGGTCGCCCTGCATGCGCATGACCTTTTCCTTCTGCTCGGGGGTGACCGAGGCCCCTTCCGCCGGGGCGGCGATGCCAAGCATCTTCGAGGCGAGCTCGCCCGCCTTCACCAGCGGATGCTCCTCGATGAACGCGATCAGGCTGCCGATGCTCTCCCCGAACACCTGTCCGGGGACGCGGAACTTGCGCTTCACCGCACACACGTAGGAGACGCCCTTCGAGCCCTTCTTGAAGATCGTGAAATGCTCGCGCCTGAGCCTGCCTCGGAGCTGGTTCGCCGTGTCCAGGGGAAACCGCAGCTGCCGGTCGTAGGCGCCTTCGATCGCCATGAGGATCTCTCCCCGCGGCATCTTCTCAAGGGCCTTGCCGTGGAAGCGCGCGTTGTCGACGGCCTTCACGACGGAGTCGCGGGCGTTGGTGAGCAGGTACGCGCGGGCATCCTCCAGGCTGTCGAAGGTCGGCGCCACCTGACCCTCGGCCACCGGGCCCTTCAGCGTGTAGCGCGTGACCTTCTTCATTTTTTCAAGCCACTGATTCACGATCTCGGGGTCGCGAACCGTCTCGATCCGGGAGCGGAAGGCCTCAAACGGCATCCTGCTGATGCGCGTCGCGTAGTGCTGCTGCACCATCTGGGCGTAGCGGTGGTAATTCGGCGGCCCCAGGAGCTCGCCGGTCACGCCGCACCGGTTGATCACGAGGAAGTTCCCCTTGGGCGGATCGACCTCGACCAGGCCGCTGTCGAAGAAATTGCCCAGGAACTCGCTCATCACGTGGGACACCGCCGCGTCCTCCGACTCGAAGGGAAGGCCGTCGGGGACCGAGACGTAGATCGGCTGGGGCGCCGCCTCCGGGGCGCCCGCGGGGCCGGGCTTGCGGACGACGACGACGACGAAGCGCTCCGGCTTGGCGAGCACCGTCCGGGCAATCTCGAAGAGCTCGATCGTCCGGGCGGAGGAGCGGATCGTCTTCACCAGGGCGTTGAAACTCGTGTCCTCGGGGAAGAACGCCGCGTTGAAGTAGGGGCTGTCGTAGGGCCCCCGGTCCTGGCGCTCCATGGCCGGGCCGTTGCGCCGGGACGGGGCGTAGTCACCCGCGTCCCTGCGTGGCGGCCGCTCGCCCTGGGCCTCGCGCGACGGGCCCTGGGGCCCCTCGCCCGCCGGCCTCCTGAAGGCCCTCCGGTCCCTGCGGTCCGGAGCTCCGCCGGGGCCGCCCCCGCGGTCGTCGCGCTCGCGGCGCGGACGCTCGGGGCCATCGCGGAATTCGGACGGAGCCTCCTTGTCCTTGGCCCATTCAGTGCCAAAGCTAAAGCCTTGGAGTTGGCTTAGGTCGATCTTGTTGAAATCCGCGGTTGGATTGGCCTTGGAAGCGTCGTCGTCCATGTAGTCAGAAGTGCACGGTGCGCGTCCGGTGACAGACGCTCCGGAGTCTCCTCTAGGCCGGGGGCACGATGCAAGCGATTTTGGAGCGTTGCCCGGGACCGAATGCCCGGCGCGCGTTGCCACGGGAGGGCCGGCCGGCAAGGGTATTTGGCTGACAATCGGTTCCGCTTGCCGACATTCATGCGGCCGAAGCCCAATTCTGACACACCGCATGCACCGGCCAGCGCCCACCGCCACCGTCAAGAGAATCCTCCCCTGGCTGGTCGCCGTGGCCTTCTTCATGGAGTCGCTCGACGCGACGATCCTGAACACGGCGGTGCCGACGATCGCCAGGGCCCTGCACGTGGCGCCGCTCAGCATGAAGTCGGCGCTCACCAGCTACATGCTCAGCCTCGCCGTCTTCATCCCGATCAGCGGGTGGGTGGCCGACCGCTTCGGATCGCGCCGCGTGTTCGTCTCGGCGATCGGCGTCTTCATGTTCGGTTCGCTGATGTGCGGCCTGTCGAGCAGCATCCACCTGCTGGTGGCCGCGCGGATCCTGCAGGGCTGCGGCGGAGCCATGATGGTGCCGGTGGGTCGGCTCACGCTGGTGCGCACCTTCCCGAAGTCCGAGCTCGTCCGGGCGATCAGCTTTTTCTCAATCCCCGCGCTGATCGGGCCCATGCTCGGCCCGCTGGCCGGCGGCTTCATCGTCGAGTACTTCCCCTGGCGGGTCATCTTCTTTGTCAACCTCCCGATAGGCTTCCTCGGCCTGTACCTCGTCTACCGCTACCTGCCCAATTATTTCGCGGAGAAGACCGACCCGCTCGACTTCGTCGGCCTCGTGCTATTCGGCTCCGGGATCGCCCTGTTCTCCTACGTTCTTGAGATTTTCGGCGAGCACACGCTCGGCTCCGCCGAAATCGTTGGCCTGCTCGCGCTCTCGCTCCTGCTGCTCCTGGCCTACTGGCGGCATTCGCTGAGCGTCGAATACCCCCTGCTGCGGCTTCGCCTGTTCCTGATCCGGACGTTCCGCTCGTCGGTCGCGGGCGGCCTTGTCACGCGGCTAGGCATCGGGGGCATGCCCTTCCTGCTGCCGCTGCTCTACCAGGTCGGCCTCGGCTACGGTCCGCTCAAGTCGGGCATGCTCATGATGCCCCAGCCGCTGGCGGCGATGAGCCTGAAGATGACGATGCCCTGGGTCATCACGCGCTTCGGCTACAGGCGCGTGCTCACCTCGAACACGGTGTTCATGGGGGTGCTGATCGCCCTCTTTGCGACGATAGACCCGGCGACCCCCATCTGGCGGATTGCCCTCCAGGCGTTCTGCTTCGGGTACTTCTCGTCCCTGCAGTTCACCGCCATCAACACGATCGTCTACGCCGACCTGACCGAGAAGGACGTCAGCATGGGCAGCAGCATCGCCAGCACGATGCAGCAGCTCTCGCTCAGCTTCGGGGTCGCGATGGCGTCGCTCGTCACCGCCTACTTCATCCCCGACCGGTTCCATGCCAGTGCCGGCGAGATGATCTCGGGGATCCACCGGGCCCTGGTCGTCGTGGGCGTCCTGACGCTCTTCTCCGCGCTCGTCTTCCGCCAACTCCGCCCCGAGGACGGCGCCAACGTGAGCCGGCACCGGGTCGAGGAATGATCCGGCGGGGGCCGGGTCGCGGGAGCCGACGCCGTCGCCGATTAGGGCTTTCTGGTTTGGGCCGCTATTAGGCAGTAAAGTCACGGGAGAAGAGGAGGCGGAGAGCGACGTTGGGGCGTGCTGCGTGGGCTTGGAGGGTGGCGCGCAGGTTGATGGATCCGTCGCGCAGGAGTGCGCCGAGCAAGGCGCCGCGCAGGAGGGCGAGGTTTGCCGTGGTATTTCCTTTTCGGGCCCGGCAGCCATCCT
>PLTZ01000058.1 GCA_003164715.1 Opitutaceae bacterium | reverse complement strand
GTCCACTTTATCGAGGCAAGCCCACAACAAGGTCGGTGTGGCCGCTTCCAAGGTCTCCCGCCGCAATGCTGACGGGAACAAGCCCTGAAGGCATGCGGATGACAAGGGGGGCCCCAAAAGTGCCGTTGCCATTGTTGAGCAGCACTGTCACCGTATTATCGCCGCTGTTGGCGGTGGCGAGGTCCACGTTGCCGTGGCCGCTGAAGTTCCCCATCACGATGCTGGTGGGCCCGCTTCCCGTCGGGTAGGTGGTCGGCGCCCGGAACGTTCCATCGCCGTTGCCAATGTAAATGGAGACCGCGTTGTTATTCTGGTATGTGACGGCAAACCCAGGGCTTCCGCCTGCGACAAATGCTCCGGTGGCGACTGCGGAAGCTGATCCAAACGGAAGGCTGAAGAAGGTCTGGGACGCCAGATGCCCGGTGCCGTCGGTGATGGTGATCACGACGTTGTTGAGGGTGGAGGTGCTGTTGTCGACCTGGATGACGTCCAAGGGCCCGCCCGTCACAAAGTTAGCCACCGCAATCGCCTGACCGCTGAACGAGCCGCCCGACTGCCCATACGGGGAGCCCAGGGAGGGAATATTGATGGAGGGCTGGAACGTGCCGTCTCCATTGCCGATAAGGATGCTGACGTCGGACGAAGTCCCAACCACAAGATCCGGAATCCCGTCTCCGTTGAAATCCCCGATAGCAACGCACTGCGGGGCACCGGCCATCGCAGGTGTCTGAGAGGTGGTCCAGTTCTGTGCGCGCACCGGCAGCACACCGGCAGCTAAGAGAATCAGGATCATCGGATGAAGCAGTCGCATAGTCCGGCCAATGGCTGTATTCACAGCGGCAGTATACCTCGCATTTGAGCGTAGAATCCACGCTTTTCGCCGCACAAGACCCAGCCACTCGCCAGCCTCCAGGTTTCATCCGAAATTTCAATTTCCGCTCGCGTTGCGCGTTGAGTAAGCATTCGAAGCGCCTCAGCGAAGGCTTTGCGTTTCCGCCGAATCTCCGCCTCCGCCTTGCGGGCTTCAGCCTCCGTCTTGAAATTCAGCCTTACGCGCGGGAGGCTCACCTTCGTATCCAGCCGCCACCTACCTTTCCACGGCCCCATCCCCGCTCTTGCGCCGGCACGCTATGGCACGGTACCCTCCAGCCTCAACCGCAAAATCCCCCTAAGGACCTTTCCTTAGAGGGATTTAAGTGGGGCGGCCAACGGGACTCGAACCCGCGACCCCAAGATCCACAATCTTGTGCTCTAACCAACTGAGCTATGACCGCCGTAAATCTGAGGAACGTGGACTTTCCCGTCCGCTCAAACCCCTGTCAACCCGTTTCCCGGTTGAGTCCGCAGGGCGATGCCATAGGCTGCTGCAGTGTCCTCGCAGCGTCTGCGTCTGGTAACCTTCAACATCGCGCACGGGCGGGGGCTGGCCCCGATTCCGGGCTTCACCTCGTCGCGCAAGCTGCGCGTGAACCTGAGGCGGATCGCCGGCCTCCTGGTTACGCTTCGAGCGGACCTGGTCGCGCTCCAGGAGGTCGACGAGTGCTCCGTCTGGGCCGGAAGCTTCGACCACCTGGACTACCTCCGGACGCACGCCGGGTTCCGACACGCCGCCTTCGGGATCAACAACCGGCGTTCGGGCCTCGTCAACCTGTGCTACGGCAACGCGATCCTTTCGCGCTTTCCGATCGCGGAGACCGAGACAATCGTGTTCGGGAAACGAAGGCTGGGGGAAAAGGGATTCCTGTTCGCGGAGATCGACGTCGGGGGCCGGGTGGTCCCGATCGTGAACCTGCACCTGCACCACAGCTCGAGGAAGCGGAGGCTCCTGCAGCTGGACCTGCTCGTCCACTGGCTCCGGCTGAAGGAGCGGGAGCGGGGTGCCGTGTGGGCCCTGCCGCCGATCGTCTGCGGCGACTTCAACGTGCCCGCCACGAATGACGACGCGACGGCGGCGCTTCTGAGCCACCTGAACGACTACGGCGACTACAGCCTGTACCCGCGCCTCGGCCGGACGTTTCCGTCGCCGCTGCCGCGCCGCGCGCTCGACTTCGTGTTCATGCCGCCGGGCTGCCGGGCCGTGCGCAGCGAGGTCGTCCGCTCGTTCCTGTCGGACCACAGGCCGGTACTCGTTGAGTTTTCAGTGGCGTGAAGGGGCGAATTGCCTTTGAAAGAGCGTTCCATGTCACGGATCAAAGGCGCCTTCTCCCGCGCCGCCGCGCAGAACCGGGCGGCCTTCGTCTCGTACCTCTGTGCGGGCGATCCCGATTTTGACACGTCCCTCGCCGCATGCCGCGCCGTGGCGGCCGCGGGAACCGACATCTTGGAGCTCGGGGTGCCCTTCTCGGACCCGCTGGCCGACGGCCTCACGAACCAGCTCGCCGCCCAGAGGGCGCTCGAGTCGGGGATGACCGCCGCGAGGGTGTTCGAGCTTGCGAGGCGGCTGCGGGAGTCGAGCGACGTGCCGATCGTGTTCTACACCTACTACAACCTCGTGTTCTCGAACGGCGTCGATGCCTACGTCAAGGAGGCGCGCGCGGCGGGAGTCGACGGCCTCCTGATTCTCGACCTCCCGCCTGAGGAGGCGCGGGAGGCCGCGTCGGCCTGCGCGCGGCACGGCGTCGATACGATCTGCATCGTCGCGCCGACGACCCCCGACGCGAGGCTCCCCAGGATCGCGGCCGCCGCGACGGGGTTCATCTACTACGTGTCGCGCGAGGGTGTCACCGGGGTGCGCGAGCAGCTGGCGGGCGGCATCGCGGAGGCCGTGGCGCGCATCCGGGCCCATTCCAGGCTTCCCGTGGCAGTGGGTTTCGGGATATCGACACGCGCGCAGGTGGCCCAGGTGGCGGCCCTCGCAGACGGAGTCGTGGTCGGGAGCGCGCTCGTCAACGTGATCCGCGACGGCCTCGGGGCCCGCCCCGGAATTGGACCCGCGCTGGCGGCGAAGGTGGCCGACCTGTCGGCAGGAACGAGCAGAAAATGACCCGCGTCCTTGTCATCGACGACGACCGCCTGCAGTACCGGCTGCTCCAGCAGCATTTCAGGAACTTCAGGAGGGGCTCGTATGAGCTCGACTGGTCCGAGACCTACGAGGACGGCCTGGCGAGGCTCCTGACAGGCGCGTACGCGGTGTGCCTCCTCGACTACCGCCTCGGGCAGCGGGACGGTCTCCAGCTGATCCAGGAGGCCGCCGCCAGCGGGTGCCGCACGCCGATCGTCTTTCTCACGGCCGAGTCGTCCGACAACATCGACATCCAGGCGATGGAGGCGGGGGCCCTCGACTACCTGGTGAAGGGCGAGATCTCGCCCCATTCGCTCGAGCGGTCGCTGCGGTATGCGCTCAAGCTCGGCGACACGCTCGAGGCGCTGCGCCGCCTCGCCACCCGGGACGAGCTCACGGGCCTGCTCAACCGCAGGGAGTACGAGCGGATACTCGCCGAGGAGGAGGAGCGCTCGGTGCGCTTCGGCCATCCGCTCGCGCTCGTGATCGTCGACCTCGACCGCTTCAAGTCCGTCAACGACCTCCACGGTCACTCGGCGGGGGACGCGGTGCTCAAGGAGGCCGCCCGCCGGATCGCCGGCGCGATCCGCACGGTCGACCGCGTCGCGCGCATCGGCGGCGAGGAGTTTGCGCTCATCCTTGTCCAGACCGACCGGGCCTCGGCGCTCGAGGTGGCGCGCCGGGCAATCGCCGCGGTGGCCTCGGAGGCGATCGCGGCGGGGGGCGGGTTGAGCCTGCCCGTCACGGCGAGCGCCGGCGTGGCCGAGCTCCCGTCGGGCGCGCAGGGCGCGGCGGGGCTCTTCGCCGCGGCCGACAAGGCGCTCTATGCCGCCAAGGCGGGGGGGCGAAACCGGGCCGTTTCCGCACCGCAGGCGCGAGGGACGCCGTGAGCGGGACGGGAGAGGGTCCCCGCGTGCTGCACGTGCTCACGGGGTGCACGGCGGCCGGCAAGACCGAGTGGGCCCTGCGCTGGGCGGAGGCCAACTGCGCCGAGATCATCTCCTGCGATTCGCTCCTCTTCTACAGGGGGATGGACATCGGGACGGCCAAGCCGTCGCCCAGCGAGCGCGCCCGCGTGCGCCACCACCTGATCGACATCCGGGAGGCCTCGCAGCCCATGAACGCGGCCGTCTACGCGCAGATGGCCCGCGCGGCCGCCGAGGAGATCCGGTCCCGGGGGCGCCCGGTCCTGGTCGTCGGGGGGAGCGGCTTCTACCTGAGGTCGTTCTTCGCGGCCGTTGCCGACGGCCTCGAGGTCCCGCGGGAGATTCGCGCACGGGTGGACGGGATGCTGGAGTCGGGCGGTCTGCCCGCCCTCGTCGCCGAGCTTCTGCGCCTCAACCCCGCCGGCCTGCAGGGGCTGGACCAAGCGAACCCGAGGCGGGTCGCGAACGCGCTCGGGCGCTGCCTGGCCTCGGGCAAGACGCTCGCCGAGCTCTCCGCCGAGTTCGCACGCGCCGAGCCGGCGTTCGCGGGCTGGCAGGTCAGGCTCGCCCGGCTCGATCGGGCTGGCCCCGACCTCGAGGCGCGGATCGTCGCCCGGGTCGACGCGATGCTAGCCCTTGGCCTCGTCGACGAGGTCAGGCGGCTCCTGGGAGCGGGCCTGCGCTCGAACCCGAGCGCGGCGAGGGCCATCGGCTACCGCGAGACGATCGACGTGCTCGAGGGGCGGGCGCCCGTCGCCGGTCTGGCGGCTGCGATCGCGAGGGACACGCGGGCCCTCGTCAGGAAGCAGCGGACCTGGTTCCGCACGCAGCTGCCGCCCCACGCGGTCCACGACGCCGCCCGCCTGGCGGACGAGGCGGGCCTGTTCCTAGGGTGAGGGGCGCCGCCGCTGGTAGACGTCCTTGTAGTAGACTAGCGTGTCCCCCACCAGGTCGATGACGCCACTGTCTGCCGTCGTCACGCAGAGCAGCCCGTCGTGGCGGCCGATCCGGTACGTGTCCTTCGAGTCGTTGATCGGCCCCTTGGCGCCGATCTCATAGAAGCGCACCTGGCCGGAGGCATCAATCTCGATCACCCGGTCGCCGGTCTTGGCGCCCGTCGCATAGGACCCGGCGAGGGTCGCCTCCTTCGCCTTGATCTCGTCGGCGTCCGTGAGGAGCTTGACCTCGACCTTCTTGTTCACGCTCTCGACGTAGAAGACGGAGTAGAGGATGTAGCCGTTCAGGATGAGGCCGAGCGCCAGCATCGCGAAGGCGATGCCCCGGTGGGGAGCGGTCGGCGCGGGCAACTCCTCGGCCTGGGCGAACGGCGAGGTCGTTTCGACGCGGTCGAGCCTCTGGAGGATCCCGGCCACCGTCATCTCGACGGCCGGGGCGGCGTGGTTGCGGACGTCGTAGACCTGGAGGCGCCCGCGGCTCGTGCGGATGATGAGCTTCGCGCCGAGCCCGGTCACGATCACGTGGGGGTCGTACAGCTCGTTGTCGGCGGGGTCAATCTCGACGAACGCGTCGAGGAGCGCTGTGAGCTCGGCCGCACGGATGTCGCCGCGGTCCAAGGCCTCGGAGGCCGCGTTCGTCCTGCGCCCGTCCGGCCCGAGATGGGATGTGGTGACCTGGTACATTTAGTGCTCCAACACAAACACCGGAAAATTGCGGTATCCGAGGAAGAAGTTTCCCGTGTTCAGGTTGCCGTCGTCCAGCTTCTTGTCGACGTCGGAGAGCTGGTTGAAGTCCGAGGAGACGGGATTGCCCGTGGTCGACGCGATGATGATGACCGCCGCGTAGCGGCCGCCCGCCTGCGGGCTCTGCGTCGCGAACTGGTAGTTGCCCCCGATCGGCGTCGTTCGGGACCAGTTCGTCGCGCTCAGGTAGCCGTCCATGCCGGCGGGGAACACGCCGGGCGCCGAGCCGCCGGGCGGCCAGTCACCGTGCTCCTGGGCGTAGGCCTGGAATGCCCCGGAGTACACCCGAAGGTCGTTCATGACGGCGGACGAGCGCGCATTGATCGCGTTCTTCTTGAGCGACGGAACCGAGGCCGCGGCCAGGATCCCGATGATCAGCACGACAACCGAAAGCTCGACGAGGCTGAATCCTGCCTCGCGGCCTGATCCGTCATTCAGGAAGGTTGATTCGGTAGAGCTGCAGCGAACTGCCCTCGAGGAAGCGCAGGTTCGCGATCGCCAAGAGCAGATTGACCTTCGCCTGCAACTCACTGACGCGGGCGGTTTCAAGAGTGTTCTGAGATTGCAGCACCAAGTAGCTCGTGGCAAGACCGGCGTCAAATTGGGCCTTCGTTAGCTCGTAGGCCTTCTCGGCGAAGCGCGTGTTCTCGGCCGACGAGCGTACGCTCTCGACGCTCGCCTGCACGCCGCGGACGGCCGCCCTCACGTTGACCATCAGGTTCTGGTCGGTCTGGTCGTACGCGACCTCCTGACTGCGGACCTGCGAGAGCGCCTGGTGGTAGAGCGCCTTGTTGGCGTGCATGCCCCACGGGATGCTCAGCGTGACGCCCGCGGTCCAGTTGTACCCGTTCCACGGGCCGGTGACCGACTGGTTGGCGTTCGCCGCGAACGAGCTGTACCCCAGGCCCCCGTTGACGTTGAGCTCGGGCAGCGTGTTGCGCTTGGCCTTGAGCGCGGTCAGCTTGAACTGGTCGATCGTCGCCTGGGCCACGGCGAGGTCGGGCCCGTTTTCCCTCGCGAACTTGTAGGAGCGATCGAACGAGACGTCGGGCTCGCCGACGTCCGGGAACTCGATCGCGCCGACCGTCGACTTGAACTCGCGGTCGCCGAGCAGCTTCAGGAGGCCGTCCTCGCTGTTCTGGACCATCTGCTTGTCGAGGATCAGCTGGTTCTGGGCGGAGGCGACCCCCGCCTTCGCGTTCATGACGTCGAGGTCGGTCTGGGTCCCGGTCTGGCGGCGGATGGTATTCTCGTCGAGGAGCTGCTGGGCCTGCCTGAGTTGCTCCTCCTGGACCTTGTACTGCCCGCGCTGGTAGAGCAGGTTGTAGTAGGTGGTCTCGACGTTGAGCACCATCGTGAGGACCGTGCTCTTGAAGGTCAGGTTCGAGAGCTTGACGCCGAGCCTGGCGCTCTCGAGCGCGGCGCGGTTGTAGTCGGTCCCCGCGCCCTGGAGGAGCGGCTGCGCGACCGAGATCGACACCGAGCTTGAGTAGGAGGGGTTGAGCTGCCCGTAGCTCGGGTTGTTGTCGGCGCGGAAGAGGTTGTAGTCCGCCGAGAGCGTGCCGCCGGTGATCAGCGTGTCGTTCACCGAGACCGTGGACGAGTCGTAGGCGGTGTAGGGCACCGTGAACACGGTCTCATTCGTCGCGCTCTGGGTCACCTGCCGGCTCGACGTGATCCCGAAGGTGGGTTCAAACACCGCCTTCTGCAACTCCACGGAGTCGACGGCCTCATAGACATTGAACTGCTGGATCCGCACCGTGAAGTTGCGGCCCAGGGCGAGGCCGACGCAGTTCTGGAGGGTCACGGGCCCCGACAGGTCGATCGGCGGCTCCGTCTCGCCGAAGGCCGCCGGGGCGGCATGCTCCTCGGCCGGGACGGGCAAGGCGGGGACGATACAGAGCAGGGCGAGGCCCGCGAGTACGGAGGGTCTGAGCATGGGTGAGAGGAGATGCGGCGTTTCCTTATGAATCAACACGGCTATGCGCCCCAAAGTTACTCTTTTTCGACATGCGGCGCCCTGGTGTGCGGGGACGGTCGAAAGCCGCGGTTGAGCGGCGACGGGCCGCAGCGCCTATTTCACGGTTCGGTCGGTCCGCTTGAGCTCGGCGTCCACGATCTCCCGCAGGGACGACGTCGTGTCGGTGCGGGCAAAACTTTCGGCGAGCTGCGCTTTGACCTGCGCGTAGAGCGGGTTGGACTCGTTCGCCACCGGCGGCTTCTTGTCGGCGGCGTACACGAGGAGGCCCTTGTCGGCCGTGGCCTCCATGTCCGAGACCGAGCCCTTGTCGAGGCGGTCCATGAGCCCGAACACCGTCTCATCGACGTCCTTCGGCTGGTCGCGCAGCTTGAACGGCGGGTAGGACTTGACCGTCACCTTGGCCGAGCCGGCCGCCTCCTGGGCGGCCTTGTCGAAGGGTTCCCCGGCCTTTAAGCGGCGCTCGATCCCAGCCTTGAGCGACCGCCCGAATTCGACGAAGCGGATGCGCTTCTGGTTGTCGGTCGCGTCGGCCACGACCCGGTCGCGGATCTCGTGGAGGGCGGGCAGGTGGGAGGGCAGGAGTTCCTTCCAGATCAGCACCACGGCGCCGGCGGGGCTCGGTATCCCCTCGGAATAGAAGCGGTCGGCGTTGAGCTCGAAGGCCGCGGTCGCAATCTCGCGGGAGCCGGGGAACTCGGACGGGCCGGCCTCGGCGGTGAAGGGCGCAAGGACCTGCGCCTTGAGGTTTCGCCCTGCGAGGAACGAATCGAGCGAGGCGCGCGTGACCTTGCCCTCATAGAGGGCGTAGGCGAGGTCGCTGGCGGCCTTGACGGCCTTGCTCTTGGCCAGGTCGAGGGTGAGCATCTCCTGCACCACCGGCTTCACCTTGGCATAATCGGCGTCGGGATCTGCCTTCGCCGCCGGGGCCTTGGCGGCCGCGGGCTTCGGGAACTTCGAGGGGTTGGCGTCATAGTAGGCGCGAAGCTCGGCGTCGGAGGGCGCGATCCCGGCCTTGAAGTCCTCGGCCGGAAACGGCACGCAGTCGACGACGACCCGTGGAGCCACCGTGTACCGGAAGGAATTGTCCGTGAAGAATTTGGAAATATCGGCCTCCGTCGGCTTGGTGTCCGAGGAGTAGGCCGCGTAGTCGGCCGTGACCGTGGAGATCGTCCAGGTCGTGTCGCCCCGCAGCAGGATGTCCTTGATGTCACCCGGCATGACGTAGCCCGGGCCCGCCATCAGCCGCTGCAGCTTGATCATCCGCACGTCGTCGGAGATAACCCTGAGGATGTCGCCCTCCGTTACCGAGGAGCTCGCCTTCAGGGAGTTGCGGAACGCGTTGTAGTGCGTCACGTCAAACTGGCCGTCGGGCCCCGCGAAGATGTGCAGGGTCTTGATGAAGGCGGTGATGTCCTCCGACGAGGGCGCCGGCAGGTGCAGCTCGTCCGCCAGGTGCCGGGCGGCGACCCGCTGGAACATGTAGTACTGGAGCTGCTCGGCGCTTACGTTGGACGTGTACTGGAGCTCAGCGCTCAGGCGCGTGTCGTTCATCAGCGCCTGGGTCTGGCTCGGGGAGAGCAGGTTGTGGCCGAAGAATTCCCTCCCCGCGGCCGAGCGCTCGGCTCGGCCTATCCCCGGGGTCGAGCCGATCGTGAAGATGAACGGTATCACCATGCCTACCAACAGGACGGCGAAGATGAGGCGAAAGTGGTGCTGGAAGGTGCGCTGGATCCAGGAAATCATTTGGGTAAAAGGGTATTGAGGCTAGGCCCGTGCCCTTGTCTGGCAACGCTTATTTGGACGGTGCCTCCTCGTCCAGGAGCTCCTGCACGCTCCTGCCGAAGAACGCCTCGCTGCCAACGCGCGCCAGGGCCGAGTTGAACTGCGCGACGACCGGGTCGGCGCCCTCGATCGTGTCCCCCGCCGGGTCGACTCCGAGGCTGTCGGCCGCCTTCTTGAACTCAAACAGGTTGATCCGGTTGAGCGGCCGGGTGGGCTGGAAGAGGGCCTCTACCGAGCGCGAGCCGGGCGGCGGAGGCACGGCCATGACGTAGCCCGAGTCGACGATCCGGTTCAGGCACTCGTTCACGACCTGCGCGGGCAGCCGGACGGAGACCGAGAGCTCCGAGACCGAGATGGGCGGCTGGCACGCGTGAAAGCGGCGGCAGACCGCCATCAGCACCCGCAGCGAGAGCCGCTCGCGGTTCGCCGCGCTCAGGCTCCCCCAGGCAAGGCGGGCGTTGCGCAGGTGGGCGTTCTGGACCGCGTAGCTGATCTGGCCCCCCACCAGGACGAAGAGCCAGAAGACAAAGAGCCCGAACATGAGGACGGGGATGATGCCGAGCGGGCCGAAGAGGCTGCGGGTCAGCAGCACGCGCTTCAGGTACAGGAACTGCAGGAAGTTATTGGCCGTCAACAGGACGGCGACGGCGACCGCGCCGCACAGCGCCGGCCTCCACCTCACCCTCGTGTTGGGGATCGCGCGGTAGAACACCGCCAGCACGCCCACCAGGATGACGAACGAGACCAAGGGCAGCGACCAGTGCGCGAGCCACCCGATCCCCGCCCCGATGGGCGTCCGGGTGAAGAACACGTTCGCGAAGGCCCCCGCGCCGAGGACTGCGGCGGCCGCGAACAGGAGCACGCCGCCGAGGGTCAGGACGGTCCAGTAAAGGACGACCCGCATGAAGAGCGTGCGGCCGCGGCGCACGCCCCAGATCTCGTTGAAGGTGTCCTCGATCGCCTTGAAGAGGAGCAGGACGATCATGACCAGCAGGACGGCCCCCACGATGCCGGCCGTCTCGGAGCGCGCCCCGGCGATGAACCCGTTGATCATCTCGACGAGCTCGGGGTTCACGGGGACCTTGCCGGCGTTCGCCACGCTCTCGTACTGGTCAAGCTGCGGGGCGACGAAGGTGATGAGCCGGTTGAGCGCGTCGACGGCCAGGTTCGGGTTGCGCTCGCCGAGGAGGGAGGAGGCCACGAGCATCGCGATCGCGATCAGGGGGCCCAAGCCCAGCATCGAGCTGAAGCTCAGGTCCGCCGCACGGCTGAGCGTCTTGGTCTCGCTGAAGGTCGTGGCGGTCGTCGAGACGACCCGGAGCAGGGCGTAGAGCCGGCCCCTCGCGGAATGGTCCGCCAGGTGCGACGCCTGCCAGATGTCCTTCTTCCAAAGGCGGGCCAGCCCCGCCGCGGCGCCCGTGAAAGGCATTCGCGTGATCAGACCGACAGCATGAAATACGCGAGGCCCGCCGAGCCCACGACGCCGAGCGCGGCGGCGACGAGCACGGGAAGCATGTCCACGAACACCGTGGCAAAATAGAGGCCGGCGGAAGCCCCGGCCGACGCGAGGACCGGCATCGGCATGCCCTGGGCGAAGAAGACGAAGCCGTAGAGCCCGAGCCCCAGTGCCGCCCGGAACCGCACCACCGGGTAGAGCGATACGACGCCGAGACCCAGCAAGACCGCCATGAAGAGGTCGAGCCCGCCCAGGAACACGAGCGGCTGGTCCAGGACCTTGCCAAGGTCCATCGCGGCGATCCCGTCCGCGGCCGGCAGGACCTCGCCGGCCGCGATCAGCACAAGGCACGCGACCGCCGACCACATCCCGATCCGCGCGGCCTGCGCCTGCATGATCGCGGGGTCCGCCTTGTCCTTCGTTTCGGCCGTCCTGCCCTCGGCGCCGGCGAGCATGTCCTCGACCGTGATGGGCGCCAGAGAGTCCTGCTGCTTCTGTTGGGGGAGCGCCTCCCGCATCTTCATGCGCAGTTTCCGCTTCTCCGGGAACAGGGCCGCCTTGAGGTCATCGTTGTTGCCGATGACCACCCAGTTCTCGACGGTCGGGTCGTACCAGAGCGTCTCGGCGGACAGCTGGCCGGTTTCCGCCAGGGAGACCAGCTGCTCCATGTTGAACGGGCCCCGGGCCTCGTTCTCGGACGCCTCGCGAATGTAGAACTCCTGCGTCGTGGCCATGTCGGGGGCAGGGTGGTCGCGGCGGGCCGTGTCGGCAAGCGCGTTTTGATTACATCCGCTCGAGCGTGCGCAGCCCGAGGAGGCTCAGGCCCGTCTCGAGGAAGAGGAGCGTGCGCGCGCACAGGACGAGCCGGCGGGCCCGCACGGCAGGGTCGTCCACGATGACCTTGTCGGCGTTGTAGAACGCGCTGAACTCCCCGGCGAGCTCGTAGAGGTACAGGCACAGGAAGTGCGGGCAGAGCGTCTCGGTCGCCAGCCGGATCGCGTCGGAGAACTTGACCAGCTTGCGCGCGAGTGCGATCTCGTCGGGCGTCTGGAACGCGTCGGCGCCCGACTCCGCGGCGGGGTCGCCGCACTCCAGCCCGTGGCGCCGGAAGATAGAGCGGATCCGGGCGATCGCGTAGAGGAGATAGGCCGCCGTGTTGCCCTCGAGGGAGATCATCTTGTCCCACGAGAAGAGGTAATCGCTCGACCGGTTCTGCGAGAGGTCGGCGTACTGCACCGAGCCCACCCCTACCGTCTCGGCGATCCTCCGGCGCTCGTCCTCGGGGAAGTCCGGGCTCTTGGCGTTCACAAGGGCCAGGGCCCGCTCCGAGGCCTCGTCGAGGAGCTCCCGCAGCTTGATGTTGTCGCCGGTGCGCGTCTTGAGCGGCCTGCCGTCCTCGCCGAGCACGGTCCCGAAGTCGACGTGCTGGAGCTTGGGGATCGGCCGGCCGCGCCTGACGAACCACTTGCGCGCGGTCAGGAAGAGCTGCTCGAAATGGTCCGCCTGGCGCTTGTCGACGACGTAGAGGATGCCGTCCGCGTGAAAATGCTCCGAGCGGTAGAGGATCGTGGCGAGGTCGGTCGTCGCATAGTTGGCGGCGCCGTCGGACTTTCGGACGATCATCGGCTGGGTCTTGAACCGGGGATGCTCCGGGTGGAACACGACCTGGGCCCCTTCGCTCATGCTGGAGATGCCGTCGGCCGAGAGCTCGGCGTACACCCGCTCGACCTTGTCGTTGTAGAAGCTCTCCCCGAGCGTCTCGTCGAAGCGGATCCCGAGCCTGTCGTAGATCCGCTGGAAGGCCGCCAGGCTCGCCTCGTTGATCCGCCTCCAGAGGGCCAGGCTCACCGGGTCGCCGGCCTGCAGGCGCACGAGCTCCGCCCGGGCCTCCTCCATGACGGCCGGGTCCGCCTCGGCCGCGGAGCTCCCAATCTTGTAGAGGCGCTCGAACTCCTCGATCGGGTCCCTCGCGAGCGCCGCCTCGTCCAGGTGCCGCCGGCAGGCCCAGATGAGCTTGCCATACTGGGTGCCCCAGTCGCCGATGTGGTTGTCGCGCACGACGCGTGCCCCAGTGAACTCGAGCAGGCGCGAGATCGCCTCCCCGATGACCGCCGAGCGAAGGTGCCCGACATGCATCTGCTTGGCCGTGTTGGGCGAGCTGTAGTCGACGACCCAGGTCTCGCCCTTGTGCGCGGCCGAGGCCCCGAGCTCGAGGCCGGCCCTCGAGCGGTGCGCCTGGAGCCAGCTAAGGAGCGCCGCCGGCCTCGCCTTGAAGTTGATGAACCCGGGCCCCGCCACGCTTACCTCGAACGCGACGCGGATGTCGTCACCGAGGCCCGCGACGAGGGCCTCAGCGATCGGCCGGGGGGGCTTTCCCGCCCGTTTGGCGGCCGCCAGGACGCCGTTGGCCTGAAAGTCCCCGTGCCTCGGGTCGGACGTGCGCACGCCCGGCTCGAACGCGCCGGGCTCGATTCCCGCCGCCGCAGCCGCGTCGGCCAGGGCCCTTTCCAGACCGCGCATCAAATCGAATGCCAGGTGCATCCGGCCACTTCACCACCCACTGGGCGACAGGCGCAAGCGCGGAGTCCCCTGAGCCGTTTTGGCTCGACATTTTCATGGAAGGTGTTTTGCTCGTACGCTTTCCCCGCCCCGGGAAAGCCCTCTTTCCGCTATCAACTCCATGACGAGCAAACGCACCATCCCAGCACGGCGCTTCATCAAGCCGACGTTTAACTTCTTGATTGAGAAGAAGAGAGACGGCGGAGAGTTCTCGCAGGAGGAGATTCGCTACATCATCGACAGCACGCTGGACGGGGAAATGCCCCTGCACCAGCTGGCGGCGCTTGCCATGGCCATCTACTTCTCGGGGATGTCGGCGCAGGAGACCGCCGACCTGACGGAGGAGATGATGCTATCTGGCGAGGTGATAGACCTTTCCCACATCGCCAAGCCGAAGATCGACAAGTACTCGACCGGCGGGGTGGGCGACAAGACATCGCTCGTCCTGGTGCCGCTGGCGATGGCCTCCGGCGTGGTCGTGCCGATGATGTGCGGAGTCGAACATGACTACGTGATCAACACCTTGGAGAAGCTTGCGGCCATCCCGGGGTTCAAGGGGCACCTCTCCAACGAGCATTTCGCGCTCCAGCTTTCCAAGATCGGCGGCGCGATCGTGGCCCAGAACGAGGACCTGGCCCCCGCCGACGCCAAGCTCTACGAGCTGCGCAAGGACACGGGCACGATTCCCAGCCTTCCCCTGATCACCGGCAGCGTCCTCTCAAAGAAGCTTGCCGAGGGTGCAGAGGGCCTGGTCATCGACGTGAAGTGGGGCAATGGTTCCTTCATCAAGGACTTGGAGCAGGCCAAGCAGCTCGCCCGCTCGATGACGCGGGTGGGTCGCTCGATGAAGCGCCGCTGCGTGGCGCTCGTCACCGACATGAACCAGCCGCTCGGGGACTCGGTCGGCACCGCGCTCGAGGTGAAGGAGGCCATCCAGCTCCTGAGGGGCGAGGGGCCCGAGGACGTGAAGGAGCTCGTCCTGAAGCTCGGCATGGAGATCGTGCGCCTGGCCGGCGTGGCTGGTTCGACCCTCTCCGCCAAGCAGACCGTCCAGCGCCACCTGACGGACGGATCCGCGCTCGAGAAGTTCAAGGAGCTCGTCAAGGCCCAGGGCGGAGACACCACCTTCATCGATCATCCCGAGAAGTTCCCGCAGGCTCGGCACATCCGCAAGCTGCCGGCCCCCAAGCGCGGGTACGTCCACACCATCAACGCGGCGATGATCGCCCGCGGCGTGCACCTGCTGGGCGCGGGCAAGGAGACCCAGCACGACAGGATCGACCACTCCGTCGGCGTCTCCGAGATCAAGAAGGTCGGCACGCAGGTGAAGCAGGGCGAGCCCCTCATGATGATCCACTACAACGACGAGGCGAAGCTTGAGCAGGCCCTGGAGTACTTCAAGAACGCCTATCGTCTTGCGCCGAAACGGCCGACGCCGCCGCCGGCCATCGTCGAGCGGGTCGCCTGACGCTCTAGTCCCCCGGGGCGGGGTCGGTCGCGCGCCACGCGATGAGGCAGGAAACGAGCGCCGCCGCGAACGCCAGGTAAAGCCACGCATTTTCCAGCGGGTCGGGGACGGGCCACGCCCCCTGGGGGTAGGCCATCTCCCGCCCCAGCCATGCGCTGCAGGCCCACACGACCAGGAGGAATCCGGTGCCCGCCCCGGCCCACGAGAGGCGCAGCCAGGCCCGGTAATGCGACACCCCGGCCCGCGGGGAAAGGGACCGCAGCACGCGGGCGGTGAAACCGCCGTCGGCGAGCGCGGGCCGCGCCAGACCCGCGCGGAGCCGGTCCTCGAACTCGGGCTCGTCAGGGGGCGTCAGGTCTGCGGGTTCCATACGGAGAGGAGTTCGCGGAGCTGTCCCTTGCCCCGGGCGATGTGGGTCTTGACCGTGCCGAGCGGCCAGCCGGTGGCCGTGGCGATCTCGGCGTGGGAGAGGCCGAACTGAAAGCAGAGCCTGAGGGCGGTCTGCTCATGCTCGGAGAGCCGGACCATGGCGGATGCCAGGTCCTGCTGAAGATCGGTCAGGCGCTCCGCCGGGGGCTCCGACCCTTCGCCGGCCTCCGGGCCCGACGGCGGGGCCTCGGACTTCCTCTGCCGGCGCAGGCTCCGGAAGCGGTTGTACGCGATGCCGAGCAGCCAGGTCTCGAACCTCGAGTCGGCGCGGAAGCGCGCGAGCCCGCGGTAGGCGCCGATGAAGGTCTCCTGCGCAAGGTCGTCCGCCAGGGCCGCGTCCCCGCGCGTCAGGTGGCGCAGGAACCGGCGCACCGCCGACTGGTGGCGCTCCACAAGCATCCCGAACGCCTGCGCCCGGCTCTCCGAGAGGGCGCGTGCGATCAGTTCGGAATCGGTTGGGGTCACGACTTGGGCGCGTCATTGCCCGAGTCGGGTTTCCTAGCCGAAATGAGGGAGTCAATCAATGCGCTGATGAGAAGCGCCACGCCGATGAGGCCGGGGATGAGCGCGAAGAAACGGGCGAAGCGCACCTCGGGCATCTCGGACAGGCCGAAATAAAGGCCGATGCCGACGGCGATGTTGACGAGGCCCCCCGTCACGAGCCCCATCCGCTGCTTGTGGCGCGACTCCGGGGCGAGCCGGGCGCAGAGGGCCTCGGCGACTGGGGCGCTCAGCGCCTCGGCCATGTTCGGGATCGGGTGGCCCTTCTCGAGCGCGAGGCGCACCGTCTCGTGCCAGCGCTCCCGCTCCTTGCTCTTGAAATAGAGGCTCGTGGCGATCAGCCCGAAGACGAGCGCCAGGATGAGGATGGGGATCATCATGCCCACGAAGGGCACGAATTCGCCGGGATGGAACTCGGAGAGGAGTCCGGGAGGGAGCAGGTGGGTCATTGGGTGGAGGGGGATTCAAGGGGGTGAGTGGCTCCCCGGGGGCCTTTTGGATTCAGAAATGTTGGCGTATTTCGCAATCTGATTGGCTGCGGGGGTCCCATCGCTACGTTGGGCGCCATGCCCAAAGCCCCGCCGGAGCCGACCGCCGCGAACCCCGTGGATCGCTCGTCCTGGCCGCGCCCGTGGGCCCAGCTCAAGTACATCACCTTCCAGCCGGCCATCTTCCCGAGGCTGCTCGGCAAGGTGTCGCCCGACGCGAGGCCGGGCGACTGGGTGAGCGTCTTCGACAAGAACGGGGAGCCCGTGGGCGCGGGCCTCTTCAACCCGCGCGCCAAGATCCCGCTTCGCGTCGTCGCGCACGGCGCCGGACCGATCGGCGAGGACTACTTCGAGGCGGCGATCCGGCGGGCGGTGGCGCTTCGCCGCGAGCTGCTCCAGCTCGACCAGGAGAGCGACGCCTACCGCCTCGTGAACTCCGACGGCGACGGCTTGAGCGGCCTGACGATCGACCGCTACGGGGACGTGCTGCTCTGCGAGGTGTTCAGCCTCGGGATCGCGCAGCGGCTCCCCCGGTGGCTGCCGCTCCTGCACGAGCTCGCGGGGACCCGGTTCGCCAGGGTCCAGGTGGACCACGACCTGGGAAGCCTCGAGGGGATAAAGCCCTCCACCTTCAACGAGACGAACGCCGCGGCGCCGCGCTCGGTGAAGATCCGCGAGAACGGCGTCCGCTACGAGGTCGACTTCGCCGAGGGCCACAAGACGGGCTTCTTCTGCGACCAGCGCGCGAACCGCAGGAGGGTCGCGCAGTTTGCAAAGGGGGCGCGGGTGCTCGACCTGTGCTGCTACACGGGGGGGTTCTCCCTCTGCGCGAAGCTCCTCGGCGGGGCGGCGGAGGTGACGAGCGTCGACCTGGACGAGGCCGCGATCGCCCAGGCCCGGCGCAACGCGAACCTGAACCAGGTGCGCCTCGGCTTCGTCCATGCGGACGCGTTCGCCTACGCCCGGCAGATGTACCAGAACAAGGAGTCCTGGGACTTGGTCATCCTGGACCCCCCGAAGTTCATCTACACCCGGGACGCGCACGGCAACTGGGAGGGGCGCCAGAAATACGAGGATCTGAACCAGCTCTCGATCGGGCTGGTGCGGCCCGGAGGCGTGCTGGTCACCTGTTCGTGCTCGGGGCTCCTGAGCCTCGAGGACTTCGAGCAGCATGTCATCAAGGCCGCCCACCGGCTGGGCCGCCGGCTCCAGTTCCTCGACCGGACTGGTCCCGGTCCCGACCACCCGGTCTACTCCAACTGCCTCGAGAGCCGGTACCTGAAGGTGCTCTGGGCGCGGGTGTTTTAGAGCGGGCCCGCGGGCCCGGCTTTAGGCGCGGCCCAGGTACGAGCCGTCGATCGTGCTGACCCGGACGAGCTCCCCTTCCTTCACGAACAGGGGCACCTGGATCGTGAGGCCCGTCTCGAGCTTTGCGGGCTTCTGGACGTTGCTTGTCGTGTCGCCGCGGATCCCGTCCGCGGACTCGACGACCTTGAGGGTGACCGCCGACGGCAGCTCGACCGTGAGGGGCTTGTCGTTGACGAAGAGGACGTCCACCTTGCCACCCGCCGTCAGGTAGTTCCTCACGTCCCCGAGCGTCTCGGCGGTGAGCTCGATCTGGTCAAAGGTCGACGGGTCGATGAAGGCGTAGGCGTCCCGGTCCGCGTAGCTGAACTCCAGGGTGCGGCGATCCGTCGGAAGCACCTCGATCGTTTCGGTCGACGCGAACCGCTGGTCGAGGGCCTTTCCATAGCGCAGGTTGCGCATCTTCACCTGGACGAACGCACGCAGGTTGCCCGGTGTGCGGTGCTGGGTTTCCATGACGAGGTGGGCCTCGCCGTTATGTTTGATTACCTGACCTTTGCGTATGTCGTTGGCTGCGGGCATGGCGGCTTGGCGGATCGAGATGGGCGGTTTCCTAGGGTGGAGGGATGAGTCCTAGGCATGCGGCCCGCCCTGTCAAGGCCGGGCCCTATACGCTCCGCGCTTGCGCTGCCGGGCACCTGTTGGCGACACTGATTCACAAAGCAATGAAACAACGGACCCTGTCGCGCCCGGTAACCATCAAGGGCAACGCGTTGCACACCGGCGAGGCGGTCACCCTCACCCTGAAGCCGGCGCCGGCAAACCACGGCGTGGTGTTCAAGCGGGTCGACCTGAGCGGCTCCCCGGAGGTGCAATCTCGCGTCGACCACATCACTGACCTGGTCCGCGCGACGACAATCCAGACCGGCCACGTGAAGATCCACACGGTCGAGCACGTCCTGAGCGCGCTGAGCGGCTGCGGGATCGACAACGTGCTGGTGGAGATGAACGCGTCGGAGCCGCCCATCATGGACGGCTCGGCCCGCCCGTACACGAACCTGATCATCGAGGGGGAGCCGGTCGAGCAGGACAAGGATCGGGAGTTCTTTGTCCTCGACGCGCCGGTCTCGGTGACGCGCGGCAACTCCTCGATCATCGCAATCCCCCACGACGGGCTGAAGATCTCCTGCACGTCGGCGGACGACCGCGGGATCCACACGCAGCACCTCTCGCTCTCCATCGACCCCGACACCTACGTCTCCCAGATCGCCCCGGCGCGCACGTTCACGATCTACGAGGACATTGAGGAGCTCCTCAAGCTCGGCAAGATTCGGGGGGGCTCCCTTGACTCCGCGATCGTCATCAAGGGCGACAAGGTGCTGTCCAAGGAGCCGCTGCGCTTCAAGGACGAGTTCGTCCGGCACAAGATCCTGGACATCATCGGGGACATCTCGCTCCTCGGCATGCCGCTCAAGGCGCACATCGTCGCGACGCGCCCGGGCCACGCGCTGAACGCCGAGCTGACGAAGGCCCTCTTTGAGAAGCTCAAGGAGCGCGGCAAGGGCGCAGCGAGGCGCAAGGGCGCGCTGCGTCCGCCGCCGGCCGCTGACGTGACGGAGCTCGATATCCGGAGCATCCTCGACATCCTCCCGCACCGCTATCCGTTCGTCATGATCGACCGGGTGGTCGAGATCAAGGGGGCCGAGGAACTCGTCGCCATCAAGAATGTCACCTTCAACGAGCCCTACTTCAACGGCCATTTCCCCGGTAACCCCGTGATGCCGGGGGTCCTGCAGCTTGAGGCGATGGCCCAGGCCGCCGGGGTTCTCGTCGTCCGCTGGAACAACTGGGTCCCGAAGCCCGCGTTCTTCATGAGTGCGGACAAGGTGAAGTTCCGCAAGCCCGTCAGGCCGGGAGACCAGCTTCGGATCCACGCGAAGCTCACGAAGGTTCGCGGCGGCAAGATCGCTGCCGCCGAGGTGAGCTGCTCGGTGGACGGGCAGGTCGTCTCAAGCGCCGAGCTGATGATCACGATCCTCGACGAGGCCGACGCCGAGTGACGGCCGTCTACTTATTCTTGTAGACCGCCGCCGGGTCGAAGGCGCGCTCGGCCGTGAACTGGAGCTTGAGGGACTGCGGCTCCCCCGGGTCCGCCCCGGGCGAGAGCCTGCGGTAGAAGCAGGAAGGGTAGCCGTTGTGGCACGCCCCGAGGCCCGCGTTCTCGACCTTGAGCAGGAGCACGTCCTGGTCGCAGTCGACGTAGAGGTCGACCACCTTGAGCACGTTGCCGGATTCCTCGCCCTTCACCCAGAGCTTGCCCCGGGAGCGGCTCCAGTAGGTCGCCTTGCGGGTGCGGATCGTGTGGGCGAGCGACTCCGCGTTCATGAACGCGAACATGAGCACCTCGTTCGTAGCGTGGTCCACGGTGATGCAGGGGATCATTCCGTCCGGGCCGAATTTCGGCTGGAGGAGCGTTCCGAGCTCGACCTCCGGGGTCGTTGTGCGCGCGGGGAAGGATGCGGGATTGGGCATGGGCGGGGGCGTGTTCAGGCGGGCGGGAGCTCTCCCAGTCTCCTCAGGTAGTCGAACGTGTAAAGCCCGGTTCCGTGGCCGTCGCTGAAGTCGAAGCGGATCGCGTAGTTGCCGACCCATTCCCAGCCGACGACCCGGACGCCGGCGTGGTCGGACTTCGGGTCGCCGCCGTATTTGTTGCCGAAGACGTCGTGCTCGCCCTGGTTCGACGCGCTGGGAGAGGCCCTGCGCAAGAGGTCGTGGCGGACGAAGGACTCGGAGCCGTCGCTCCACGCGATGGCGATCTCGTCGCCTATGGCCTGGAGGTTTACGGGGGCGATCATGTGGAGAGGGCTGGGAGGCGGGGAATGTCTCCGCCCGGGGCCCGGACCGCAAATCCGATTTCGGAGCGGCCCAAATAGGACCCCGCGGGCAGGCCCGCCCGGCGCCCGTTTTCCACCCCCCGGGGGGGATCGTTTGCCATTGCCGGGGCGCGAGGGGAATGCTAGCCCCTTCCGTCTCATGGGACGCCAATGGCTTCACGCGAAACGCGCGATCGTCAATCTGAAGAAGGGGCAGACCGTGGGGAAGCTGGTCAAGGAGATCTCGGTCGCCGCCAAGCTCGGCGGCCCGGATCCGGCGGCCAACGCCCGGCTGTTTGCCGCCCTTGAGAAGGCCCGCAAGGCCAGCGTGACACGCGACGTGATCGAGCGCGCCATCAAGAAGGGGGCCGGGCTGGGAGACGAGAAGATGGCGCTCGAGCACGTGCTCTTCGAAGGCTACGCGCCCCACAAGGTGCCGGTGATCGTCGAGGCCTACACGGACAACCACCAGCGGACCGCGGCCGAAATGCGCTTCCTGTTCAAGCGCGGGGTCCTCGGCGTCACCGGGAGCAACAAGTTCCTCTTCGACCACGTGGGGATCGTCGAGGCCCACCACGCGGACCCGGCCTCCGACCTCGAGGCCGCCGCCATCGAGGCGGGGGCGAACGACTTCGAGCCCCTCGGGCACCACCAGAACGACGACATCCCCGAGGGCAGGACGGGCGCCCGTTTCACCACCGACAGGGCCGCGGTGCACGCGGTCTCCACCTGGCTGGCCCAGCATGACTGGTCGGTCGTCACGAGCGAGCTGGGCTACATCGCGAAGGTCATTCCCGAGCTGGACGAGGCTGCGAGGGCCGAGGTGGGGGAGTTCCTCCAGGAGCTCGACGACCACGACGACGTCCAACGGATCTGGGCTGCCGTGAAATGATACAATCAGGCAACAAAACCAGTCGCCAACGGTTGACACCGCGTCCCGTTTTCCCGAAATGAAGGCCTTCCCCTTCCTGTTGTGAATATCCTTATTGTCGAGGACGAAGCCACTTCGCGCGAAATGCTGCTGAGCATCCTCAAGGCAGAGGGGGACAACCGGATTTTGACGGCTTCGGACGGGGACGAGGCGCTGAAGCTGATGGAGGACCCGCGCCACCCGTTTGACGTGGTCTTCCTCGACCTGCTGCTGCCCTCGATCTCCGGCCTCGATCTCCTCGAGAGGGTGAGGGCCACGCCCGCTTGCCGCTACGTGAGGGTAATCATCTGCACCATCTCCACGGACAGCGCCACGGTCGTGCGCGCCGCGCGCCTGGGCGTGCGCCACTACATGGTGAAGCCGCCCGACCGGATCCGCGTGATCGAGCAGCTGAACATCATCAAGGCCGAGATCGCGGGCCAGCAGAAGATCGAGAAGCCCGAGGATGCGGCGGGTCGCCTGGGAATCGACCTGCCGACCTACAAGGCGACGGTCTCCGCGGCCCTGGAGACCATGGAGAAATGGCTCACCCAGGCCAAGGCCGGGGCCCAGTCTGACGACCGCCAGCAGCTGGCGGCCGAGTCGGGGCAGATGAAGATGAGGGCGCTCGACCTGGGGCTGCGCGAGGTCGGCCGGCGTTTCTCGACGCTCGAGACGAGGCTTTCGATCGAGCCGAACGGCGCCGTGCCGGAGTCAAGGGCGATCGAGATCGCCTTCATCATGAGCCACCTCCACGGCGAATTGAACCGAGTGCGTTCGGTCCTGAAGATCATCGTCCCCGACAAGCCGCAGTAGCGGCGCCGGGGAGCGGACGTTTGGCTCAGGGCGCCAATGCCGGCGCGCGCTTCCAGAGGCCGACCCTCCGGCCGTCCTCGTTCTGGTAGGTCAGGATGTCGCACCAGACGTAGTCGGGGGACACCGCCTTGTTGATCTTCTCCCAGAGCTCGGGGGTGTCGCCCGGCCGGTACCAGAGCACGTAGTCGATCCCCTGGGCGACCAGCCACTTGCCGGCGTCGGGAATCCCGCCGCTGTAGAACAGCATCAGGCGGTCGTGGCGCCGGCGCACGTCCTCGCGGTTTTCGCGCCAGAGGAGCTCGTGGCCCCACCAGCCCAGCCACATCCGCTGGCCCGCGAAGAGCGGGATGACGGCGGAGTTCGTGAAGCCGCCCTTCTCCTCGGGCCGCTCGATCACGACCCCGGGCTTCTCGACCTTCAGGCGGCCGAGCATGAGGCGCGGGAACTCGTCCCGGGTGAGGTAGTCCGTCCCCTCGATCTTCCCCATGGAGTCCTTCGGCCCGTACCACATCGGCTGCCACAGGTCGTAGGCGTAGAAGCACGGGTAGAGGCAGAAGACGAAGCCGGCGACGCGGACCCAGCGCCGGCGCGCCTGCTCCATGACGTACGGCGCCAGCGTCATCAGCGTCCCCGCCATCACCCAGGGCCACCACTTGAGGGTGGTGTTGAAGCGGTCGTAGTGCCCCGAGTACTCGTCGTCCACGTAGAAGAACTCCGTAAAGAGCAGGAGCAAGAGCCAGAGCGTCGCGAGCCGCCGCCCCTGGGCGTTGCCCGAGGCGAACCCGAGCACGATGAAGGCGATCGTGGGCAGGAAGAACAGGACGAACAGGAGCGGGGGCGTGCGCTCGATCCAGGGGACCAGCCGGACCGCGGTGTCATAGCCCGAGGCGGCGGAGGTGAAGGCCGACAGGTAGACCCAGGCGGCGAGCCACACGATGGCGGCCCCCGCGGCGACGGCGGGCACGAGGCGCCGCCAGTCGCGCCAGTTGACGGTGAGCCACATGGCGACGGCGAGGCCCTGCAGGGGCAGGACCCACGTGTTTGCAAGAAGCGTCCACGTGAGCGTGCTTCCCGCGATGAGCGCATAGCGGTCCTGCCGGGTGCGCGTCCAGAGGATCATCCCCATCGCGCAGAGCCCGAGCAGGTAATATCCCGAGAGCGGCGCATGGTAGTCCCCCAGGAAGACCACGTAGGAGTAGATTTCCCCAGGAAGCTCCATGACGAACGTGTTGTTCGCCGGCTCGGGCACCGTGAACCGGCTGTTGTAGGCCTTCAGCCAGGACCCGAGCGGCGGCTTGTCCATCTGCGCGCTGCCGATGTAGCGCATGGTGGTCCACGGGGTGACATCCTTGTCGGTGAAGTGGTCGAGGATGGTCACCCCGGTCCCGCCGATGACGAAACACGCGATGACCGCCGTCCTCGTCCACGCCTTGCGCGCGACCATGAACACGGCCCCGGCGAACGCCGTCCCGCCGAGCGCGATCAACAGGCAGTAGGCGATGTTGTACGCCGAGCCCGTCGGGATCAGCAGGACCCGGCCCATGAGCGCCGCGCCGTAGTGCTGGAAGCTGTAGTACTGGGTCGAGAGGTAGGGGCTGAACCAGGCGTCGGGCACCGGCAGCGTCGCCCCGGTATAGTAGCTGCAGATGTAGGAGAAGTCCGCGATCTTCTCCGACGACCCGTCGATGTTCGGGTAGATGAAGCGCCACGACATCGCATAGAGGAAGACCGCGGCGAAGACGCCGAAGCACGCGATGAGCCTTCGAGGGGCGAATTCGGCGCGCCAGGCCCTGACAAGGAATGTCCAGCGCCCGCCGAGCCAGGCCGGCTCCCAGCCGACCGAGGCCGCCGCGATCAGGGCCACCGAGAGCAGGGTGGAGAACACGTTGAGCCCGGGGAGCGTCGGCCCGAGCCCGTGGTGGCATTCGATGGCGTAGACGAGGGTGACCGCCAGGATTGGGCCCGCCGCGAGGGCGAACCATCGGTTGCGCCAGTAGAGGCCCGCGATGAGCATCAGGCCCCACACATTCACCGCTAGAAGCGCGAGGATGAACAGCAGTCCGAGGTATTGCATGCGGCAGGGCGGGGGTTGCTTGGAAACGTGCGCCCGATTATGGGCAGGGCGGGGAAACCGGCAAGGAATTGTCCCGTTTCAGGGGCCTTTTAGGGGGTTTTCGCGGCCCGGGGCGTGCGGCCGCCACGTTGGCTAGGCCTTGGGCAGGCAGCAGTGCTTGTACTTCTTGCCGCTGCCGCACGGGCACGGGTCGTTGCGCCCGGGTTTCTTCTCGGCATTCCTGTACGGCTCCGGGCCCTCGCGCAGGGCGCGGGTGTACAGCCACGAGCCGCCCTCCCGAATGAACTCGGCCTTCTCGTGGAGCACATGCTCGACTCTGTCCTCGAGGCCGTAGGCCGAGAAGTCGACGGTGGCCGTGTCGGGCGTCCTGCCGGGGGCGTGGCTGTGCACGACGAGGCGTGTCCACTGGGTCGACGGCTCGCCGGGGAGCGGGACATAGGGCTTGTGGGCCGTCGGGAGGTGGGTGCGGTGCAGGAAGCCAAAGTCGCGGTCTACGTGCGCGCAGAACCGGGCCCGCATGAGCTCCTCCGCGGTCGCGGCCTGCCGGCTGCCCGATAGGACGGGCCCGCAGCACAAGCCAAAGGGCCTGCCGCTGCCGCAGGGGCAGCTTCGGTCCGCTTCCTGCAGAGTGCCGGCGTCGTGCGGAGTTCCCATGGCGCGACTATGGCCGGCCGGCCCCGCCGGCACGAGGGGAAACTGGGCCCCGACGCCTGCGGGTCCCGAAGGAGCCCGTCCGGCCTGCCGGGACGGCGTTGCCGGACCGCTCACGTGTCGCCGGTCACGACGGCCAGCATGAAGCCGTCGTACCCTGCTTTTTGTCGTTTGCAGTTCCCACCGTATCCCTTTGCTATGGCACGCGGATTTCCACCCGAATGAATGACCTGATGTTGCCGTTACTTTCGCGGCGCGCAGTCGCTGCGCGCGTCCTCGTGGCCGCGCTTGCCTGCGCGTTGCCGGCGGCCCTCCTGGCGACCGGGGCGCCGGGCGCGCCCACAGCCCAGACCGAAATGCTCGCGCGCGTATTCCCGTCGATTGTGCGGATCGAGGCCATCCGGCTGATGCCGTTTGACGGGCACCTGACCAAGGCGTGGACGGCGGGAAGCGGCGTGATCATCACGAAGGACGGCCACGTGCTCACCAACTGCCATGTCAGCGAGGACGTGGACGCGTTCCGGTGCTATCTGTACGACGGGCAGCATGTCGACGCGCACCGGGTCGGGCAGGATCCGCTGACCGACCTCGCCGTCCTCCAACTCGACCTCGCCCAGCTCAAGAAGGGATCGGGGCCGCTCCCGGTGGCAGTCTTCGGGGATTCGGACCGCATGAAGCCCGGCGACACCGTCTTTGCCCTGGGAAGCCCGGGATTCCTGTCCCAGTCGGTGACCCAGGGAATCGTCTCGAACCCGTCGCTCGTCCTTCCTGAGCGGACCGTGGGCCGGATGATGCTTCGGGGGGAGGACGTCGGCATGCTCGTGCGCTGGCTGCTTCACGACGCGAGCATCTTCGGGGGCAACAGCGGCGGCCCCCTGGTCAACCTCCGCGGCGAGGTCGTCGGCGTGAACGAGATCGGGGTCTTCAACCTGGGCGGGGCCGTGCCGGGCAACCTTGCGCGCGGTGTCGCGATGCAGCTGGTCGCCACGGGCCGCGTCGTCAGGGGCTGGTCCGGCCTCACCGTGCAGCCGCGCCTCGAGGCGGACGCCTCGGATACGGGCGTCGTCGTTTCGGACGTCGCGGCCGGCTCGCCGGCGGCGAAGGCCGGAATCGAGGCGGGCGACGTGGTGCTCAAGTGCGACGGCATCGCCGTCGAGGGTGCGCAAGAGAAGGCGATCGCCCACTACTACCGCCTGGAGACGGGCTGCCTTCCCGGCAGCGTCTTCACGCTCGACTATCTGCGCGCCGGAAAGCCGCAATCGGCCCGGTTCGCGCTCGGCGCGCGGGAACCCGCGCGCGCGGACGACGTCGAGGTGCCGCAGTGGGGAGCCGTGGTGCGGGACCTGACCTCGACCGTCGTCCGCGAGGAGCTGCTCCCCGACAAGGTAGGCGTCCTAATCGAAAACGTCCGTCCCGGAGGCCCGAGCGGCCAGGCCGAGCCGGAGCTGCGGGGCGGGGACGTCATCATCGCGCTCGACGGCAAGCCTGTCGCGGACGTCGCCGGCCTGCGCGCGCTCATGGCGGCGATGTTCCCGGATGCCGAGACGGCGCTCACCCACGCGTCGATTGCCGACTTTCGCCGCGCCGGCGCGGTGCTCGAGACGGCGATCGACCTGAGGAACACGAACCCGCACCGGATCGCGCCGAGCGCCCTCAAGGCGTGGCTCGGCGTGGAGTCGCAGCCGCTCAACCCGAAGCTGAACAAGCGCCTCGGGATCAACTCGGAGGAGGGGGGAGCCCGGATCACGCGGGTCTACGCGGGCACGGAGGCCGAGAAGGCCGCACTGAAGGTGGGCGACGTCCTGCTCAGCCTGGACGGCAGCCCGATCGCCGAGCGCCGGGCGGAGGACGCGGAGGTGCTGGCCCGCCAGGTCCGCCAATACAAGATCGGCAGCTCGGGCACGTTCCAGATGTGGCGGGACGGCAAGAGCATGGAGTTGGCCGTCACCTTCGAGGTGCAGCCCAAGCCCCCCGCCGAGCTGCCCCTGTGGGAGGACGAGAAGCTCGAGTTCGAGGTCCGCAACCTCGCCTTCGACGACCGCACGCGCCTGCAGCTGGCGGCCTCCGCCAGCGGCGTGCTCGTTTCTACGACGACTCCGGCCGGCTGGGCCGAGCTCGCGGGCCTGCACGGCGACGACCTGGTGGTCGCGGCCGAGGGCCAGCCGATCGCCAATGTGGAGGAGCTGCACCGCTCTCGCGACGAGGCCGTCAAGGCGGGCAAGCGGTGGTGGGTGCTGCAGGTCGAGCGCCGCGGCAAGACTCTGTTCGTCGAAATCAACCTCAAACCCGCCCACGCATGATCCCCCTTCGCAACACCCTTCTTCTCACACTGACGGCGCTCGGACTTATGGCCCCCGCCGCGCGGCTGCTCGCCATCACGGAAGCCGACGCCGCCAACGGCCGGGCGCTGGCGAAGCGGTACGCCGACACGGTGGTGTCGGTGGAGCTCGTCGCGACCATCAAGATGACGGTGGGCGACCGCGCGCTGCCGCCCCGCGAGAACCGGATGGACGTGAACGGCACCGTGATCGCGCCCTCCGGCCTGACCGTGACGGTCCTCAGCCTGGTCGATCCCCACGGCGCGATGGAGGCGATGCGCGCCGCTCAGGGCGCCGGGGGCCAGAAGATCGAGATCGGGGAGACCGAGTTCAAGGACGTGAAGCTGCGCCTTGCGAACAACACAGAGGTGCCGTCGGTCATCGTGCTGAAGGATCCGGACCTCAACCTGATCTTCGTCGCCCCCCTGCTCGACGCGGCGGCCAAGCCGCGCACGTTTCCCTGCATCTCGCTCGACAAGGCGGCGGCGGCTGAGGTGCTCGGGAACTACTACTACGTGACGCGCGCGCACAAGAGCCTGCAGCGCGTGCCGATCGTCCGGGAGACCACCGTGGTCGGTATCGTCGAGAAGCCGCGCAGGATGTTCCTGATGAGCGACCAGGCGCTTGGGGTCCCCATCATCGACCCGGCGGGACTCGTCCTCGGCATCTCCACGCAGTACCTTGAGAACGGCCGGCCAACCAATCTCGTGGTCCTTTCGGCGGCCGACATAGCCGAGCTCGGAGCGCAGGCCGCCGCGATCAAGCCCGAGGAGAAGGAGGAAAAGCCCGACACGGCCGAGAAGCCGCCGGCACCGGCAAGCCCGGCCTCCGCGGCTGTGCCCGCCGCGGGAGAGCCCCCCGCCGCCAAGGCGCCGGCTACGCCGCCTCCCGCGACCGAACCCCCGGCCAAGAAATAGGCGGCGGCGCCGGTTTGCGCCCGGCCGCATGGCCCGGTTTCCGGAGGATTTTACGTTATTTCGACCAATCACCGGCACCCGCAGCGTTGCGAACGGGGGCGCGACCGCATAGGTGTGTCGGCTGCAGTTCCCAATGAGCCCAGGTTCCCCATATCGGCGCGCAAACCTGGCCATGGCATTGGCTGGGCTGGTCGGGCTGGCGGGAGCGTTTCTAGTTTACGAGCGCATCGTGGACGGGTCCCCCGTGTCCCGGCGCGAGGTTGATTCAATGCGCTCGGAGATCTCGGAGCTCAGGCGCGAGAATTCCCGTCTTCTGAAACAGGTGGCCCGCGCGAGCGACCGGATCGACATGCAGGGGGGCGGATTCCCACGGGCCCTCGAGGCCTCTGCACCGACCAGGCAGCCGAGGGAGGTTCCCGCCCGCCTCGCCGCGCGCATATCGAAGCTCAAGGACTACCTGGCTGCGCATCCCGAACTGGCGGATCCGGAGATGAGGCTCCTCAAGGACGACGACTGGGTCGCTCCCGTCAGGGACATCCGCCTGGACACCGAGGCCAGCAAGAGGAAGGCGCTGGCGCAGGTGCGGATGCAGGCCCAGGCGCGGCTTGGGGGGATGGTCGCAGGCGCAGTGAGGGACTACCTCGACGCCAACAACGGCCAGGCGCCGTCCAGCGCGGCGCAGCTCGCGCCCTATCTCGCGGATCCCGCGAACGCAGACCTCCTGCAGGGATTCGGGAAGCCGGATTCGACGGCGCCCCCGGGATGCCTCTTTCAGATGTCGCCGGGCGTGGACGACTGGTACGGCTCGACGTGCTACGTTGCCGACAATGATTTTCAGAGCCGCGGCACCGGGCCGGGAATCACGGTGGAGCAGGCGATCGTGGAGTACCAGAGGGCCAAGGGGGCTCCGCCGAGCGATGCGGCCCAGATCACTCCCTACCTGCGGGACGCCGTAAGCCCCGCCGTCGCGGGCGCGGTGTTCGAGGGCCTTCGTCCATCCCCGGGCGGGGCGCCGGTGATCACCCAATACGGCGGGATGGTAAGCATTAGCGGCAGCGGGGAATCCCCTTGAGAAAATGAAGGCGATCACGCGCCGGCGCTGCGCCGGTTCACCGTCACCTAATGGTGTCCAGAAAATGGAATAATGGAACCGATTGGTGACCAATCGGTCCCACTATTGGGACCCCAGGGTTTCGGTTTCGAACCTCACGCGCATCCAGCAGGCGAATGAGCCTATACGTAAAATAATGTGGGACAATGGTATGCATCTCTGATAGGGTCTTGGTACAGGCCATGCTAAGAACATTGTGACCCGCCTGCGCCGCTGCAAACCCCTCCGGTCCGGGTATGTGGCGCCGACGTACCTAATAGTTGAATACAATGGCCGCCTGACCCATAGACCGCGCTTGCCACTTCGTCTGCTCGAACCATCGCCTCACTGACAGAAACCTAAGTACACTACCATGAATCCCACGCGCCTGCTAACACCGGTGGCCCGATCGCTTTCGGCCCTAGGACTAACCCTGGCCGCAGCCCTGCTGGCGCTCCCGTCCGCCCGCGCCCAGAGCACCTACGCGACGCCCTATACGTTCACCACGATTGCGGGCAGCCCCTTTTTCTTCAGTGAGGTGGATGCAACGGGGGCCGCGGCCAGATTACTCTATCCCGACGGCGTGGCGGTCGACGGGAGTGGAAACGTATATGTCGCTGACGTCGTAGGCACGATTCGCAAGGTCACGCCGTCCGGCGCCGTGACGACGCTTGCGGGAAGCCTTGGAGTCTCCGGCAGCAAGGATGGCACGGGCTCCGCCGCGCAGTTCAATTCTCCCGCCGGGCTCGCGGTCGATGGTGGCGGCAATGTGTACGTCTCCGACCAGGGAAACAGCACGATCCGCAAGATCACGCCAGCCGGCGTCGTGACCACGCTAGCCGGAACGGCCGGGCAGTCCGGCCACGCGGACGGCACGGGGGGCGCCGCGAGCTTTGCCACGCCAGGCAACGTCGCGGTGGATTCCAGCGGCAATGTGTATGTCGCGGACCAGCTGAACCACACCATCCGCAAGATCACGCCTCAGGGTGTGGTGACCACGTTCGCGGGCACCGCGACGGTGGCCGGGTCTATCGATGGCACCGGCACGGGCGCGCGGTTCAACAATCCGTACGGCATCGCGGTCGACGCGGCCGGCAACGTGTATGTCGCGGACACGTATAACTGCACGATCAGGAAGATCACGTCGGCCGGCGTTTCGTCCACGCTCGCGGGGACTGCCGGGATCATCGGCGGCAAGGACGGAACGGGACCGGCTGCGCAGTTCAATTTTCCAACAGGAGTTGCGGTCGATGGGAGCGGCAACGTGTATGTTTCGGATATCCTGAACTACACGATCCGCAAGGTGACGCCAGCCGGCGTGGTGACCACGCTTGCGGGCGACGTGCTGCTTGCCGGCTTCTCGGACGGCACGGGAGCCGCGGCCGAATTCAACTACCCGTACGACATCGCGGTGGACGCAAACGGCAACCTGTATGTCGCGGATTTTTACAACTTCACGGTCCGCAAGATCACCCCGCCGAACGTGGTGACCACCCTCGCGGGATCCCCGGGGCAGGGCTACGCGGACGGGACGGGCGCCGCGGCGCAGTTCTATTATCCAACGGGCATGGCGATGGATGCCAGTGGGAATCTATACGTCGTGGACAATTCAAACAGTACCATTCGCAAGGTCACGCCGTCGGGCGCCGTGACGACGGTGGCGGGTACGCCGGGCAGAATCGGCTACGCGGACGGGACGGGCGCCGCGGCGCAGTTCGACTACCCCTTTGGGATCGCGATGGACAAGAGCGGCAACATGTACGTCTCCGATGAACTGGGTGAGACCATCCGCAAGGTCACGCCGTCGGGCGCCGTGACCACGATCGCGGGCACCCCAGGGGTTAAGGGAAGCACAAACGGGACAGGATCCGCCGCGCTCTTCAATTCTCCGGCCGGCATCGTGGTGGACGGGAGTGGCAACCTTTACGTCTCCGAGCAGGGCAACGTCGACATCCGCAAGATCACGCCGTCCGGGGTCGTGACCACGCTTGCCGGCACCGCTGGGGCATCCGGAAGCGCGGACGGAACGGGCACCGCAGCGCAGTTTCAGGCGCCGGCCGGCATGGCGCTCGACGCAAGCGGCAACCTCTATGTTGCGGACTATGGCAACGGCACGATCCGCAAGGTCACGCCCGCCGGCGTCGTGACCACTGTCGCGGGCAGGGCGTCCAACCAGGGAAGCAAGGACGGCACGGGGGCGGCGGCGCAGTTTGACGCCCCGGTTGGCGTGGCCGTGGACGCAAGCGGCAACGTCTACGTGACGGACGAGAAGAACAACACGATTCGCATGATGACGGCCGCCGGAGTTGTCACCACGCTCGCGGGCACCCCGGGGGTGGCCAACTACGCGGACGGGACGGGAGGAGCCGCGCTGTTTGACCAGCCGTTAGGCATCGTCGTGGATGGAAGCGGCAACCTCTATGTTTCGGATGCAAGCAACGACACGATCCGCAAGGGAAGCGCGAACGGCTCGCCGCAGATCCAGGCGCCGCCGACGGACCAGTACGCGTCCGTAGGGGGGAGCGCG
>PLTZ01000005.1 GCA_003164715.1 Opitutaceae bacterium | reverse complement strand
CTAATTTCCGGGGTTTTACGACTTCGCGGTTGCCCCGGTGCAGGCCTGACCTAAATTGCCTGTGTCATGCGCATTGAGAAGACACGGTCCGCTGAGAGCCGCTCGCTGGTAGACCAGCTGAAGCGCTCCCAGATTTACCGCGATTACGAGAGCGCGTTTCGCGAGACTACCGGGCTCCCGATAAGCCTGCGCCCCGTGGAGGCGTTCGACCTTCCCCATCACGGCGATCCGAACGAGAGCCCCTTCTGCGTTCTCATGGCGCAAAGCAACCACTCCTGCGCCGCCTGCCTCCAGCTTCAGCGCAAGATCGAGGATCAGGCCAAGCTGGAGCCGAAGACGCTCAAGTGCTTCGCCGGACTCTGCGACTCCGCGGTTCCCGTGCGCGTGGGCGAGAACCTGATCGCGTTCCTGAACACGGGCCAGATCATGCTCCACAAGCCCACCAAGGAGATGTTCGCGAAGACGACGCGCTCCCTCCTGAAGTGGGGCACGGACGTGGACCTGAAGCGCCTCGAGGAGGCCTACTTCCAGACGCGGGTCGTCACGAAGAAGCAGCTCGAGTCGGTGCTCAGGCTCCTGTCCGTGTTCGCGCAGCATCTCTCCGGCCTCGGCAACCAGCTGATGGTCAGCAACGACGCCGCCGAGTCTCCTGCGGTCGCGCGGGCGCGCGTCTTCATCGCCGAGCACCACTCGGACGAGGTCGCCCTGGGCGACGTGGCGCGGGCGGTAAACATGAGCGCCTTCTATTTCTGCAAGACGTTCAAGCGGGCGACCGGCATGACGTTCACCGACTACCTGGCCCGCGTGCGCGTGGAAAAGGTCAAGAACCTGCTGCTGAACCCGCACAAGCGGGTGAGCGAGGCGGCCTTCGAGGCCGGCTTCCAGTCGCTGTCGCAGTTCAACCGGGTGTTCCGGCGCGTCGCCGGCGAGGCGCCGTCAGCCTACCGGGAGCGGGTGCATCCGGCCGCGTAGGGCCGGGGGTTTCAGGTGAGCTCCGTCACGCCGGCCATCGCCGGGCGCGTCTTCGGGCGCGGGCGGTGCTGGCAGAGCGAGCAGAAGGCCTCGACCTCGCAGCGCGCGAGCGCATGCGTGACCACGTAGAGCTCGGTGACCGCCGCGTCGCGCAGGGCAGGGTCGGGCGAGGGTTCCTCGGACTGCGCCATGACGAGGGCCTCGAGGAGCGCCTGTTCTCCGGCCATGAAATGCTTGAAGAACGGGTTGAGGCCGCAGGGGCACTTGGCCTGCAGGGTCGCGATGGTTGGCGGGAGCGCGGCATTGTGGCACGCCTTGTGGCTCCGGAGTTCCGCGAACACCTTGTCGAGCGTCCAGTCGATCATGTGGACGAGGTTGTCGGGGTCCGCGATCGGCGTGTCCGCGCGCTCGAGGCGCAGCAGCGCTTCCCACCGCCTGTGTATCTTGCGGCGGTTGGCGGCTAGCGCGCGGATCCAGCATTCTCGCATGAGGGCGATTTTGCAGCTTGGCGCCCAATCTGGCTCCGCTTGATTTGGCCATATTAACGCATCTTTTGGCGCCTATTTTCCGCATTTTTGCGGACTGGGCGATCCCGTAGGCGGGGCAAAAGGAGTGGGAAAGGCGTTGGGGGTCCGGGCCTGGCGCAGGGTGCCGTCCGGGACCAAATGGCTTGAGCGCCGAGGCTCCGGCCCCACGCTTTTCCCATGCGCCCGCTGCCAGGACTGTCCGAGATCGAGTCGATCGCGGCGGAGCTGTGCTCCGTCGTGCCCCCGACCCCGCAGATCTCCTGGCCCCTCCTGAACGCCCGCGCGGGATGCGAACTCTGGGTGAAGCACGAGAACCACACGGCGATCGGCTCGTTCAAGATCCGGGGCGCACTGAACTACGTGAACCAGCTCATGGCCCGGGAGCCGCGGGTTGCGGGTGTCATCGCCGCGACCCGCGGGAATTTCGGCCAGGCGGTTACCTTCGCCGCGGCGCGCCGCGGCATCCCGGCCACGATTGTCGTGCCGCGCGGCAACAGCGCGGAAAAGAACAGGGCCATGCGCGCCCTCGGGGCGGACCTGCTCGAGCACGGCGAGGATTTCCAGGCGGCCCTGATCAGGTCGCGGGAGCTTGCGGCCGAGCGGCACCTGCATTGGGTGCCCTCCTTCCACCGCGACCTCGTGTGGGGGATCGCGGTGTCGGCGCTCGATTTCCTCAGGCGCACGCCGGAGCTCGACCTCGTCTACGCCCCGATCGGCATGGGCTCGGGCGTCTGCGCGCTCATCGCGGCGCGCGACGCGCTAAGGCTGCCGACGAGGATCGTCGGCGTGGCCTCACTGCAGGCGCCGGCCATCGCGCTGTCCTACGACGCTGGGCGGGTGGTCGCGGCCGCGGCGTCGACGAGAATCGCCGATGGGATGGCGTGCTCCGAGCCCGACGGCGAAGCCCTTGGGCACATCCTTAGCGGCGCCGAGCGGATCGTGCGGGTCTCGGACGACCAGACCGAGGCGGCCATGCGCGCCTATTTCTCCGACACGCACAATGTCGCCGAGGGCGCGGCAGGCGCTGCGCTCGCCGCGATATTGGGCGAGGGCGCTGCCGTGCGGGGCAAGCGCGTCGGGGTCGTCTTCACGGGCGGCAACGTCGACTCCGGCACATTCGCGCGGGTGCTCGCTGCGAGTTGATTCCCTACGGGAGGGTCTGCGGGACCGGGTCCGACGGCCCCGGGGTCGCCGCGGCTGCGCGGCCGAGCTTAGCGTTCTGTTAATCCGCTCAGCCTGACGCCTGAGGACGCATTGCTCCGTGCCGCATTCCGGAGCAATCGTGGTAGTGCGCAACGAGTTCGCCGCGTGGCGGTGCGTCTAAGAGCGATGGATTTTCATTATACAAGTGACTCAAAGGCACCGCTTTGTTAACGGCGTCTTAATGCGAATCGCTCCACAATTAACCATGGAAGGCAAGGATGCTGCTCCGTTGGCGCCGTGCCCGGAATCTTGCCATGACCTTCAACGAAATACTCCAGATCACGCTCTTCTTTGGAATTGGGATAGCCCTCACGCCCGTCCTCGGCCGCTTCATGGCCCGGGTGTTCAACGGTGAGAGGACGTTCCTCCACCCGCTCCTCCTGCCCGTCGAGAGGCTCGTCTACAGGCTGACCGGCGTCGACCCTGCCGAGGAGATGTCGTCGGTGAGGTACCTGTGGTCGGTCGCAGTCATGACCACCGTGGGATTCGCCTCGCTCATGGCGATCCTGATGACCCAGAAATGGCTGCCGCTGAACACGCAGGGCCTGGACAACCTCTCATGGCACCTGGCGTTCAACACCGCGTGGAGCTTCACCTGCAACGCCGACTGGCAGTCGTACTCGGGCGAGGCCGTGATGACGTACCTGTCGCAGACCCTTGGGCTCTCCGTGCACCAGTTCATCAGCGGAGCCTCGGGCCTCGCGGTCCTCGTCGCCGTGGGGCGCGCCCTCGCGCGGGCCTCGGTGAAGAGCATCGGCAACTTCTGGGTCGATCTCACGCGCTGCACGCTCTACATCGTGGTCCCCCTTTCGGTGCTGTGGGCGATCCCGCTCGTGTGGCAGGGCGTCCCGCAGACATGGAAGGCCTACCCGACGGCCAGCCTCGTCGAGCCCTACACCACCCAGGTGCAGAAGGTCGACGACAAGGGCAATCCAGTGACGACCTCCGTGCAGAAGGTCGACGACAAGGGCAAGCCGGTCGTGGGGGCCGACGGCAAGACCGTCATGGTCGATCAGCCTGTCATGGTGGACCAGAGGGTGGAAACCCAGCCGCTGCCGGTCGGGCCGGTGGCCTCGTTCGAGTCCTGCAAGCAGCTTTTCACAAACGGCGGCGGATGGTACGGCGTCAACAGCGCCCATCCCTATGAGAACCCGACGCCGCTCGCGGACTTCCTCGAGATGCTGGCGATCATCGTGGTGCCGATGGCGCAGGTCTACATGTTCGGCCTGCTGATCGGCAACAGGCGCCACGCGTGGACCCTCTTCGCCGTCATGCTCGGGCTCTACGTGCTCTCATTCGCGGTGGCCTGGCACTACGAGGCGCAGCCGAACCCCGTCGTCGACAACATCATGCCGAACATGGAGGGCAAGGAGACGCGGTTCGGCGTGATGAACAGCGTGCTCTGGGGAATCTCGTGCACGGCCATCGACAACGGGTCGGTCAACTCGATGCACGACAGCTGGATGCCGCTCGCCGGCATGATGCCGATGTGGAACATCCTGATCGGGGAGATGCTCTTCGGGGGCATCGGCTGCGGCGTGTATTGCATGCTGTTCCACGTCCTCATCACGGTGTTCATCGCCGGCCTCATGATCGGGCGGACGCCGGAATACCTTGGAAAGAAGCTTGGAGCCTGGGAGGCAACCTGGGCGGTCATCGGCGTCCTTGTCCCGAATGCCGCGTGCCTCATCCCGACCGCGATCTCGGTCGTCCTCCCGGCGGGCGTCGCGAGCATGAACAACGCCGGCCCGCACGGCCTGAGCGAGGTGCTTTACGCCTTCGGCGAGGCAGCCAACAACAACGGCAGCGCCTTCGCGGGGCTCAATGCCAACGTGCCCTGGTACGACGTGACGCTCGGCATCGCGATCATCATCGGCCGGTTTGCGCCGATAGCGGCGGCCCTTGCGATCGTGGGGCGGCTCGCATCCAAGAAGACTGTCGAGGCCTCCGCCGGCACGCTGCCGGTCCACGGGTGGACGTTCGGACTCACACTTGCCGGCGTCATCATCGTCGTCGCCGCCCTCACCTTCTTCCCCGCGCTCTGCCTGGGGCCGCTCCTTGAGCACGGGCTCATGCAGGCCGGCCGGGCGTTCTGACCTTCACCGAAAAGTCCCGACCATGAGCACCTCCTTCACCATCAACTATTCCTCGCTGGTCCGCCAGGCGATGATCGGCTCGTTCAAGAAGCTCCACCCGAAGGACGAGATCAAGAACCTCGTCATGTTCGTCGTGTGGCTCGGCTCGATCCTGACGACGGTCTGGCTGTTCGTCGACTTCTCGAGCTTCAACCTGCAGATCTGCCTCTGGCTGTGGTTCACCTGCCTCTTCGCGAACTTCGCCGAGGCGATGGCCGAGGGCCGGGGCAAGGCGCACGCGGACGAGCTGCGCAAGATGCGGACCAAGACGACCGTCCGCAAGCTGGTCGACGGCCGCGAGGTGCCGGTCTCGAGCAGCGAGCTGAAGATTGGCGACCGAATCGTGTGCACGGCCGGCGACCTGATCGGGGCGGACGGGGAGGTCGTCGAGGGCATCGCCACGGTCGATGAATCGGCGATCACCGGAGAGTCCGCGCCCGTGATCCGGGAGAGCGGCGGGGACCGCAGCGCCGTCACCGGCGGCACGCGCGTCACGAGCGACCGGATCGTCATCCGCGTGACCGCGGAGGAGGGAAACTCCTTCCTGGACAGGATGATCCTGATGATCGAGGGCGCCCGCCGCCAGCTCACGCCAAACGAGATCGCGCTGAACATCGTGCTCATCAGCCTGACGGCGCTCTTCATCGTCGTCGTGCTCGTCCTGCCGTCGATGGCGATCTACGACCAGAAGGCGGCGAACCAGACCGGAGCGGTCCTCACCTCCCTTCCGGTGCTCCTGTCGCTCATCGTCTGCCTGATACCGACGACGATAGGCGGCCTGCTGAGCGCGATCGGGATAGCGGGCATCGACAGGCTGATGCGCCGTAACGTCCTGGCGACGTCCGGTCGCGCCGTTGAGGCGGCGGGCGACGTCGACGTGCTGCTCCTCGACAAGACCGGCACGATCACGCTCGGAAACCGCATGGCGACCGAGTTCATCCCCGCACCCGGCGTCGACATCAAGCAGCTCGCCGACTCGGCGCAGCTCGCCTCGCTCGCCGACGAGACGCCGGAGGGACGCAGCATCGTCACCCTCGCCAAGGACAGCTTTGGCCTCAGGGGTCGCGACGTCGCCGAGCCCCATGCGTCGTTCGTTCCGTTTTCGGCGCAGACGCGCATGAGCGGCGTCGATCTGGGCGACCAGCGCATCCGCAAAGGCGCCTCGGAGAGCGTGAAGGCGTGGGTGGTCGCGCAGGGCGGCGCCTACCCCGACGAGGTCGCGGCCGTGGTGGAGCGGATCTCGAAGGAAGGCGGCACGCCGCTCGTCGTGGCCGAGAACAAGCGCGTCCTCGGCGCCATCCTGCTCAAGGACATCGTCAAGGGGGGCATCAAGGAAAGGTTCGAGCAGCTCCGCGCCATGGGCATCCGCACCGTGATGATCACCGGCGACAACCCGCTCACGGCGGCCGCCATCGCCGCCGAGGCGGGCGTGGACGACTTCATCGCCCAGGCCAGGCCCGAGGACAAGCTTGCGCGGATCCGCAAGGAGCAGGAGGGCGGCAAGCTGATCGCGATGATCGGCGACGGCACGAACGACGCGCCATCCCTCGCGCAGGCCGACGTGGGCGTCGCCATGAACACAGGCACCCAGGCCGCGCGCGAGGCCGGCAACATGGTGGACCTGGACAGCAACCCGACGAAGCTGATCGAAGTCGTCGAGATCGGCAAGCAGCTGCTCATGACCCGGGGGGCGCTCACGACCTTCAGCATCGCGAACGACGTCTCGAAGTACTTCGCGATCCTGCCGGCGATGTTCGGCCTGCTCTACGCGACGGAGAAGGGGGGCTTCGGGCCGCTGCAGGCCTACAACATCATGTTCCTGCACTCGCCGCAGAGCGCGATCCTGAGCGCCGTCATCTTCAACGCGCTGATCATCGTGGCGCTGATCCCGCTGGCGCTGCGCGGCGTAAAGTACGAGCCGCTCGGCGCGAAGGTGATCCTGCGCAAGAACATGCTCATCTACGGCATCGGCGGCATTCTCGTTCCGTTCCTCTTCATCAAGCTGATCGACATCGCGCTCGTCGCGCTCCACCTCGCGCCCTGAACCCGCCAAGCCCGAAAGGAAGCAACTCATGATCAAACTTATCATTCAGGCCATTCGGCAGACGCTCGTGTGGACGCTCATCACGGGCGTCGTATATCCCATAGCGATCACTGCGCTTGCCCAGACGGCGTTTAAGCAGCAGGCGAACGGCAGCCTTGTCGAGCGGGACGGAAAGCTCGTGGGCTCCGAGCTCCTGGCGCAGCAGTTTCAGGGCCCGACATATTTCTGGCCGAGGCCCTCGGCCGCCACCTACGGCACCGGCGCCTCGGGTCTCAACGCGTCGAGCGGCAGCAATCTCGGCCCGACGAGCGCGCAGCTCCAGACCAATGTCCGCACCAACGCCAAGGCGCTGCGCGACGCCCACAAGCTTGCGGCCGACGCCCCGGTCCCGGCGGACCTGGTCTATGCGTCGGCGAGCGGCCTCGACCCGCACATCAGCCCGGAGTCGGCGCGGTTCCAGGTTGCCCGCGTTGCCGCGGCGCGCGCCGTCCCGGAGGACCAAGTGCGGGCGCTTGTGGAAAGGTTTGTCGAGCCGCCTCAGTGGGGATTCCTCGGCGAGGCCCGGGTCAACGTGTTGCTCCTGAATCTGGCGCTGGACGCGGAGGGCGCCAAGAAGTCCTGACGGGGCGTCCTTTTCCCGGCAAGCGTGCCTGGCTGCGCGCTGTGCCGTGAGGTGGGCCGGAACCGGGTGCCCAGGGGAGCCCGGCCTGCGGGCAGTGCATTCGCGGTTTACCTCGGCCGCCGAATGCCAGAGGATGTGCCAAACGGATGCCTGCCGAAACGCGAAAGCCCGAGGTGGTGGTCATTGACGACGAGATCCAGATCCGCCGTCTCCTGCGCGTGACGCTCGAGTCCGGGGGATTCTCGGTGAGGGACTGCGACTGCGGACAGGTTGGCCTGAATGAGATCGCGTTCAGGCGACCGGACGTCGTCGTGCTCGACCTGGGCCTGCCCGACATCTCCGGCGTCGATGTCCTCAGGCGCCTGCGCGAATGGACGCAGGTGCCGATCCTGATCCTCTCCGTCCTGGGCCACGAGGACGTCAAGGTCGCCGCGCTCGACGCGGGCGCCGACGACTACCTGACAAAGCCCTTCAACGCACGGGAACTGCTCGCGCGCCTTCGCGTCATGCTGCGCCATTCAAAGCCCGGCGACGGGATCAGCGTGGTTCGGTTCGGGGCGATCGAGGTGGATCTCGCCCGAAAGACGGTGGCCCGGGGCGGCGCTCAGGTGGCGCTGACCGCCAGGGAATACGCGCTGCTTCGCCTGCTCGTGACCCACCGGGGCAAGGTGCTGACCCACAGGCAGATCCTGAGGGACATCTGGGGGCCGAATGCAGAGGAGCAGACGCATTACCTGCGCGTGTACGTCGACCGGCTGCGCCGCAAGCTCGAGGAGGACCAGAAGCACCCGAAACTCTTCAAGACCGTGCTCGGCGTCGGTTATCGTTTTGAAGGGGAGTGATCGCCGAGCCCGCCCCATTTCGGCGGCCGCCGCCGGCACCTTCCCAACCCCATGCACCCCACACACACCCTGATCGTCCTGCTTCTTCCCCTGGCCCTCATGGGCGCCCCGGCAACCGATGGACCGGGGCAGCCCACGGGACCCGCCCCATCTCCAAGGCAGCGGCTGCTCATGGATGCGAACTGGCGGTTCGCGTTCGGACACCCCTTCGACCCTGCAAAGGACTTCGAGCATGGCACGGGCTATTTCTCGTATTTCGCCAAGGCGGGCTACGGGGACGGGCCGGCGGCAGCGAAGTTCAACGACTCGGCCTGGCGGCTCCTGGACCTTCCTCACGACTGGGCGGTCGAGGCCCCGTTCGCCGCGGGCGCGAGCCCGAGCCACGGCTACAAGGCCGTCGGCCGGAGCTTCCCGGAGCGCAGCATCGGCTGGTACCGGAAGGCCTTCTCCATCCCGGCCTCCGACCTCGGCCGGCGCATCGGCGTGGAATTTGACGGCGTCTTCCGCGACTCGGTCGTCTGGGTCAACGGCTTCTACTTGGGCCGCCAGCCGAGCGGCTACACAAGCTTCCGCTACGATCTCACCGACTACCTGAACTACGGCGGCGAGAACACGATCGCCGTCCGGGTCGACGCCACGATGGAGGAGGGGTGGTTCTACGAGGGGGCGGGCATCTACCGGCACGTATGGATGACCAAGACGCGGCCGGTGCACGTTGCGCACTGGGGGACGTTCGTGACCTCGGCCGCGCAGGGCGACTCCGCGGTGGTCACGGCCCGCACGAATGTCGACAACGAGGGCGGGGCCGATGCGACCCTTGACATCGAGCAAAGGATCGAGGACGCCGCCGGCGGTGCCGTGGCCGAGGGGGCCGTACGCAATGTCGTCGTCGCCGCCGGAGCGACCGGGGAGTTTCCCTGCGCGATCAGCGTCCCGCATCCCAGGCTCTGGTCGCTCGAGTCGCCAACGCTCTACCGCCTCGTCACGACCCTGCGCTCCGCGGGCGCCGTGGTCGACCGGTACGAGACCCCCTTCGGCATCCGCACCGTGAGCTTCGATCCCGACCGCGGGTTCTTCCTCAACGGCAAGCGCGTCGAGATCAAGGGCACGAACAACCACCAGGACATCGCCGGGGTCGGGGTCGCGGTGCCGGACGCCCTGCAGGACTTCCGCATCGCCCGCCTGAAGGAGATGGGCTGCAATGCCCTGCGCTGCTCGCACAACCCCCCCGCGCCCGAGCTCCTCGAGGCGTGCGACCGCCTCGGCCTCCTGGTGCTCGACGAGAACCGCCTGATGGGTCCGAGTCCCGAGCAGATGGGCCAGCTCGAGAGCATGATCCGGCGCGACCGCAACCACCCGAGCGTCATCCTCTGGTCGCTCGGCAACGAGGAGTGGGCCATCGAGGGCAACATCAAGGGCGCGCGCATCGCCGCGTCCATGCAGGCGTTCGCGCAGCGCCTGGACCCAACGCGCAGGACCACGGTGGCCAACAGCGGCGGCTGGGGCGGGATCTCGAGCGTCATCGACGTCGTCGGCTACAACTACATCATGCAGAGCGACACCGACAAGCAGCACGCGGACTATCCCCGCCAGCCCGGCGTCGGCACGGAAGAGTCGACCACCCGGCAGACGCGCGGCGTCTACGTTGACGACCCGAAGGGCGGGCACCTGGCGCCGCTCATGGACGCCTCGTCGGGCGGCAACATGGAGCAGGGCTGGCAGCACTACGCCGCGCGGCCGTTCCTGGCCGGGCTATTCTACTGGACCGGCTTCGACTACCGGGGGGAGCCCAACCCGTATGACTGGCCGCAGGTCAGCTCGCAGTCCGGCATCCTGGACCTCTGCGGCTTTCCCAAGGACGGCAGCTACTACCTCAAGGCCTGGTGGACCGACGAGCCGGTCGTCCACATCTTCCCGCACTGGAACTGGCCGGGCATGGTGGGGCAGAAGATCAGTGTCTGGTGCTACAGCAACTGCGACGAGGTCGAGCTCACCCTGAACGGAAGGTCGCTGGGCGCGAAGCCTATGCCGCGGAACGCGCACCTCGAGTGGCCGGTCGCCTACGAGCCCGGCGTGCTCGAGGCCCGCGGAACCACAGGGGGGCGCGTGGTCGCGACCGTCCGCGTGGAGACGACAGGCGAGCCCGCGGCGATCGCGCTTGCGCCGGACCGCGCGACCATCAGGGCCGATGGCGAGGACGTTGCCGTTTTCACGGTCACCGCCGTCGACGCCAAGGGACGCCTCGTGCCCACCGCGGACAATCTTGTCAGATTCAAGGTCGCGGGCGGCCGGATCATCGGCGTCGGCAACGGCGACCCCAGCAGCCACGAGCCGGACAGGTTCGTGGACGGATACGGCCTCCTCACAATCGGCGACTGGAGGGGGCGCATCGCGCCCCCGGGCACGGCGGCGCCCTCCGCCCCGGAGTCGTTGCCGCCGTTCCCCCGCCTGGGCAACTGGAAGGCCCCCCTTCCAAAACCGGGCGAGGTCTACGACCTTTCGGGGACGTTCGCGGTCGACGCTGTGGCTCCCGGCGTTGAATGGCACCTGTTCCTGCCAGCCCTCGGCATGAGAACGACCCTATGGCTGAACGGCCGCGAGCTGGCCCGCGACTTGGACACCTCGAACGACGGCCCCTCGCTACGCATCGATCCCAGCCTTCTGGTCGCCGGATCCAATCGCATCCAGCTGATCGTGACCCCGTACGGGGACGGCAAGAACCACATGCCCGAACTCACCCGGCTGGGCGCGGTGCAAGTCGTGACCCCCGCGCCCCAATGGCAGCGCCGCCTCTTCAACGGCTTGGCCCAGGTGATCGTGCAGGCCGCGGGGGACCCCGGGACGATCCGACTGACGACGCAGGCGCAGGGCCTGGCCCCAGGCGACTCCGAGGTGGCGATGCAGTCCGCCGCACTGCGCCCGGCCGTCCCGTGACGGCCGCCGGTGCTGATGGCCTAGGGGTGACCTTGCGCGATGATGGTCTTCAGGACCCCGAGCGGCACGTCGCAACCTTGGTATTCGGATCCGTTGAACGACGAGGACACGACCTTGTTCGTGGCGGTATCGATGATCATCAGATTGGGTATCCCGGTGCCCGTGGCGGATCCCCAGCCGCCGGCATCGCCGCGGCGCACCGCCGGGAACTCCATCTTGTGCTGGCGCATGTAGGCCGCCATGGCCGCGTCGGACGGGTCATAGTTGACCATGATGAGCTGGAACCGGGCCTTGCTCTTGTCCGCGTCGCGGTAGAACTTGGAGAGGCGCGGCGAGAACTGCTGGCAGGGCGGGCACCAGCTGGCGCCGTGGTAGACGGCGAGGTAGGGCGCGCGGCGGGGCTGGAACTCCTCGCGGGCGATCTCGCCGCTGAGTTGAAGCCGTTTGACCTGGAGCACGTCCTCGGCCCTGCTGAACCGCACCGCCGGCTCGAACTGCTTGACGGCGGCGTAGACGCCGAATGCGACGACGATGAAGAGGAGAAGCCGTCTCATAAGGCGATGGCCATAGACACCATAGGCCTGCTTAGCGATCGAAACTGCGCGCGGCAGCCCCGGGGCTGTCCGCCGCCTTTGCGTCCTCCAGATAGCCAATCAGGCCGAGCAGCGCGCCCCAGTGGTAGAATCGGTCGCTGCTGCTGACATCATCGCCCGAACCCGTGATGGCGTTGTAGTTCTCGTGCACGTGGCCCTTCTCCGTCCACTCCTTGTTGAACAGGGCGAGCGACTTCTGGGCAAACTGCCTGCGCGCGCCGGGCTGGTCGTAGTTGAGGAGGCCGAGGTACACCAGGTAGTTCATGGGACCCCAGATCCGCCCGCGCCAGTAGTCCTGGTCCTTGAACGCGGGGTCGGACCGGGCGATGGACGGGATCACCCAGTCGCCCCAGAACTCGCCCGGGTTGAGCAGGTGCTCCTTCACCATGCGCTCGGCCTGCCCGGGGGTCGCGACCCCGCCCACCATCGGGTAGAAGTTCGTGGGCGACATCCGCGGGCTAAGGATTCCCGTGTCGAGGTTCCTGTTGAGGAACATCCCCGTCTTCCCATCCCAGAGGGTCTGGAGCCTGGCGGCGAAGCGCTCGCCGCGGGCCCGCAGTTCCCGGGCCTCAGGGTGCCTTCCGAGGACGTCCGCGATCTCGGCCAGCGCCCTGCAGTCGGCGACGTACAGGCCCATGATCCCGACGTCAGCAAGGTGCATCCGGTTCGTGTCGGCATGGAACGGGGCGTCGTCGTACATGGGGCTGTTGTCGAGTCCCTCATACTTCGCGCCTTGCAGGGTCCCGACCGCGGTGTCGTCGGGATTGACGGGCCGGTTGTCCGCGTCGGTGCCGAGGACAAGATACCCGTCGAGCTGGCGATGCTCATTCCACCAGCGGTTCCACCTGAGGAGCGGCTCGAACGTATCCCGCAGGAACCACGCGTCGTGAAACCTCCTGTAGATGTTCAGCACCGTGACGGCGCCCACGGGGGACTCGGAGCGATCGAAGCTCTTCCAGCCGCCGGGGCGGGCGTAGTTGGGGACGAGGCCCGCCGGTGTGGCCTCCCTCAGGATCTCGATGGCGTTGGCGTAGGCCAGGTCGCGGTCGCCGACCGCCGCCAGGGTCGCTGCAAAGAAGGTGTCCCACTCAAAGAGGACGTAGCCGCCCCATCCCGTTGACCAGAGGCGGCTGACCGGCGAGATGACGCGCGCCTGCGACGGGTCGTAGATCGTGTCCCAGCCCATGACGGTCTCGACCGCCCGCGGGACGCCGGTACTCGGCGGCCGTTGGCGGTCGAGGACCGCGCGGATCTGCCCCACCGTCCTCGGGCGGCCGGTGGAGACGCCGATCGGCTTCTGGAACTGCGCCGCGAAGTACGGCGTGGCGAGGGCAATCGAGACGGGAGCCTGCTCGGCCCCGGTCCAGTAGACGGGGATCCGGCGCGAGCCGTTTGTGAATTCGATGTGGTCTCCGGACTTCGCGGCGCCGCCCGGACGGTTCCAAAGGATGCCGGCCGAGATGATCAGGGAGGGGAGGACGGAGGTCTTCGGGGCCCCCGGGGTCGCCAGCATTACGAGGTCCTCTCCGTCGTGGGCCGTCTGCAGGAGAACCTCATGACCGCGCCAGGTGAAGCGCAGCTCCGTGTAGCTTCCGTCCCACGTGTGGGGTCCCGGGACCACATCCTCCTCATCCTTGCCCCTGAGCCCTATCTGGACGTTGGGCAGGAAAGCGTCGGCGTACAGCGTCGAGTTGTGCTTGAGCCCCACGCGCAGGGCGAATCCCTCAGGGAGACGGGCTTGCGCCGCCACGCTGTACACGTCCCACGTGTTCCAGCCCTGCGCCAGGTTCCTCTGGACGGTCTCATACTCGGGCGAACGCGGCGCTTGCGCGGCGACCGCGAGCGGGAACAAGAGGGCGACGAGCCAACAAAGGGGCGCCGTCGGTCTTGCCTTGGGTGAAGGCGCCCTTCCGTGCGGACACCAAGGGATGGACATGAAACAAGGGGGCATGGGGAAGTTGTGGCGATACAGCCTGTGCATCGCAACCTCGCCTGTCCCCCGGGGCCCGAGGGATCCCTGGGCCAAGAGCCTTCCTGATCCCAAGAGGCCGCAACGGTACCGCCGGTTCGCGCGATGGCTCAAGGTGCCCTCCTTCGGACATCGCTCGCGGCTCCCCGGTCGGCGCAGGAATCCGGGCGTCTATGGCAGGGTTGCTCAATTGCGGCGAAGGGGCCATGGATGTTCACGTGCATGACGCCACCGGTTCCTAGGTCGCCCGGGCGAAAGCTCCTTGGCGGGATCGCCATCGCCGTGCTCATGGCGTGCGGCCTCCTGCTCTGGTGGCATGGGCGGACGCCGGTGCGCGCACCGCAGGTTGAGGACTACCTCGATCGAACGCAGGGAGCCGGGCGATTGCGGTTTTCCGCGGTGCGCTTGGTGACGCTGCAAAGGGACGGGGTCGGGGCGCAGTTGGCCGTTGTGGCGACCGCCCGGTCGCTCGCGCCCCTCTACGTCAGGGTGGACACCTCCGACTACCTGCTTCGGGCCTTTCGCGCCGATCCCGCGGCGACATTGGACGCCCGGCGCCTCCTGGAGGAGCGCGCCTCCGCGCGAAGCCCCGAATTCCAGGCGGCGGGACCTTTTCCGGAGGATCCATACCGGGCATCCGTGCTGCAAATGACGTCGCCTGCCGGGTCCGATTTCAACTTCCAAGGCATCATCGACGTGCGTCTTGGCGGCGAACCGAGATTGGCCCTGGTCTCCGGAGGATTCGTGGGCGACGGCCCCCGGGGCGACGTCCAGACCGCCTTCCCGAGCCCCACCTTTTCGGCGGGCGACCCACGGGACGACGCCCGGCTTCGCAGTCTGGTCGGCGACCTCGAGGCCTTCGCGGGCCGGGTTGCCCGCTTGCGCGTCGCACCTGGCTCGGGACACTCTGCCGGGGCTGGGGGTCTAAGCGGCGGGTTCCTTGACCAGATCGCCCCCGGAAGGATCCTTCGCGGCACGGCCACCGAGGAGGGGCTGGAGCAGGGCACGGTGCTTTACCTCGAGATCATGGACGTCTCGCCCGGGAGAGAGGTGCGAGCGCTTCTTCGCAACGAGGGCGGATGGCTTTCGGCGCGTGCCTTCGACGGCGCCTGGAGCCCCGGGGAAGGATCTGAAGGCCCGACCCTGAGCCTCGCGTCCCACCCGGCTCAGGCCGTCCGCGGGGCGGGGCCCTTTCTGGAGGACGCCCAGGCGTGGTCCTTTGCGCTGCATTGGGATCCCGCGCGCGGGCTGTTTGGGAAGAGCCGGCGCTACAGTCTTCAATTCCGCGCCGTGAGCCCGCAGCAGGCGGAGGAAGTGAAGAATCGCCTGAACAGGGAGTTCGCCGGGGCCCTCGACGCCACGAGGCCTGGGTTGGTCCTCATTGGAACCGCCACATCCCGCTCTTCGGGCGCATCCGAGCCCATTCTCATGCGCTTCGTCGCCCGGGCCCAGGACGGTGCGTCTGTCGACGCGCGCATTGAATCCACTTCGAACTCGTGGGGACGGCCCCTTCATGGGGAGATTGCCACCAATGCCAAACGATCCGGAGGCGAGCCCATCCGCCTCCAGGCGGCCTCCAATGACGCGGTGGGGGGCGCCCCGGAGGAATCCGTGTTTGGATGCCGGGATGACCTGGAACTCCGCCTGGGCGCAAACGGCCCGTCGTTGCTCGGGGAGGACGCGAAATTCACCTACCGGCTCGCCGCCGCGTCGGATGCGGATTTTCGCCGACTGGAATCCGAGCGCCTGGAGCGGACGGCGCGCCTCGTGAACGTCTTCAGGCCCGGGATAGCCTATGACGGCGTCCTTCGCGAGGAGCAGGGTTTCAGGAGCAGGGCCCGCCTCGAAATTGACAGCCTGGACCCAAAGACCGGCGCAATGTCCGCACGCATCGTCTCGCTCAGCCGGCCGAACGTCTTCCGGGCGTTCTCAGGGGCCCTGGACCCCTCCGGCAGCTCCGTGGCCCTCAATGCGGCAGCCCGCGAATCCTTCCAACCAGACGAAAACTTCGATGCCCCGTTCCTCAAGACACCGGCGGCAACCGCGCTGCGCTTGTCGCTCTCTGGCAGCGTCATAACGGGCCGGATCGAGGGAGATACGGCCTGGACGATAGAGTTTCCCGCACGCATCTTGCTCGGCGCGCGGATCGAGCCCGTGGGGGGTCCTGCTTCGCCGTCAGGCGTGCCGACCTACCCGCCGTTTCCGACGGAGGGCGGGGCGTATCTGCTTACCAGCGGAGGATGGTCTGCGCTGCCCAGGAACCTGGGTCATCTGGTCGTCGAGACGGTGCGCCCGGAAACCGATGCCCACCTGTCGCTGAATCTCCTGGAGGACGTAAGCCAGGGGATCGGCCTCATTGCCAGGGAAAAGCAGAAGCAGAAGGTTTCGTACTTTGAATTTCCGGGGAAGGACCCACGGCCGGAATCAAAAGGGCCGGCAGTCACGCTTCTCTTTGTTGGGAATCTGCCTTCGGGCAGGCCCCCGGTCGAGCTCGCGCCCGCTGAGACCAAGAAGGATGGGAATCGCAGAGTTATGATCATGAACAGCTCCACCGACGTGATCCGGTTTGGCGAGACGCGGGTTGCGGCCTACGTAAGGGAATTCGCGCCCGGTGTCGTCATGCTCACCACGACGTCCGCGCTCGAGCCGGGTCCCTATGTCTTCAGGGCGGACACGGGATACGAGTTGACCTGCGATTGAGCCGAGGGGAGGTCGGCGGCCGCATGGCCGCGAATGCCAGGGTCACCGCGGTGACCCTATGGCGTGGGTAGCCACGGGTTTTGCCGGCCTTCTTGCCCTGATCGGGCTCAAGCTTGCCCGGCTTCGATGGCGATTTCTCGCAGGCGCCTCGTCGCCTCAAGGCCTGTGCGGCCGTTGTGATAGGGACACTTCCAGAAGTCGACCTTGAGCCCGTTGTCGAGCACGCGGCCCTCGCGGGTGACAGTCCGGAACCATTCACCCCGCTGGTGATCGATGATCCTCGCTTCGATGAAATCCCATGTGCGAAGGGCCGCGGTGAGGAAGCGCTCCTGGCGCGAGAGCTGGTAGGCGTTCAGGAACCCCACGACTGCCTCGGCCTGCGGCCACCACTCCTTGTTCGTGTCGGTGGGGCCGCCCGGCCCGCCGTGGTAGTAGAGTCCGCCGTCGGCATCAACGCCCTCGGCCAGGGTCGTTTCGGAGAGCTTGACCGCCACGGCCGCGATGCGCTTCGTCAGCCCCTCATCGCGGAGCGCATCGGCCGCCAGCGTCAGGAGCCAGGCCGCCTCGATGTCGTGGCCGTAGGCGATCAGGTCCGAGCCCAGCGTCCAGTCCTCGGCGAAGAACTGGCCCAGGTGCCCGGTCAGGGGATTGACGATGCGCTCGAGCATGACCTCCGCCAACCTTGCGAGCGCCGAATGCAGGGCCGGATCCGGCCAGACCGTGAGGAGGCGGGTGTAGGCCTCCAGGACGTGGAGGTGTGTGTCCTGCGACTTCGGCGTGTTCAGGGCCTCGCCGCTCAGGCGAAAGCGCGAGACGGGCTCCCACGCCCGGCCGACAGCGTCGAGGTAACCGCCATGGCGGGCCGAGGCGTGCTCCTCGATGAGCCGATAGGTGGCGATCGCCTGATCGAGGGGTTCACGTCGGCCGGTCGCCGCGTGGTACTCGGCGAGCGCGTAGATTGCGAAGGCCTCGCCCAGCACTTGCTTGTGGGCTTGAAGGACCGCGCCGTCGGCCGCGATGGACCACCAGTAGCCTCCGTGCTCCAAGTCGCGGAAACGCGCCTGCAGGTCCCGGTAGGCATGGTCGGCCATCGCGAGATAAGCCGGGTCGAGGTACCGCGAATACGCGGCTGAATACGCCCAGAGGATGCGCGAGGTGAGCACGACTCCGCGCTCCGCCGCGGGGTCCACCTCGAGGTCGTTCGTCAGCGAGCCGTGGAAACCGCGGTCCGCGTGGTTGACGACCCTTTCGATCCAGAAGGGTAGGATGTTCCCGCGAAGATCGTCCTCAATGCGGCGAGCGTAATCGTTGAGGATGGCGGGACTCATCGAGGGCGGGACGGGTTTGAGGGGTCGCTCTTCGGCTTGCATGGAAATTAGTGGAGATCGCTAACCCAGGGTCAAACGCTCGTCATTGCCGCTGTTGCCTCGTAAGCGGCCTGCGGAACGCACCCCGGTTTCCTGATGGGACCTCTTGACGTGTGCCGAAATAGAATAGAGGGCCTTTCCCTACAGGCCTGACCCCCGGCATGTTACCCCCGATTAGCGGCACAGGCGGAGCGCATGTCACGGTTGTGGCCCGGCAAGAGGATCCGACCAACCGCGAAAACATTGGTCCCGGGCGGATACGGGGCCAACACCCCATACCACCCTGCCACCCCGCAATGTTATCGTGGAGCGCACTGCAATAACAACGAAAACATCCCATCCATGAAGAAGCTCATCGTCCCCGGCCTTGTCGCCATCGCCCTTTTCTCACTGTCCGCGTGTGCATCCACTGACACGACGCACAGCACAACCACAACGTCGCAACAGACGACGGTTCCCGGTCCGACGACGACGACGACGACGGACACCCAGACAAAGTAAGACTTGAGACCCCACAACGGCGGGCTTGAAGAGGCCCGAATGTGGATCAAATGCACGAAGAGCCTATGAAAGACCACGTCTACAAACTCTGCGAACTCACGGGCACTTCCACGCTGTCCGTGGAGGATGCCGTCAAGAACGCCGTCAGACACGCGCACAAGACCGCCAAGAACCTTCGCTGGTTTCAGGTGGTCGACACGCGCGGCGACATCGTAAAGGGACGGGTGCACCATTGGCAGGTGACGATCAAGGTCGGCTTCTCCGTGGAGGGCTGACGAACCTGGGGCCGGCAGGTGCAGCAGGCCAACGCGGAACCCTTTCCGGCCCGTAACCCCAAATAGAAACCAGGAGGCAACATGCTCAAGGACGAGACAGGAACCGAGCCCAGCATCACGCGTGAGCAGATGATCTATCTGCTGAACGAGGATCTTGCAGGAGAGTACCAAGCCATCATCGCTTACACAGTGTACAGCCAGGTCCTCAAGGGGGCGGCGTACACCGACATTGCTCGCCAACTTGAGGCGCATGCCGGCGAGGAGCTCGCGCACGCCATCAAGATCGCAAAGCAGATCGATTACCTGGGCGGCATGCCAGGTGTGGTGCCAAAGCCGGTCAAGACGTCTAATGACCCGGTGGAGATGCTGCGAGCGGACCTAGAGAACGAGAGGGCGACCGTGGCGCGCTATCGGGTGCGGATCCGCCAGGCCGAGGCGATGGGGGAGTTTGCCCTAAGCGAAGTCCTACGCGGCATCATCGTGCAGGAGCAGGACCATGAGATCGACCTGAGCGCGGCCCTTGGGATTAGCGTGCCTCCCATCGAGGGTCCTTCAGAGAAGAAGACAGGCGGAGCCAGGTAAAAGCATGGGGGCGGGCCCGACCGACCGCGCTCGCCAAGCCAAGCTGCTCCGCGGCGTCCTGCCGGCTTTCAATTGTTGGCGGCTGCGCCTTTGGGTGCGGCAAACCTCGCGACGGGAATATGACCGCGCTCGGCCGCGATGCGCACGAGCTCGCCCGCGATTTCAGGGGGAGACAGCAGATAGTCCACGCAACCCGTCCTCACGGCGCTTTTTGGCATGTCGGGCTGCTTTGCCGTTTGAAAGTCCTGGGCAATGACAATGCCTCCCTCGTCCTTGATCGATTGGAGCGCGGCAGCGCCGTCCGAATCGAACCCCGAAAGGATGACCGCTATGGCCCGCTTCTTCCTGTCGTCCGCAAGCGACTGCAGAAACACGGAAATGTTCTTCGGCCAGCCGGCCACCTTGGCGATGGGCGCAATGTGGAAAAGATCCCCGTCCATGGAAACCTGCTGTCCCGCCGGGACCACATAGACATGGTTGGCCTTCACGACCTCCCCGTCCGTGATCAGCACCACGGGCATCTTGGTGACGTACGGAAGGATTTCGGTCAGCAACGACTTTCCCTCGGCGGGCTGGTGGTGAACGATGATGAAGGCCAGCCCGGTATCCATTGGCAGATTGGAGAGGATCGTGCGGTAGGCATCCAGGCCGCCCGCCGACGCCCCGAAGCAGACCACTGACAGGGGTTCGGGTCGGTCGTTCCTCGCCGAAAGGTTTCGGGCAGGCTGCATGGCGGGCCCGTATCAACCCGCAATCAAATGCCGCATGGCTCCTACTGCGGATCTCTTGGCGTCCGATTCCGTTTGCTCCCATCCTTCGTCGACTACCGGGCCTTCCGCACTGACAAGGGCCCAGCGCCACTGATCATGCTCCCTTCGCTCGGTAAGGGCAAATCCGGCGAATCCCAAGTCGTGGGTGACCTCGAGCGTGGAGAGCGAGAACGAGCTGGACGACGAGGCGAAGGCGGCCTCGGCGTCCGAGGGAATATTTGCAAAGGAGCACCAGATTGGGGACATGAATAGCATGATGGGCGGGGGCTTAGGCGCATGGTAAGCCGGCCGGCCCCGTCTTGCTATGGGGTGTTTTCTGGCTTCTCGCTTTATTCACATGAGGCAATATCGCGGGTGCCCCAAGGGACCGCGTTCATAGCGGCCAGCCCACCAAGCCTTTAGGCCGTCCGGTCGCCCGATGTCGCCGTGAGGCACCAGTCCTTGGGGGTCCGCTTGAATTCTCCACTGGCCATACGGCGGGCACTCTCAACGCACCCGGATTTGGACGGGCAAGCCATGGCCTCAATCTTCATACCGCGGGCGATTTATGGTTGAGACTAACCGATGGCCCCAGCCGGGCGAGGCGAAAGTCGAACTGACAGCCGCCGAGTTGCAGCTTTTGCTCAACGGCTTGGACCTAGACTAAGACGCGTTTGCGGAAGTGGCGGAAGCCGCCGGCGCGGGGCCCCACTGCCATGGCGACAACGCCGCAATGTCCATTACCGGATGGTCCGGCAGGCAGACAATAATATCGATCAAATATGCCTCCAGATCGATTCCCGCCTGGCGGCAGTTCTCAACAAAGTTAAAGAAGGCGGCCAATCGGGATCCGGTGGATGGATGGCCGATCGCGAGCCAGTGGTCACTCAAACGTGGCGCAAATGATTGGTAGAGAATATCGTGGATCGTTCAACTTTTGAAACTCTATATGGGTAAACAAATTGTGATATTCACAAATCACTGGCATAAATGAGTTGACCGCCAGAGCGCGAGGCGTGAGATGAATCGACTACACCGAATTAGTCCCGCAATCGCACGATCAATCACTAATCGGAACTGGTTAGCCCAATAAAGAACGTCACAACCCACGAATAACATGGCCTCGCAAAAGAAGAAAGCTACGGCAAAACCCACGCTCAAATTCAAGGATCTCCAAGCGAAAAAGAACCCCAAGGGCGGCGCCATTGACGCCTACCTCAAGATAGAATCGCCGTCACAATTAAAGATCACCTGAGTTACCGGGCCTCCCTTCCTCGCCGACTTTAGGTTGGGAGGCGTTCGCATTCCGGGGCACCGCCATCAGCCACCGGCGGGTATGGCATTATGCATCGGTTCTGAGACGCTCAGCGTCTCTTGCTTCTTCCGGCGGCTTAACGATATTCTGAGAGGGCCTTTCCCTACTTGGGGATCGAGCCCAACACGACCGACGGGGTCAGGATCTCCGGAAGGATTATCGGATCCGCGCGCCCGGGTAGCCAGATGAGGTTGAAGGGCACGGCGGCGCGGTGGTACTTGGCGAGCTCGGCCGTGATCTGGGGATCCTTGTTCGTCCAGTCCCCCCTCAGGGTCGCGATGCGCCTTTCATGGAACGTGCGCAGGACGTCGCCCGAATGGAACACAAGGCGCTTGTTGGCCTGGCAGGTGGCGCACCACCGGGCCGTGAAGTCCACGTAGACAATCCGGTTCTCCGACCGGAGCTTCTCGACGGACTCTGGGCTCCACTTCTCCCAGACAATGTCCGTCGCCGCCGCGGGCATCGGCCAGCCCGCCCAGGCGCCGAGCGCCAGAAAGACCAGGCACGCCGCCATCCCGAACCGGGCCCTTCCTTGGGAGGCGCCCGGGACGTTCCACCTGCCGTAGAACCAGACCCCCATCGCGACAAGGACGAGCCCGAGGAGCGCGGAGAGGAAGGCGCTTTCCGGAACCTGGCCGGCGAGGACCCAGACAAGGTAGGCGACCGTGGCATAGAGCGGGAACGCCATGGCCTGCTTGAAGGTCTCCATCCACGCCCCGGGCTTCGGGAGCACCTTCACAGCCGACGGAAACGCCGAGAGGACCAGGTAGGGCGAGGAGAGTCCGATCGCGATAACGGTAAAGATCGCGAACGACTCGGCCGTCGAGAGCGCGAGCGCGGCGCCGAGCGCCGGAGCGAGGAAGGGCGCCGCGCAGGGCGTCGCGGCGACCGTGGCGAGCGCCCCGGTGAGGAACGACCCGGCGAGGCCCGACCTCGACTGGAGCTGGGAACCGATCCCCGTGGCCGTGAGCCCGAATTCAAAGACGCCGCTCAGGTTGAGCGCGAAGGCGAGCAGGGCCGCGGCGAGGCCGAACACGAACGCCGGGGACTGCAGCTGGAAGCCCCAGCCGAGCTGGCTCCCGCCGGCCCGCAGGACCGCGAGAACCCCCGCGAGCACCCAGAACGACAGCACGACCCCCGCGGCGAAGACGAGGCCATGGAGCGTCACCTTCCGGCGGTCGGCCCCGGCCTGGTTCACGAATCCGAGGATCTTGATCCCGAGCACGGGGAAGACGCACGGCATCAGGTTGAGGATGAGTCCCCCGATGAAGGCCAGGGCGAGCGTGCCGATGAGGCCTCCCGCCTCGGGCACGGGAGGCGCGTCGAAAGCGACGTCGATCCGCAGGCCGGGGAGCGATCCGTCGGTCCGCCAGCCCTGCTTGGACGTGAGGACCCCGACGAGCCGTTGCGGGTTCTTCGGGGCGTCGTCGGAGACCGGGAGCGTGAGCACGAAGCCGCCCTTCCCGTCGGAGGCGACCGTTTGCGGGAGGTCGGAGGCGACGACCCCGTCCTCGGAGAAGAAATGCAGGTCCTCCGGCGTTTGGGCGGGACTGGCCGCCGAAGCGGAGGCCTGGACCGTGAGCGTCGCGGTCTTCGCACCAAGCGCCGCGGACGCCGTCCACGACGGATCCGCCGCGGGAAGCTGCGAGAGAACGGCGCGGATCCTGGCCCCCCAGACGGGATCGGGCTGGGGACTCTCGGCCGAGACGGGAAGGCCGAGCGTGAGCTTGGCGCTTCCCGGGACGCATTCGTTCTGGCACATGAGCCATTCGGCGTCGGCCCGGAGCTCCACGGTCGTCCCGGGCTTCAGGTCGGCCGGCGGGGTGAGGGTCACCGGAAGCAGAAGGTCGCCGTCGTAGCCATTGCCGATCGCGGCGCCGCGTGTGTCGGTCAAGAGCGCAGGCGCCGGCCACAGGATCCCACCCGCCGTCCAGCCTTGGGGAAGCGTCCACTTGAGGGTCGTGGGCAGCCCCGTGCCTGGGTTGACCCAGTACGAGTGCCAGTGCGGCTGGTGCACGAGGCGCAGCGCCACCGTGAAGGGCGTGCCGGCGTGGATCGACGCGTCCGCCGGGACCAGCGAGGCGCTCACCTGGGCTCGGACGGCCGCGGAAGACGCGCAGAGCAGCGCAACGCTCGCGAATACAGTGGAGGCTAGTGCGCGCTTCATAAACGGCTCTTCGACGGGAAAAGGGCAGTGTGGAGCCAAGCTCCTCGGCCGCAAGCGTTCAGCCGCCTTTGGCCCCGGCGGCGATCCAGCTATCGAGCATCTGGGTCTCCTCGGGCGTGAACGGCTTCTCGCCGTCGGAGGGCATCGAGTCGTCGTCGTTTGGCGGCAGCTTGAGCCTGCGGATCATGTCGCTCGCCCAGGGACTACCCGGCACGACCACCTTCCCGTCCTCGCCCCCGCGCATCAGCTGCTCGTACGAATCGAGCCGGAGGCCGCCCTTGTGCTTCTCGGGCTTGTGGCAGGACACGCAGCTTCGGGCGAAGAGGGGGGCGATGTGAACCGGGTAGAACGCCGGGTTGGACGGGTCCGCGCTCAAAAGGCCGGCATGGAACGCACCGGGGACACCCGGACCGGCCTCAGCCGGCTTCGCGGGCAGGGCGGGCATGCCGAACCAGGCCCTCAGCTGCGGGGGCATCTTGGCGGTCAGGTAGCCGTCACCGTGGGTGATCGCGCCGCCTCCGTCGGCCGTCCAGACCATGAGGCCGAGCGAGGCGGCGAGGAGGAGAGGGTAGGCGGCGCGCGCCGGGCCGGTCCCTCTGCCGAGGCGGGCCCGCAGCGCTACGGCGCAGACCGCCGCCAGCGTGACGCCGCCCCAAAGGTGGCGGGTCACGTCGCGGCCCCGGTAGCCTCCGCTCAAGGCAAGGAGCCATCCGTCGAACGCGGCGGCAAAGATGGCGGCCGCCGCGACGGCCAGGATCCATCCGGCGGCGGAGCGCAGGTGCGCCCAGTCCCGGCGCATCCCGGCAAGCTCCATGGCGGGGACGAGGATGAGGAGCGCGACCGGCCCGTGGACGAGCAGCGGATGAAGCCTCCCCACGAACTGGCCTAGGTCGCCGTGGTCGCGCCCGTCCGGGGGAAACCGTTTTACGAGCACCACGAGCCCGGCCCAGAGGGCCGCCGCGAGGAGCGACGCCGCGGTCCGCAGGGGGCTCGGGCGCGTCTCAGGGGCGTTGGGGGCCATCATAGGGCTGGTCGGGGTCCTTGGGGAAACCGGGCCACCATGGGATACGGCCGTCCGCGGAGGCAAACCAACAAGTTGCTCTCCCGCGCTTGTCGGGGCGGGGGGAATTGGCCAATTTTGCGCGCCCTCCCCAACATTGACCCAAGCGGCCCCCAGCGCCTTCGCGAGGAGCCGTTCGTGGCCTCCAGGACCCTGGATTAGACCTCGTAGGCCGGGAGGACCTTGTCCACCCGGACCTTGTCCAGCTTCGCGTAGACCGGCACGCCGGTGTCGTAGGGCAGCACCACCTCTCCCTGGATGAGCGGCTGCGCGTAGCGCAGGAACTGGAAGTTCATGCTGATCAGATCCTCGTTGATCCACTCGCGCGGAAGCTTCTTCGTGCCGTTCGCGATCTCGCTCAAGGGGGCGAGGCCGGTCTCGACCGTGTAGTGCTCGGTCTCGCCGCGGACAAGCGTGACCATCTTGTCGGTCTCGCCCGCGATTGCCGCGCGCACCGCCGCCTGCCCCGCGAGGAACGCCTCGTCGGCGTCCGTCTTGGAGGCCGCGTGGGCCGCCGCGCGCTGGATGAGCCCGGGGCGGGCGACGCGGACCTTCGCGTTCGGGATCCCGGCCTCGATGATCTCGCCGAGCGCCTCGCCGGCGCCGCCGAGCCTGGCATGCCCGAAGGCGTCCGTGGCGGAGTCGGCGGCGAGGTAGTTACCGTCGGCGTCGACCAGCCCCTCGGCCACGACGATCATGCAGTAGCGCTCGCGCTTGAGGACCCGCCTGACGTCCTCCAGGACCTTCTCCTGGTTGAACGGGACCTCGGGCAGGAGGATGACGTGCGGAGGGTCGTGGGGATGGTCGCGGCGCTTGGCCAGCGCGGTGCCGGCCGCGATCCAGCCGGCGCTCCGGCCCATGACCTCCACAATAGAGACCAGGTCGCCCTGGCCCATCGCCTCGTTGTCGCAGGCGAGCTCGCGGATGGTCGTCGAAAGGTATTTCACCACGCTGCCGTAGCCCGGGCAGTGGTCGGTGCCGGTCAGGTCGTTGTCGATCGTCTTCGGAACACCGATGACCCTGAGCTCGTAGCCCTGCTGCTGCGCGAGCTTGGCGATCTTGTCCGCGGTGTCCTGGGAGTCGTTGCCTCCGATGTAGAGGAAATAGCGGATGTTGTGGGCCTTGAAAACCTCCAGCACCCGCTCGAAGTCCTGCTGCTTCTTCAGCTTGTAGCGGCACGTGCCGAGCGCGGCGCCCGGGGTGTGGCGGAGCGCGCGGACCTGCTGCTGGGACTCCGAGGCCAGATCCACGATCTCCTCCTGGAGGATGCCGAGCACGCCGTTCAGGCCGCCGTAGATCTCCTCGATGGATTCATGGTTGAGCGCCTCTGAGACGATGCCAGCCAGGCTTGCGTTGATGACGGAGGTAGGTCCGCCGGATTGGCCCACCAGAATGTTGCCTATGAGATCAGCCATGTGAAAGGGTGTGAGGTGTAGTCAGGACAGTGAGGGTCCAAGAAAGCCCATCCCCTAAGGGGGCGCAATTTAAAACTTCGGCGGCGCCGAAATCAGAGCTACAGGAGCCGCGCCGGACGGTACTCGGCGGCACCCTTCACGCGTTTCGCAAGAGGCTTAACCTCCGCGACGAAGGCGTCGACCTGGTCGGGGGCCGCACCGACAAAACGCGCGCTTTCCGCAAGGATTCCGAGAAGGGCCTTCTTGCCCAGGCCGATCCTGCGGTCCGCCGCCAGCCGGTCGAGGAGATCGGGCCCGGCCGCGCCCGAGCGCATGGCCTTCACGGCCGCAAGCGAGTGCTCCTTGATCGCCTCGTGCGCGGTCTCGCGCCCGGCCCCGCGCTTCACCGCCTCCATGAGGATGGTGGTGCTCGCGAGGAAGGGGAGGCTGCGCTCGTTTTCCTGCGCGATCGCGGAAGGGAACGCCTCCATCTGTTCGAGCACGGTCAGGAGCGTCTCCAGGCTCCCGTCGATCGCGAAGAACGCGTCCGGCAGTGCCACCCTCCGGACCACCGAGCACGAGATGTCGCCCTCGTTCCACTGGTCTCCGGCGAGCGAGCCCGTCATGGTCACATAGCCCCCGATGACGGTGGAGAACCCGCAGATCCGCTCGCAGTTGCGCGCGTTCGCCTTGTGCGGCATCGCGGAGGAGCCCACCTGGCCCTCCTGGAACCCCTCGGTCAGGAGCCCGGCCCCCGCCATGAGGCGCATCGTCGTGGCGAAGCTTGCGGCGGCGGCCCCCACCTGGTGGAGGGCCGAGACCACCTCAAAGTCGAGGCCGCGGGGATACACCTGGCCCACGTTTCCAAGCGAGGCGGGGAGGCCCAGGTGCTTGAGGACGCGGCTCTCCAGGCTCGCGACCTTGTCGGCCTTGCCTCCGAGGAGCGTCAGCTGGTCAAGCTGCGTGCCGACCGCGCCCTTGAGCCCGCGCACCGGGTAGCGGTCGATCAGCCCCTCGAGCCGGTCGAGCGCGATCAGCATCTCCTGCCCGAACATCGCCATGCGCTTGCCGAGCGTCGTCGGCTGGGCCGGGACGTTGTGGGTGCGCCCCGTGATCATCAGGTCGCGGTGCTCCTCCGCGCGGCGAGCGAGCGCGAGGAGCGCCGCCACCGCCTTCTTGCGGACGATCTTCAGCGACTGGAAGATTTGCAGCTGCTCGACGTTCTCGGTCAGGTCGCGGCTGGTGAGCCCCAAGTGGATGAACTGGCGCTTCGCGAGGTCCGAGAACTCCTCGATGCGCGCCTTGACGTCGTGGAGCGTCACGCGCTCGCGCTTCGCGATGGACTCAAGGTCGATCCGGTCCTTGACCCGCTCGTAGTCCCGGATCGCATCGGCGGGGATCGGGACGCCGAGGTCCCGCTGCGCCTTCATGACCGCGATCCAGAAATCGCGCTCGAGAAGGACCTTGCCGCGCCTGGACCAGACGTCCCGCATCGCCTCCGACGCATAGCGCTCGGCGAGGACATTGGGGACGGGCTCGTGGATTGGGGTGGCGGCCGACTCGTTCACGCGAAGCCGCCGAGTAAAGGACCCCGGGGCCCGAACGCCAACGGAAAAGCGAGGCGGACCCTCCGGACGGCTACGCCACCAGGCAGCGCACCGTCATGTCGCGCAGGACCTCCTCCTGGGCGTCCGGCCTGCGGATGATCTCCTCGAAGGCCCGGGTGAACTCCCTCTGGTTGTCGATCAGGCGGCGAAGGGGGGGCAGGGGGGCCGCTCCGGCGAGCTTGCCCACGTACCAGGGATTCTGGGTGAAGACGTTGTACGAGCTCTTCTCGCCGGCCGCCTCGCCGAACTTCGGGCCGTACGCCTCCGCCGCCCGCTGGAGCCCGTCAACGCCGCGCGGCCCGACCCTGGCGTCGCCGGCGTCGGAAAGCGCGCGCACCTGGATCAGGATCCGGTTGCGGTTCTGGAGGGCGGCGAGGACCGGGCGGGCGTCCCCGCCGGCAAAGAAGTGCCGCTTGAGGGCGGCCAGCGCCCACTGGAGGTCGCCGCTGAAGAACGCGTCGGCCGTCTCGAAGAAGTCGCCCTGCGCGGCGTTGGGGGTCAACTCGGCGACGGCCGCCTCCTCTATGCTCTTTCCGTCGGCGGAATACGCCGCCAGCTTGTGGACCTCCTCGATGAGGAGCCTCGTGTTGGGGCCTATCCTGGCCAGCAGGAGCTCCAGCGCGCCGGGGCCGAACTGGACGCCCACCGAGGCGGCCTCCGCCTGGACCACGGCGCCGAGGCCCTCGGCGTCTTCCCCGCCGTCGGCCAGCGCGAACTCGGCGCTCCTCTCGCACCACTTCGCAAAGGACCGCCTCCGGTCCACGGGAGCCGCCGTGATGAGGACCGCCGTCTCCTCGGGGTTCACGGACTGGAGAAGCTCCTGGAGGTCCTCGACGCACTTGAGGGTCGTCTCGGCCTTTCCCGTCACGGTGTCCGCCAGGAAATTGACGTCCTTCAGCCACACGACCCTGCGGCCGCCGAACATCGGCATCGTCTGCACGGACTCGCGGAACCGGTTCACGGCGGCCTCGACCTCGTCCACGTTTGCCGCGAATCCGTTGACGATCTCGCGCGAAAACTCGTCGGTGTTGTCGCCCGCGAGCTCGTCGAAGCGCTTCTTGCCCATGCGGCCCACCAGAAAGTCATCCTGGCCGCATATGAAGGAAAAGGTTCTCGTCGTGGCGGGCGGCATGGCGGATGCGATTCGACCGGAAGGGCTGGCCCGGCTCAAATGAAAACCATTCCCGGCGGCCGGTCTCGAGCCGGATGCGGCCAGATCTTCTCGCTAGCGCTCCTCGCTCATGGGTAGGCTTGACCGGACATGGATCGACTGACGCTCTTCGGCCTCTTTGCGGTGACGGCGATGCTCGTCTTCTACGCCCTCGAGGCGCGGAACCGGGGGTACATCCTGGCTTTCGCGGCCGCATGCGTCCTCGGCTCGGTGTACGGGTTCCTTCAGGGGGCATGGCCGTTTGGGGTGGTGGAGACGGTTTGGGCGGTCGTGGCCATGCGGCGCTGGAGGCTGGCGCACCGTTCGGGCGCCCCGAAGCGCTGAGCCGAACCCCTGCTGCGTTCGGCGCCAGCCGCTCGGTTCACAGCGAGACGGCATTTACGTGGCAACATCGGCAATAAGATCGGCAACAATTGGCAATCTGTATGGATTATCAATATGTAACTTATTGCTTTACAATAATGACTATGATGTAATGATCGGCAATAAGATCGGCAATAAATGGTCATTACCGAAACCTCATTCGAGCCCGCATTTCCCGAACAGCACAGGTCTCACCTGGAGGACCTCGCCTGCCTTGTGATCCTGCGTGCGGGCCAGCTGCAGACCAAGCTTCGCCCTGCGCTCATGCAGGAGCTGGCCGGGGTCACGCGGCTGATGCACTGCTACTACTCGAACCTCATCGAGGGGCAGCAGACGCTTGTGCCCGACATCGAGGCCGCGCTTCACAACGACTTCTCGGCGGAGCCCGAAAAGCGCGACCTCCAGGGCCTCGCGCTCGCGCACCTCGCGTGCCAGACCTGGGCCGCCGGCTACGCGGGGTCCCCTTATGCCCAGGAATTCCTCTGCGAGCTTCACAACCGGTTCTACTCGGCGCTCCCGGCGTCGCTCTGCACCGCCACCACGCGGTCCGGCGCCAAGGTTCCCCTGACGCCCGGCGTGCTGCGCACAAGCAACGTCCAAGTCGGCACGCACGTCGCCCCGCCATTCGAGCTCCTGCCCGGGCTGATGCGCAATTTCCGCCTGCGCTATGAGAGCCTCGAGCTTTCGACCGCATCGAAGATCGTCGCCGTGGCGGCGAGCCACCACCGACTCGCGTGGATCCATCCCTTTCGCGACGGCAACGGCCGCGTTGTCCGCCTGTTCTCGGACACGCTGCTGCGCCAACTTGGCGTGGACTCGGGCGGCCTTTGGTCGCTGTCCCGGGGATTGGCGTTCGAGCGAAAGGAATACTATGAGCGCCTGGCGAATGCCGACCGGGCCCGCGGCGCCTCCTCGGCCGACGACGGGCGAGGACACCTGAGCGAGCGAGCGCTCCGCGAATTCTGCGAATTCGTGCTCAAGGTGATGCTCGACCAGATCAGCTTCATGGACGCCGTGTTCGAGATCGAAACCCTCGCGGACCGGATCGAGCAGTATGTCCGCCGCGAGGCCGGACTTGGCGACAACGCCGCCCGGGTCTTCCTGCTCCTTCGCGAGGCCCTCTACCGGGGGGAGTTTCCCCGCGGCGATGCGGGCCGCGTCGCCGGAGCCGGCGAGCGCACCGGCAGGACGGCGCTCGCGGCGGCCGTGGAGGCCGGACTCCTCAAGTCCCTGACGCCCAAGTCGCCCGTAAGGCTCGCTCTTCCCGCAAAGGTGCTCGGAGCCTACTTTCCAAGGCTCTTTCCGCCCGCCAACTTTCAACACTGAAGCGCGCCTGCCGATCGCCGAAGATCCTTGCCCCAAAGGGGTCCGCCCTCGGCCTCGCCAGACTTGCCTGAAATGTCCGCAGCTTCAAAGTCCTGCACGTGAGTCCAACGGCCCCGCCCACATCCCCCACGGAGATCTCGTGGCGGCGGGACCTGGTCCTCTTGGTCCTCATGTTCGGGGCGCTCTTCGCCTGGAGGCTCGGCAGCGCCCCGCTCGTCAACCCGGACGAGGGGCGGTACGCCGAGGTCCCGCGCGAGATGCTCGCCAGCGGGGACTGGGTGACGCCGCGCCTCAACGGGGTCCCCTACTTTGAGAAGCCGCCGCTTGTCTACTGGGCCGTGGCGGCCTGCGAGCGCTTCCTCGGCCCGAGCGAATGGTCAGTGCGGCTCACGCCGGCCCTCTTCGCGGTGGGCGGGATCCTGATGGCCTACGGAGCGGCCCGCAGGCTCTACGGGCGGGACGCCGGCTTCTGGGCGGCCGTAGTCCTCGGCACGTCGCTTCTCTACATGGCCATGGGCCACCTGGTGGGACTGGACGTGGCAGTCTCCGTGCTGATGAGCGCGACCCTTTTCTGCTTCGTGCTCGGGGTAGAGGAGCCGCCGGGCTGGCGCCGCAGATGGCTCTTCTACGGGCTCTATGCCAGCGCGGCCCTGGCCACGCTCACCAAGGGGCTCATGGGCTTCCTCATCACGGGCGCCGTGATGCTCCTCTGGCTCGCCCTGGTCGACCAGTGGAAGCGGCTGCGCCCGCTCCACTTTCCCAGCGGGATTGCGATCTTCCTTGCGATCGCGGCGCCGTGGCACGTCCTCGTTGCGGGCAGGAACCCGGGATGGGCGCATTTCTACCTCGTCTATGAGCATTGGGAGCGCTTCTTCGAGAAGGGGCACGGCAGGTACCAGCCCTTCTGGTTCTTCGTCCCGGTCCTTCTGCTCGGCCTCTTCCCGTGGACGGGCTTCCTCTGGGGCGCGTTCCGCGACGCGCTTGCCGGCGGCTGGTCCCGCCGCAGGGAGAACGCGCAGGCCTGGTTCTTCGCGATCTGGGCCGCCTTCATCTTCCTGTTCTTCAGCAAGTCCCAGTCGAAGCTGATCCCGTACATCCTGCCCGTGTTTCCACCGCTCGCGGTGGTCGTCGGCCGGTGGCTCGCCGCGACGCTTCCCTTGCAGGACGCCTTTGCAAGGATGCGCCTCGGCCTGAGGACCTTCGGGTTCCTCAGCGGGCTGCTCGCGGCCGGCATGTGCGTCGCGGTGCTCAGGCCCGGACTCATCCGCGAGGCGTCCCAGGCGTCCGAGCTCAGGCCCTACGCCTATGTCATGGCGGCGATCCTGTGTGTCGGCGGCATCCGCGCCATGATCCCGCGTCCGGGCGAGGGGGCCGCGCGCGGCGCGGTCATCGCGATGACGACGACCTTCGCCTTCCTGATGGGCGTCCTCCTCCTGGCGATGCCGATCATCGACGTGCGCAGCTCGAGGGACGTGGCGCTCGCGGCAAGGGGGATCGTCCGGCCGGGCGAGCCGGTCTACTGCTACCACGGGTTCTTCCACGATTTTACGTACTACTCGGGGAACGTTGCGGGGCTCGTGAACTACACGGACGAGCTGGAGCTCCAGTTCCTGGGGCCCGGGGAGAGGGCGTCGCGGTTCATCGACGACGCCGAGTTCCGCCGCGAATGGGCCGGGGAGGGGAGGATCTTCGCCGTGGCGCGCATCCGGGACGCGGCGGAGCTTTTCGCCGATCCCTCTTTCCACTACCATGTTCTGGCGGCCGGCCCCCACCACTATCTATTGAGCAACCAGCCTTGAGGATTCCGTGTCAGACCTCACGATGACCCCCGCAATGCCCACGCCCGCCACCGACAAGCCGGGAAAGGCCGCCCAGCCGTTCCTCCCGTTCACCCGGCCAACCATCGACGAGGAGACGATCGCCGGGGTCGCCGAGGTGCTGCGCTCCGGGTGGATCACCTCGGGGCCGAAGGTGAAGGAGTTTGAGGCGAGGCTCTCCGAGTTCTTCGGCGGGCGCCCGGTGCGCGCGTTCAACTCGGGGACCTGCACGATGGAGATCGCGCTGCGGATCGCGGGCGTGAAGGCCGGCGACGAGGTCATCACGACCCCGCTCACCTGGGTCGCCACGAGCAACGTGGTCCTCGAGGTCGGCGCCAGGCCCGTCTTCGTGGACATCGACCCGGTGACTCGCACGATCGACCTCGACCTCGCGGAGAAGGCGGTGACGCCGCGCACCCGAGCGATCATCCCAGTCGATCTTGCGGGGCTTCCCGTCGACCGCGACCGCCTGGCCGCGATCACCGCGAGGCACCGGCTGCGCGTCGTCGAGGACGCGGCCCAGTCGATCGGGAGCAGCTGGAAGGGGCGCAGGATCGGGTCCTTCGGGGACTTTGTCTCCTTCAGCTTCCACTCGAACAAGAACATCACGACCACCGAGGGCGGGTGCCTCGTCATGAACGACGAGCGCGAGGCGAGGCTGGCGGAGCAGTACCGCCTCCAGGGCGTCGTGAGAACCCCGCCCGACGGGATGGAGGTCGAGGTGGTCGGGGGGAAGTTCAACCTGACGGACGTGGCCGCGCGCATCGGGCTCGGCCAGCTTGCGCATCTCGAGGAATTTACGGCCAAGCGCCGCGAGCTCGCCCGCGCCTACTTCGAGGAGTTCGACCGGCCCGCCGTCCGGGCGCTTGGGATGGGGCTGCCGCCCGCAAACTTTACCGACTCCAACTGGCACATGTTCCAGGTGCTCCTCCCCGAGGAGCGGATGAGCGCCAGGCGCGCCAGGGTCATGGAGGAGATGCACGCGGCCGGGATAGGCACCGGCGTCCACTACCCGGCGATCCACCTCTTCGCGCTGTACCGGCGGATGGGATGGAAGGACGGCGACTTCCCGAACGCGGAGTACGCCGGGCGCAACCTGCTGACCCTTCCCCTGTTTCCCGCCATGGTGCGCGCGGACGTGACGCGGGTGGTGCGCGCTCTCTCCTCAATCATCGAAAACCTCAAAAAATGAGCGCGGTCCCCGACATCTCGGTCGTCATCCCGGTCTACAACGAGGAGCCGAACCTCCCGCTCCTCTTCTCGAGGCTCTACCCGGTACTGGACGGGCTCGGCCGCCCGTTCGAGGTCATCTTCACAAACGACGGAAGCGCCGACCGGTCGCTTGCGCTCCTGAAGGCCCAGTTTGCGGCGCGCCCCGGCGTCACCCGCGTCATCGACTTCAATGCGAACTACGGCCAGCACATGGCGATCATGGCGGCGTTCGAGCGCGTCCGCGGTCAGGTGATCGTGACTCTCGACGCCGACCTCCAGAACCCGCCTGAGGAGATCCCGAAGCTCCTGGCGCTCATCGACGCCGGCCACGACTACGTGGGGGGCTTCAGGATCAACCGGAAGGACAGCCTGTTCCGGACCGTGGCCTCGCGGGTCATCAACGGCGTCCGCCGGAGCACGACCTCGATCGAGATGACGGACCAGGGGTGCATGCTCCGCGCCTACCGGCGCCCGATCATCGACGCGATCGTTCGCAGCGGCGCGAACAACACGTTCATTCCCGCGCTCGCCTACAGCTTCTCGGGCAACCCGACCGAGGTGGGCGTCAAGCACGAGGAGCGGCACGCGGGCGTCTCGAACTACTCCCTCTACAAGCTCATCCGCCTCAATTTCGACCTCATCACGGGGTTTTCACTGGCGCCGCTCCAGGCCTTCACGATGTTCGCCATGGCCTCCTCCGCCGGCAGCCTCGCCCTCGTGATGGTGCTGTTCTACCGCCGCTTCGTTCTCAACCTGGACCGCGAGACCTTCGGCGTGTTCACGCTGTTCGGCATCCTGTTCTTCCTGCTCAGCGTGGCGATGATAGGCATCGGGCTCATCGGCGAGTACGTCGGCCGTACCTACCAGGTCGTGCGCGTGCGCCAGCGCTATTTTGTGCGCGAGATGATCGAGTCGAAGGACTGAGGAAGGCCCGCGCCCCTCATGCCCCCGCCCCGTATCCTCTTCTTCGGCTACAGCGAGGTCGGCCACGACTGCCTGTCCCTGCTCCTTGAGCGCGGCGACAATGTCGTGGCGCTCATCACGCACGAGGACAACCCCGGCGAGAAGATCTGGTTCAAGACCCCGGCGGCCGCCGCCCGGGCGAAGGGGGTCCCGGTTCACACCCCGGCGAAGGTCGGCACGCCCGAGTGGGTGGAGCGGATCGCCGCGATGCGCCCGGATTTGATCCTTTCCGTCTACTACCGGAACATGATCAGCACGAAGGTGCTCGCGCTCGCGCCGCTCGGGGCCTTCAACATGCACGGCTCCCTCCTCCCGAGGTACAGGGGCCGGGCGCCCATCAACTGGGCGGTCCTCCACGGCGAGCCGAGGATAGGGATGACCCTCCACCGCATGGTCAGGGAGCCCGATGCAGGGAACATCGTGGACCAGGAGGGCGTGGACATCGGGCCTCGCGACACCGCGGAGCAGGCGTTCAGGAAGGTGCTTCCCTGCGCCCGCCGCGTCCTCGCCCGGCAGATCGACGCGCTCCTTTCCGGGACCGCTCCGGAGACGCCGCAGGATCCCGCAAAGGCCACGTACTTCGGGGGCCGCAAGCCCGAGGACGGGCTCATCGACTGGATGCAGTCGTCGCGCCAGATCTTCAACCTGGTCCGGGCGGTCACCGACCCGTACCCCGGGGCGTTCACGGACGTGGGCGCGGCACGGATGATGGTGTGGTGGGCGGAGGGGGACTCGCCCGTGGCCCACGGCAGGATGGGGCGGCCTGGTGAGGTCCTTTCCGTGGAGCCCTTGGTCGTCGCCACGGGCGACGGGGCCCTCGAGCTTACCCGCATCGAGTGGCGCGGCGCCCCGGCGCCTTTCCTTCGCGAGGGTCAGAAGCTTTAGGGGGCCGGAGCGCGGGTTTCGGAATATTCCTAAGACCCGTTTGCACGGGCTTATCACGGCCTGAATGGCCCCGGGATCGGCGCCGGACGCCGGTGTGAACGCACGTTAATGCCGCTCTATCCAACGGCTTAACATCAATGTCATTTTCTTGGGTTCATTGGCACACAATTGGCTACGTCACTGGGGCGGACGTTAAATCCGCATTAACACAACAGATTAGAGTTCTTCCCAGACGCGACAGCTCAAGCACCACGCTGCCCCAGTAGTTCCAGCTCAACTCCCGAGACCTATGCCTGATACCTCCACGCCAACGCCGACACCGACGATGAAGCCTACCCTGGGCCTCACCGGTCTGACCGTAAACGCCATGGCCCTGATTGCTCCGGGCGCCTTCCTGTGGCTCACCTTCCAGGAGCAGGCGCTTTACGGCGCCCCAATGGCGGGTGCCTCCATGTGGTTCGGAATCCTGATGGCGCTGCTCCTGTGCTACGCCACGGCCGTGAGCTACGCCGAGCTCTCCAAACTCTATCCGGGCGCGGGATCCTCGTATTTTTACGCGGAGCAGGCGTTTCTGGCGAAGACCAAGGCGTTCAAGTTCGCGCGCCTGGCGAAATTCTTCACGGGCTGGGCGAGCCACCTGTACTACTGGGTCTACCCGGGATGCATGGTGGGCGTCACGGCGATGCTCGTGGGATACCTTTCCGGGTATCTTTTCCCCGACACCTTCAGCGGCATCTACAACAGCCCGCTTGAGATGTACCTGTTCTGCATCGTGTTCGCGATCGGCGTCTCCTACATCGCATACCGCGGGGTGAACGGGAGCACGGCGGTCAACATCGCGATCAACATAATCCAGATCACCGCGCTCGTGGTGTTCTCGGTCATCGCGCTGGCCTACCGTGGCTCGCACCCGCAGGGCTCCAAGGCCTACCACCTCTCGAACAATATTGCCGTCAACTATCAGGTCGCGCAGGTGACCGTGAACGACGACAAGGGCAACCCGCTGCCGGTCCTCGACTCCAACGGCAAGCCGACTAAGAACGCCGACGGCACGACGGCCTACCAGATGCAGGACGGCACCGACAAGGACGGCAACCCGCTGCCGGCCGACGCTGACGGAAAGCCGACGACGGTCGACAAGGCGGCTCCGTTCACGATCGACTACAGGGACGGCGCCTACACGACGGATTCCTCGGGAGTTAAGACCTTCAACTACCATCCCACGGCCAAGTCGGTCGTCGGGCCGCACAACTTCAGCTACGTCATCGTCCAGGCCTGCGTGGCGATCCTGATCCTGGTCGGATTTGAATCGGTCACCTCCATGGGCGAGGAGGCCAAGAACCCGAAGAAGCACCTTCCCTGGGCCATCCTCCTGTCGCTCACGATCCAGGGCGCCATCTGCTACCTGTTCGAGTACTTCGCGGCGAGCTACTTCCTGAACAGCGGCTACACGCTGTCATCGGCGGGCGCCTCCAGTGCCCCAATTGGCGACATGATGGTCCTTGCGGGCACGTGGGTCTTCGGAAGCTATGCCGCGGGCAAGGCCTTCATGCTCGTCCAGGCCTTCACGGTCTTCCTCGCCCTCATCGGCACAACCCTCGCATGCCTGAACACCGGGGCCCGCGTGACGTACGCCATGGGCCGCGACAAGGAGGTGGGCTCGCATTTCGGCCTGCTGCACGGCAAGAACCTGACGCCCCACCGGTCCATCTGGACGCTCGGGATACTGTCGATCTTCATCGGGATGATCACCGTCACCACGTACCTCGGCGGCCAGTCCTCCGACCCGGCCGCCCTGGACAAGCACAACATCTGGTACAGTTTCGGCATCCTGAGCCCGCACGTCTACACGTGGATCCCGAACTCGTTCCTGATCATCACGCTCATCAGCAACTTCGGCACGTTCCTCCTCTACATGGTGACCTGCATCGTGGCGATCGTGGCCTTCAAGGAGCACCACATGTTCAACGGGATTAAGCACTTCGTCATCCCCGTGTTCGGGTTCCTGGCGAACCTGCTCTGCATGCTGTTCTACTTAATCGGGCCGTTCTCGGTCGCCGGCATGAGCTGGCACGAGTCGTACATCGCGCTCGGCGTCGCTGCCTTGTGGGGCCTCTACGGACTGTGGTACTTCGCCAGCGGCAGCAAGGCCGCGGGCAAGGAGATGATCCTGACGCAGAAGCCCGCGTAGTTCTCATTGACCCGGCCCAGAGCCGCACAAGAGTTCATGGCTCCGACTGCCTGAAGCAGCGGAGCCATTTTTTTTAGCCCCCTTCATGCGCCTGCGCTACGCACGCCATTCGACCACCGGCCCCGTCCGCCCGATCAACGAGGACTTTCTGGACTTCTGGGAGTCGCCGGACCCCCTGACGAGGGAGAAGCAGGGAAGCGTGGCCATCCTTGCGGACGGGGTGGGGGGGTACGAGCACGGGGAGGTCGCCAGCCGCCTCGCGGTCGAGTCGGCGATCAAGGAGTTCCAGTCGGCGACCGGGGACTTGAAGCCGTACACGCTCCTGCGGCGCATGTTCACGGCCGCGTGCTCCCAGGTGCACGACGCGGTGGTGTCCGGCCACAAGGGCCAGAAGATGGCGACGACGCTGGTTGCCTCGATCTTTCGCGATGGGGCCGTGTGCGTGGCGAACGTCGGCGACACCCGGGCCTACTTCATCCGCCAGAAGACGATCAAGCGCCTGACGACCGACCACATCGCCACGTCCGTGCCCGTGAAGCTCGGCCTGCTGCTCGAGCGTCAGGCGATGGCGAGCCCCCACCGCAGCGAGCTCACGCGCAGCCTGGGCGCCGAGCCCTTCTGCCAGCCCGACTTCGCCACCCAGCTCGTCCACCACGGCGACTTCATACTCCAATGCACCGATGGCCTGCACGCGTGCGTGCTGGACGAGGAGATGCGCGAGATCATCTGCCGGTCCCACCCCTACGACGCCTGCAAGGAGCTTGTGGCCCTGGCGACAAAGAGGGGGAGCGACGACAACATCTCCATGCAGCTGATCGAGGTGCGTAACTGGGAGGAGGTCCAGAAGACCGCCCGCGTCGCCCTTGGTGAGAACGTCCCGCCCAAGAAGGCCGCCGTCGCAGCGGCGCTGATGGCCACCGGCGCGGGCGAGCCCGGACCGGGCTCGCTCCTCGACGGCCGGTTCGAGCTCACCGACCTGGTTGCCCGCAGCAACATGGCCTCCATCTTTAAGGCCAAGGACCGCGCGACCGGGCAGAGTGTGGCGCTCAAGATCCCGCTCCTTGCCCTGGAAAGCGATGTCGCGGGTTTTGAGCGGTTCCAACGCGAGGAGGAGATCGGGGCCAGGCTCAACCACCCCACGATACTTAAGGTCGTCAAGGTCGACACCCAGAAGAGCAGGCCCTACCTCGTGATGGAGTTTCTGGAGGGCAAGACCCTCGCGGAGGTCCTCTCGAAGCGGAAGATGCTTTCGGAGGGCGAGGCCGTGGCCTACGCGGCGAAGATCTGCGACGCGCTCGAGTATCTCCATGCGAACGGCATCGCCCACCGCGACTTGAAGCCGCAGAACATCATGGTCTGCACGGACGGCACCCTGAGGCTTTTCGACTTCGGGATAGCCCGGGTCGAGACGGCGCGCAGGCTGACCTTTGTTGGCCTGACCCCCACGCTCGGGACGCCGGATTACATATCCCCGGAGCAGGTCCGCGGTAAGAGGGGCGACCACCGGAGCGACATCTACAGCCTTGGGGCGATTCTCTACGAAATGGTGACGGGCGCGACGCCGTTCGAGGGGGAGAGCCCATACATCGTGATGAACGCGCGTGTGAGCGGCGACCCCGAGGCGCCGCGCAAGATCAACCTCGAGCTGAACCCTGCCATCGAGGAGATAATCCTGCATGCCATGGACCGCGACCCTCGCGGGCGCTACCCGTCGGCCGGGGAGATGAAGCTCGAGCTCGAGAACCTGGACAAGGTCGAAATCACCCACCGCGACGAGAGGCTGCGGGCTCCGCAGCCCTGGAAGAACCGGAGGTACACCGCGATCCTGATCGCGCTCGGCGTGCTGGGCTGGATCGGGCTTTTCTTCGCGCTGTTCCTGTTCCTGTCGCACAAGCACCGCTGACCCGGGCGCTGCGGGCGGCCGGGCTTAGCGGATTCATAGCGCTTTTCCGGCACCTATTGACTGCCGGAAGCCGGGAACGGCTGCTATGATGGCGCGGTCGGGCGTGGCTCATCCCTCGGGTCCTGCGGAAGTTTAGCATTTTGTTAATCTGGCAGGGATCTTGCTTAACCAAGGCCGGCCCGCCGTCACCGCAAGGCACAGGCAGGCAACGACCGACAGAGCCTCGACAAACTACAGACCACTACAAATGACCCAAAACGTTATGATCCAAGCGAAAACAAAGATTGCCGCCGGACTGGTGTGCGCGCTTTCGGCGTTGACCGTGCAAGCCCTTGCGCAGGCCACGACGCCACCGCCCACGCCGGCAGCCCCGGCCGCCGCCGCGCCCGCCGCTCCCGCGGCGGCAGCTCCAGCCGCGGCTCCAACGTCTCCGGTTTCGACGCCGTCGATGGAAGGGCCCCTTGCCGTCAACCTTAAGCCCGAAAGCTTCGACATTCCCGACTTCGGCAAGATCTACGTCTCGGGTGCCGTGACGGCGATCGCGCTCTCGGATACGCCGCGGTTCTATGGTGAAAAATCCGGGATAGCCGACATCAGCAACGCCCAAGTCTTTGTCCAGAAGGTCGACGGAGCCTTCCAGTTCTTCGCGGACGCGGGAGCCTATTCGTTCCCAACGATTGGCGTACCGTACACCACGGCCGGCAACACGAACAGCGCCACCTTTGGCGCACTTCCCCTGGGCTTCATCAAGCTCGTGAGCGGCAACTTCTCGCTCCAGGCCGGGAAACTCCCGACGCTGATCGGTGCCGAGTACGGCTTCACGTACGAGAACATGAACATCTCGCGGGGCCTCCTCTGGAACCAGGAGCCGCTCATCAGCCGCGGCGTGCAGGCGAACTACACGGCGGGACCGGTCGCCTTCAACCTCTCGTGGAACGACGGGTTCTACTCGGACCGCTTCAACTGGGTGGACGGCGCCGCGACCTGGACGATCAACTCCGCCAACTCGCTTGAGCTCATCGCGGGCGGGAACATGGGCACGACGGACTACGGCACATCCGCGACGCCCGAGCTCCAGAACAACGATAAGCAGATCTACAACGTCATCTACTCTTACACGGCCGGGGCATGGATAGCCCAGGCCTACTTCCAGTACGCCGACACGGGCAACGCCGCGGCGATCGGCGCCAAGGCCACCTCCACGACGGGCTTTGGCTTCCTCGCCAACTACGCCGTGCCGAACACGAGCTGGAACCTCTCGGCCCGCGTCGAGGACATCTCCTCCTCGGGCAGCCCGACCGACGGCTCCGCGAACCTCCTCTACGGCGCGGGCAGCAAGGCGTGGTCCTTCACCTTCACGCCGACCTACCAGGTGGGCGTGCTCTTCGCGCGGGGCGAGGTCTCGTTCGTAGGGGCGTCGTCGACGACGAGGGGCCTGGCCTTCGGCACGAGCGGGTCGAGCACCTCGCAGACGCGCTTCGCTCTCGAGACCGGCATCCTGTTCTAAAGCCAGTTAGCCCAAGTGGCCCGCGCCCCTGCCAGGGCGCGGGCTTTTTTTTGCCCGGCGGGCGCGATGTTCTTTCGTGTCATTTCGGGGATTTCATGGTTTATCGGTCTTCCACACCCATGCCCCTACGCGTCCTGATTCTCGGTGCCAACGGATTCATCGGCAGCTCCCTCACCCACGCCATCCTGAAGCAGAAGGACTGGGAGGTCTATGGAATGGACGTCGGCGACCACAAGCTGGGCGATTGCCTCGGGCATCCCCGGTTCAAGTTCGTCGAGGGGGACATCACGATCTCCCGCGAATGGATCGAGTACCACGTGAAGAAGTGCGACGCGGTGCTGCCGCTGGTCGCGATCGCCAACCCGGTGCAGTACGTGAAGGACCCCCTGCGGGTCTTCGAGCTCGATTTCGAGGCCAACCTGGAGATCGTGCGCAAGTGCGCCAAGTACCGCAAACGGATCATCTTCCCCTCCACGTCCGAGGTGTACGGGATGAGCGCGGACCGGGAGCTTGACGAGGAGACGAGCTCGCTCGTGTACGGCCCGATCGGGCGCCAGCGCTGGATCTACGCGTGCTCGAAGCAGCTCCTTGACCGCGTGATCTACGCGTACGGTGTGCGCGACAGCGTGGACTACACGCTGTTCCGGCCCTTCAACTGGATCGGACCCAAGCTCGACAACGTGATGGAGCCGAAGGAGGGAAGCTCGCGGCTCTTCACGCAGTTCATCTCCAACGTGATCTTCGAGAAGCCGCTCCAGCTTGTCGACGGCGGCAGGCAGGGCCGCTCCTTCACCTACATCGACGACGGGGTCGACGCGCTCCTGCGGATCATCGAGAACAAGGGCGGCAGGGCCTCCCGGCAGATCTTCAACATCGGCAACCCCGGCAACAACGTGAGCGTCGCGCGGCTTGCCAAGCTGATCATCGCGGCCTTCCGGGACTTCCCCGAATTCCGCGCGCAGGCCGCGAAGGCGAGGACGGTCGTCGTCTCCTCGGGCAAGTACTTCGGCAAGTACTACCAGGATATTCAGCGGCGGGTGCCGTCAGTCGCGGCAATTAGGAGGCAGCTCGGGTGGAGGCCGAAGGTCGACCTGAGGACCGCGATAAGGCTCACGCTCGACTACCACCTGGCCCACAAGGACTACAAGTTGGATTGAGGCGCCATGGCGGTCCGACTTGCCCTCAAGGTTGACGCCGACACGGACCGCGGCACGCGAATCGGGGTGCCGAACCTCGTCGCGGACTGCGCCGAGTTCGGGGCCCCCGCCTGCTTCCTGTTCTCGCTCGGGCCAGACCAGACGGGCCGCGCGATCACCCGGGTCTTGAGGCCCGGCTTCTTCAGCAAGGTGAGCCGAACGAGCGTGGTCCAGATCTACGGGGTCCGCACGCTCCTGAACGGGACGCTGCTGCCCGCGCCGCACATCGGGCGGCGGAACACGGCGGCCATGCGTTCGGTCAGGGACAAGGGATTCGAGGTCGGGATCCACTGCTACATCCATTACCGCTGGCAGGACTACCTGGACCGCATGGACCTGGACACCACCCGGGCGGAGTTCGTCGCGGCCCGGGCCGAATTCCTTCGGGTGTTCGGTACGGAGGCCCGCACGGCCGGCGCCGCGGGCTGGCAGAGCAACTCGCGCAGCCGCGAGGTCTACGACGAGGCGCAGCTCCTGTACTCCAGCGACACGCGGGGGGGGCGGCCGTTCTTCCCGAGGATCGATGGCAGGGTCTTTCGGACGCTCGAGATCCCGAGCACGCTGCCGACGCTGGACGAGCTGATGGGCAGGCCCGAGTTTCCCGACGCGGCGATTGCCGGCCACCTGCTCTCGCTGCTTCGGGCGGACCAGCTCAATGTCTTCACCCTCCACGCCGAGATCGAGGGCATGGGCCGGCGCGGGATTTTCCGCGAGCTGCTCGCCGGATGCCGGAGCGCCGGCATCGAGTTCGTCCGGCTCGACGAGGAGGCCCGCAGAATCCTTGCGGACAGAGCGGCCGTGCCGGTCTGCGACCAGTTGATGGCCCCGATTGACGGAAGGAGCGGCCTCGTCGCGACGCAGGCCCCCGCCTTCGGCGACGCGTGACGCGCTTGGGTGGACGCTACGCCGGCCGGCTGGAGGCCGCGGAAGAGGGGAGGGCATCCCGGCGATGGCGGAGCTTTTCCCGCTCTTAGGCCACGACGCCTTCAGGCCCGGTCCAGGCGCCTTAGCAGCCAGAGGCCCAGCGCCAGGAACAGGAGATTGGGGACCCAGAGCAGAAGGTCGGGCCGGTATTCGGGGTGCTGGTCGAGCCACCCGATGACCACGACGAACAGGTAGTAGGCGAGCGCCAGGATGACGGCGATCCCGAGGTTGGCGCTGGTCTCGCGCCGCGACACCTTGATTCCGAGGGGCACGCCTGCGAAGGCGAACGTGAAGATGGCGAGAGCCGTGTTGATCTTGTCCTGGATCGTGAGCTTCACCTTCATGATGTCGCGCGCGCGCTGCCTCGACCCGTCCGCGGGGACGGGGGCCTGCTCGAGCCTCGCCTTTTCGGCCTTGAGCTCACCGTAGGTCATCCACGCAAGCTTCTGGTGGACCGTCTTGGCCCCGAAGTACCGGGCCATCGACAGCCGGATCGGGTCGACCTGGCCGGCGGTCGGGGCCCGGAGCGGCTGCGAGAAATCCTCCGGCGCGTTCCGGTCGTGCTCCTGCTCCTGCGCATTCGCAAGCGTGACGATGAACTCGTTCGCCGTTTCGTCATACTCCACGTGCCCGGACTGGGCGCGGATGAACCGTAGCACGCGCCGCTGGGAGTCGAGCTGCCACCACCACACGTCGCGCAGGTCCGATTTGTCCTTCGAACCCGCGCCCATCTCCCCTATGTAGATCACGCAGTCCGGGAATTCCCGGATGAACGTCCGCTGCTTGATGTAGCTCAGGGGGTTCGAGCGCACGGCCGCCGACAGCTCCCTCTCGTACTGCAGCTTGGCCCATGGCATCGACTCGAAGTTGATCCTCAGGCCGAGCACGACGCCGAGGGCGGCGAGCAGGAACACGGGTCCGGCGATCCTCGGCACGCTGATCCCGGCGGCGCGCATCGCGGTGATCTCGCTGTCCGAGGAGAGCCGCCCCAGCGTCAGGAGCACCCCGGTCAGCATCCCAAGCGGGAGCGCGTAGGAAATGACGACGGGAATCGACAGGAGCACGAGCCGGCCGGACGTCAGCAGCGGCAGCTGGCCGGCGAGGAGCGGGCCGAGCAGGTCGCGGACGATGTTCTCGGCCATGAGAATGAACGCGAACAGGGCCACGGCCACCAGCGCCGTCGAGAGGATGCTCTTGAAGATGTGCCGGTCGAGCAGGTTCACGACGCCGCCCTGGACAGCGCGGCGTGGACCGTGCGGATCAGGGTCTCGACGCTGAAGGGCTTGTCGAGAAAATGTCTGACGCCGTTCGCCGCCGCCTGCTCCCGGTTCTGGTTGGTTGCAAGCCCGCTGGTGCCGACGATCGGGAGGTCCGGCCGCATGTGGCGGAGCGCGACGATGGTCTTTCCCCCATCGAGGCCGGGCATCTGCATGTCGACGACAGCCATGTCAATGAGCGCCGGCGCGCTCCTGAAGAGCCCGACGGCCTCGGCGCCGTCCGCGGCGCACACCGCGCGGAACCCGAAGTTCTCGAGGGTGCTGCGCATGATGAGCCTGACCGACTCCTCGTCGTCGACGACGAGGATGTTCTCGCCCTTCCCGCGGGGAAGCGGGGTCACGACCGGCTTGCCGGTCTTTCCGACGACGGCGGGCGGCAGCGCCGAGTCGGCGGTCGGCAGGAAGATGGAGAAGGTCGTCCCGATCCCCTCCGTCGAGACGAACGTGATGAACCCGCAGTGGGCCTTGACGATCGAGCGGGCCGTGGAGAGCCCGAGCCCGCTGCCGCGCCCGACCCCCTTGGTCGTGAAGAACGGGTCGAAGATCTGGCCCTTGAGGATGTCGGGGATGCCGCAGCCCGTGTCCGAGATGTCGATGCGGACGAAGGCCCCAGGGACCGCGTCCGGATGCGGCCGGGGGGCCGAGGCGGACACGCTGGCCGGCGTCGCCGAGATCGCCAGCCTGCCGCCCGAGGGCATGGCATCCCGCGCGTTGACCGCGAAGTTAAGGAGCATCTGGTGCAGCTGGACAGGGTCCCCGGAGACCGCCGACACGCCCTGGCTGATCTCAAAGTTGACGCGGATCGACTTCGGGAGCGTGCTGTCGAGGAAGGTCTTGATGTCGGCGAACAGGGCCGACACTTGCACCGCGATCCGCGGGCCCTCCATCCCGCGGGCAAAGAGGAGGATCTGCCGGACCAGCTCGGCGCCCCGCCGGGCGCTGGCCGAGACGACGTCGAGAAGCTGGGAGGAGTCCTTGTCCTGGACCTTGTCCACGAGGAGGTCGCCGGCCATCATGATGGGCGCAAAGACGTTGTTCAGGTCGTGCGCGATCCCGCCCGCCAGGGTACCGATGCTCTCAAGGCGCTGGTTTTGGAGCAGCTGGGACTCGAGCAGCTTGCGCTCGGTGATGTCGGTGATGAACCCCTCGAGTGTTCTTGTCGGGCCGTCGGGTCCAGGGACGGCCCTGCCGCGCTCCCAGACCCACTTGATTCCCCCCTCCCGCGGTCGAATCCGGTAGGTGATCTCGAACGCCTCGCCTTGCTCGACGGCCCGGGTCGCGATCTCGCGCACCGCCTTCCTGTCGTCGGGCTCGATGATCGCCTCAAAGCTGGTGAGCCGGTTGCCGACGAGCGCGTCGGGCTCGTAGCCGGTCAGGTCGCGGCAGCCCCCGCTCACGAACTGCATCGTCCAGTTCCCGTCGTTGAGGCAGCGGTAGGCCATCCCGGGCAGGTTGCTGAAGAGGGTGGAGGTTGCGCGCTCCTGCTCGCGCTGGGCCGCCTCCAGCCTCTTTCGCTCCGTGATGTCCCTCTCGATGAAGACGAAGAATTCGGCGCCGGTGGACGGGCTCGTCGTCGTGTTCGCCTCGAGCTCCACCCAGAACGAGGAGCCGTCCTTCTTGTAGTTGAGCAGCTCGGCCCTGACGGGCTTGCGCGCCAGCAGGGCGGCCTCGATCCGGAGAATCTCGTCCCTCGACGTTTCGGGCCCCTGCAAGAAGCGGGGCGAGCGGCCCAGGGCCTCCTCCGCCCGATATCCCGTGATCCTCTCGAATGCAGGATTGACGAACAGGACCCTCAGCCCCGGCTCTTCTATGGTGCTGGCCTCCGTGACCATCACGATGTCGTTGAACCTTTCAACCGCAGCACCGAGCACGTCCGGCGGGAGATAGTTCCCAAAAAGGTTCTGCGATGAGGGACTTATGGCCTGACCCATGAAGGGGGAATTATAGGGGCGGCGGGCGCGGTTCGAAAGCGAATACTGCAAATAATGTCGCCAAGGGCGTCCCTCCGCGGGCAGATTTTTTGAACGCTGCGGGTGACCCGCTGTCCACGGTGTTCTCCCGCAACCCATGTTCCCGCGCCCCCTTCACGTCCTTGCCCTCCTCGCCGCCCTGTCCGTGACCGATGCGCGCGCGGGAACGGCCCCCGCTCCGGCGGCCCAGCCCGCGGAGGAAACGATGGCCGAGCACCGGCTCAAGGACATCGTCGTGCGCCAGAAGGTGCTCTTCGCCGACGCGGCCGCCCAGGGAAAGGAGCTCGATGAGGCGCAGTTCAAATCCCAGGTCGAGCAGCTGACCCGCGAGTATGAGTCCCTCCTGCGCGACAACCCCGAGTTCGCGGCCGGCTACGCCTCGTACGGGTACATGCTCTGGAGGGTCGGCGTGAGGAAGAGGGCCGTTGAGATCCTGTTGAAGGCCAACCAATTGGATCCCAACATTCCGCTGGTCAAGAACGAGCTCGGCAACTACCTGGCCGAGGAGGGCAAGCCCGTCGAGGCGCTCAATTATTTCCTCTCCGCGATCGACCTGGAGCCGAGTGAGCCGCTTTACCATTACCAGCTCGGGACGCTGCTCTACGAGGCCCGGGACGACCTCCTTAAGACCGGCGAATGGAGCCGCGCCGCACTGGACCACTCGATGCACGAGGCGTTTCGTAAGGCCTCCGAACTGGCCCCCGACCGGGTCGAGTTCACCTACCGCTACGCCGAGTCGTTCTACGACATGGTGGAGCCCGACTGGCCGGCCGCACTCAAGATCTGGGAGGGGCTCGAGGCCCGAGCGCAAACGGAGGTCGAGCGCGAGACGATGCGCCTGCACCAGGCCAATGTCCTCGTGAACATGGGCAAGAGGGACCGGGCGCTCAAGGTGCTCGACAGCGTGAAGGATCCTGCGCTCGCGGTGCAGAAGCAGAAACTGATTGCCAAGCTGGAGCCCGAGGCCGGGAAATAGGCGCCGAATGGACCTGGATCCCGCCTACATCCGCAGCGGACTGATCGTCTTCATCCTCCTGTTTGCGGGTGTCGCCTTCCACGAGTGGGGCCACGCCCTCGCGGCCGACATGCTGGGCGACGACACGCCGCGCGCCGAGGGCCGCGTGACGCTCAATCCGCTCGTCCACATGGACCTGATCGGCACCGTCATCGCGCCGCTCATCAACATCTTCCTCTTCGGCGGCTCGCTCGCGTTCATGGGCTGGGGAAAGCCGGTCATGACGAACGATTCGAACTTCTCGCACCGGGTGCGCGACGACATCATCGTCAACCTGGCGGGGCCGGCGGCCAACCTGCTTGTGGCCCTGGTCTCGGTCGTGGTTGGCTCCTTCGTCGTGGTGGGCCAGCCGCGCCTCGGGGAGCTCGTCAACGAGCTGGTCGTGATGAACGTGGGCGTTGCCGTGTTCAACATGATCCCCATTCCGCCGCTCGACGGCACGTCCATCCTGCGGCGGCTCTTCGGGGTGACCGAGGAGGCCTACCTCAACATGTCCCGCTGGAGCTGGGTCGTCCTGCTCCTGGTGGTCAACCTGCGCGTGACGCAGGCCCTGATCATCGGCGTCGTCGAGCTCGGCTGCCGGCCCTACGCCTTCCTCTGCGCGTGGATCAACCCGATGGCGTTCCGGCTCATCTTCCGCTCGTGACCCTCGAAACCTGGCTCAGGCGGGCGGTGCGGATGTACGGCCGGCGCGACGCCGCGCTCGGCCAGATCGCGGCGACGGCCCGCGACGAGGCCCTGTACCTGATCCTAAGGACGCTCGGGCTGCCGCTCGGCAGCCCCGCCTCCGTCCTGTCCCGCAGGCTCTCTGCCGGGGAGTGCGCGGCCCTCGAGCGGGTGTTCAAGAGGCGGCTTGTTGACCGCGTGCCGGCCGCCTACATCGCGGGGGAGGCGTGGCTCGGGGGGCTGCGGTTCCATGTCGACGAGCGGGTCCTCATCCCGCGGAGCTATTTTGTCGAGATCCTGCCGACGCAGGTCGACCCGTGGCTGGCGGGTCCCCACGCGGTCACCCGAGTGGCCGACGTGTGCACGGGCTCGGGCTGCCTCGCGGTCCTGCTCGCCCGGCACTTCAAGGGGGCGCGCGTGGACGCGATCGACCTGTCGCCGGGCGCGCTCGAGGTCGCGGCCATCAACGTCCGCAGGCACCGGCTGGGCGGGCGCGTCCGGCTGGTCGAGAGCGACCTGCTCTCGGGCGGGCCCGCGGGGCGCTACGACGTGATCGTCAGCAATCCGCCCTACGAGCCCTCGGCGCACGTCGATGCGCTCCCGCGGGAGTTCCGCAGGGAGCCGCGCCTCGCCCTGGACGGCGGCCCGGACGGCCTCGTCCTCGTCCGCAGGCTCGTCCGCGAAGCCGCGCGGCGCCTCAAGCCGAGCGGGATCCTCATGATCGAGGTCGGCGGGGGCCGCGATGCGTTCGAGCGCGAGTTCGGCCGCCTCGAGCCGCACTGGTTCCACACCGAGGACGGCAGCGACTGCGTCTGCCTAATCCAGGCCGCGCGGCTGCCGCGCCGTCACGTCCGGGCGAGGTCGTAGAGGGCGTACCCGGCGAGCAGGTTCGGGAGCACGCGGCAGGGCGTGCGCCAGTCCCCGAGCAGGTGGGCCCGGCGGGCGATCCGGATCGACTTCTCGCGGCAGAAGTCCTCGAAGTCCGCGATCGACAGGGGATTCGCGGGGCGGCTCTCGTGCCACGAGGTCGTGTAGACCGCGTTGCGCACCTTCCGGCCGCCGAAGAGGGCGCCGAGCCTGTTCTTCCAGAAGCCGTGGTTCACGAACCCCACCGTGACGGTGCTCCCGACGCGCAGCGCCTCGAGGACCACGCCGGCCGGGTCGTTCAGCTCGTGGACGGTCCGCGAGCAGATGATCCGGTCGAAGTGGCGGTCCGGGAAGGCCCTCATGAACTCGGTCATGTCGCCCTGGTAGGCGCTCAGCCCCCGCGCGACGCAGGCCGAGATGCGCCCGAAGTCCAGGTCGACGCCGGTGGCCGACACCTGCTTCGCCTGGACCAGGTAGTCCATCAGCTCGCCCCGGCCGCAGCCGAGGTCGAGGACCCTCGAGTGCGGCTCGACCCACTCGCCGATCACCTGCATGTCGACCGTTCGTTTTTCCACGCGCGTGCGCATCGGGGGGCGGGGCGGTTCAGATCGCGAAGTCGAAGACATAGGCCTCCGGCCGCTCGAGGAAGCCCCGGATGAGGGCGTAGAGGTCGGCGCTCTCCAATAGGAACGAGTCGTGGCCGAGGTCGGTCGACAGCTCGGCGTAGCTCGCGCGCTTGCCGGCCCGCAGGAGGGCGAGCGCGATCTCCCGGTTCTGCTCGGGCGGGAAGAGCCAGTCGCTCGTGAACCCGATCACGAGTGACTCGGCCTGGACCGGCGCGAACGCCTGCTCGAGCGAGCCGTAGGCCCGCGCAGGGTCGAACTGGTCGATCGCCCGGGTGATGTAGAGGTAGGAGTTCGCGTCAAAGCGGTTGATGAAGCTCTGCCCCTGGTGGCGCAGGTAGCTCTCGACCTCGAACTGGGCGTCGAACGTGTAGGATTCGCCCCCGGCCGACTCGCGCTTGCGCCGGCCGAACTTCCGGTCCATCCCCGCGTCGGATAGGTAGGTGATGTGGGCCATCATCCGGGCGATCGCGAGCCCCACGCGCGGGCCGCCCTCGCGGGGATAGTCGCCGTTGTTCCAGGCGGGATCCTGCATGATCGCCTGGCGGCCGACCTCGTTGAAGGCGATCGCCTGGGCGCTCTCGTTCGCCGTCGAGGCCATGATGATCTGGCGCCTCGTGAACTGCGGGTAGTCGATGGCGAAGAGCATCGCGGTCATTCCGCCCATCGACCCGCCCAGCACGGCGTGGAGCTCGGCCACGCCCAGATGGTCGAGCAGGAGCTTCTGGGCCGAGACCATGTCGCGGATCGTCACGAACGGGAACCGGGTCCCGTAGGGGCGCCCGGTGGCGGGGTCCGTGGAGCTCGGCCCCGTCGAGCCCTGGCAACCGCCGAGGACGTTCGCGCACACGACGAAGAACCGCCGGGTGTCGACCGCCTTGCCCGGTCCGATCAGGTTGTTCCACCATCCCGGCTTGCTGTCGCTCTCGGAGTGCCAGCCGGCGCAGTGATGGTCCCCGCTCAGCGCGTGGCAGACGAGGACCGCGTTGTCGCGCGTCGCGTTGAGCGCGCCGTAGGTCTCGTACCTGAGCGTGAAGCCCTGGATGGTCTGGCCGCTCTTGAACGCGAAGGGCCCGCGGTGGATGAAGTCGCGCGGGCTGACAATGCCGACGTCGTCCCCGGCCAGTTGCCGGGGCGCAGACGCGGGCGCGGTCGGTGCCTGGACGTCATCTGTCATCGCAGGGGGTATTCAACCACGGCCGCGCGGTGACGCAAGGCGGCGGAGCCTTTATGACGCCCTATGGCGGGCGTCACCCGTTCGCCGCCGCGGCGACGGCGTCGTCCATCTCCTCGTTTGAGAAGACCTGCTGCACGTCGTCGAGCTCCTCGAGGGCGTCGTGGAACTTCACCAGGGTGGCGGCGAGCGCGACGTCCGTCACCGGCACGGTCACCGTGGGGATGTAGGCGATCTCGGCGCTCTCGGTCTTGATCTTCCTCTGCTCGAGGGCGCTCGCGACCCGGTCGAACGCCTGGACGTCGCAGCGGACCTCGAAGCCCTCCGGCGTCGAGATCACGTCGTTGGCGCCCGCGTCGAGCGCCGCCTCCACGACGGCGTCCTCCGTCGCCGCCTCCCTCGAGACCAGGAACTGGCCGGCGTGCAGGAACTGGAAGAGGACGGCGCCTGCACCGGCCAGCTTTCCGCCGAACCTCAGGAATGCGGCGCGGATGTCCGCGGCGGCGCGGTTCTTGTTGTCGGTCGTGACCCGGATGACCATCGCGGCGCCGCCCGGTCCGTAGCCCTCGTAGGTCAGCTCCTCGAAGACCGCCCCCGAGAGCTCGCCGGTGCCCTTCATCACGGCCCGGTCGACGTTGTCGGCCGGCATGTTCGCGTCGCGGGCCTTGAGGACGAGCGTGCGCAGCCGGGGATTCATCGCCGGGTCGCCGCCGCCCGACTTGGCGGCTATCGTAATCTCGCGGGAAAGGCGGCTGAAGATCTTGCCGCGGCGGACGTCGAGGACCGCCTTGGTGCGCTTGACCTTCGCCCACTTGTTGTGGCCGGCCATGAGGGGGGTGGCGAAGTCAGCTCTTGCGCGGGGTGACGTTCCTGGTGGCCTTGCCCGGGCGCACCTGGTCGGCGGGATCTCCGGTGTCGGCGAACCGGTTGACGACGAGCTGCTGGACGATCGAGAAGAGGCCGTTGACCGTCGAGTAGACGGACAGCGCGCAGGACCAGTTGTAGTAGAACAGGATGAACATGACCGGCATCAGCTTCATCATCTTCATCTGGGCGTTGTCGACCGCCGGCTGGGGCGTCACCCGCATCTGGAAGAAGTTCACCGCGCCGAGGAGAAGCGGCAGCACGTTCAAGGGGAGGGACCCGATGATCGGGAGCGTCAGCATCGCCACCGTGTCGGGGGCGGACAGGTCGTGCGCCCACAGGAACGGCGCGAACCGGAGCTCGGCGGCGCTCCTGAGCATGCTGAAGAACGCGAAGAAGAACGGGATCGTCAGCAGCATCGGGACGCAGCCGGCCACGGGGTTGATCTTGTGCTTCTTGTAGAGCTCCATCGTCGCGGCCTGGAGCTTCTGGGGGTTGTCCTTATACTTCGCCTTGATCGCGTTCATCTCCGGCATGATCTTCTGGGTCCGCCGGGACGTGCGCGACTGGGCGAGGGTGATGGGCAGGAACGCGAACTTGAGCGCCAGCGTCGTCAGGATGATCGAGATCCCCCAGTTGGCGGTCCAGCTGTGGATCCATGTCATCAGGGTCAGCAGAATCGCGGCGCAGAAGCGGAAGACGAAGTTGCCGAAATCCATGATCCGGTCCTCGTCCTTCCTGAAGACGTCCTGGTTCGAGAGCCTGGGGTATTCCTTCGGGCCGACGTAGAAGTTCCCGGCGATCGTCTGCTGGGCGTGCGCCGGAACCGACGCCAGGTCGAAGGCGACCGTGCCCGTGATGCCGTAGGCGCGCCGGTCGGCGTCGGGAAGCGCCTGGAGCAGCTTCACCCGGCGCGTCTCGATCCCGACCGCGGGATCGTCGGGCGTCAGGATGGCGGCGAAGAACTGGTTCTTGACCGTGGCCCAGGCAACCGGCCCGGCACCCGTGATGACGGCCTTGGGCTCGCTCGCCCCGAAACCGAGGAAGCCGCTGCCGCCCTCAAGCGAGCCGCGTCGCACCAGGGTCTGGTCCTTCCCGTTCGAGTATTCCGTCGTCAGCTGGAGGCCGTTGTCCAGCGCGTCGCTCGGGGCCGCCGTGCCGATCGAGAGCGCGACGCGCATCGGCGCCGTGGGGGCGTCGGAAAGGTTCCGCAGCGTGGTCTCGCACCGGATGATGTAGGGGTCCGTGCCCGTCCCCTTGTCGGGCGACACGGTGTAATGGCGGGTGACCTCGAGCTTCTTGTCGACGACCGCCCGGTAGGTGACGTCGGTGTCCGACCGGGACACGAGCTCGTAGCGCGTCTCGCGGTCGAGGCCCGGGACGCCCACGAACGCGAGCATCGGGTCGGCGTGCAGCTCGTTGAACACGAAGGGCTCCTGCCTGCCGATCGCCGCGGGGTACCTCTTGAACGCGACGTCGCGGATCGCTCCGCCGGCGTCCGTGAAGTTCACCTCGACAAAGCCGTTGTTAAGCCGCGTCACGGTGGCGCCCGACCTGTCGGCGTGCGCCGTCGTGAACGTCGGCTCCTCGGGGGCCTGGATCGCGGGGGCCGCGGGCGGGATCCCGGGCGCGGCGGGCTGGGCGGCGGCCTGGGCGGCGGTCTCCCTGGCGGCCTCGCGCTGGACCCCGGCGGGCGCGGGGCGCTGCGGGCCGTACTTCTGGCTGTAGATCAGGACGGCGAACGCCGCGATGAACAGGAGCGCGCCAATGAATGTGTTTTTCTTGTCCACGGGATTATCGGTGTTGCCGCAATGCCGGCGGGACGGGGTCGTAGCCGCCTGGATGAAGGGGCGTGCATCGGACGATGCGCCGGGCAGAGAGCCAGGCCCCCTTAAGCACGCCGTGGGTCGCCACCGCCTCGGCGGCGTAGTGAGAGCACGTGGGGTGGAACCTGCAGCCGCAGGCGGGCCCCAGGATCGCGGGCAGGAGCGGGGACGCGGTCGCCTGGTAGACCCGGATGAGCCCCACTGCGGCCGAGGCGACGACTCCCGGGCCGCGGCCCGGGGGATGCTGGAGGGCGTCCGTCATGGGGTCTTGGGGCCGGGCGCCGGGGCCATGCGGGCGCAGGCCTCGGCGAACGCGCGGTCGAGCTCGGCGTACGGCCAGCTGTTCACCTGCGAGCGGGCGACAAGAAGCAGGTCGCACGGAGCGGGAAGCAGGCCCTGCCGGCGGCGGAACAGCTCCCTTAGCCTGCGCTTGGCGCGGTTCCGGAGGATCGCCTTTCCGACGGCCTGCGTGGAGGCGACAAAGCAGGCGCGCGGGAGGGCGGCTCCGCCCGGGCGCGCAAGGCTCCAAACGGTGAACGCCCGGCAATCCACCCGTTTTCCCTGCTGACGGACGTCGCGGATGTCGCTCTGGCGGCGAAGGTGCTGCCCCGGGCGTAGGCGCATGGAAGCCGCGATTCCTCGGATCAAACGACGGTCAGCCGCTTGCGGCCCTTCCTGCGACGGGAGGAGAGCACTTTGCGGCCGCCCCGGGTGGACTTGCGGGCGCGATATCCGATCTTGCGGGCGCGTTTCTTGCGATGGGGGCGGAAGGTGGGTTGCATGGTATCGTGACGTTTAAGAGTTGACTGAGGTGCCTTACGGAAGGGGGGGTGTCAAGGGCGGGATTCGGGCGGTGGTGTCCCGAGTCTGGGCAACATTCCCAAGAGCAGGCACACTGCTGCGGTAAGGGCTTGGCCCAGGATCAGATCCCCACGGCCAGGGCAACCCGCCCAGTGAAGGGGAGGAGAGTGGCGCCGCGCGGCCTGAGGCCCTTGACTCCCGCGCAAGGCTCCGCTCACTGGGAACACCATGCGCGCCCGCGCCCCGATCCTCATCGCAGCAGCATTGGCCTCGACGGCCGCGGCCGCGGATCCGCCCCCGGCGCAGCCCCGCCCGCCGGACACGGAGATCCAGGAGCTGGTCGGCGCGATCTCCGCGGACAGGATCCAGCGCTCAGTCTACGTCCTTGCGAGCTTCAAGACGCGCCACACGCTCTCCGACCCGCTCCCGAGCGGCGACGGGATCGGCGGGGCTGCGTCGTGGATCCGCGCCGAGTTCGAGAGGGCCTCGAAGGAGGCCGGCGGCCGCCTCAAGGTCGAGCTCGACAGCTTCGACCAGCCCCCCGCGCCCCCCCGGATCATGCAGCAGGTCGCGATCACGAACATCGTCGCGACGCTTCCCGGAACGGACCCGGACTCCGGGAGGACGCTGGTCGTCAGCGGCCACTACGATTCCATGCCGACGAGCGTCCTGGACGCAGCCAGCGCCGCACCGGGGGCCGATGACGACGCCTCCGGCACCGCGGCCGTGCTCGAGCTTGCGCGCGTCATGGCGCACTACCGGTTTCCGGCCACGATCGTCTTCCTCGCGGTGGCGGGTGAGGAGCAGGGCCTGCACGGCTCGACCCACTGGGCGCAGGCCGCGAGGGAGCGGGAGGCGGAGATCGAGGCGATGCTGGACAACGACATCATCGGAAGCAGCCGCTCGGCCGGCGGCGTGATCGATCGCGGCACGGTGCGGCTCTTCGCCCAGGGCGTCCCGCCCTCGGCGACGCTCGACGACGGCCTAGTCGCGCAGATCAGGGCGGGCGGCGAGAACGACACGCCGCCGCGCGAGCTGGCCCGGGCGATCCGCGACATCGCCGGGCTGTACGTCCCGTCGATCAAGGTCCGGGTGATCTACCGGTCCGACCGGTACCTGCGCGGGGGCGACCACCTGCCGTTCCTCGAGCGGGGATACCCCGCAGTGAGGTTCACCGAGCCGGCCGAGGATTTCCGGCGCCAGCACCAGGACGTCCGCGAGGAGAAGGGGGTCCAGTACGGCGACACGCCGGACCACGTCGACTTCGCCTACACGGCCGACGTCGCCCGCGTAAACGCGGCGGCGCTCGCGGTGCTCGCGCGGGCGCCGGCCCCGCCGAGCGAGGTGCAGATTGAGGCGGCGAGGCTCGAGAACGACACGACGCTCCGCTGGGCCCCCGGCGCCGAGGCGTACCTCGCGGGCCACCGCGTCGTCTGGCGCGAGACGACCGCGCCCTTCTGGGAGCATTCCCTTGACGTCGCCAAAGGCGTGAACCGCGTCACGATCCCGGGCGTCTCCAAGGACAACGTCGTCTTCGGGGTCGAGTCCTTCGACGCCGCGGGCCACGCGAGCCCGGCCGTGTTCCCGGCCGCGCGAAGGACCCTGTGAAGGGCGGTTGCCCAGCGTCCGCGGACCCTGCAAGGCTCGGGGCTCTGACCCTCGAGCCTCTCCAGAATCCCCCGGACCCGGGCGACTTCTCGCGGCTCTGCGCGCTTCTCTCTGCCTGCGTCAGGTCCGGGGCCTCGATCGGGTTTGTCGAGCCGCTCGCCCCGGGCGACGTCGAGGCCTACTGGAGGAGGGCCTGCGGCGAGGCCGCTGCGGGAGGCCGCCTCATCCTGGTCGCGCGGGAGAGGGCGGACGGAGCCATTGCGGGGAGCGCGCAGCTCCTCCTGGAGACCCGGGCGAACGGACGCCACCGGGCCGAGGTCCAGAAGGTGATGGTGTTCCCCGAGCTGCGCAGGAGGGGCATCGCCGCGGCGCTCATGTCGGCGCTCGAGTCCGCGGCGAGGGAGAGGGGGGTGAGCCTCCTCTTCCTGGACACGAGCGAGGGCCGGGGCGGGGCGGCGGCGTTCTATGCGGCGCTCGGATACCACTATGCCGGCGGCATACCCGGCTACGCCCTCGAACCGGACGGCACGCCCGCCAAGAATGCGATCTACTACAAGGCACTGAATTGAACGACGAGCAACAGGACTGGTTCGGGCAGTTCACGCCGGCGCGCGGCGTGCACCTGGCCCCGCCCCCGGCCTCGCCCGGGCCGAGGCAGGAGATCGTGTTCAGGCGCAGCGCGCGCGCCAGGAGCTACCGGCTCTCGCTCGGCAGGGACGGGGTCGCCGTGGCGACGATCCCGGTGCGCGGCTCGATGCGCGAGGCGCAGAGGTTCGTCGAGCTCAACCGCGAGTGGCTCGATCGCGCCCGCGAGCGCCAGAGGCGCAGGCCGCGCACCGCCGACGTCTGGGCGGTCGGCACCACGGTCCTCTGGCGCGGGGAGCATGCCGAGATCCGCCCCGCGGCTGCGGGCGCCAGGCCCTCGGTCTGCCTGGGCGCCGACGTCTTCCGCGTGCCGAAGCTGGAGGGAGACTTGAGGCCCGTGCTGGAGGAGCGCTTCGTGCGCGTGGCGAAGATCGAGCTTCCCGCCCGCGCGTGGGAGCTCGCGGCGCAGACGAGGATGAATGTCACCCGCGTCTGCGTCCGCGACCAGCGCTCGCGGTGGGGCTCCTGCACGGTGGCCGGGGTCGTCTCGCTCAACTGGCGGCTCGTCCTGACCCCCGAGGTCGTGCGGGACTACATCATCCTCCATGAGCTCATGCACCTGAGGGAGATGAACCATTCCGCGAGGTTCTGGGCCTGCGTGGAGGAGGTCTTTCCCCGGTGGCGCGAGGCCGAGGCCTGGATCAAGCGCAACGGCGGCTACGCGGGTCTCTAGAGGAACCCCGGGATTTGCCGGGTGTCATAGAGGCGAGCCCGAGGCTCGCGCATGCCAAAGAAACCCGAGGACCCGGCGTCAACCGGGCGGACACCGCCGAAACACGCCCCGCGCGGGGCGGCCAAGGGCCGCCGGGTGGCGCGTTCGCTCGCCCGCGCCACGCTGCTTGCCGCGGGCATCGCTGCCGTGCGCTTCTCGACGCCCGAGATGGACCCAAGATTCGAGATGTTCGACCGGACGCTCGTGGACAGACTCGAGCCGCCGATCACGCGTCACCACGAGTAGCGCCTCTAGTGGAAGTCCACCAGCTCCACGTCGAACACGAGCGTCGCGCGGGGCGGGATCGTGGGGGGTCGGCCAGCCTCGCCGTAACCGAGCCAGTAGGGGATGATCAGGGTGCGCCTTGCGCCCCTCTTCATGGTGAGGAACGCCTCGTCCCAGCCCTTGATCACCTGCCCGGTCCCGACCTGGAAGCTGAAGGGCCCGCCGTGGACGAAGGAGCTGTCGAACGGCGTCCCGTCGAGCAGCCGGCCGGAGTACTGGGCGACCACGGTGTCGCCGACCTTCGGGGTCCTGGTCCCGGTGCCCGGGTCCCGGTTGATGTACATGAGGCCCGAGGGGGCCGTGTACTCGGTCGGGAAATCCTTCCGGATCGCGTTGGCGTCCGCCTCGGACACCTGGGGCGTGCTCTCCGCCATCGCGGAGCGCATCGCGCTGTTGATCGGCTCGCCCGGGTGCTTGCTCGCCATGATCCCGGAGCGCACGACGATCGCCAGGGTGAGGAGGACGCCGCCAAGGAGCAGGAGATAGAGGAGGCTGCGCATGGGGTTTCTTGCACCAAAAGGACACGGGGCTGGATGGCAACAAGCCTTTTTTTGCCAAAAGACGTGTTGCCATCCTAGCGGGCGCGCCTTTTTTCAAGCGGCCATGTCGACGCCTCCGGCCAACCCCTTGGAAAACGGGGCCGCCGCCGTCGAGGTCGACGGGCTCACCAAGAGCTACGGCAAGGTTGAGGCGCTCAGGGGCGTCGACCTGATCGTCGGACGGGGCGAGATGTTCGCGCTCCTGGGCCCGAACGGGGCCGGCAAGACGACGCTTTTCTCGATCCTTGCGACCCTTCGCTCGCCGACATCGGGAACGGCGCGGGTGATGGGGCGCGACGTGGTCGCCGAGCGCGACGCGATCCGGCGCGAGATGGGGATAGTCTTCCAGGAGCCCGCGATCGAGCAGCGCCTGAGCGGCCGCGACAACCTCTTCCTCATGGGCCTTCTCTACGGCCTGTCGCTTTCGGGGGCCCGCAGGCGGGCATCCGAGATCCTCGCGCAGCTGGGGCTCGGGGAGGCAGGCGAGCGCCTCGCGCGGGACCTCTCTGGAGGCCAGCGCAGGAAGCTTGAGCTCGCCCGGGCGCTCGTCACCGACCCGCGGATCCTGTTCCTCGACGAGGCCACGCTGGGCCTCGACGTCGACGCGCGCCGCGTGTTCTGGAGCCAGGTCCGCGGCCTGGCCGACGCGGGACTCACCATCTTCTTCACGACGCACTACATGGCCGAGGCGGAGGTCGCCGACCGGATAGCCCTGATCGACTCGGGCCGCATCGTCGCCCTGGGCACGCCCCGCGAGCTCAAGGCCCGGATCGGCGGGGGGATCGTGACGCTCAATACGGACGACGACGCGCGCGCCTGCGCCTGGCTCAGGGGCCGGGGCCTCGCCCCGGAAGTCAGCGGCCAGGGGATCATGCTCGTCCACGCGGACCCTGCCGGCGTGCTCCCCGACCTGCTGCGCAACCTTCCCGTGAGGGTCGACCGGGCGGAGGTCCACGCCCCGAGCCTCGAGGACGTGTTCCTCAGGCTCACGGGCCGCGGGCTCGAGGGGGACAACAAGCCATGACGCGCGCGATCTTCGCCATCGTCGTCCTCGACCTGAAGCGCTTCTGGGTGGACCGCGCGCGCCTCGTCGCCGGCCTTGTCCAGCCCCTCCTCTACCTTTTCGTGCTCGGCGCGGGCATCGGGGCCAGCTCGAGGATGGGAGGGGGCGACTACCGGCGCTTCATCTTCCCGGGCACCATGGGCCTCTCGCTGCTCTTCTCGGCCACCTTCGCGGCCATCACGATCGTCTTTGACCGCCAGATCGGCTTCTTCAAGGCGGTGCTCGTGGCGCCGGTCCCGCGCTCGGCGATCGCGGTCGGCAAGATCGTCGCGGGGGCCATCCAGGCGCTCGCCCAAGGGCTCATCCTGCTCCCGTTCGCCCCGCTGGCAGGGATCCCGCTCAACCTGACGGAGGGCGTCGAGATGGTGGGGGCGATGGTGCTGGCATCGCTCACGTTCTCGACGATCGGGGTCGCCTTCGCGTGCCGCTTCACCTCGACCACGGTCTTCCCAATCGTGAGCAACGCCGTGCTGCTGCCGATGTTCTTCCTGTCAGGCGGCCTCTACCCATTGAAAGCAGCCCCCGGCTGGATGCAGGTCGCCGCGCACCTCGACCCCGTCGCGTATGCCATCGACCTTATGCGCGGGACGGTGCTTGGAACGTTCTTCTTTCCCGTGCCGCTGTCGCTCGGGGCGCTCGCCCTCACGATCACGGTCCTCGTTTGGGCCGCCGTCAGGGTCTTCAACCGGGGAGAAGACGACTCAAGCCTGGGAGCCGCCAGGTTCAATTGGAGGCGGTAGCCGCCGTCCCGGTCACATGTGATAGGTTATGGTTCGGGTGCCGCCTACGCTGTTGACGGTGATGGTTGTCCCCTGGGTGAAGTTGCTCGGGTATGACTCGCCAGCGACCGAGTTGAGAAACTTGATGTACTGGGTCGGGCCGACCAGGTCTGTGACCGACGCCGTCGAAACGCCGGATTCCAGAAAGTATTGGTCTGCCGCAGATGAGAGCTGCCGTGCGTTGTTCAGAACTGCCTTGTCCTGCGACGCATTCGTCACTCGCTGGAAAGCAGGAATGGCCATCGTCGCCAGAAGGCCGATAATGACCACAACTATCATTATTTCAACGAGGGTAAACCCCCGGTAAGCGACTTGGGATGATGTCTTCATGATGTATGGCCGCGCTTGTTGGCCATACACATTGTGCTACTATTTGGGGTTAAACGCACGATTAGACCGCCATGGGCCGCAAGGGAATGGCAAAAATTTGTAAAAAATGAATAAGCTTTAGGGCGAAAATGGGTGATTCAGTGGTGCCAAATTGTAAAAGAGTCATGGGAGCTCGGGGTGCGCTCTGCCGGAAAGATACGCAAGTTTATTCTATCGTGCCAATTGTGTCAATACCCGATCAAGCACAGCGTCGACGGAGCCCTTAATGTTTTTGCCGGGAATTTGTCAAAATTTTGTCAAAGTCATTCCGGAGATCTCGGCATATTCACGCTCCCGTTTACCGGAATTTGTCAATACTCCCAATTACCCGAGCTAATGACCCTTTGATTGGAGATCTTATGTGGCCGCCGTGCAATCTCGTGAGCGGGCCGTCGCCCTGGTGCAGAAACCCCGGGGTTTCTGCAAAGCAGGCGGCGGACGGGCGCCTCAGGCCTGGAACGAGCAGATGTACTGGCAAAGGCCGCCCTCAACCTCGATCCGGAAGCCGCTCTTTCCCGGAACCGTGAACTGGGAGCCCGCGGCGTGCGGGTGTGCCTGCGTCGAGCCGTCGATCGTGACGCGGCACGTGCCGTCGATGATCTCCATCTGCTCGGGGGCGTCCGTATTGAAATGGAAGGCTCCGGGCCGGATTATCCCGAGCGTCTTTCTCGCGCCGTCGGGCAGGACGATCGTATGGCTAACGACATTGCCCTCGAAGTACACGTTGGCCTTGGTCTGGACGGAGACGCCGTTGAACTGTGCTGCGGCGGCGGGCATGCGGCGGGTGAGGCCTTGTTGCGGGGTCGCGCCCCTCAGGGAATCTTGAGAGTGCTGCCGACGACCAGGCTCTTCTCGTCCTTCATCACGTCGCGGTTCGCGTTCAGAATGTCCTCCCAGCGGCTGGACGATCCGTAGAACTTGCGCGCGATCTTGGTGAGCGTGTCGCCTTCGACGACCACGTAGGTCTTGGGCGCCGGTGGGGCAGGGGGCGCCGCCTGGGCTGCCGCCGCGCTTGCGGCCGCGGCCTGCGCCGGGCGCGTGGGGGCCGGCTTCGTGGCCCCGGGCCCCGGAGACTGGAGGGCAAGGCGCGTCCTCAGCTCGGAATTCTCGGATGCGAGGCGGCTCGTCTCGTCCTGCGCCTGGCGAAGCTCGGTTCGGAGCGGATCGATCTGCGAGGTCGCCGCCGCCTGCACCTGCAGGGACGCGATGGAGGCGCGCGAGGCTTCGAGCTGCTGGCTGAGCGAAGCGTTGTCGGACGTGAGCTTGTCCACCGTGGACTTCAGCTGCGTGTTCTCGTCCTGGACGACCGAGAAGCTGCGCAGCGAGGTGGCCAGCTTGTCCTGCAGGTCGGCCACCGAGCCCGGAGAGCCTGTGTCGACGGGCGCCGGCAGCTGGGCCTTTGCCGCGTCGAGCTGCTTCTGGAGATCGGCCGCCTCGGCCGAGCTCTTTGCCGAGGCCTCCTGCGCGGCGCCGACCTGCTTCTGGAGATTAGCGGATTCTGCCGAATTCTTTGCCGAGGCTTCCTGGGCGGCGGTGAGCTCCCTCTTCAGCCTTTCCGACTCCTTCCATGCGGCCGCCAGCTCGTCCGTCAGCTGCTTGTTGTCCGCCTGGAGCGAGGCCTGACTGTCGGCGGGAGGCGGCGCCACGGTCTTGTCGTCGGCCCTTAAGGAGCCAGCCAGTGCGAGGGCAATCGGCAATAGACCGAGTCGGAGAGTTCTGTTCATGGTCGCGGTGGGCTCAGGGTATCAAAACGCCTTTCAAAAAGGACACAACCCACAATTCCAGAGGGAGGCGGCCGCGCCGATCCCCGCACGCCTCCGGCGGTCCCCAACTCACTGGCCGGCCCAGTGGCGCGCGGTGCCCACGGCCCGCGACCAGCCCGAGCGCAGGCCTTTCATGGACGCGCGGGTCTGCTTCGGGCGAAACGTGCGGTCCTTTCCGGCAAGGGCGCCGATCTCCTCCAGGTCCCTCCAGAAGCCGACGGCAAGCCCGGCGAGGGCCGCCGCGCCGAGCGCGGTGGTCTCGGTCACCCTGGGTCGCACCACCGCGGCCCGGATCAGCTCGCTCTGGAACTGCATGAGCGCGTTGTTCACGGAGGCTCCGCCGTCGACGCGCAGCTCGCGGATGCGCCGGCCGGAGTCCGCCTCCATCGCGCCGATCAGGTCCGCCGTCTGGAACGCGATGCTCTCGAGCGCCGCGCGCGCAAGGTGCGCGGCGCTCGTACCCCGGGTGACCCCGACGATCGCTCCCCTTGCCGCCGGGTCCCAGTGGGGCGCGCCGAGCCCCGCGAAGGCGGGCACGATCGTGACGCCCCCGTTGTCGGGGACCCGGGCCGCCAGGGCCTCGACGTCGGAGGAGCGCGAGATCAGGCCCAGGCCGTCGCGCAGCCACTGGACGACGGCCCCGCCGACGAAGACGCTCCCCTCGAGCGCGTACTCGGTGCGCCCCGCGATCCGCCACGCGATGGTCGTGAGGAGCCTATGCTTGGAAGCGACAGGCCGGGTCCCGGTGTTCATGAGCATGAAGCACCCGGTTCCGTAGGTGTTCTTCGCCATCCCGGGCGCGAAGCACCCCTGGCCGAACAGCGCGGCCTGCTGGTCGCCCGCGATCCCGGCGACCGGCACGCCGCGCAGGGCGTCGATCGCGCTGATCTCCCCGAAGACCCCGCTGCTCGGGAGCACCTGCGGCAGGACCTCGGCCGGCACGCGCAGCGCGCCCGTGAGCTTGCCCTCCCAGTCGCCCGATCGAAGGCCGGCGAGGAGCGTCCGCGACGCGTTCGAGACGTCGGTGGCGTGCACCCGGCCCTGGGTGAGCTTCCAGAGCAGCCAGGAGTCGACGGTGCCGAAGGCGAGCTCGCCGCGCGCGGCGCGGCGCCTCGCGCCGTGCACGTGGTCCAGGAGCCACGCGAGCTTCGTCCCCGAGAAGTAGGGATCGAGCAGGAGGCCGGTCCTCCTCCTGAAGAGCGGGCCCGCGCCGCCGCGCTCAAGGGCGGCGCATGCCGCGGCGGTCCGCCGGTCCTGCCAGACGATCGCGCGGTGGAGCGGGCGCCCGCCCGCCCGCTCCCAGAGGACGGTGGTCTCCCGCTGGTTTGCGATCCCGACGGCCGCCACCTCGCCCCTGCGGACCCCGGCCTTGCGCAGGACGGCCTGCGCGACGCGCCGGGTCGTCCCCCAGATCTCCTCTGGGTCGTGCTCTACCCAGCCCGGGTGGGGGAAGTGCTGCCGGAGCTCCTCCTGGGCCGAGGCGAGGAGATGCCCGCGCCGGTCAAAGAGGATTGCCCGGGAGGAGGTCGTGCCCTGGTCGAGTGCGAGGACGCAGCGGGTCATGGCGGGGCGGCCCCGGATCGTCGGAGGACCCTCCCGCGGGCGCAAGCGCGGCGGGATTAAGCAAACGATTGACGACCCGGGTAAAAAAGTGGCTGAACATGCTCGCGCGGGCGCAGTCCCAGCGCATATCTCCTACAGCCCATGACACGATCGCATCCCATGCTCCTCCTTGCGGCGGTGTGCTCGCTTGCCGGATGCGCAAGCGCGCCCGCCCCGCAGGCGCCGCAGGAGACGACCAAGTTCACGGTGGAGAACACCGACCGGTTCGCCGTCCTCGACTCGGCGACCGAGGCCGTGGTCAGCTGCACGGGCCTGCAGGAGCGCACCCTGGGCGATGGGCGGCTCGAAGTCGTCGCCAACCTGAAGAACGGCGGCGGGAAGCCCGTGCAGGTGCAGGTCCAGTGCGAGTTCCTTGACGGCGAGGGCATGCCCGTGTCCGCCGAGGTGCCGTGGCAGCTGCTGGCGATCTCCGCAAGCTCGACGGAGGTGGTGCGCTTCACGGCGCCGTCCACCGCCGCAAAGAAGTACGCGATTCGCGTGCGCCGGGCGCGCTGAGCGCGGGGGTTATTTCTTCGGCTTGGAGTCGGCGGGGAACGTGACGTCCTTCGAGGCCGCGTCGATCTCCTTGACCGCCGCGTCGAGCGCGGCCTTGTCCGCGGCGCCGTCCTTGGTGACCGGCCTGCCGCTTGAGAAATCAATCGTCTTGCCGTCCTGGATGGGCACCGGTTCCGCAGCGCGGGCCGCCGTCCTCGGCTGGGAGGCGTAGGCCCACAGTGCCGCGGCCGTCGCGGCCGCGCCGATGAGCAGGGAGATGACGGGTCGGTTCTTCAGCAAAGGTAGCGTTGGACAACGCGCGGCGGTCCGCAATAACACTCGACCATGCATGCTGTCTACAGGGAGGCGCGGGCCACGCTGCTCCTGGCCGTGCCGATCACCATCGGCCAGCTGGGCCAGATGGCCATGGGCGTCACCGACAGCGTCATGATCGGGCGGGCGGGGACTGTTCCTCTAGCCGCCTCCTCGTTCGGTATCGGCATCTTCAACATATTCTTCATCATAGGTATAGGGCTTTTAGTGCCCGTGGCCATTTTCACGTCGAGGGCTCGGGGCGCCGGGCGCCACGACGAAGCCGGCGAATTTCTGCGGCACGGCCTGCTGCTCGCGCTCGGCTCGGGGGTGGTCGAGGTCGGGGTGATCCTCTTCCTCGGCTTCCACCTTGAGTGGTTCCGCCAGCAGCCCGAGGTGCTGGCCGCGGTGAACCCGTTCTTCCTCCTCCTCGGGCTCTCGCTCGTGCCGTCGCTGGTCTACCTCGCGCTGCGCCAATTCGCCGAGTCGATGGGCCGACCCTGGCTGCCGATGGCGGTGATCCTCGCCGGCGTGCTGCTCAACATCCTCCTCAACTGGGTCTTCATCTATGGGCACCTCGGCGCGCCGCGCCTCGGGCTGACCGGGGCGGGGATCTCGACGCTCATCTCGCGCTCCCTCGGGTCGATCGTGATCTTCACCTGGCTGCGCCTCGATCCGAAGATGCGGGCCGCGTGGCCCCGGCGCTGGCTGGCGCCCTTCTCGTGGGAGCGGGTGAGGCGGATGCTCTCGGTCGGCCTGCCGGCGTCGGGGGCGCTCCTCTTCGAGGGCGGCGCCTTCGCGATGGCGACCGTCATGATGGGCTGGCTCGGGGCCGTGCCGCTGGCGGCCCACCAGATCGCGCTCTCGTGCGCCGCGATGACCTTCATGGTGGCGCTCGGCATCTCAATGGCGGTCGGGATGCGCACGAGCGCGGCCGTCGGCGCGGGCGAGCACTCCCGGCTGCGCCCGATCTGGCTGGGCGGCACGCTCATGGGCCTCGTGTTCTCGGCCTCCATGACGGTGGTCTTCCTCGCTGCCGGCCACACGATCGCGTCCTGGTTCATCAGGGAGGGCGAGGTCGTCTCGGTGGCGAGCGCGCTGCTCGCGGTGGCCGCCGTCTTCCAGATCTTCGACGGGGGGCAGGTGATCAACTCGGCGGCGCTCCGGGGGCTCACCGATGTCAAGGTGCCCGCGGCGATCACGTTCGTGGCCTACTGGGTCATCGCGCTGCCGCTCGGCTATGCCCTCGGAGTGCGCGAGGGATTCGGGCCGGCAGGCATATGGACCGGCCTTGCTGCGGGCCTGGCCGCCGCCGCCGTTTTGCTCGGGGCCCGGTTCCTGCGGCTAACGCGCCCCGGGGGCGCGGCCGGCCCCTGACCCCGGGGCCCCTAGCGAGCGCCGAGCGCCTCGGCGAGGGCGCCGATGATCTCGTCCGCCGGCTCCGTGCCCACGCAAAGGCGCAGCATGTCCGGATCCAGGCCGTTTGCGTTGAGCTCGGCGCGACCCCGGGGCGTGTTCACGAGGTCGTAGTGCGCCAGGTACATGAAGGGGCAGATGAGGGTTGTGCGCATGCCGAAGCTCGGGCCCTTGGGCAGCCTGAGCCGGTCGTAGAAGCGTTCCAGCGGGCCGCTCAGGGTGAAGGTAATGATCCCGCCGGTCGCCCCTTGGGTTCGTGCGATCCTCAGGTAGTTCTCGCGCGAGGAGGGCTCAAGGGCCCAGTGGGTCGTGCGGACCGCGGGGTGCGACGCAAGGAAGGAGGCCACCTTTGGCGTGGTCTCCTCGATCGCCGCGAGGACCGCTCCGGTGTTGCGGATCTGGGCGGCGAGGCGGGCCTGATCGCGGCAATAGGGGGGTTCGATGACGGCCGAGACGCCGCGGCGCAGCGCGTCCGCCTCCGGGGCCGCGGGGTTGACCGCAACCAGCCCCGCGAGGACGTCCCCCTCGTTGCCCGTGTATTTCGTGAGGCTCGTCACGACCAGGTCGGCGTGGGGCAAGCAGTCGGCGCTGAACGCGGAGACGAGGGACGGATCGAGGATGAGCGTTATACCGTGCCCGCGGCACAGCGCCGCGAGCGCCGCCACGTCGGGGGTCTGGACCAGGGGGTTCGTCGGGACCTCGGCCATGACCCCCGCGATCCGCGACCCGCGCTCGGCGAAGAGGCGGCCGAGCCCCGCGAGGTCCATCACGTCGCGCGCGTGAATATAATCGTCGGGCGAGGCCGTGAACGTCCTGAGGATCGCGATCGTGTCCAGGTAGAGCCAGCCCAGCTGGACCCACGCGGTCCGGCCCTTCGGGGCCTGCAGGTCGCTCACCGCCCGGAACGCGGCGTGGATGGCGTTCATCCCGCTATTGGCGAGCATGAGGTTCGCGTCCGGGACACCCGAGAACATTGGCCTGAGGAAACGCAGCACCTCCTGCCTCGCGTCGCCGGCAAAGGTCTCCTCGCCCCCGGGAGCGGGCCCGGCCCCGATCTGCGCGAGGCGGTCCTCGGCCTCCCGGGACGAGAGGAACCCCCCGATGTTCTGCAGGTACCGCTTTGCGCGGAGCGCGAGCTCGGCGGACTCCGGATGGGAGACGCCGTGCACCCCGTCCGCCGCGAACGCCTCGGCGCCGGATCCCGCCGGCCCGGCGAGGCGCAGGTGCTCCAGGAGCGCGCCGGCCATCGCCCGCGACGACGCGAGCCAGAGCGTCCTTCCCGCGAGCCCGTGGCGCTCGGACAGCACCGAGGCGAGGCGGCGCGCGAAGGGATGAACCACGAACCTCGGGTAGCCGGACCTTAGCCTCGAGGTGACGGCCGGGTCCTTCTCCTCGTAGCCGCGCACGGCGGCCATGGTCGGCAGGCTGCAGGACACCGCGTGCGGGCTGTCGGGTATCGGGGTGCCAAGGGGAATCTGCGCGAAGGCCGTCATGGAACCCGCAAAGTGTTGGCGCACCCGCGCCCTTGGCAACCGGAACGTGGCGCCATCCGTGTCATTCGCGGGGCGCCGGGATTGGTCTTCTATTCGCCTCCGGGCCGGCTATCGTGGCGCCGGTTGCCCCCGAACATCAACGTCGAGCGCTGACATGAAAACACTGGCACGGATCGGAGCAGGCTTGTCGTTCGCCTTCTGCCTTCTTGGCGGACTGTGGATCCTCAGAAGGGCCTGTTTCGGCTCGAAGAACGACATCGTGGACACGGGCATCGGGTTCTACTTCGTGGGGAAGGCGTTCTTTGTCGGCCCGATGCTGCTCCTCGCCGCCGGCCCTCGATGATGTAATGGGGGAAAGGGCGCTCATTTGTGTCACGCACCTCAACCTCGAGCGCGAAGTTGTTAAGCGGGAGCGATTCTCGGGTCGTTTCGAGGCGATGGACAGGGCAGTAGAGGGCCTACTATGGCGTCCGATAGCCGCAGCGAGGATTCCGCGGGTGTGCCGCCCAAGTCCGGGTGCGCCCTCAAGATTGCGCGCCCTTGCCTGTCCGCGCCCCGCCGTCATCGTCCGGGGATGCCACTCAGCCAGTGAAGATCGTCTCCTGGAACGTCAACGGGGTGCGGGCCGCCCTGAAGAAGGGCCTGCTCGACTACATCGAGGGGAGCGACGCCGACGTCGTGTGCCTGCAGGAGACCAAGGCGCAGCCGGGCGACGTGCAGCACGTGAAATGGCCCCGCGGGTACGAGGTCCACTGGTACAGCGCCGAGAAGAAGGGCTACAGCGGGACCGCGGTGCTGACCCGTGTGCGGCCCGCGCAGGTGCGCCGCGGGATCGGCGTGGCAGCGCATGACAGGGAGGGCCGGGTGCTGGCGGCGGAGTTTCCCGATTACTGGATTGTGAACGTCTACCAGCCGAACTCGCAGCGGGGCCTGACCCGGCTCGACCACCGCGTCGGGAAGTGGGACCCAGCGTTCCTCCGGTACCTCTCCCGGCTTCAGGCCGGGGGGAAGCCGGCTATCTTCTGCGGGGACCTGAACGTGGCCCATGAGGAGATCGATCTCACCAACCCGAGGTCGAACCGCCGCAACGCCGGCTTCACGGACGAGGAGAGGACGAGCTTCGGGAGGCTCCTCGGGAGCGGCTTCGTGGACACGTTCCGCGAGTTTGAAAAGGGGCCCGGCCACTACTCCTGGTGGAGCCAGATGGGCGACTGCAGGGCCCGGAACATCGGGTGGCGGGTCGACTATTTCGTGGCGGCTGAGCGCCTGCGCCCGGCGCTCCGGCGGGCCTGGATCAGCCCCGAGGTGATGGGCAGCGACCACTGCCCGGTGGGCCTAGAGCTGGCCTGACGCCCGAAATTCACTGGCGGGACGCCGATCCGTTCGCATCATCCCGCCCATGAAGCTCGTCGCATGGATCTTCGGAGGCCTCGTCGGACTCTGGGCCCTGCTCCTGCTTGTGGGCCTGGTCCTGCCGGGTCACTACCGGGTGGAGCGCTCGACCGTGGTTGCTGCCAGGCCGGCCGCCGTGTTCCCGCTGGTCGGCGACCTGAAGGCCTGGAGGCAGTGGGGCGTCTGGTTCGGCCGCGACCCGGCGATGCAGCCCAACTACTCGCCTGCGACGACGGAGGTCGGCGCGTGGAGCCAGTGGAAGAGCAAGAGCCAGGGCGACGGCAAGATGACGATCACGGCAGTGCGCCCCCCGGACTACTTCGAGTACCGGATGGAGTTTGCCGACATGGGCATGGCTTCGAAGGGGACGGTCGAGCTTGCGGCGGGCCCGGACGGGACGACCCGCGTCACCATGGCCATGGAGGGAGACCTCGGGCACAGCCCCATCAACCGCTGGTTCGGGGTCTTCATGGGCCGGTTCATGGCCCCGGACTTCGACGCGGGGCTGGCGAACCTGAAGCGGATCAGCGAGGCCCCGGCGCACTGAGGGAGCGGTCATGAGCGAACTGAAGAGCCTCATGCTCCTGGAGCCGCGCCTCACCCTCGCGGTCGCGGAGAGCCTGACGAGCGGCCGGCTCCAGGCCAGGATCGGCGCGATCTCGGGCGCCTCGGAGTTTTTTCTCGGCGGCATGACCGCCTACTCGCTCGAGCAGAAGGTGCGGCATCTGGGGGTCGACCAGGCCGGGGCGGAGGCTGCGAACAGCGTGTCGGCCACCGTCGCCGAGCAGATGGCGCGGGGTGCGTGCGCCCTGTTCGGCTCCGACGTAGGCGTCGCCACCACGGGCTATGCCGAGCCGTCCGAGAAGTGGAACATCGACGAGCCGTTCGGGTGGTGGGCCCTCGCCCGCAGGCTCCCCTCCGGGTCGTTCGAAACCCTGCGCGGCCGCGTCGACTGCGCCGGGCTGTCCCGGGTCGACGCCCAGGAGCGCGTGGCTGCGGCGGCCCTGGACGCCCTTGTGGGCTGGGTCAGGGGGCCAGCTGCTGCACGTACGACATGAGCGGCTGCACCTCGGCGGGCGGGGTCACCCAGTCGCTGTAGAGGAGCTCCGGCATCGTGTACGACGTGTTGTAGAGGATGAAGTTGGCGGGATCGTTGCGCTGGACGTGCCCGGCCTTGACGGTGGCGCCGGCGAAGAGCCCGACGGACTTCGAGTAGACGAGGACGGGCGCAAGGAAGATGTGCTTGGCGTAGTCCTCGTACTCGGCCGAGCTCGGGCCGGCGACCGCCTTCGCGTCGACCCCGATGTTGTACCGGTTTGTGAACAGGAGCCGCGGCGTCGCGTCGTCCGTCAGGACGCAGACCGTGTCGACCGACTTTGCCCCGACCTGCAGCCCGAGGCTCGCCTCGCTGGCGTCGATCAGGACCGGCAGGCTCCACCGGCCGTTCGGCTTCTTGACCATCAGGACGCCGTAGCCGCCCTTCACGCCGAAAATGAGGCCGGCCTTGAACTGGCTCAAAATCATGACGCCGCGCGCGTTCTGCCAGACGCCCCGGGGGATGGAGGTGGCCGGGCTCGCCATGAACTCCCTGATGATGGCCTCGCACGTCTCAACCCGCACGACGAGATCGGATCTCGGGGTGTGGGTGTCGTTGGCGCGCACGGACGTGGCGCCCAGAATCGCAATCAGGGGGAGGACGAGCAGTTTGTTCATGGCTGGAATCTTGAGGAATGGATACGCGGTCCGACTATCTTGACCGGTTCAATGGTTAAAACACGGCCTTGACGACTTGGAAAGCGCGGATTGGCGCTAGTTCCCGGCCGTCGGGACCTTAATCAAGGCCGCGGGCCGCGACCTGGTCCTCGTCCCAACCCAGGAAATGCCCGAGCTCGTGCAGATAGGTGAGCCGCACCTCCTCCCGGTAGGCCGCCTCGTCCCCCTCGGCGTAATCCCAAAGGTTGGCGGTATACAGGTGGATCTGGGGCGGCATGGGGTCCTCGCCCGGATGGCTGCCGAACGGGCTGCCGGTGAACAGCCCGAGGAGGTCGGGCTCAAACCCGTCAGCGAGGACGTCGGCGCCCGGCACGGGCTCGAAATGCACGGGCACGTGGCGCGCGGCCTCCCGGATGTCGGCCGGCAGCCTTCGCTGGGTCGCCGCGACCTCGGCCGAGGCGATGCTTATGAGCCGGGAGCCTTTCAACGCGATTCGGTGGAGAGGTCGAACTTCTCGAACCTCTCCCCCAGCCACCAAAGGCCGAACGCGGCCTCCCCCGCAAGCACCGGCAGGACGACGAGCGTGGCCAGGGCGATGGCGGGCCCGGCTCCGATCAGCCACTGCGACGAGAAGATGATGAGCCAGACGGCCCCAGCGGCGGGCACGATGACCCCGAGCGCGAAGAGGAGCTGGATGACGCCGAACATCAGGCGCTGCCCAAAGATCTCAACGCCCCCTGCGCGGGACCGCGACGCCTGGTACCACCCCGGCATGAGCACCATGATCCAGTTCGGCACGATGAGCTGCAGGAGGCAGACCAGGGGCGCCGCCAGGGCGAGGCACACGACGGCCGTCGCGCGGACGCCGGAGGTCAGCGCGTGACCGTCACCGGTGTCCACGGCCGCGGCGCACCCGAGCAGCTCGATCCAGAGCACCGCCGTCAGGATGGCGGTGGGCGCGAGGAGCTCGCCGAGGGCGAGCCTCCAACCCTCCATCGGGTAGGTCTTCAGGATGTCCGCGTTTGGCAGGTCGTTGCGCAGGTCCTGCCGCGCGAGCTGCGGGCCCACGAGCAACGTGTAGACCGCGAACATCGCCGAAAGGACCCCGACGATCTTCCTGAAGGCGTCGATGCCGATCGTGTCCGTGCGAAGCGAGACCAAGGGCCCCATGGACATCGCGACCATGACAATAAGCACGAGCAGGACCACCCGCCTGTTGAAGAGCGAGCTGCGGACGGAGATCAGGTTCTTCCATAGGAACGCCAGCTCGGGCGGGCCTTGCGGCGCCAGGGAAAAGGGGTCGGACCGCGCCGTGGGCTTCGTTCCCCCCATACCGGAGATCTCCCCGCGCTGCGCCGCAGCCCGGATCGCCGCCCGCTTCTCCGCGAGCGCGATCGAGCCCTCCTCGAACCGCGCCTCGGTGCTCGAGACCCAATAATAGTGGACCGCGAGCAGCAGGAGCGCCGGCACCATCGCGCCCGCGAACTCGCCGGGTCCGGACGCCGCGTAGGGGCCGAAGACGATCCGGAACGGGAGCGAGAGCCAGTGGAGCGCGGGCGAACCGGCGACCTGCTTCATGAAATCGCCGGGACCTTGCAAGAGCGCCTCCACCGGCCCGATCGCGAACCGGAACACCGCGGCCACGTACAGCACGATCGCGGCGACGGCCCCGAGCCGCCAGAGCAGGAAGTGGCGGCTGCGCTCCCTCAGGCTTCCGAGCGTCAGGTTCGTCCCGCTCAGGTGGAGGTCGTAGGTGGAGAGGATGACCCACCAGCCGATCGCGCGCTGGACGCGGTGGCCCCCGAGATACCCGAAGCGGTTGAAGACGAACGCCATCAGCACCGCGGTGAAGAGGATGGCGATCTGGGTGCCCAGCAGGCGGTAGTGAATCAGGGCCTTGCGGGTGACCGGGGCGGGGAAGAGGAAGGCGATCTCGGCCTCGCTGAAGCGGAGCCCGGGCTTATCCGGGGGCGAAATCCACGCGTAGGCGATGCGCACGAGGGCGAGCAGGCAGAGGAAGGCGCAGATTAGCGTGATTGCGATCCGCGGGTCGCTCCCGGCCCCGGGCACGGCCACCCCGGGCGGGGCCGCGACTCCCGGCTTTCGCAGGAGCACGATATAGAAATACGCGGCGGCCACCGCGGCGCCGACAAAGTATTTCGGCTGGCGCAGCCGGCGGACGCGGTGGGCGACGAGGTTCACCAGCGAGTTGAGCCGCAGGTAAAGGAGCGCGCCGATCATGGGGGGCGTGGGGCGGTCAGGACTCGGACCCGCCCGTTGCGCGGATGAAGATCTCCTCAAGGCTCACGTTCTCCTCGCCGTTGCTGAACGTCGCCACGACCTGCGCCAGGGTGCCGTCGGCCACCTTGTCGCCCTTCTTCAGGATGAGGACGTTCGTGCACACCTCCTCGAGCAGATGGAGCAGGTGGGAGCTCAGGACGATGGCCGCGCCATCGCGCGCACGGCGCACGATCGAGTCCTTCATCCGCCGGATGCCGAGCGGATCGAGACCGGTGAGGGGCTCGTCAAAGAACATGACGCGCGGCGAGTGGAGCAGGCCGCACGCGATGACGAGCTTCTGCTTCATGCCCCGTGAGAGCTCCCCCGGCAGGACGTCCGACTTCTCGGCAAGCTCCAGCTCCTCGAGCAGCGGCGTCGCCAGGGCCTCGTAGTCGGCGACTCCGTAGATCCGTGCGACGAAATTCAGGTGCTGGCGTACCGTCAGGTACTCGAACAGCCGCGGCTCGTCCGGGAAGAACGCGAGGGAGCGCTTCGCGGCCACGGGCTCGGCGGCGAGGTCGTGGCCCGCGATCCTCACCCTGCCCTCGGAGGACGGGATGATCCCCGCCATGCACCGAAGCGTGGTGGTCTTGCCGGCGCCGTTCGGGCCGACAAGCCCCAGCACCTCGCCGGGGCGCACGGTGAATGAAAGGCTCCGGACGGCGGTGAAGGTGCCGTATCGTTTGGTAAGCTCCTCAACCTCAATCATCGGGGGCAACGGTTGGGGCAACCCGCCTTCGGGGCAAGTCCATCGGCGCTGAAAGGTGTAACGTATTCGGGTCAAGTGCGTCTTAACTCGCATGAAATACGCCACCGCGCTTTCGCTCGCCCTTCTCTCGGCCGGCCTCGCCCTCCCGCTTTCCCAGGCCCGTGCCGACGACACATCCGCTCCGCCCGCCCCGCCTCCCCCCTCCTCCGGAACCGACACGAGCACCTCGGACGTGGGTCCGCCGCCCCCGGCCCGCCACAGGCACGGGAGGGGTTTCGTCCTCGGCGAGCTGACCGCGAAGCTCAACCTCACGCCCGCGCAGCAGAAGACCGTGGGCGACATCCTCTCATCGTCGGAGAGCCAGATGAAGGCGCTGCGCGGCGACGACACGCTCTCGCAGGTTGATAAGCGCGCAAAGATGCAACAGATCAACCAATTGACCCGCTCCCAGATACGCGCCGCGCTCACGCCCGCCCAGCAGGCCATCTTCGACACGCTGCCCGCGAACGGAGGCCGGCGCGGCCAACAGCCGCCGCCCGAGCCCACGACGCCGCCGGCGCCGACCCCGCCTCCCTCGAGCTGATTAGGGCGTTCGCCTTTTTTCGCGTGCCTTCGCGCGCGAAAGCGTCATCCCTCGGACGCGCGGAATGACGATCGGGGCGCTCTTCATACTCATCCTTCCGGTCTTCGCGCTGATCGCGGTCGGCGTGGCCCTGAGGCGCTTCCACTGGATAGAGGGCGAGGCGGAGACGAGCATGATCCGCTTTGCCATGTACGTGTGCATGCCCTGCCTCGCGTTCGACGCGATCGTCGGCAACCCGTCGCTGCGCGAGCCAGGCAACCTCTTCCTCCCCCCGATCGCGGGCTTCGCGGCCACCGCCGCCGGCTTCGCGGTGTCGTACGGGGTCGCCCGGATGATCGGCCTGCACAAGGGCACCGGCCTGCGGACGTTCGCGATCTCCGCGGGGGTATGCAACTACAGCTACCTGCCGCTGCCGATCGTCGGGGGCATTTGGGGCGAGCGGGCGCAGGGCGTCGTCCTCGTCCACAACATGGGTGTCGACATGGCCATCTGGTCGGTGGGGCTCCTCGTGCTGACGGGCGCCTCGGCGAGGAACGGCTGGCGCAGGCTCGTCACGCCGATGCTCGTCATCCTCGTCGTGGCGATAGGGATCAACGTGCTGGGCCTCGCGCCCTACGTCCCTGGGCTCGTGCGCGGCCTCGCGCACTCGCTCGGCGTGTGCGCCGTCCCGCTCGGCATCGTGATGACTGGGGTCAACATCGCCGACTTCCTCAACGATCCGCTCAAGCTCCTGCACCGCAACATAGCGATCGCCTCGTGCGCGGTGCGCCTCGGGATCATGCCGGTGCTCATGCTCTGCTTCGCGAAGTGGCTGCCATGCCCGGTCGAGCTCAAGCGGGTCCTCGTGGTCGAGGCCGCGATGCCGGCCGCCGTCCTGCCGATCCTCCTCGCGCAGTACTACGGGGGCCAGCCCCTGACGGCCGTCCAGGTCGTCCTCTCGACGACGGCGGTGGGGCTCTTCACAAGCCCGCTCTGGATACGCGCCGGGCTCGCGTGGCTGGGGATCGGCTAGGCTTCGCATTTGCGCGGGAATTGTGCATGGTGGGGGGATGATCAGGGGATCTTATGCTATCGCCGCGGCCGCCCTTCTGGCGTGCGCGGCCCGCGCGGCCGACACTCCCTCGGCGGCCCTGGAGCGGCGGCTCGCCGATGCGACCAAGTCGGCCAACATCACGGTCGTCCACTTCTGGGCGCCGTGGTGTCCCAACTGCAGGGCGGAGCTTGCCAACGGGGGGTGGAGCGGCTTCATCGCCGCGAACCCGAACGTGAACTTTGTGTTCGTGACGATCTGGAGCCCGGCCGACGGGCGCGACGTCCTTGAGAAGGCCGGGGTGGGCGCCGAGAGCAATTTCCAGCTCCTCGTCCACCCGAACGGCTCGCGGGCGAGGGGGGAGAAGGTGACCGAGCTCCTCGGGCTCCCGATCTCGTGGATCCCGACAACCTGGGTGTTCCGGGACGGGAAGCTCCGGTACGCGCTTAACTACGGGGAGCTGCGCTTCCCGGTCTTGGGGCAGCTGATCCGCGACGCCTCGGACAGCTGGGACCGCTAGGGGGCGCCATGTCCGACAGGCCGCCAGTCGCATTCATAGGGACGGGGGTCATGGGCCGGAGCATGGCCGGGCACATCATGGCCGCCGGTCACCCGCTCCACGTCTTCAACCGGACAAAGGACAAGGCGAAGGCGCTCCTGGACGCGGGCGCGCACTGGCACTCCTCCGCGGCGAGGGCCGCGGAGCAGGCCGACATCGTCATCACGATGCTGGGGTTCCCGTACGACGTCGAGCAGACCTACCTCGCGGCGGACGGCCTTGTCGAGAGGGCGAGGGCGGGGGCGCTGCTGATCGACATGACGACGTCGAGTCCGCCGCTTGCGAAGAGGATATTCGAGGCCGCATCGGCAAAGGGGCTCCACGCGCTGGACGCGCCGGTGTCGGGCGGCGACGTGGGGGCGCGCGAGGCGAAGCTCGTCATCATGGCGGGCGGGGATGCCGTGGCGTTTGAACGTGCGCGCCCAATCCTGTCCCTCCTCGGCAAGAACCTTGCGCTGCACGGTCCCGCGGGCTCGGGCCAACACTGCAAGATGGCGAACCAGATCGCGTGCGCCGTGGGGATGGTGGCCTGGTGCGAGGCGCTCGCCTACGCCAAGCGCGCGGGGCTCGACCCCGCGCGGGTCCACGGGAGCATCAGCGGCGGGGCGGCCGGCAGCTGGGCCATGACCCACCTCGGCCCGCGCGCCCTCAATGGCGACTTCGCCCCCGGCTTCTACGTCAAGCACATCCGCAAGGACATCGGGATAGCGATCGAGTCCGCCGAGGAGATGGGGCTCGAGCTTCCCGGCCTCGACTGCGCGCGGATACTCTATGCCCGCGTCGCGGCGAACGGCTGGGAGGAGTTCGGGACGCAGGTCCTCTACCGGCTGTACACGGCGCTCTAGGACGGCCCCTTCGGCTGCTCCTCGGGCGGGGTGAACCCGCGGCGCATGACGTTCTCCGCGATCGCGCGGGGAAAGAGGAAGTTCTCGAGATACTCCTTCCCGCCGGCCTTGGTGCCGCCTCCGCTCATCTTGAAACCGCCGAAGGGATGGCGCTCGACGACAGCGCCGGTGACGCCGCGGTTGATGTAGAGGTTGCCGACGAGAATCTCCGCCTTGGCACGCTCGATTGCACGGGGACTCCTTGAGAAGATGCCGCCCGTCAACGCGTAATCGGCGGCGTTAACCATCGCGAACGCCTCGTCCAAGTCCCTGGCCTTGAGGATCGAAAGGACCGGTCCGAAGATCTCCTCGCGGACGATCGTGTGCTCGGGCTTGCAGTCCACAAACACGGTTGGCGGGACGTAGTAGCCTCCGCTCTTGACGAGTTCGGGCGACAAGCTGGCCTGCCAGGCGAGGCGGGCCTCCGATTTTCCCTTCTCGATGTAGCCCAGAATGCTCTTCTGGGCCTCGGCGTCGATCACGGGATTGACCAGCGTGCCCGGCCGGCAGGGGTCCCCGACCGTGAAAGCCGGGCAGGCCGAGATGAAACGCTCGACGAACCTGTCATAGACGGCCTCCAGCACGATCAGTCGGGAAAGGGCGGAGCACTTCTGGCCCGCGTAGCCGAAGGCGCTGTAAAGGGCGGCCGGGATCGCCTCGTCCAGGTCCGCATCGACGTCAATCACGAGGGCGTTCTTGCCCCCCATCTCGCACACCACCTTCTTCAGGTTGAGCTGCCCCTGGCGGGTCTTTCCCGCCTCCTCCCAGATGCCGCAGCCAACCTGGCGGGAGCCTGTGAAGGCGATGAAATCGACCTTCGGATGGGCGACAAGGTGGGCGCCTGCCTCCGCACCGGAGCACGGCAGGTAGTGGATCGCCCCGGGCGGGACCCCGGCCTCGGTGAGGATCTCCATCAGGAAGGCCCCGATGATCGAGGTCTGGCGGGCCGGCTTGATGATCATGCAGTTTCCGGCGACCAAGGGCGCGACGGTGAGTCCGGTGAGGATCGCCAGGGGGAAATTCCATGGCGCCACGGAAACTCCCACGCCCCGGGGGGTCCAGATCTGGCAGCAGTCCTCGCCCGGCACGGACTGGGTGACGACCGGGCGGCCGAGCCGGCGCATTTCCTGGGCGTAGAAGCGGCAGAAATCGATCGCCTCCGAGGTGTCGGCATCGGCCTCCATCCACGGCTTGCCGGCCTCGAGAATGAGGAGCGAATTGAGCTCGAGGCGGCGCGACTCCATGAGGTCGGCCGCCCGCTCGAGCATCTTGGAGCGATCGTCGACCGGGGTCGCGCGCCATTTTGGGAAATAGGCGACGCTTGCGGCCACCGCTGCCTCGGCGTCGGCAATCGTTCCCTTCGCCCAGTAGCCCACGACCTGGGCGGGGCGCGCCGGGTTGACGGACGGCAGAAACGGACGGTCGGAGATCCTCCGGCCGTTGATCACAACCGGGTATTTCCTGCCCAGGCGGCCGGATTCGAATGCCTCGAGAGCCGCGCGCTGCCTCTCGCGGTTCGCGGCGAGCGTGAAATCGAGATTCGCGGCGTTGACAAAGGCGCTCGACCGGGGCTTTCGGGCCATGGGCTCAGGGGCCGAGGCGATCAGTCCAATCGGATTGCGCAGCAGCTCCTCGAGGGAAGCCTCGCCGGTGTTCTTGATCCGCAGAAACCCTTCGTTGGACGTATTCTCGAGCAAGCGGCGCACCAGATAGGCCATGCCCGGGAGCAATTCGCCGATGGTGCAGTACTCGCGCACCCGGTGCCCGCGCTGCAAGAGCGCCGCCTTCAAGTCATCCGCCATTCCGTACAGGGCCTGGAACTCGTAGGCCTTCCGGTCGATGCCCCGCCTTTCGGCCTGGGCGATCGCGTGGGCGACCGAGCGGACGTTGTGCGAGGCGAAGTTCGGCGTCACCGTGTCGATGTTGTCGAGAAGGTACGCCGTGAGCTTCTCGTAGTTGGCATCCGACTCGGGCTTGCGTGACCAGACGGGAACCGGCCACTCGCGCTGCTGCGCGGCCGCGGTCTCGTAGTCCCAGTAGGCGCCCTTAACGAGTCGCACGTTCAGATGGCGCCCCTGCGTCTTGGCCCAGGCGATGAGATCCCTCAGGTCCCGTTCGCAGTCGCGCAGGTACGCCTGGAGCGCGATGCCGATCTCGGGCCCCTGGCGAAACTCCGGCTCCTCCAGGATCGACTTGAAAAGCGCAAGGGTGAGGTCCTTCAGCTTGTAGCTTTCCATGTCGAAGTTGATCAGGGCCCCGACCTCCGCGGCTCTCCGCAGGATCGGACGCAGGCGCTGTTTCAGGGCACCGATGGACAGTTCCGGATCGGCCGGATGAACCTCCGGCGTAAGGGCCGAGATCTTGACCGACAGATTGAGCCTGGGCAGAGGCCCCTTGGGCCCCAGGTCGCTCGCCGCGGGCTCCTTCTCCTTCGCAAAGAAGGCCGAGACATCGTCCAGGACCTCGCGGTTGCGGTTCAGGAAGATGTCCGCCTCCGCCTCGCTGACCACGGCCTCGCCCAAGAGGTCTATCGTGACCGCGAGACCCTGCTTTGAGTTCTTGCGGATCTGCTTTATCAGGTCAGCGGTGTCCTTGCCCGTGACGAACTGGCCCGCCATGTCCACGATCTGCGCCTTGACCGGACCCGCGATGAGCGCGGGGGCGAAGGAGGAGGCTGCGAGGCCCGCTTTCAGGGCGGGATTCAGCTCCACGGCCTTGTCCCCCAGGTACTCCTGCAGGTGGCGAACAATGTCGGCGGAGGAGCTCAGCGAAGGCAGCACATCGACGAAGCGAAACAGCTGCGTCTTGAACACCGGATCCTTCATGGACCACTCCATGATCCGCGCGTAGGCGCCCTTCTTGGAGAGGATCCCGGGCGCCGGATGGGCGTCCATGGAGCGGAACAGCGCCTCGCCTATCGAAAGGACAGAGGCCTCGATTGCCGGATCTGGCGCAAGGAATTGGGGTTCTGTTGTCATGGGGCTCGAACGGCCGCCTTCGGCCGTTAAGAAATTGTCTCTGTTGCGCTATGAGTTTGCAAGGGAACCGCGACTCGTGAGAATGATTGAACGAGTGCTAATCCCTCGGGTTAGCGTTGCCCAAACGCTCGCCCCGCTTCGTTTCCAATCACCCAATGACCCACCGTAACCCACGACCCACATGGCTGCGCGTCTCGCTGGCGGCCCTTGCCTTAACCTGCATCGCCGGCTCGCCGAGAATCCTTGGCGCTGCCCCGCCGCCGGAACCCACGCTGGAGCAGCGAGTAGCGGACCTTGAGGCCTACGTGAACAACGGGGCGCGCACGCCGAACGTGGCGTCGAAGGTCGCCGGCCCCGGCCCCGGCCACAACGCATGGATGATGACCAGCTCGGCGCTGGTCCTTTTCATGACGCTTCCCGGGCTCGCACTCTTCTACGGCGGCCTCGTGCGGCGCAAGAACGTGCTCTCGGTGCTCGCGCAGTGCCTCGGCATCGCCGGGCTCGTGTCGGTCCTGTGGTGGATGGTGGGCTACAGCCTGGTCTTCGCCCCGGGGACGCCCTACTTGGGCGGCCTGAAGTACGCCTTCCTTCGGGGCGTCGATTCCGCCCCGAACCTGGACTACGGGGCGTGGGTGTCGCACAACGTCTTCGCGATGTACCAGCTCATGTTCGCGATCATCACCCCGGCACTCATCGTGGGGGCGGTCGCCGAGCGCATCAAGTTCACCTCGGTGCTCCTCTTCGTGACCGCCTGGATGTTCCTGGTCTATTTCCCACTGGCCCACATGGTCTGGGGCGTCGACGGCCTGATGAACGGGACCGGCAACGCCGCGGCCCGCATCGGCGCGATCGACTTCGCCGGCGGCACCGTGGTCCACATGTCCTCGGGCTGGTCGGCGCTCGTCCTGTGCCTCATCCTCGGGCCTCGGATAGGTTTCGGGCGCGAGATGATGCAGCCGCACAGCACCGTCCTGTGCATGGTCGGCACGGGGATGCTCTGGGTGGGGTGGTACGGGTTCAACGCGGGCTCGGCCCTCGGTGCCGACTCGATCGCGGCCAACGCCTTCATGACGACGACCCTGGCGACGGCGGTCGGCTCGTTCACCTGGGGCGCCCTCGAGTACATCACGAAGAAGCAGGCCTCGGTCCTCGGCTTCTGCTCGGGCGCCGTGGCGGGGCTCGTCGTCATCACGCCCGCCACGGGCTTCGTAAACGCCACAGGGGCCGTGATCATCGGGCTGTGCGCCGGAGTCATCCCCTTCATTTTCTGCGTCAAGCTGAAGAAGGTCTTCGGCTATGACGACGCGCTCGACACGTTCGGCGTCCACGCCGTGGGCGGCACGATCGGGGCGCTCCTGACGGGCATCTTCGCGACGGCCTCGGTGAACCCGAACCTGGCCTCGGGAAACCCGGCGGCACGGGCGAACGGGCTGGCCGATATGGTCGCCCGGGGCGCCCAGTGGCGCGAACAGCTCATCGCCATCGGGCTGACCCTGGTCCTCGCCCTGGTGGCCACCGCGGTCATCGGTTTCGCCATCAAGGCGACCTTCGGCCTGCGGCCGGCCACGGAGGTCGAGCGGCAGGGTCTTGACGTAACCGAGCACGGGGAAGAGGGTTATGTGCTTTAGGGATTCCAGGACCTGAAAAACAGGCCCGCACGTAAGTGCGGGCTTTTTTGTTACCTGGATTTGTGCGACTTTTGGGGTCCCAAGGGTGTTTTGGAAATGAACGATGAACCTCCAGTGCAATCCCAACCCTCGGGGCTAACCACGCCGGAAGACTTCACGACCTTCATGCGCAAATACCAAGACATGGTCTTCTCCACCTCGGCGCGGCTCGTCAGGAACGACGCCCAGGCGGAGGACATCGCGCAGGAGGTCTTCATTAAGGCCTATGAGCACTTCGAGATGCTCTCCACGAGCCCGTCCGCGGGCGGCTGGCTCAAGACGGTGGCCACCAACCTCTCGATCAACCACCTCCAGCGCTACCGCAAGCGCTGGAAGTTCTTCTCGGAATTCGGAGGCGGATCCGGCTCGGAGGGCGACGACCAGCCCGCGGTCGAGTTCGCCGCCCCGGACACCTTCTTCGAGGCCATCGATTCGGACGAGCGGCGCGCCATCGTCGAGGAGGCGCTCGCAAAGCTGCCCGATCACCAGCGCATCCCGCTCGTCCTCTACCATTTCGAGGATGTCCCCTACGACGAGATCGCCAGGCGCCTCGGCGTGTCGCTCGCCAAAGTGAAGACCGACATCCTGCGCGCGAGGGCGGCCCTCGCGAAGATTCTCTCCCACGGCCAGTCCCTGGAAGCCCTCGCAAGCTGAACACGCCCATGAACACCAACGAACCCGATAAGCTCGAGGCCGCGATCCACCGTGTCCTGCGCAGCCTTCCCGACCGGAAGGCGCCCGCCGGCCTTGAGGGGCGCGTCCTCGCCGAGCTGAGCCGGCGCGCCGCGCTCCCGTGGTGGAGAAAGTCATTCGCGCACTGGCCCTCGGCGGTCCGCATCGCCTTCTTCGCCGGATCGGCGCTTGCCGCGGCGCTCGCCGTCAGCTGCCTGGTCTATGTCATGCAGAGCCGCGGCGCGCACGAGCTCGCCGGCGGCGTCTCGAACTCGATCGCCTGGCTCGTCTTCGCCCGCGACATGATGGCGACCTTCAACGACAGGGTGCGGGCGCTGATATCCGCGATCCCGCCCCTCTGGCTCTATGGCATCATCGCCACGGTGGCCGCCTCCTACGCCGCGCTGGCCGCGATCGGCGCGGCCACGTACCGGGCCCTCGCCTTCGCGCGCCAAACCCGCTGAACCCCATGAATTCCATGAACCCCACATACAGGGCGCTTATCGCAGGCTGTCTTCTGGCCTCGCTCACTACCCTTGCTCCGGCCGCCTTCGCGGCTGATCCCGTCAAGCCCCAGGACAACGCCGCGCCGACGCCGGAGCCCGCGCTCCATGAGATCGGCGCGAGCCCGGCCGCGGCGCCGGTGCCTCCCGCTGCGCCTGCCGCGTCCGTGGCCCCTGCCGCACCCGCGGCACCCTCTGCATCCGCAGCTCCCGTCGAGCCCACAGCGGCTCCGACTGTCAAGGCATTCATCCGAAACGACTTCGAGGATGACCAGAACAACCGGGTGTCCATTAGCGGCGCGACCTACGTCGGGCCAAAGGAGACCGTGGAGGGCAATGCGGTCGCCATCATGGGGCCCGTCACCGTGGACGGCACGGTCAACGGCAATTCCGTCTCGATCCTCGGATCGCACACGATCAACGGCACCGTGCACGGCAACGCCGTCGTCGTTGTGGGAATCATGAGGCTCGGCCCGAACGCGAAGGTCGACGGCAATGTCGTCGCCGTCGCGGGACGGGTGATCAAGGAGCCGGGCGCCATCGTGGGCGGGAACACGGTGCAGCAGGCCACCGGGGTCGACATCGGCGAGAATTCCGAGGCCTCGTCGTGGTGGCACCACGGCCTGAGGCTGGGCCGGCCCCTCGCCTTCGGCCCGCACCTGCACTTCCTGTGGCTCTTCAACTTTTGCCTGATCGCGCTCTACGCGGTCCTGGCCCTGCTCTTCCCCGGCGGCATCAAGAAGTGCAGCGACACGCTCGCGCAGCGCCCGGGAATAACCTTTCTCACCGGGTTCCTGGTGGTTCTCGGGCTACCCGTGCTCTTCATCCTGCTGTGCGTCACGATCGTCGGAATTCCCGTGGCGCTGGTGGTCCTCCCGCTCGGGGTCCTTGCAAGCGTGGTCTTCGGCAAGGCGGCGGTTTACGCCTTCGTTGGCCAGGCGATCGGCGGCAAGCAGATGCACCCGTCACTCGCGGTTCTCCTCGGCTCGGTGGTGGCCCTTGTCCTCTACCTGATCCCGTTCCTCGGCCTGGCGCTCTGGATGCTCGTGGCCTTTGTGGGCTTTTCCTGCGCCCTGACGGCGCTCTTCACCTCATCGAAGCCCCCGCAGGCGCCCGTCCCGCCATCAGCCGCCCCGCCGGCAGCGGTCCCGCCGATGGTTGTCCCGCTTGCGGCGGTCCCGTTGGCGGCCCCCGCGCCGGGCTCGGCGTCAGCCCTGGCACCGCAGGAGGCCTCAATGGCCGCCCCGCAACCGCCGGCCGCCGAGGCGGTCCCGCCTGTCGTGGCGGCGTCGGCCGCCAAGGTGTCGGAGGCGGCCCTCCCGAAGGCAGGGTTCTGGCTCCGAATGGTCGCGCTCCTTATCGACGTCGTCCTGATCGGGATCTTCACGAGGATGACCGGCTTCTTCCTGCCGGTCCTTGCGATTTACGGGGCGGTACTCTGGAAGCTCAGGGGCTCCACCATCGGCGGCATCATCTTCAGCCTGAAGGTCGTCCGCGTGGACGGCCAGCAGATGGAGTGGGTGACCGTGGTCGTCCGGGCGCTCGCCTGCTTCCTGTCGATGTTCTGCATCGGCCTTGGCTTCATCTGGATCGGGGTCGACGCGGAGAAGCAGGGCTGGCACGACAAGATCGCCGGGACGGTGGTCGTGCGCCTGCCCAAGGGAATCTCCTTGGTATAGCAGAAGGCGGTTGAAATCCCCCCGCCGGGCGTTGCAAGGTTGCGGGCGCACCCGATGACCTCCGACCGCAACGCCTCCAAAAAGCCCCTTTCCCGACGCACCCCGCTGGTGGGGGTGCTCATGGGCAGCACCTCCGACTGGGAAACCATGCGCCATGCCGCCGAGACGCTCGAGGCGCTGGGCATCCCTTATGAGAAGCGCGTCATCAGCGCTCACCGCACGCCCAAGCTCATGATCGAGTTTGCAGGCCGCGCCGAAAGGCGCGGATTCAGGGCGCTGATCCTCGGCGCGGGTGGTGCCGCGCATGTGGCGGGCATGACGGCCGCGCTGACGACCGTTCCCGTGCTGGGCGTGCCGATGGAGAGCCAATCGCTCAAGGGCCTGGACTCGCTGCTCTCGATCGTCCAGATGCCCGGGGGGATCCCCGTCGCCACCTTTGCCATCGGAAAGCCTGGGGCCGTCAATGCGGCCCTGTTCGCCGCCGCGATCATCGCCCACGGGGACGCCCGGGTGTCCCGGGCCCTCAAGGCCTACCGGTCCGCCCAGACCCGCAAGGTCCTCCGCGCCAAGCTGCCCTGACTACAAGCTGCGGGCGCAGTCCCGCCTACTTCGGAAGAAGCTCCGCAACGAGGGCCTTCTCCTCCTTCAGCTCGTTTTCGGTGGCGGTTATCTTGGACTTTGAGAAGTCGGTCAGGCCCACCCCCTGCACGACCTTCCACTTCGCGCCGTCGCTGCGGATCGGGAAGGAGTACATGAGCCCTTTCTCGATGCCGTACGAGCCGTCGGAGCACACGGCGACGCTGAACCAGTCGCCCTCGCGGGTCGGGTTCGTAAGGTTGCGGACGGTGTCGACGACGGCGTTCGCCGCGGAAGCGGCCGAGCTCAGGCCCCGGGCCTTGATGATGGCGGCGCCGCGCTGCTGCACCGTCGGCAGGAAGGTGTCCTTGAACCAGGCCTCGTCCTTGATCACATCGACCGCGGAGCGCCCCCCGATCTTCGCGTTGTAGAAGTCGGGGTACATCGTCGAGCTGTGGTTGCCCCAGATGGCGAGATTCGAGACATCGGTGGTCTCCTTGCCGGACTTCTGGGCGAGCTGGGCCACCGCGCGGTTCTGGTCGAGCATCGTCATCGCGAACCAGCGGTCCCTGGGGACCGAGGGAGCGTTGTTCATGGCGATCAGGCAGTTGGTGTTGCACGGGTTGCCGACCACCAGGATCCTGACGCCCGGCGACGCGTTCTTGGCGATTGCGCGGCCCTGTCCCGTGAAAATCTTGCCGTTTATCCCCAGCAGGTCCTTGCGCTCCATGCCGGCCTTGCGGGGCACCGACCCCACGAGGAGCGCCCAGTCCACGCCCTTGAACCCGTCGTCGAGCGACGCGGTCGGCGTCACCCCCTTGAGCAGGGGGAACGCGCAATCCTGAAGCTCCATGACCACGCCGCCGAGTGCGGGCAGCGCCGGCTCAATCTCGATCAAGTGGAGGATGACGGGCTGGTCGGCCCCAAACATCGATCCGGAGGCGATCCTGAAGAGGAGGGAGTAGCCGATCTGACCAGCTGCGCCGGTTACGGCCACGCGAATGGGTGTTTTCATGGGTGGAGGAAAATGTAGGGGATTTGGGACCGAGCGCACGAAGTAAATCTGCATGCGGCGCGGGGTTTCGGCCCTGCTATTGCAGCTGCCTGTCTTTTGTGGCCAGTCGGCGTGCAGAGATGCTCTGCACCCCTTGCCGGGCCCTGATCGGGTCGACGGCCAATCCAGCCGGGAGCCCCTACGGCGCAAAGCGGGCCGACAGCGCCGAATGGACCTCCCGGACAAGGGCCTCGGTCGTCGGCCAGTCGATGCATCCGTCGGTGATCGAGACACCGCGCCTCAGTCTCTCGACGGGCTGGGGAAACGGCTGGCTGCCTGCCAGGAGGTTGCTCTCGACCATCGCGCCCATGATCGACGTGTTGCCCGCCTTGATCTGGGCGAGGAGCGCGCGCATCACCTCGGGCTGGCGCTCCGGCTTCTTCTCCGAGTTGTCATGGGAGCAGTCGACCAGGATCGATTTGATCAGCCCCGCCTTCTCGAGCAGCCGCTCGGTCTTCGCGATGTGCTCCGGCGAATGGTTGGGCCCCGCCGACCCGCCCCGCAGGACGATGTGGCAGTTGGGGTTCCCGGCGGTCACCACGGCCGACGCGGCCCCGTCCAGGTTGATGCCGAGGAACGTCTGCGGCTGGGAGGCGGCCCGGATGGCGTTGATCGCGGTCTGCACGGACCCGTCCGTGCCGTTCTTGAAGCCCATGGGCATGGACAGGCCCGAGGCCATCTGGCGGTGCGTCTGGGACTCGGCGGTCCGCGCCCCGATGGCCGACCAGCACACGAGGTCGGCGATGTACTGCGGCGTGATCGGGTCGAGGAGCTCGGTCGCCGTCGGAAGGCCCAGGTCGAGGACGTCGCGCAGGAACCCGCGAGCAATGCCGAGCCCGGCGGCGATGTCGTTGGTTCCGTCGAGCCTCGGGTCCATAATAAGGCCCTTCCATCCGACCGTCGTCCTCGGCTTCTCGAAGTACACCCGCATGACGACCATGACCCTGTCGGAGACCTCGCGCGCGAGCGCCGACAGCCGCTGGGCATACTCGCGCCCCGCGTCCACGTCATGGATGGAGCACGGCCCGACGATCATCAGCAGGCGGCGGTCGTCCGTGAATATGAGCTTGTGGAGGTCCTGGCGCGCGCGCGTGACGAACTCGGCCTGGGCCTCGCTCTTGGGCGACGACGTAAGGAGCTCCGTGGGCGAGGGGAGCCGGCGAGTCTCGACGACATTGATGTCCGACGTTCGTTGCATGGGCTCCCGTGAAGTGGCTCGCATCCGGGCGGCCCGCAAGGGATTTTGATGGCGGGAGCCCGGTGCCCCGCAAATTTAGGCAAAAAAAGTGGCGGGCCGCCTACCCCTAGACGGCCCGCCTTTGCTTTCTTGTTTACCCCAAAACTCCCGCTAGGCGGGAGAAGTGGAAAATTGTCTGCTCCAATACGTAATCGCATTGCGGTAATCGTCAAGGAATGGCACAAATAAATACTTCATTTGCTTCCTAAGCGATTTATGGTTAATCTGTTATCATCAATGATAATTTCCGGTCCCTCGGCCATTTTCCCCTACCGCCCGGCATGTCTTCTCCTGGTGACCGGTAGTGATGCCGCGACATTCCTACAGAGCCAGTTCACCAACGATTTACGTAATTTTAGGCCGGGAGGCGCCGTGTACGGACTTTGGCTGGACCGAAGGGGGCGCGTGATCGCCGACAGCCACGTGATCGAGGATCCGGACGCCGGCGGGTTCTGGGTCGCGAGCCTCGCGTCGCCCGCGGCCGTCATCGCGCGCCACCTCGGCGAGCACATCATCGCCGACGACGTCGAGGTCAGGGACGAGACCGGCGGCTGGCGGGGCGTCTCGCTGATCGGCGCGGGCGTAGGCGGCTGGCTGGCGCAGGCGCCGCGGCCCGGAATGTTCTTCCCAGGGCGCCGCTCGCCCGCCGAGAACTGGGAATGGCTCTCGCGCGAGGCCGACGGGGACCAGGTGTCCGGGGCCCTGTCGGGCGTGCGCGTCATGGGGGCTGACGAGATCGATCTCCTGAGGATCGAGTCCGCCATCCCCGCGGTGCCGGCCGACATCGGCCCGGCGGACCTCCCGAACGAGGGCGGCCTGGACGCGCAGGCGATATCGTATTCAAAAGGCTGTTACCTTGGGCAGGAGGTGATGGCGCGGGTGAGGGCCACGGGGCGGGTGAGGCGGACGCTGGTGAGGGTGAGGGGCTCTGGCCTGCCGCCCGCGCTTCCTGCGGGCCTGTGGCGCGGCGACAGGAGGGAGGGCGAGCTGCGCTCGGCTGCCGCCCTCGGCGACGGCTTCGTCGGCCTGGCGCTCCTCTCGGTCGGGGCCGCTTGCGCGGGCGGTGCGCTCGCCGTGGCGCCGGGCGGCCCGCCGGCCGTCGAGTTGGTCCCGTGAGCGCGGCGGGCGCGCGGCCCGCGCGTGATTGCATTTGACCGCCGCGATTCGAATGCCTTGCCTCGCAAGGCCACGAACCCATGAACAAGGCTGAACTGGTTAATGAGGTGCACAAACTGCTTGGTGACGGCACCTCGAGGGCCGCCGCCGAGCGCGCCTGCGACACGGTGCTCCAGGCGATCCGCAGGGGGCTCAAGCGCGACGCCGAGGTGCATCTCGTCGGCTTCGGCACGTTCTCCGTCGCGCAGCGCACGGCCCGCAAGGGGTTCAACCCGCACACTCGCCAGCCGATGAAGATCCCCGCGATGAAGCTCGTGCGCTTCAAAGCGGGCTCAAGTCTTCGGGGGCTGCGCTGAGCGATGACTGAGAAACTGACCAGCCGGTTCCGAGCCGTCTTCTTGCGCGAGCCGGAGTTTGTCGCCCGCGCCCCGGGCCGGATCGAGTTCATCGGCAACCACACCGACTACAACGGGGGATCCGTGCTGGGGGCCGCGATCGACCGGAGCGTGTGGGTCGCCCTCGCGCGCCGCCAGGATGGGATCCGCAGGTTCGCCAGCGAGACGCACCCGGGCATCGTGGAGCTGCCCGTGTCCGCGATGGACCGGGTCGTGGGCGCGCAGTCCTGGGTCAACTACCCGCTCGGCGTGCTGGCTGCGATGCGCGCCTCGGGGATAGCGACCCCGGGGGGATTCGACTACATGGTGGCCTCGAACGTGCCCTCGGGCGCGGGCCTGAGCAGCAGCGCGGCGATTGAGCTGTCCTCGTGCCTCGTGTTCCTCGCGGCGGCGGGCACCAGCGTCCCCCGCGACCAGCTTGTCGCCCTCGGGCGCAAGGCCGAGAACGAGTTCGTGGGGGTCCCGTGCGGGATCCTGGACCAGGGCGTGTCGGGCTACGGCCGCGTCGACAGCCTTGTCTACATCGACTGCCGGGGGCCGCGGTTTGACACCGTGCCGCTGCCGGCGGGGTCTAACTTCTGGATCTTCAACACGCACTCGAAGCACGCGCTCATCGACGGGCTTTACGCGGCCCGGCACCAGGAGTGCATGGAGGCGGCCCGCGTCATCGGGGTGGCGAGCCTGGTCGACGCGACGCCCGCCATGCTCGCCGCGGCCGAGACCAAGCTGTCCCGGACCGCCTTCAAGCGCGCGCGGCACGTGATTGACGAGATCGCGCGCGTCGAGCAGGCGGTCACGGCGCTTCGGGCCGGGGACCTCGCCGCCGTCGGCAAGCTGCTTGTCGCGTCGCACCGCAGCTCGCGGACCTGGTTCGAGAACAGCACCCCGGAGCTGGACTTCCTTGTCGACGGCCTCGAGTCGGAGAAGGGCGTCTACGGCGCCCGCCTGACGGGCGGCGGCTTCGGGGGCGCCGTGATGGCGCTCACCACCGAGGCCTTCGGGGAGCCGGGGGTGAAGCGGATTTCGGACGCCTATCTCGCCAAGTTCGGCTCGCGCGTGGAGGTCATCCACGCGCGCACAGGCGACGGCGCCGCGCTTGTCACAAGAGGGCGCTGAGCTGATCGAACCACGCGTCGACGCGGCCCCGCAGGAAGAGGAAGTAGAGGGCGCCGGCGATCGCGAGCATCGGGCCGAAGGGGACATGCACCCCGAGGCCGATGTCCGCGGGCTGGCCCTCCGGGGTCTCGGCCCGCGGCGTCCCGGAGCCCGGCTTGCCGCCGACCTTCTGCCAGAGCAGCGCGAACCCGATCCAGACGGTTCCCACGGCCGCGCCCCCGAAGATCGAGAAGAGGGCGCCGTGCCAGCCGCAGAAGGCGCCGATGGCCCCGACAAACTTCACGTCGCCAAAGCCCATGGCCTCCTTCCTGAGCACGGCCTCGGCGATGAGGGCGATCCAGAGCACGACCCCCGAGCCCGCCACCAGGCCGACCAGCGCGATGGAGCCCGACCGCAGGCTGTCCAGCAGGTAGAGGTCCCCGTGCTGGCCGTGCAGCGACGGGACGAGCGCCGACAGGAGCAGGCCCTCCGCGGCGAGCCCTATCGAGAAGGCGTCGGGGATGATCATGTGGTCGAGGTCGATGAACGTCCCGCAGATGAGGGAGCCGAGGAACACCCAGCCGCAGACGGCGGCCGCCGGAGGCAGGCGCAGCCAGCAGGCGAGAAAGAGGGCACCGGTCAAAAGCTCGACGAACGGATACCGCGCCGAGAACGCGCGGCCGCAGCAGCGGGCCCGGCCCCGCAGGAGGAGCCACGAGAGGATCGGGATGTTGTCGTACCACGCGATCGGGGCCCCGCAGGCGCAGGCCGAGCCCGGACGCACGATCGAGCGGCCGGCCGGCACGCGGTAGATCACCACGTTCAGGAAGCTTCCGATGCACGCCCCGAAGAGGAACGCCACGGTCGGGAAGAACCAGGGCTGCTGGGCCGCCACATCGGCTAGGGCGCGGGTCATGGGGGGGAAGTCTGCCGCGAATTGGTCAGTAGCCAAGAGCCTTTGCTGCAGCCGCCCGCATGACCGGCGCCGTCCGGGGTGCGGGGACCCCCGTCCAGATCTCCAGAGCCTTCGCACCCTGGTGGACCAGCATGCCGAGCCCGTTTGCGCAGGGAATTCCAAGCTGCCTCGCCTGCGCAAGCAGGCGCGTCTGCGGCGGGTTGTAGATCGTGTCGTACACGCCGGCCACCCTGCCGAACGCGGTCAGGTCGGCCGGCGCGGGATCGGCCGGGCGCAGGCCCGCGCTCGTCGCGTTGATCACGACCGCGCCGGCAGGAAGGCCCTCCGGGGGGCGGCCGGCCTCGATCCCCCGGACCGCGATGCCGCGGGCGAGCGGGGCGAGGTGCGCCAGCAGCGAATCCAGGTTTGTCCGGGTGCGGTTCTGCACCCAAAGACCCGCGCACCCGGCCCGCAGGCACTCGACGGCCACGCCTCGCGCGGCCCCTCCCGCGCCGAGGATGACCACCGGCGTCCCCTGCAGGCTGATCCCGAGCTCCTCGAGGATGCCGGCGGCGACGCCGTAGCCGTCCGTGTTGAACCCGCGCCAGCCCGGGCCCTCGAGCAGCAGCGTGTTGACCGCTCCGGCCTCGAGCGCGCCCGGGTCGAGGAGTGAGACCAGGCTGACCGCGAGCACCTTGTGGGGGACGGTCAGGTTGACGCCGCGGAACCCGTGGTCCCGCATGAGGTCGAGCGCGGCCGGCAGGCGGTCAGGCTCGATGTCAAACGCGTGGTAGCGCCAACCGGCGAACCGGGGGTCCGTCCGCGCGAGCTCGGCCAGGGCCGCGTTGTGCATCTCCGGGCTGAGCGAGTGGCCGATCGGGTGGCCGATCACGGCGAGGCCCACGCCGGCGCGCGGCCAGCGTTCCAGGTCGGACAGGGTGAAGGCGGGATTCAGGACTGCAGGTAACGCTCGTGCGTCGCCTCGAACTCGTCGGCGAATTCCGCGAAGGTCTGCGCGCGGGCGAAGTCGCTCGCCGCCGAGTAGTGGTTCGCCAGCGACCGGCAGCTGCGGCAGAGCACCTCCCGGACCGTCGTCGGCGCCAGGTCGGACGGCTTCGGCGCGATGTGGTTCGAGCGAAGCAGCGCAAACACCTCGTCCGCGTCCCTGAAGAGGCCCTGGTCGAAGGGGTCGACGAAGAAGGGCGCCTCGTCGGCGTAGCACCCCACGACGAAGTGGCCCGGTAGGCCGACCGGCTCCAGCGGGAGCCCGAGCCGCTCCCCCACGAGCAGGTAGAGGACGCTGAGCGAGAGGGGGATCCCCTTGCGGCGCATGAGCACCTTGTCGATGAAGCTGTTCAGGGGGTCCGTGTACTGCTCGACGTTGCCGCGGAACCCCCATTCGTGGAAGAGCACGCGGTTGATCACGCGGCACTTCTCGCGGTTCGTGGAGGGTTCCGAGATCAGCTCCCGGCAGCGCTCCGCCATCTCGTCGATCTCCGCGCGGCACTCGGCAACGTCGAGGTGCGGGGTGACGGTGCGGGCCAGCAGGAGCGTACCGGTCTCGAGCTCGTAGTTGAGGGAGCGGATGAACGTCCGGAACTCGCTCACGGGATCGGTAAGCTTCAACTCGTCGATGAACCACGCGGCGTGGCGCGCGAGCACGCGGTTGGAGCTGTGGGCGATCTCCTGAAGGAGGCTCGCCGCCGCGGCGCCGTGGGCCGAGAACCTGGCGAGGAGCGCCCTGCGGACCGTGGGACTGGGATCGTCGAGGAGGCTCAAGAGAGCCTCTCTCTCAGCATCAGTCATTGCGTCCGTTTCCACGCCCCAAAGTGGAATCTATTTTGGCAGCGCGTGGCAACACCGGAAGAAAAGATTTGTCGCAAATTGCGCTCGACAACTCACTCGCGCGAGCCGAAGAGCGCCGTTCCCACCCGCACGATCGTGCTTCCCTCGGCGACAGCGGCCTCGAGGTCGCCGCTCATGCCCATCGAGAGCTCGGCCAGGCGGGCGCCGGTGGCGACGGCGAGCCGGTCGCGGAGCTCCCGCAGGTTCGCGAAGGTGCGGCGCGCGACGTCGGGATCGTCGGACAGGGGCGCGATGGTCATCAGGCCGTCGACGCGGAGGTTCGCCTTTGCGAGCGCGGCGGCGAGAAGCCGCGGCGCCTCGTCGGGTTCGGCGCCCGACTTCGCCGGGTCGAGGCCCGCGTTGACCTGGAGCAGGACGGCCTGCGTCTTGCCCGCCTCGCCGGCGATCCGGTCGAGGATCTCGAGGAGCTTCTCGCTGTCGGCGCTCTGGATCCTGTCGAAGTGCCGGACGGCGAGGCGCGCTTTGTTCGACTGCAGATGCCCGATCAACTCCCACGTGATCGCGGCCGATGACCGGGCCCTCTTCTCGGCCCCCTCCTGGACGCGGTTTTCGCCCACGGCGCGCAGCCCGTACCGTGCCGCAAGGTCCACCGCCTCCATCGGATGCGATTTTGTCACCGCAAGGAGTTCGACTCCGGCCGGGTCGCGGCGCGCGAGCGCGCATGCCGCGGCAATCCTCGAGCGGACGGCGTCCGCCCGCAGCCTGAATTCCTCGTAGGTTGGCAACATTCCTGTGGTTTAGAGAAACTAATGCTTGGCCTGCCGAACGGTATGGCCTTATACTCTGATTTCAACAACCTGCGCTAATCATGCAAATTGAGAATTTTAAGATCTTCGCCGACCTGGTCGAGACAAAGAGTTTCTCGAAATCAGCGAAACTGAACAACATCACCCAGTCGGCGGTGAGCCAGCAGGCCCGGGCGATGGAGAGGCATTTCAAGGCGCTGCTTGTTGACCGCAGCCAGAAGCAATTCCATCTAACGCGCGAGGGTCAGAGGGTTTACGAGTCGGCGAAGGACGTGCTGCACGCCTACGAGACCCTGCTCTCCGAGCTTCAGGAGATGAAGAAGGTCGTGAGCGGCACCATTCGCATCTCGACGATCTACTCGATTGGCCTCCACGAGCTGCCGCCCTACATCAAAAAGTTCCTCCACGATTTCCCCTCGGTCAACGTGCGCGTCGAGTACCGCCGCTCGAACCTTGTCTACGAGGATATCCTTCACAACTGCGTGGACTTCGGGCTCGTCGCCTTTCCCGCGAAGGTCCGCCAGATCGAGAACATCCCGTTCAGGAACGACTACCTCATCGTTATCTGCCATCCCCAGCACCCGCTTGCGAAGCGCGGCGAGGTGACGGTGCCGGAGCTGGCAGGCCAGAAGTTCATCGGGTTCGACCCGGACATCCCGACGCGCAAGGCCGTCGACCAGATCTTCCGCGACAACAAGCTCGATATCGAGACGGTCATGGAGTTTGACAACATCGAGACGGTGAAGCGCGCCGTCGAGATCGACCACGGCATCGCGATCGTGCCGCAGGCGACCGTACTCCAGGAGGCGAAGCAGGGGACCCTCGCGGTGCTCAAGCTCAAGGGCGGGGAGTTCACGAGGCCGCTCGCGATCCTCCATCGCAAGGGCCGCGTCCTCACGCCGGCCATGAAGAAGTTCATCGACACGCTCGAGCTCGACCTTCCCGACGTCCATCCGTGATTTGCGCGGGGGCGCGCGCTGTGCCACGTTTGCCGCGGCCGTTCCGGCCGTCTTTTCGCCCGATGAAAACCGGCTTTTCCCGCCTCGCCGCTGCCGTCGTCCTTTCGGTTGCGCCCGCCGCGCCCGTCCGGTCCGCCCCGGCCCTGCCGGCGCCGGCCCCCGCCTGGAAGCTGAAGGACGTGGACGGCAAGACGGTCACGTCCGACCAGTTCAAGGGCAAGGTCGTGGTCCTCGACTTTTGGGCAACGTGGTGCCCGCCCTGCCGGACAGAGATCCCGGGCTTCGTGGCGCTCCAGAAGAAGTACGGGCCCGACGGCCTCGTCATCGTTGGGGTCTCGATGGATACCGACGGGACGGCGCCCGTGAAGAAGTTCATCAAGGATGTCGGCATCAACTACACGGTGGTGATGGGCGACGACGACATCGTGAGCGCGTTCGCGCCGATCGACGGCTACCCGACCACGTTCATCATCGACCGGGACGGGCTGGTCAGGAGCAAGAAGCTCGGCAAGAAGCCCGCGGCGGAATTCGAAAAGGATGTGGTGGCGGTCCTAAGGCCTCCCCCCTCCTGAAAATGGGGCGCGGGGCTGGCGATAACCCCTTAACGCCAGCCCCGCTATTAGTCTGGCCGGCGGTGAAGCCGGTTCGATACTACCCAAAACCCCGCTTGCTGCAGGATGCCTGTCTAAAGCATCCCGCATGCCATCTGGTCAGTCTTTAGCGAATTGCAGGGCTTGGCCCAGCTCGTCGGCGATGACCCGGTCGCTGCGGCAGCGCGGCACCTTGTTCTGGCCGCCCCATTTGCCGTGGTGGCGCATCCACTGCTCGAAGACTCCCGGCATCACGAGCCGGACGAACGGGGCGTCGAGCGCCCCGCCGTTGCGCTTCGCCTCGTAGTCCTCGTTCAGGCGCTTGAGCTCCGCGTCCAGCTCGACCGCCATGATCGGCCCGGTGGGGGTGGTGAGGGTGCCGGGCTTGAGCTCGACCCACCATTCGTGGCGCCCGCGCAGCTTGTTCGTGATCGAGCTCAGGAAGATCGGGGCCACGTGGAAATTGACGATGGTCCAGCCGTTGCGGCGGCAGACCGCGAAGAGCGCGTCCGTGACCTGCTTTTCGATCACGTGCTCGCCGAAGGCGCTCAGCTGGAGCCTCGTCCTGCCGACGTAGGCGAGCCGGGCGGGTTTCGTCGACATGAAGCGGATGACGTCCCCGATCACGTAGCGCGCGAAACCCGCCGGGGTCGTCATCACGACGGCGTAGTCGACCCCATCCTTGACCCCCTCGATCGGCAACGCCTTCTCGCCGAGAATCGGGAGGCGCGACTCTTCGAACTCCGACATCGGCAGGAACTCGTAGAAGATGCCCGCGTCCGCCATCAGCCGCAGGCCCGCGGTCGAGTCCGCGTCCTGGGCCGCGATGAACCCCTCGGAGGCGGGGTAGACCTCATGGAAGTTCACGGTGGGGCCGAGCAGGGAGCGCAGCTCGTCGTAGAACGGGGTGATCGGCACCCCCCCGTGCACGAAGCACTCAAAGTTCGGCCAGATCGCCTGCAGGTGCTCCACCCGGGCCTTCCCCCGGGTCATGCTTGCGCGTAGGGACTCGGCGAGGATCAGGATCCAGCTCGGGATCCCCGCCAGCAGCGAGATGTCGACGTGCGCCGTCCGCTCGGTGATGGCCGCGATCTTCGCAGGCCAGTCGGACATCTGCGCGATCTCCGGCCCCGGCTCATAGTAGTAGTTCTCGACCCAGCGCGGGAGGTTGAGCGCGGCGATTCCGCTCAGGTCCCCCGCGTAGGCCTCGAAGGGCTCCGACTCGGGGATCGGGGCGAGCGTGGTGGACCCGCCCAGGAAGAGGTGGCGGCCCCGGAAGATGCCCGCGTGCCCGACGCGCGACGTGTACCAGAGCAGCGAGTCGAGGCCGCACTGCCTGAAGTGGTCGAGCATCGGCTCCGTCACGGGGATGTACTTCGTGCGGCCGGCGGTCGTGCCCGACGAGACGGAATAGATCTGGCAGCGCCCCGGCCACAGCACGTCGGGCTCCCCCTTCTTCATGAGCTCGATGTGCGCGGCAAGGTCCTCGTAGGTGCTGAGCGGCACCTTCCGGCGGAAATCGCGGTACGCCATTGCCGGCGCAACGCCATGCGCCTTCCAGAAGGAGCCTTGGGAAAGCTTTGATATCAGGTGCTTGAATACGGCGTGCTGGCGCGGCACCGGGTCCCGCTGCCGCTTCAATCGCATTGCCGCGCGGGTCGAGAGGAGACCGGCGCAGAATGAAAGTAGGCTTCTGGGGACAACGGGCATTCCGGCACACTACACTACCGCCACCAAGGCAGCGTGCGGCGGTCGCCCGCGGCAAGCGAATTCAGGCGGCGGGCACAAAGTTACCGGGTTTTGACCGCCTGTAGAAGGCGGCGACATGGGGCGGGAACTGGTAGTGATGGAAAATGGGCAAGGCGTGCTGCACGGGCGTCCCGCCGCCGTCATGCTGTAACGCGATCAATTCGTTGTTGAAACGCTGGCGTTGCCCTCGGGAATCGATTGGCTCGTGCGAACGCCGGCTTTGCGAATCCCCGTGACCCTCCCCGACATCCTGTATGAGGACGATTTCCTCGTGGCCTTCGACAAGCCGAGCGGGCTGCCCGTCGTCCCCGCGCGGCCCGGGGAGGCAGGAGCGACCCTGATGGCGATGGCCCGCGAGGCCCGCGGGCCGTCGCTGGCGTGCGTCCACCGCGTCGACCGGGAGACGAGCGGGGTCGTCCTGTGTGCCAAGACGAAGCCGGCCCTGGACGCCCTGAGCGGCCAGTTCCAGTCGAAGTCCGCACGCAGGACGTTCCTCGCGATGGCGGCCCTGCCGCCGCCCGAGTGGATCGGCGGCGCCTGCGCGCCCGTGCGCGACGCCCAGGGCGCGCTGCCCCCCGCGTTCACGGTCGACCTGGCCCTCGGGGAGGACGAGCGCGACCCGGGCCGCATCCGCGCGTTCCGCAGGGCCGGGGGGAGGCCGAGTGTCACGGAATTCCGGGTGCTCGAGTCGTTCGGGAGGTTTGCGTGGCTCGAGTGCAGGCCGCTGACGGGGCGCATGCACCAGATCCGCGTCCACCTCGCGTCCGCCGGGGCCCCGGTGCTGAACGACACCCTCTATGGCGACCCGGGATCGGTGCTGCTCCTCTCGCAGCTGAAGCGCGGGTACAAGGGCCGCGACGAGGAGCGCCCGCTCGTCTCGCGGCTCGCCCTGCATTCGAGCGCGGTCGGCTTCTCCCACCCGGGGCGGGGCGAGCCCGTCGAGATCACCGCCCCCGTCCCCAAGGAGCTGGAGGTGGCCCTCAAGTACCTGAGGAAGTTCGCGGGGGCCCGCCGGGGCGCCTAGGGCACCGGGTGGATCGGGGGCTCGGAGCCGTTGGCCGGCACGATCACCACGCGGCGCCGAAGGACCTCGCGCAGGACGGGCAGCGCCAGCAGGTAGGTGAGCGCCACCCAGAAGGGGAAGATGACGGCCCATGCGACGATTGCGTGGAGCGCCGTCATGCCGAACTTCTCGAAGAAGTCCCGCGGGTCCACCCAGAGCAAGTGATTCATCATCCGCAGGCCCATGTGCGTCGACGGCACCGAGAACATCCAGCCTCCCAGCCTCACCATGAAATAGATCACCGGAAGGTGGAGCGGCGTGCAGAGCGCGTTCACCATCTGGATGATCGGCTGGTTCAGCCGCAGCAGAATTCCCGCAAGCAGGCAGAGCAGCGTCGTCGTCCCCAGGATGGGGAAGAGCGCCAGGGCGCTGCCGACCGCGAGGGTGAGCGCAATCTTCTCCGGGGTGATGCCCTGGGTGAGCTGCGCGGCGATCGGGTCGATCACGTTGCGCTGCCAACGCGTGCGGGCAGGCGCGGTGCTTTCTGGCGGGGGGGGTTCGTTCACAAAACGCCGACGATACGCGAATCTCCAGCTCCGCTCAAGCGTTATGGACCCGGGTCAGGGCGGCCGCCCTGGGCCATGCTGGCCGCGTCGCGGTGGATCCCGTGCCCGTCGGCCCTGCGCGGCAGGACCGGGTTCGCTGCGTTCACGGTCGCGACCGCGATGGCGGCCGCGGCGGGCACGATCCGCTTCAGGGAGGAGTGCTCGGCGAGGGGGCGGTGCGCGAGCGCGGCGGCGACGGACCCGCGGTGGTCGGACTGCTCGCCCTCCTCGAGGACGGACGCCGGCACGGTCTTCAGCCCCCAGACAAGGCCGGTCCGCGAGAGGACCTTCAGCAGGTAGTACGTGGGGTCGATCTCCCACCAGAAGAAGCCGTTCCGGGTCGAGCTCTGGTAGCGGTGGTGATTGTTGTGCCAGCCCTCGCCGAGCGTGATGACGGCCAGGATGAAGCTGTTGCGCGAGTCGTCGCCGGTCGCGTACCGGCGCCGGCCCATCAGGTGGGCCATCGAGTTGATGCAGGAGGTCCCGTGGAAGAGCGCCGTCGTGCTGATGAAGAAGCCCCACACGAGCATCTGCCCTCCGCTGGTGTGGAGCCCGGGTGCGAGGACGTGCAGGGCGCTGCCCAGGCCAAAGATCGCGAGCGCAAAGGCAACGGGCACGATCGCGTCGAAGCGGTTCAGGAACACGAGCTCAGGGTACCGGTCGAGGTCGCGGACCTTGGAGTAGTCCGTCGGGAAGTTGCGCCGGCTCGTGATCCAGCCGATGTGCGACCACCAGAACCCGTGGACGTGTGGCGAATGTGCGTCCTCAGGCTCGTCGGAGTGCTGGTGGTGGTGGCGGTGGTGGTAGGCCCACCAGAGCGGGCCGCGCTGGACGGCCGTTCCGCCCCAGAGGGCGAGGATGAACTGCATTGGCCGCGAGGTGCTGTAAGTCTTGTGCGAGAAATAGCGGTGGTAGACCCCGGTCACGGCCGCCATCCGCGAGAAGTACAGGACGGCGGCGGCGCACACGGCGAAGGCGCTCGCGCCGGTCCAGATGACGCCCAGGCACCCGAGGTGCAGGATGATGAAGGGGATGCAGCGGACCCAGTCGACACGGTCGGGCTCGTTGCGGGCGGCTTCGGCTCCGGCCGGGGCGTAGTCGGCGTCGAACCACTGGACGATGGCTGAAAGGAGGGGTTGGCGGCGATTCGGCATGGGTTGCTTTCTCTTGGGAAAAACGAGCGAGCACACACTCACGGCGGCCGGCCGGCAAGAAGGGTTTTCGGGTCTCCCGGAAGTGCTTCCGCCAATGGCGCTAAGGGCCGGCGAGGATTGGCGCAGGGCCCGCGCCGCGGCAGTAAAAAGGGCGCCCCCGGCAAACGGGGGCGCCCTTTGTTGTTTCCTAGTTAAACGCTATCCCGGATCAGTTCGACGCCACAAAGACGTCCGCCTTCGCAGCAGCCACGACGCGGACCGGGAGGACGACCTTCGTCGCTACCGGGGCGCCGTTCTTCTGCGCGGGCGTGAACCGCCACTGCTTCACCGCGTCCACCACGGCTTCCGCGAAGTCGCGGTCCGAGGTAGACTTGATGGCGATCCCCGAGGTGTGGCCCGTCGTATCCACGACGAACTCCACCTGGACCGTCTGACCGATATCATACGCGCTGACGTCGGGCGAAACCACGGCGATCGGCACGGGAATATCAGTCCCATTGCGGCACGACTCGATGTAGGATTGCTCGAGCGTCTTTGCCGAGACGGCGAAGGGCAGGAGCGCCCCCAGACTGAGCAGGAGTGCGAGCTTGTTGTTGTTTTTCATGGCTTTTTTTCAAACTCCGCGCGGGGCGGAGAGTTGTTTTTCTGGCTTATGGTTAAGCACCCCGTCATCGCCGGTGCGGAGGCACCCGCAAAGTCAGGGGCGTTCTGACTGCAAGGCACTATAAGGTGCTTACAGTCAAAAGTTTAGTCTTGGGGCTCACCCGGGCCAGATGCCCGGCTGGCGGGCAACTCGCACCCGAAACGCCAGCCGAAAGCCTCGTTATCCCGCCGGAAGGGGCCGGTCGGGACTAAGATCAAAGAACGTTTGGGAGTTCCTTGAAAGCAAAGTGAAGTCGCGTGACTTCGACGGGATAGAGCTACTCTTGTTCCAAGTTCTCAAGTAAATACCGCTAGAAATGTAAAAAGTAACGCGTTTGACACCTAGCATCAGCAGGTTGCGAAAACGCTAAGTCTGTCATAAGCCGCCCCGCCCGGTGGGTATTGGGTGGGGCCCTTGGAGGTCCTGGAGGGGCCTAATCGGTCCTCTTGAGGATGATGTCCCCGTTGAGGGCCGCCGCCTGGATCCCAACGCCGCCGCCGTTCAGGGTGCCGGAGACCACCTTGCCGCCCGTCATCGGGGGAAGAGGCGTGAAGTCCCCCCCGTTGAACTGTGCATGGAACTCGGCAAGTCCCTCGTGGACGGCCTCGGCCGCCTCCTTTGCGGCCATGGCGGCCTCGTCCGCGGCCATGCGGATCGAGTCCCGCACCTCGGCATGCCAGTCGCTGTCGGAATCCTCCGAGGGTTCGCTCGGCTTGGCGGGCGCTGCGATGTGGACCGAGCCCCCCCCGTCCCCGGTGTCGACGTTCACGCTGACGTCCACGCTGGCATCGGCCTGCGCCTTCTCCTTTTTCCTCTCCTTGGAGGATACCGGGCGGATCTTCTCGTGCGAGACCACGGTCTTTGTGACGAGCACCTTGTCGTCGAAGTTGGTGAGGATCACGCCGCGGTGGGTGCGCAAGCGCAGGTCGGCCTTCGAGTCCTGGGGAAGGCGTATCGTGATCTGGCCGTGCATCGAGGTGAACGACAGGGGCCTCTTGGCGGCGAGCTCCTTCACCCGAACGTCGATTTCGCCGTTCATCGTCTCGACTAGCGCCCCGCCGGAGATCTCGTCAAGCTTCACGTCCCCGCTCATGGTCCGCACATCGACGTCCCCGGACACCTCTGAGCACTCGACGTCGCCGTGGGCCGAGTTGCCCACGATGACCGACGTCGCGCGCGGCACGGTGATGTCGAACTCCGCGGAGCCGCTCGTCCAGCCGTCCGAGCCGTACTCGAGCGTGGCGACGTTATCCTTCTCCGAGAGCACGAACCCCGACGACGAGGAGAGGACCCGCATGCCGTCCTTGCGGGGGGTCGGGCTCGCGGGCGCGCTGTCGGACTTCACCGTGATCGCCTTCACGTCCGCGCCGTGGACGGACACGTCGCCGTGCCAGACGCGGATCTTGAGCGTTCCCGGCTTGGACGGGTCCGAGAAGGTGATCTCGCTGGTGGTCTCGTCGGCCAGCGCCGAGCGGAGCGGAACAAGCGCAAGCGCCGACGCGAGCAGGAGGGGGAAGTAGAGTCGGGTGGTCTTCATTGTGTTCAAACGGGTTTCCTTGAATGGGGTTAGAGCAGGTCTATCGCGCGGCGCGCCGAGTCGCGGACGTCGGCGTTCGCCTTCTCGTCGCTGGCCAGCCGGCGCAGTTCCGGCGAGGCCTCGCGGGCCCTGGTCGCCACGAGAAAGTCGATCATCGAGACCTGGACCAGGGGGTTGGCCTCCCGGGGCAGGCACGCGAGGACCCCGGCGCGCACGACCTCCTGGTCCGCGTGCGCGTAAAGGGCGGAAAGCGCGTTCAGCCGCACGTTCACGCTCGGATCGAACGCCAGGGCATTGATCAGGCCGTCAATGACGCGCTCGTCGGGCTTGCCGGTCGAGGCGGCCGTGAGGACCGTCTCCAGCCGGTCCCCGCTCGGTCGCTTCTGGAGGACGGACTGCTCGACCAGCTGGCCCACCGTGTCGACCCGGGCGCGCAGGTCGGCGATCTGGCGCTGGGTGGCGGTGCGCTCGCCGAGGATGAAGCCGAGTGCCACGAGCGTGCACACGCCGGCCGCCTGGAGGACGTACTGAATCCAGGGGAGGCGCAGGCGGGGCCGCGGCGCCTCGGCGTCGCGGATGGACGACGCCCAGGCCGCCTGGCTGCGCAGCGTGAGCTTCTCGGACTCGATCGACCCCATGACCTGGGCGCGCAGCCGGTGTGTCGGCGGGTTGGACGGAACGGCGTCGAGCGCCCCCAGAGTGAGCGTGAAAGACTCGAACTCGCTCCGGCATTCCCCGCAGGCGGCGATGTGGGCCCGGACGCTTTCGGCTGTCTCGGTGTCGAGCTTCGCGTCGGCGAACTCGATCATGTGTTCCCGGCAGGATTGGCAGTTCATGTGAGCGGCTCCTTTTGCATCTTGAAATAGTGGTCGCGAAGCGCCCGCAGGGCCCGGTGGGCGCGGACCCGGGCGGCCCCGACCGAGCATTCGAGAATCTGGGCCACTTCCGCAAACGAGAGTTCCTGGAGGCGCGAGAGGAGCAGCACCTCCCGCTCGTCCCGGTCCAGCCGGCTGAGCGCCCGTTGCAGGAGGGCGTGGTCGTCGCGGCGCGAGGCGGACTCGTCGGCGCTTCGCGCTTCGTCGGCGTGGGCCGCCAGGTCCGAGGGGTCGACCGCGATCGGGGCGGACGTCGCCTTGCGGTAGTGGTCCGTGGCGCAGCGCCGGGCCAGGTGGTACATCCACGACGTGAACTTTCCCTCGTCGCGGTACGTGTGGCGGTACTTGAGCATCCGCTGGAAGACGATCTGCGAGATGTCCTCGGCCGCGGACCGGTTGCCCGTCAGCTTGGTGAGGTAGCCGAACAGGGGGCCGTGGTGGCGCTCAAAGAGCTCCCCCAAGCGGTCCAGGTCGCCGTCGCGCACGGCGAGCATGAGCTCATGATCGGATGGCGGGGCCTCGGTTTCCACGGCGAAGGGTCGGCGCCACTTATTCCCCGAAGAGATCGCGGGCACAAGGATTTCGGGGGCGGGAAGCATGTCGGCAGGGGGGCTTTGGCGGCGTCTCGGGCACTCCCCCATTAACCGCCCGCAGCGCCCTTTGTTACAGCCTTTTTAGGCCCCGCGCCCGTCCACACGGGTGTTGAACGCGGGGGCTTCTTGCCCTAGGCAGGGGGCATCCGAAACACCGATCCATGAACCGCCGCGAATTCATCCGCCTGTCCCTCGTCCTCTCTGCGGGCGCCGCGCTGGCCCGCAGGGCCGCGGCCCAGGCCGCGGCCGGCCCGGTCTCGGCGACCCAGTTCCAGCCCCTGCGGCGCGACGTCGGCATCTTCACCGGCCGGGGAGGCACGATCGGGTGGCTCGCGTCCAAGGAGGCGCTCGCCGTCGTGGACACGCAGTTCCCGGACACGGCCCTCATCTGCCTGAAGGGGATCCCGGGCATCGGCAGCCGGACGATCGACGCGACGATCAACACCCACCACCATCTGGACCACACGGGGGGCAACGTGGTCTTCAAGGCGGCGTCAAGGGAGCTGGTGGCCCATGCCAACGTGCCGAAGCTCCAGTTCGAGGCGGCGAAGCGAGCCGAGGAGCAGGGGACGAAGATCGACCCCGCCGCATCCGTCGCCCGCCAGGTCTACGCCGACACCACGTTCCCCGATGTGTGGCGCAGGCAGCTCGGCGGCGAGATTGTCACGGCGGAGTTCCGGGGCCCGGCGCACACGGGGGGCGACGCGGTCGTCATCTTCGAGAAGGCCAACGTCGTCCACATGGGCGACCTGGTCTTCAACCGCCTCTATCCCTACGTGGACCGGCCGGGCGGGGCGAGCATCCGCGGGTGGATCAAGTCGCTCGAGGACTCGGTCGCGAGCTACCCGGCCGACGCCGTCTACGTCTTCGGCCACGGCAGCTCGAAGTTCGGCGTCACCGGCAGGCGCGACGACCTCCTGGTCATGCGCGACTTCCTCTCGGCCGTCCTCGCGCGCGTGGAGAAGGAGATTGCCGCCGGCCACGACAAGCCGACGGTGGTCGCGGTCGAGAACATGCCCGGGTTCCCCGACTTCCACACGCCGCTGCCCAACCGCCTGGGGATGGCCCTCGGGGCGGCATACGACGAATTGACCGCACCGAAAGCCTGAGCCACCCTAAACCCCATGAGCTTCAAAGTCATCCTCAAGCTTGTCGTGTTCCTCGCGACGCTGTTCGTGTTCCTGTACATCGGCGCCTACAACAAGCAGGCCGCGGATTTCAACTTCCCGATCCTGCTCGATAAGAAGCTCACGACAGATGCCTGGGAGATCTACTTCGGCATGTTCGCCATCGGTGTCGTCGCCGGGGCGATCCTGATGCTTGGCGCCGGCGGTGGCCGAAGCCGGAGCAGCCCCAAGAGCGACAAATAGCCCCACGGCGCGTCAGCCTGCGGGTCGGCGGAGGTTATCGCAGACGACCGCGGCGGCGACCGCGGCGTTCAGCGACTCGGCCTTCCCCCTGCGGGGTATGGTGACGGTGAAGGTGAGGAGACCCCTCACCTCGTCCGAGAGGCCCCGGCCCTCGCTCCCGATAACGACCACGGCGTCAGCCATTGCGCAGAGGCCGTGGACGTCGCGCCCCTCGAGCGCGCACCCGATCACGGGGGCGCCGACGCCGGCCAGGGCCGTCCCCAGCTCCGCGACGATCGCACGCACCCGGGCGAAGGACCCCATGCTGGCTTGGATCACCTTCTGCGAATGGAGGTCGGCGCAGCCCGGCGACAGCAGGACCCGGTCGAGCCCGAACCAGTCCGCGATCCGCAGGATCGTCCCCACGTTGCCCGGGTCCTGCACCTGGTCGAGGGCGAGCGTGAGTCCGCGGTCGAGCTCGCCCGCCTGGAGCGCCTCCCGCCGGATCCGGCCGACCGCGAGCACCGGCGATGGGGTCGGGAAATGGCTCGCGCGCGCCATCTCCTCCTCGCCGATCTCGTGGGTCCTCTCGCCCTTCCACGAGGAAGTGGCATAGATCTTCTCGAACAGGTGGCCGGCGGCGAGGAGCTCCGAGACGATCTTCTCCCCCTCTACCGCAAACAGGCCCAGCTCCTCGCGATGCCGCTTGTCCCTGAGCGACCGCAGCAGCTGGAGTTCCGCTCGGGTGATCACGGGGGTAGGATGGCCGCGCTCCGAGCCGTTTTTCAATTGTTTTGCGGGGGTTTCGAAGCAATTGTCCGGCGATGCCCCAGACCCCCCACACGGCCCATGCGCGCCTCCTCGACGAGGTGGGCTCGGTGGACCAGGTGGGCGTGGAGGAGAGGGTCGCGAAGTTCGCGACCCGCAGCATCAAGAAGGCGTCGAAGGTCTGGGGGCTAAGGACCGCGGTCTCGATGACCGACCTGACGACGCTCGAGGGCAAGGACACCCCCGGCAAGATCGAGTCCCTGTGCCGCAAGGCGCTGCGCCCCCACGACGACCCGGACATCCCCACGGTCGCCGCCGTGTGCGTGTACCCGTCCATGGTGCGCCACGCGAAGGCCCATGTGGGCGGCTCCGGGGTCAAGGTGGCCTCGGTCGCCACCGCCTTCCCCTCGGGCCAGACCCACTACCGGACGCGGCTCTCCGAGGTCCGGGGCGCGGTGGCCGACGGCGCCGACGAGGTCGACATGGTCATCAACCGGGGTGCGTTCCTCTCCGGGGAGTACTCGAGGGTGCAGGACGAGATCGCCGGGGTCGTCGAGGCCTGCGGGCCCGCGGCCTTGAAGGTCATCCTCGAGGTGAGCGAGCTGGAGACCTTCGACAACATCCGGATGGCGTCGTTCCTGGCGATGGGCGTGCTGCGGCCCGGCGACTTCATCAAGACGAGCACGGGAAAGACGGCCCTCAACGCCACCCTCGCCAACAACCAGGTCATGATCGAGGCGATCCGGGACTTCTTCCTGGACACCGGCATCGCGATCGGGATGAAGCCGGCGGGGGGGATCAAGACGGCGAAGCAGGCGCTCCAGTTCCTGATCGCGGTCAAGGAGACCCTCGGCGACGCCTGGCTGACGCGCAGGCGCTACCGCTTCGGCGCCAGCTCGCTCCTGAACGACCTGCTCAGGCAGATCGAGAAGGAGAAGACCGGAGCCTACCAGGCCCCGTACTATTTCAGCGACGCCGCGGAGAGCTACTAGGATGCCCTCAGCAAGGAAAACCTCCTCGGGACCGCGCTCCGGGCTCATCTTCGGGGACCTGTGGGAGTTCGATCCCGCGCCGGAGACGGCCGACCCCAAGCTCAAGGCCCGCTATGACCTCTTCATCGGAGGGCGCTTCGTGCGGCCCCGCTCGGGGAGGACCTTCGACTCGATCAACCCGGCGAACGAGGCGAAGCTTGCCGAGATCGCGCTCGCCGGGCCGGCGGATGTCGACGCCGCGTACAGGTCCGCCGCGGACGCCTTCAAGGCCTGGGCCGCCCTGCCGGGGCGCGAGCGCGGCAAGTACCTCTACCGGATCGCGCGGCTGCTCCAGGACCGGGCGAGGGAGTTCGCGGTCGCCGAGACGCTCGACGGCGGCAAGCCGATCCGGGAGTCGCGCGATTTCGACGTCCCGATGGCGGCCGCCCACTTCTTCTACCACGCGGGCTGGGCGGACAAGCTGGAGTACGTGGCCCCGGGGCGGATCGCCCGGCCGCTGGGCGTCGTGGGCCAGGTCATCCCCTGGAACTTCCCGCTCCTCATGCTCGCCTGGAAGCTCGCGCCGGCGCTCGCGATGGGCAACTGCGTCGTGCTGAAGCCCGCCGAGACGACGTCCATCACGGCGCTGAAATTCGCCGAGATCCTCCAGGACGCCGAGCTGCCGGCCGGGGTCGTCAACTTCGTGACCGGGGCCGGGGAGACGGGCGCCGCCGTGATGGGGCACCCGAGCGCGGCCAAGGTGGCCTTCACCGGCTCGACCGAGGTCGGCAAGGCGATCATGCGCCAGCTCGCCGGCACCGACCGGAAGATGACGATGGAGCTCGGCGGCAAGGCGGCCAACATCGTGTTCGACGACGCGCCGATCGACCAGGCGGTCGAGGGGATTGTGAACGGGATCTTCTTCAACCAGGGCCACGTCTGCTGCGCGGGCTCGCGGCTCCTCGTGCACGAGCCGGTGGCCGGGCAGGTGATCTCCAAGCTCAGGAACCGGATCCGCGTCCTTAGGGTCGGCGACCCCCTCGACAAGAACACGGACCTGGGCGCCATCAACTCGAGGGAGCAGCTGGGCCGGATCCGCCGGCTCGTGGCGAGCGGCGTCCGGGAGGGCGCCCTCATGTACCAGCCGCCGTGCCGGCTTCCGGAGCGAGGCTACTACTTTCCCCCCACGCTCTTCACGAGGGTCACCCAGAGCCACCGGATCGCGCGGGAGGAGATCTTCGGTCCGGTGCTCTCCATCCTCACGTTCCGCACGGTCGACGAGGCGATCGAGAAGGCCAACAACACGCCCTACGGCCTGAGCGCCGGGGTCTGGACCGACAAAGGCTCCCGGATCCTGAGGATGTCGACGGAGCTCAAGGCCGGCGTCGTCTGGGCCAACACCTTCAACAAGTTCGACCCGTCCTCGCCGTTCGGAGGGTACAGGGAGAGCGGCTTCGGGCGCGAGGGCGGCCGCCAGGGCCTCCTCGACTACGCGCACCTCGCATGAGCCCGCCGTCCCCAGGCCGGATCCCCGTGACGAAGACCCCCAAGGTCTACGTCGGGGGCGCGTTCGTGAGGTCGGAGAGCGCGCGGACGTTCAAGGTGAGCGACGCGACCGGCGCGTTCTTCGCCAACATCCCCCAGTGCACGCGCAAGGACCTGCGCAACGCCGTGGAGGCGGCGGCCAAGGCCGGGCCGGGCTGGGCGAGGCGCAGCCCGTACAACCGCGCGCAGATCCTCTACCGCCTCGCCGAGATGCTCGAGGCCCGCAGCGGGGAGCTCGTCACGTCGCTCGTGCGGTTCGGGGCGCGCGAGGCCGACGCCGCGAGGGGGATGGCGGTCGGGGTCGACCGGCTGATCCACTACGCGGGCTGGGCCGACAAGTACGAGCAGCTCCTGGGGAGCGTGAACCCGGTGGCTTCGGCGCACTTCAACTTCACCGTGACGGAGCCAATGGGGGTCGTGGGCGTCATCGCCCCGGACAGTCCCCCGCTCCTAGGCCTCCTCTCGATGCTGGCGCCCGTGATCGCAAGCGGCAACACGGTCGTCGCGCTCGCCTCGGAGAAGGTCCCGTACCCGGCGATCCTGCTGGGCGAGATGCTCGCGACGAGCGACCTGCCGGGAGGCGTCGTCAACATCCTGACCGGCTTCCGCCGGGAGCTCGTGCCGACCTTCGCCACCCACGCGCACCTGCGCGCGGTCTACGCGGCCGCCGGAGCCGACGAGAGGAAGGCGCTACGGCTCGGCGCGGCGGCGAGCGTCAAACGGGTGCGCTTCGCCGACTGGTCGGGCAAGGAATGGTTTTCGGACTCGGCGCAGGGGCTTGGGCCGATCCGGGACTTTGTCGAGCTGAAGACGACTTGGCACCCGATCGGGTCGTGACCCGCGCCCAAGCCCTTCTCAACGCCGGGGACCCTTCCATCCGGCCCGCCGGACCGCTTGTCCAAAGGTTGCCGCCGGCCCGGCCCCGGGACATAGTGTGACACTGATGGAAGTCTCCGCGGACATCTCCCTCCAGTCAGGCGACGCCGCCCAGCGCGAGCAGGCGAAGATGAAGCTCTATGTACTCTTCCAGTCTATCGGCTGGACGGGCCTCCTGGCTCTCAGTGTGTGGATGACGGTCTCCTTCCCCGATCCGGACGCCAAGTGGGACCTCGCTACGTCGATCGCGATCACCTGCATCCTCATGGCGGAGGGCTTGCTCCTTACGCATTTCCTGCGCCCGATCATGGATCACTGGAAATGGAAGCAGCTCGGCTGGCGCTCCCTCATCCCGAGGATCATCGCCACGGCGTTCGCGCTCTCGGCGGTCTGGTACGCGCTTCTCTACGTCTGGATCCATGGGGTTATCGGCCTGCCCTGGAACTCCAAGTTCCCGATCGCCCTCATCCTGGTGACCGACGAGTGCTCCGGGGCCATGTTCTTCTCGGCGTGGCTCTGCCTCTACTTCTTCTACAACGTCTTTGAGCGCCTCAACCGCTCGGAGGTGGAGCGCTTCCAGCTGATGACGAGCGTCAAGGAGGCCGAGCTGCGCGCGCTCAAATCGCAGGTCAACCCGCACTTCATCTTCAACTCGCTCAATTCGCTTCGCGCGCTGATTGATGAGGATCCCGAGCGCGCTCGCAAGGCGGTGACGCACCTCGCCAACCTGCTGCGCTACTCGCTTCAGAGCGGCCAGCTGGAGACCGTCCCCTTCGAGGACGAGCTCGGCGTCGTCAACGACTACCTCGCCCTGGAGCAGATCCGGCACGAGGAGCGGCTGCGGCTGAGGCTCGACATCGCGCCCGAGGCGCTCCACCTGCCGATCCCCCCCATGCTGCTCCAGACGCTCGTTGAGAACGCGGTCAAGTACGGCATCTCGCCGCGGCCGGAAGGGGGCGAGATCGCCATCATCGCTCGCAAGGAGGGCGGGAGCCTTCGGATCCAGGTCTCCAACCCGGGCGAGATCGCCGAGGGCGTACGCGCATCGTCGACCGGGGTGGGGCTCCACAACGCCGCCGAGCGGCTTCGCCTCATCTTCGGCGAGCGCGCCACCCTGCGCCTTCGTCCCGAAAAGCCGGCGCTCGTGGTTGCGGAAGCCATCATCCCGCTGCCGACGCATTCATGAAGGCGCTGCTCGTCGACGATGAGCGCCTTGCCCGCAGCGAGCTGCGCAGGCTGCTTGCCGCGTTCCCTGAGATCCAGGTCGCGGGCGAGGCCGCGCAGGCGAAGCAGGCCCGCGAGCAGATGGCCGCGCTCAAGCCCGACCTCCTGTTCCTGGACGTCCAGATGCCGGGCGAGACCGGAATCGAGTTCCTCGAGTCGCTAGAGCCTCCCGTGCCGCAGGTCATCTTCACGACCGCCTACGACGAGTTCGCGGTGAAGGCGTTCGAGCTCAACGCGCTCGACTACCTCCTGAAGCCGGTCGACCCGGCGCGCCTCGCCGCGGCCATCGGCCGCCTGCGCCTGCAGCGGCAGGAGGCCAGCCCGAAACAGGATCCGACGGGCTGCCTGGACGCGAAGGACAGGGTCTTCGTGCGCGAGGGGGAGAAGTGCTGGTTCGTCGAGGTGGGCCAGATCCGCCTCCTTGAGAGCGAGGGCAACTACACGCGGGTCCATTTTGGCGACGCCCAGCCGCAGCTCTTCCGCTCGCTCAACGCCATGGAGGAGCGCCTCGACCCCAAGTGCTTCTTCAGGGCCAACCGCCGCCAGATCATCAACATCTCGTGGATAGACCGGATCGAGCCCTGGTTCAGCGGCGGGCTCCTCGTCCACCTGAAGGGCGGGGCGAAGATTGAGCTCAGCCGCCGTCAGGCCCAGGAATTCCGGGAGCGGATGAGCTTGTAAATCTCCGGTTTGCAGGCATTTCGGTCTTGCGCCATGATTGAAGCCACGCTCCTCACCAAGGTCTTCCATGACAAGAAGAGGGGCGAGATCCGCGGGGCCGACGGCGTATCGTTCCGGGTCGAGCCCGGGCGGATCTACGGGCTCCTGGGAGCGAACGGGGCGGGCAAGACAACGACGCTCCGGATGCTTGCGACGCTGCTTAAGCCCACGAGCGGCACCGCCATTGTCGCGGGCTACGACGTGGTGCGCGAGCCGGACAAGGTCCGCGCGAGCGTCGGTTTCCTCGCAGCCAGCACGGCCCTCTACGGCCGGCTTACCGCCCGCGAGATGATCACCTACTTTGGCCGCCTGAACGGGCTCGACGAGCCGTCGCTCAGGGCGCGGGTGCGCCTGCTCGCCGACGAGCTCGACATGTACGACTTCCTCGACCGGCGCTGCGAGAAACTCTCGACCGGCATGAAGCAGAAGACGTCGATCGCGCGCACGCTCGTCCACGACCCGCAGGTGATGATCTTCGACGAGCCCACAGTCGGCCTCGACGTCATGACGGCCCGCTCGATCGTCCGGTTTGTCCGCGAATGCCGGGCCCGCGGCAAGACGGTGATCTACTCGACGCACGTGATGAGCGAGGCGGAGAAGCTCTGCGACGTGATCGGGATCATCCACGAGGGAGCTCTCAAGGCCGAGGGCACCGTTGCGCAGCTGAAGGCGCGGACTGGCGAGACGGACTTGGAGGAGTGCTTCGTCAAGCTGGCCTGTCCCGGGGAGGCGAATTGAACTGGCGCGCCGTCGGAACCATCTATGCCAAGGAGCTCAGGGACTTGCTGCGCGACCGGCGCACCCTGGTGTCCACGATCGTCATCCCGACCTTCATCATGCCGGCGCTCATGCTCGTCGTGGTGAAGACGGCCTCGACGATCGTCTCGAAGGCCAGGGCGGAGATCCCGAGGATCATGGTGATCGGTGGGGACGATTCACCGGGGATCCGCGCGGAGCTCGAGAAGACGGGCAAGTTCAGGCTCGAGCGCGCGTCCGGCGACTGGAAGTCCCTCATTTCGAACAAGAGGGTCCGGGCGGCCGTCGAGATCCCCGCGGGGTTTGAGCGGGCGCTTGGGTCGGGCTCGGCCCCGGCCATCACGCTCTACGATTACCAGGGGGAGCTGAAGTCGGGCCTCGCGTCCGAGCAGCTCCGCACCTTCTTCACGGGGCTGCGCTCCCGCGCGACGGACAAGCTCCTGGCGGAGCGCGGCCTGCCGGCCTCGATCGCGCGGCCGTTCGAGGTGACCCAGAAGAACGTCGCACCGCCGGAGAAGGTGGGAGGCAACCTGCTGGGGGGCTTCGTGCCCTATTTCCTCATTTTTCTCTGCCTCACGGGCGCCATGTACCCGGCCATGGACCTCACCGCGGGGGAGAAGGAGCGGGGGACCATGGAGACGCTCCTATGCTGCCCGGCCTCGAGGACCGCCATCGTCCTCGGGAAGTTCCTCACGGTGGTCACGGGCTCACTCGCCTCGGTCGCCTTCTCGCTCATTTCGCTGGTCTTCTCGCTTCTGATGATCGGCTCCACGATCGGGGCGGCGACAAAGGGGATGGGCCCGGCCGGGGAGATGACGCCGACCATCGACCCCTTGGGGATACTGGGCGTCCTCGCCATGGTGCTACCGATCGCGGTGCTCTTCTCCGCGGTGGTGTTTGCGGTGTGCCTCTTCGCCAAGAGCGCGAAGGAGGCGCAGAGCTACGTAACGCCGCTTGTCTTCGTCATCATCATCCCGTGCGGGATCGGGCTCCTGCCGGGAATCGACCTGAACCTGCACCTCGCCTTTGTTCCCATCGCCAACGTGTCGCTCGTCTGCAAGGAGATGCTCTCCGGGGTCTGGCACTGGGGCTACATTGCGGTGATCTTCGGGTCCACCGCGCTGTACGCGGCTGCGGCCCTGGCGCTGGCCGTCGCGATGTTCAAGCGCGAGGGCGTGATTTTCCGTACATAGTAAGTAAATTCCGTACGAAACAGGGCTCGCGTCCTGTAAACGGTGTGTAAAATGGGGCCCGTCCAATGGCCTTTCGAAACCGGATATGATCTAATGGCGTCACGGAGGGAAATGTCCTCACCCACGAAAAGTGAAGACTCCTCCGAGACGCCAATGAACACGACAGCATCCTCCCAGACGCAATTTCGGCCTGAGCTCAGCCTCAGGCGCCGCGGCCGTACGAGCATTTACACATCCATGGAATCCGACGACACCGTGCCCTTCGAAGGCCGGGAGGCGGGGCAACACAGCCCGGCCGCGCTTCGCGCCGCATGGGACAAGCTCTACAGGGCCCGCGCCATCCTCGAGGCCGAGCAGGCCCACCTTCGGGACGACCGGATGGCCATCCAGGGCGAGCTGGACGCGCTTGATGCACGGGAGCAGGCGGTCGCGGCCCGCGAGGAGCAGCTCCGAGCGTACGAGCAGCAGCTGGCGCTCGCCCGGCAGGTCGTGCTGGACGAGAGGGAGTCCGAGTCCGCGATCAAGCGGTTCACCAAGACCCCGTTCAGCATGGCCAAGTCGGTTTTCGGTAAAAAGGAGTGAATTGGCGTGCCTCAGGCGCGTTCCCGCCGTAGGGCTGGCGTGCCATGGGCACCGTCCTTTTCCCCCAGCACGTGATCGCGCGCAAGCGCGACGGTGCCGAGCTCGACCGCGCGGAGATCGCCGCCTTCGTCAGGGGCTCCGTCGACGGCTCCTGGGCCGACTATCAGCTGAGCGCGCTCCTCATGGCGATCTTCCTGCGTGGGATGACCCCGCGCGAGACGGCCTTCCTCACAGAGGCGATGCTCAAGTCGGGGGTCGTCGCCGACCTGTCCGCGGTGCGGGCTCCGAAGGCCGACAAGCACTCGACGGGCGGCGTCGGCGACAAGGTGTCGCTCCACCTGGCGCCGATGGTGGCCGCCTGCGGGGTCGCGGTCCCCATGATCAGCGGGCGGGGCCTTGGCCACACGGGCGGCACGCTCGACAAGCTGGAGGCGATTCCCGGGTTCCGGGTCGGCCTCTCCATCGCGGAGTACCGGCGCCAGCTCAAGAAGATTGGGCTTGCGCTCATCGGGCAGACGGCGGAGCTCGCCCCCGCCGATCGCAAGCTCTACGCGCTGCGCGACGTGACGGCCACCGTGGAGTGCATCCCGCTCATCTGCGCGAGCATCCTCAGCAAGAAGCTTGCCGAGGGGATCGACGTCCTCGTCCTTGACGTGAAGTACGGGCGCGGCGCGTTCATGAAGGACAAAGCCAAGGCCCGGGAGCTGGCGGTGGTGATCACGACGGTCGCCAGGGCCATGGGCAAGCCGACCACCGCGGTGATGACGGCGATGGAGGAGCCGCTCGGGCACGCCGTGGGCAACGCCCTCGAGGTCGCCGAGTCCGTGGAATGCCTGAAAGGCCTGGGCGCCCGGGACCTGATGGAGGTGACCTTTGCGGTGGGCGAGCAGATGCTGCTCCTGGCGGGCGCCGCCAAGGGCGCCGCGGACGCGCGGGCCATGCTCAAGCGGAGCATTTCCTCGGGGGCGGCGCTCGGGAAGTTCAGGGAGATGGTGGCGGCGCAGGGCGGCGACGTGCGGGTCGCCGACGATCCCGGCCGGCTTCCCCGGGCGAGGCTCAGGACTGCGCTCGGCAGCCCGCGCTCCGGCTTCGTGACCGATGTCGACGCGATGGGAGTCGCGTTCGCGGCGCTTCACCTCGGGGCGGGCCGCAGGAGAGCCGAGGACAAGGTCGATCACGCCGTCGGCGTCGACCACCTCGTGAAGGTGGGCGATCCCGTCAGGGCGGGGGACGCGCTGTGCCGGATCCACGCGAAGAGCGCCGGCGCGGCGAAGGAGGCAGCCGGGATGCTCCTAAAGGCCATCACGGTCGGCAGCGAACGCCGCGAACCCTCGAGGCTCGTGGACGAGGTGATCGGCGCCTGACCCCGAGGCCGCGGGGCTACTTTTCCAGGTCCGCGAGCTCCGTCGCGGCCTTCTCCCAGGCGGCGGTCGCCGCGCAGAGCTGGTCCACGACCGCGCTCAGCTCCCGGTTCAGGTGCTGGGCCTTGCCCGGCTCCGTGTAGGTCTCCGGCGCCTCGAGCACCGTGGTGAGCTCGTTCTGCTTGGTCTCGAGCTTCGATACCTCCTCCTCGAGGCGGCCGACCTCGATCCGCAGCTTCTTGAGGGCGGCGGGGCTCGGGCGGGGGGCCGCCGAGGGCTTCGCCTGCGCCGGCGCGGCGGGCGACGCGTTGCGCAAGGGGCGCCCGTCCGCCAGGCCGGCCGTCAGCGCCGCGCGCTCGTCCGTGGCCCGCGACTTCTCGAGGTAGTAGTCGTAGTCGCCCGCGTAGGGAGTCAGGCGGCCGGAATGGACATGGAGAACGTTCCGCGCGAGGGCCCGGATGAAGTAGACGTCGTGGCTGATGAAGATGAAGGTGCCGTCGAAGGTCTGGAGCGCGCCCACCAGTGCGTCGATCGACGCGATGTCGAGGTGGGTCGTCGGCTCGTCCATGAGCAGCAGGTTCGGCGGCTTCACGAGGAGGCGGGCCAGCGCGAGGCGGGACTTCTCGCCCCCGGAGAGCACGGAGACCTTCTTGAAGACGTCGTCCTTGCGGAAGAGGAACGCCCCGAGGATCGCGCGCGCCTGCTGCTCGGTGAGCTGGTTCTCGTTCGTGCGCAGCTCCATCACGTTCTCGAAGACGGTCGCGTCGACCCGCAGGTTGTCGTCGCGGTTCTGCGCGAAGTAGCCGGTGACGACGTTGCTGCCGAGCTCGAGCGTCCCGCCCCGTATCGGGACCACGCCCGCGAGGATCTTGAGCAGCGTCGACTTGCCGGCGCCGTTCGGTCCCACGAGCACGATGCGCTGGCCGCGCTCCGCGGTGAAGTTCAGGTTCCTGTAGACGACATGGTCGCCGTAGGCCTGCTCGACGTGCTCGAGCTCGACCACCTTGAGCCCCGAGCGGGGCGGCTTGGGGAACTTGAAGTGGATCCGCTTTAGGTCGTCCTCGGGCTCGTCGACGGCGACGGCCTCCAGGCGCTCGATCTGCTTCTCCTTCGACTTCGCGCGCGAGGCGAGCGAGGCCTTGGCGCCGAAGCGGTCCACGAACCGCTGCAGGTGGGCGATCTCGCGCTGCTGGCTCTTGAAGGCGGCGGCCTGCTGCTCCTTGCGAGCCTCCTTCTCGGTCATGTAATCGTCGTAGTTGCCGGTGTAGCGGTTGAGCGTCCCGCCGCGCAGCTCGAGGATGCCGGTGCAGAGCGCGTTCAGGAACGCCCGGTCGTGCGAGATGACGACGAGGCCGCCGGGGTACCGCGTGAGGTAGTCCTGGAACCAGAGGAGCGCCTCGAGATCGAGGTGGTTGGTCGGCTCGTCGAGCAGGAGGAGCGAGGGCTCGGCGACCAGGAGGCGGGCGAGGTGCGCCCGCATCACCCAGCCCCCGGAGAACGTCTTCGCCTGCTTGCCGCTGTCGCCCTCCCGGAAGCCGAGCCCGGCGAGGATCTTCTTCGCGCGGGGCTCGAGGGTCCAGTCGATGTCGTAGTCGTCGTCGTTCTCGGGGACCAACTTCTTGCCGCTCGTCGCGATCTCCAGGATCGTCTCGTCGGCGATGGGCGCGTTCTCCTGCGGCAGGAAGCCGAAGTCCGCGCCGCGCTCCCATTCGATCGTGCCCTCGTCGGGGGCCTCCTCGCCCAGGATGAGGTTGAAGAGCGTGGTCTTGCCCGCCCCATTGGGGCCCACGAGCCCGTAGCGGTCGCTTCGCGCAATGAAGAGTGACACATCCGCGAACAGGGTGCGGGTGCCATACGACTTTGACACATCGGCGATCGTGAGCATGAAAACCTCCATCAAACAGGTCTGCGGCCTGGGTCGTCAATGGCGCGGTGTGCGCTCCGGCGATTTAGTTTGGGCTCCGCCCCGCTTGACTCCCTGGCTGTGCCGGAAGTCTATTGACGGCAGAAACCTGCACGAGAACATGCCCGGCGACCCGACAATCCGGCCAGCGACGCCCGAAGACGCCGAGGTGGTCGTGGATATCCTGCACGAGGCGGCGCGATGGCTCGAGCGGGAGGGAAAGCCGATGTGGAAGGTGGGCGAGTTGGACCCCCTGAGCACCGCCGTGGACGTGGGCGCGGGCTTCTTCCTCCTCGCCGAGCGGGCGGGCGAACCGGCGGGCGTCATGAAGTACCAGCTCGAGGACCCGGTGTTCTGGCCCGAGGTGCGCCTGCCGGACGCGGCCTACGTCCACCGCCTCGCGGTGCGCCGGCGGTACGCGGGCACGGGCGTCTCCACAAGGCTCCTCGGCTGGGCCGTGGAGCGGACCCGCGCGCTCCCCCGCAACTACCTGCGCCTGGACTGCGAGGCCTCGCGGCCTCGCCTGCGCGCGTTCTACGAATCCTTTGGGTTTTGCTACCACAGCGACAAGCGTGTCGGACCGTACCATGTTGCCCGATACGAGTTCGATGTCGCCCCCGGCGGCCCGGCTGGCGCCCGATGAGGCCCAGCCGCCCTTTAGTCCTTCTCACGGCCTTGGCGGCGGCGCAGTGTGGGGCCGTGGCAGAGTCCGTCACCCTCCAGGAAAGGCCGAGCGCGGCGTCTGCGGACGCGTGCTACCCGGGCAACCGGGCCCCGCTCCTTGCGAGCCCCTTCGTCAGGCTGCCGGTCGGGGAGGTCCGGGCGAGGGGCTGGCTCCTTGAGTGCCTGCGGCGCCAGCGCGACGGCTTGAACGGGCATCTGGGCGAGATCAGCGCCTGGCTGCAGAAGGACGGCAACGCGTGGCTGAGCACCGACGGCAGGGGGAAGTACGGCTGGGAGGAGCTGCCGTACTGGCTGAAGGGCTACGGGGACCTCGCCTACCTGCTCGACGACCCGGCGATGATCGCCGAGGCGAGGGTGTGGATCGAGGGCGCGATCCGCAGGCAGCGCGCCGACGGGGACTTCGGGCCGGACCGCCGCTTCGACGACGACGGGACCCGCGACTACTGGGCGAACATGATCATGCTGTTCTGCCTGCAGAGCTACTACGAGCACTCGGGGGACCCGAGGGTGCCCGCCCTCATGACGGCGTACTTCCGCCACCTGCTCTCCGTGCCGGACGACCGGCTCCTCACGCACTACTGGCAGCGGATGCGGGGCGGCGACAACCTCTACAGCGTCTACTGGCTCTACAACCTTACGGGCGACCCGTTTCTCCTCGAGCTCGGCGAGAAGCTCCACCGGCGGACCGCGAACTGGGCGATGGCGGACGGCCTGCCGTCGTGGCACAACGTGAACATCGCGCAGGGATTCCGCGAGCCGGCGATCCACTACCTCCAGAGCCACGACGCGCGCGAGCTGCGCGCGACGTACGACGACTTCCACCGGGTGCGTGAGCTCTACGGGCAGGTCCCCGGGGGGATGTTCGGCGGCGACGAGAACTGCAGGCCGGGGTATTCCGACCCGAGGCAGGCTGTCGAGACGTGCGGCATGGTCGAGCAGATGCTTTCCGACGAGCTGCTCCAGCGCATCACGGGGGACCCGTTCTGGGCCGACCACTGCGAGGAGGTCGCGTTCAACACGTACCCGGCCGCGCTCATGCCCGACCTGAGGGCGCTTCGCTACCTGACGGCGCCCAACATGGTGCTGAGCGACGACAAGAACCACGCGCCCGGGATCGAGAACGCGGGGCCGTTCCTGATGATGAACCCCTTCAGCTCGCGGTGCTGCCAGCACAACCACTCGCACGGCTGGCCCTACTTTGCGGAGAACCTCTGGCTCGCGACGCCCGACCGCGGGCTCTGCGCCGCGCTCTATGCGCCGAGCGAGGTGAACGCCAAGGTGGGCGACGGCGCCCGGGTGGGGATCGTCGCGGACACCCGATACCCCTTCGAGGACACGATCCGCATCACGGTGCACGCGGGGCGCACGGTCGGCTTTCCGCTCTATCTGAGGATTCCCGGCTGGTGCGCGGCCCCGGAGCTCTCGATTGGCGGCAGGCCGGCCGCCATCCCCGCGGGGGCGGGCAGGTACCTTCGCATCGAGCGCTCGTGGAGCGGCGACGAGACGGTGACCCTCAGGCTCCCGTTCAGGCTCGGCGTGAGGCGGTGGGCCGCGAACAAGGGGAGCGCGACCGTGGACTACGGCCCCCTCACGTTCTCGCTCAGGATCGCCGAGCACCGCGAGCAGGTCGACAGCACGTCGGCGTCCGCGGACGATTCGGTCTGGCAGGCCGGGGTCGACAGGGCGAAGTGGCCGTCGACAATCCTGAGCGCGGCGTCGCCCTGGAACTACGCGATCGTTCTCGGGGGCGGCGATCCGGCGGCGCCGTTCAGGGTCGAGTCCCGCCCGTGGCCCGCCGACGGCTTCCCGTTCACCTCGGACGGCGCCCCGATCGTCATCAGGGCGAAGGGGCGGAGGGTCCCCGGCTGGCAGCTGGACGCCCACGAGCTCGTTGACACGCTGCCCCAAAGCCCGGTTGCGACGGCGGAACCCGTCGAGGACATTGAGCTCATTCCCATGGGCGGCGCGCGCCTGCGGATTTCGGCGTTTCCCGTCGCGGCGGACTGACCGCCGCCGCCGAAGCGCCCTAGGGGGATCTTCCGGTCAGGAACCAGGTCCTCATTGTGCCCTTGCCCTTGACGTTGATCATCCCCCGCTCGATGGCAGCAAATTGGGGAGGTGCCGACAAGCCGGGGGCCTGGATTGTTGTAAGATATTCACATCAAATAAAATATACATGTCCCATGCTGCAGCCCATTTTGGGTGGCAACCGGGTTTCCCCGGGTCCACCTTTGCCTCTCACCCCCCGCCATGAGCGCCAAGATCCGAAGCCAGCTCCCCGAAGTCCGCAACGCGGCCCTTGCCCGTTCCAAGGGCCCCCTCTCCAAGTTCATGGCGCGCCATTTCCGCCACTTCAACTCGGCGGCGCTCCTCGACGCCTCAAAGGCGTATGACGCCCACCTCAAGGCGGGGGGCAGGATGCTCGTGACGCTGGCGGGCGCCATGTCCACGGCCGAGCTCGGGATCTCGCTGGCCGAGATGATCCGCCGAGGCAAGGTCCACGGCATCGTGTGCACCGGCGCGAACCTTGAGGAGGACGTCTTCAACCTGGTCGCGCACAACTACTACGAGCGCGTGCCGGACTACCGGCAGCTGACCCCGCGGGACGAGGCGGCGCTGCTTAAGCGCCACATGAACCGCGTGACCGACACGTGCATCCCCGAGATGGAGGCGATGCGGCGGATCGAGAACGAGGTGCTGGCGGAGTGGGTGAAGGCGGATAAGGCCGGCGAGCGGTGGTTTCCGCACCAGTTTATGTACAAGATTCTGCTNNTGGAGGCGATGCGGCGGATCGAGAAGGTCGTCCTCGAGGAGTGGGTCGCGGCGGACCGCGCAGGCAGGAGGCATTTCCCGCACGAGTTCATGTACCGGATCCTGCGCGGCGGGAAGCTCAGGAAGTGGTTCCAGGTCGACCCGAGAAACTCGTGGCTGCTCGCGGCCTGCGAGAAGACCCTACCCATCATCGTCCCAGGCAGGGAGGACGCGACGCTCGGCAACATGTACGCGGCCCCCGTCATCGCGGGCGAC
>PLTZ01000091.1 GCA_003164715.1 Opitutaceae bacterium | reverse complement strand
AGGATCTCTATAGGTCTGACTGCCCTCGCCAACCGAGTGTCTTGACTCACCGGGGCGGGTCTTTACCCTCTCGGACCCTTTTTTCCGATTTGGCGAAAGACCTCAAAGACACATTGCAGTTGCCCAGGACGGACTTCCCGATGCGCGCCGGGCTCGCGCAGCGTGAGCCGGGGCGCGTCGCCCACTGGGAGAAGACCGGCCTGTACGCCGCGATTCTGCGCAGGCGCGCCGGGGCGGCCGCCTTTGTGCTCCACGACGGCCCGCCCTTCACGAACGGCGACGTCCACATCGGCACGGCCCTCAACAAGACCCTCAAGGACATAACGATCCGCTACCGTGCGATGAGAGGGTTCCGCACACCCTACGTCCCGGGCTGGGACTGCCATGGCCTCCCGATCGAGCAGAAGGTCACCCGCGAGCTGCGCGAGGCGAAGCGGCAGGCCTCGACCTCCGAGCTGCGCCAACTCTGCGACGCCTTCTCGGAGTCGTGGATCGCCAAGCAGAGGGTCCAGTTCAAGCGCCTCGGCGTGCTCGCGGACTGGGACGCCGAGTACAAGACCAAGGCGCCGGCATTCGAGGCCGACATCCTGCGGGTCTTCGCCGCGTTCGTCGAGAAGGGGCTCGTCTACCGCAGCAAGAAGCCGGTCTACTGGTCCATACCCTTTGAGACGGCGCTCGCCGAGGCCGAGGTCGAGTACCGGGAGCACGCGTCCCCGTCGATCTGGGTGCGGTTCGCCGTCCCGGCCGTGGAGGCCGCTCGCTTCGGGCTCCCCGCCGACAAGCCGCTCTTCATCGTCATCTGGACGACGACCCCCTGGACCCTTCCCGCGAACCTCGCGATCGCGCTCAACCCGCAGGTCGAGTACGCGGTGGCGGACCTTGGCGCGGAGCGCATCCTGGTCGCCGCGCCGCTCCTGACGCAGGTCGCGGCGGCGGCCGGGCTCAAGGAGTCCCCGGCGGTCGTGAAGACCGCCATCGGCAGCGCGCTCGAGCACCTCGGCGCCCGGCATCCCTTCATCGACCGCGCTTCCCCGGTCGTCCTCGCCGACTATGTGACCGTCGACAGCGGCACCGGGTGCGTGCACACGGCCCCCGGGCACGGCACGGAGGACTACCAGACGGGCCTGAAGTACGGGCTCGAGATCTACTGCCCCGTGGGGGACAACGGGGCCTACCTGGACGACGGGCGCATCCCGGCGGAGCTGGTCGGGGTGACGACGCTCGAGAGCGTCGAGGACCTCGAGAAGAAGAGGACCTCACCAGCCAACGTCGCCGTCCTGCGCAAGCTCGACGCCGCCGGCGCGCTCCTGGCGAAGCACAAGTACACCCACAGCTATCCCCACTGCTGGCGCTCCAAGACGCCGATCATCTTCCGGGCCGTCGACCAATGGTTCGTGTCGCTCGACAAGGCGGGCTCGAGGGACGCGGCACTCGGCGAGATCAGCAAGATCGCCGCCGCGGGCGGCTGGATTCCCGCGTGGGGCGAGGCGCGGATCCGCGGGGCCGTCGAGTCGCGCCCCGACTGGTGCATTAGCCGGCAGCGCTCCTGGGGCGTGCCGATCCCGGCGTTCTACGGGCCGGACAAGCGCCCCTACCTCGACGCGGGGGTGATCCGAGCCGTCGCGGACAAGGTCGAGCGCCGCGGCACGAATCTCTGGTACGAGTCGTCCCCCTCCGAGATCCTCGGGGGCGTGTCTCTTCCGGGCGGATGGCCCGAGCCCTCGGCGCTGTCCAGCGGAAAGGACACGCTCGACGTCTGGCTCGACTCCGGCTCGTCGCACGCGGCCGTCCTCAGGCGCGGGCAGGGCGGCACGCAGTGGCCCGCGGATCTCTACCTTGAGGGGAGCGACCAGCACCGCGGCTGGTTCCAGTCCTCGCTCTGGACCTCCGTGATCGCCTTCGGCCAGGCGCCCTACCGGGCCGTCCTCACCCACGGCTTCATCGTGGACGAGGACCGCAAGAAGATCTCAAAAAGCTCGTCGTATGAGAAGCCCCAGACCAGCGACGCCTACATCGCCGACTACGGCGCGGACGTGATCCGGCTGTGGATCTCCTCGCAGGACTTCAGGGACGACATCCCCATCTCGAAGGAGATCCTCTCCCACATCGGGGAGACCTACCGGCTCATCCGCAACACGCTGCGCTTCCAGATCTCGAACCTGTTCGACTTCGACGCCGCGGGGGACAGCGTGCCCGCGCAGCGGATGGACGCGCTCGACCGGTGGGCGCTCGCCCAGGCGGCCGCGCTCGCGCGCTCGTGCGCCGAGGCCTACGACGCCTACGAGTTCCACCGCGTCTACCAGCTGTGCAACCAGTTCTGCTCCGTCACGCTCTCGGCGACGTACCACGACATCCTGAAGGACCGGCTGTACACGCTCGGGACGGCCCATCCCCTGCGGCGCTCCTCGCAGACGGCGATCCACCTGATCTTCCGAACCCTGGCGAGGATCCTCGCCCCCATCATCCCGTTCACGACCGACGAGGCGTGGTCGTTCGCCGGGTCGGGCGCGGAGTTCGCATCCGACTCGGTCCACCTCCAGGACTGGCCCGCGGCGGAGGCGCCCTGGCTCTCGGACGAGGCCGCGGCCGACTTCGCGGCGCTCCTGAAGCTGCGCGCGAGGGTCAACGAGGCCATCGAGCCGCTGCGCGCGTCGGGGAAGATCGGCAAGTCGCTCGACGCCGCCGTGACGCTGTCGGTGCCCGGGGCCGACCCGGTCGGCAGGATCCTGGAGAGGCACCGCGACCTGCTCCCCGAGATCTTCATCGTCTCCAGCGTCTGTGTGTCGCCGGCGCCCGAGCCGGGCGAGCCCTCCGAACCCGTCGCGGTCGCGGTGCGCCACTCGTCGGAGCTCGGCCACGTGCGCTGCCCGCGGTGCTGGCGCTGGGTGCCCGCGCTGGTTGCGTCGCCGCTTGCCGAGGTGTGCCCGCGGTGCGCCGAAGCCTTGAAAACCTGAGCATTTTCGATTCCGTCAGTAACCCCCCAAAGACTCCCCATGGATAAGACAAAGAAACACACGCCGAAAAAGAAAGCGCCAGGGGCTGTACCGCGAAAGGCACCCGCACCCAAGGCAGCCGCACCCGCGCCCGCCGCCGCTGGCAAACGTCCGACCATGGAAAAGCCATCCAAGAAAACCGCGCTGCGCGACAGCATCCTCGCCCGCAAGGCCGCGACGAAGCCGATCGCCTTCAGCCTCGACGAGGTCCGGGCGATCGCGAAGACCGTTACCGCGAAGGCCGAGTCGTCCGCGAAGACGGGCAAGGTCGCGTCCAAGCAGCCCGCGGCGGCCCTGCACGCGGCACTCGAGAGGCCCGCGAAGCCGAACCACGTCAAGGCGGCGTCGCTCGCCGACATCCTGGGCTTCAACCCGAAGCGGACGAAGGCGGCCACCGTGATCGAGGAGCGCAGCGTGCCCGAGAAGTTCAAGCGCTACCACAAGCTCCTGGTCGACCTGCGCAAGCACCTCACCGAGGGCATCGAGCGCCACTCGGAGGAGACGCTCAAGCGCTCGGTGAAGGACGACGCGGGCGACCTCTCCTCCTACGGCCAGCACATGGCCGACGCCGGCACCGACACCTTTGACCGCGACTTCGCGCTGAGCCTCGTCTCGAACGAGCAGGAGGCGCTCTCCGAGATCGAGGCCGCGATCAAGCGCATCCGCGACGGCACCTATGGCATCTGCGAGATCACGGCGAAGCCCATCTCGAAGGAGCGCCTGCTCGCCGTCCCCTTCACCCGGTACTCCGCCGAGGCCCAGAAGCAGATCGAGCGCAACCGGCACCATTCGCGCACGCAGGCCGGCCTCTTCGGGGAGGCCGGGGAGGAGGGCGGCGCGATACCCCAGGAGGACGGCGCCGAGGAGTGATGACCACGTCGGTCGACCCGGGGCTCTCGCTCACCTGGCGCTTCCTGAAATACTGGCGCCTCACGGCGATAGCCGCCTCGGTCCTCGCCGCCGACCAGGTCACCAAGGCGTGGATCGCGGCGCACCTGCCGTTCAATACCTACGGCGACGGCGCGGGGGCGATCCGGGTGGTGCGGGGCTTCTTCTACATCGTCCACGTCGGCAACACCGGCGCCGCATGGAGCCTGTTCTCCGGGCGCAGCTTAGTCCTGGCCACGCTCGCCGCCGCGACGCTCGTGGCGATCTTCATCGGCAGGAGGGCGCTCGGCCTGGCGGCCCCCCACGCGCAGGGATGCTTCGGCCTCATGTGCGGCGGCATCGCCGGGAACCTGGCGGACCGCCTCGTGCGCGGCCACGTCGTCGATTTCCTTGACTTCCATTTCGGCTCCTACGTGTACCCGACCTTCAACGTCGCCGACTCGGCGATCTGCGTCGGGGTCGTGCTCTACGCCGCCTACTCGCTAAGGCCGCCCAGGTCGGCCGCATAGCCCCTCATTCGACGTTCGCCATCTGCTCGCGGATCCGCTCCAGCTCGTTCTTGAGCTCGATCACGCTCTTCGAGATCGCCAGGTCGTTCGCCTTGCTGCCGATCGTGTTGGCCTCGCGGCCCATCTCCTGGAGGATGAAGTCTGCCTTGCGTCCGATCTCGCCGTCGGACTTGAGGAGCGCCGACAGCTGGTCGGTGTGGCTGCGGAAGCGCGTGATCTCCTCGGTGATGTCGCAGCGGTCGGCGAAGAGCGCGATCTCGCGCAGCACCCGCTCGTCGTCGACGTCGAGCTCGAGGCCGGCGTCTCGCAGGCGCTTTAGGAGCTGCTCACGGTAGGCCGGGGCGACGGCCGGCGCCCGGGCGGCCACGGCGTCCACCTGCCTGCGGCAGGTCCCGATCCGCTCGATGAAGTCGACGAAGAGCGCCTCGCCCTCCCTGGCCCGCATCGCGGCGAAGCCGCGCAGCGCCTCGTCGAGCACGAGCGTGAGCTCCGGGCGCACGCGGTCGGCAGCGGGCGCCAGCGAAGGCGACCGCAGGGCGTTCGCGACCTGCCAGAGAAGCTCGGCCGTCGGCTCGAAGGGGATCCGGCGCGCGTCCGCCAGGGCCGCCAGCCTGTCCAGGGCCGCCCCCACCGCCGCCTCGTTCCAGGAGGGCTCGTCGCGCCCGCCCGCGGGCGCGTACTCGACGACCACATTGACCTTCCCGCGCGCCGCCACGCGGCGAACGCGCTCCCCGATCTCGGCCTCGAGGCTCTCCCATTCGGCGGGGAGATTAATGGCCAAGTCGAGGCTCCGGCGGTTCACGGAGCTCACCTGCACGCTCAGCGTCCCCCCGCCGAGGGCGCAGGCCGCCCGGCCGTATCCCGTCATGCTCCTCATGGCTTCCCCCCGATGAGCTTCGCCACCTCCTGCACGTCCTTGTCGCCCCGCCCGCTCAGGTTCACGATGATCACCTTGTCGGCGGGCAGCGCTCTCGCGCGCTTGAGCGCGTGCACGATTGCGTGGGTGCTCTCGAGCGCCGGGATGATGCCCTCGAGCCGGGAGCAGAGCTGGAACGCCTCGAGCACCTCGTCATCGGTCGCGTACGCGTACTCGATGCGGCCGAGGTCGCGGTAATAGGCGTGCTCGGGCCCGACGGCGGCGTAGTCCAGGCCGGCCGACACCGAATGGGTCGCCTCGATCTGACCGTCGGGATCCTGGAGAATGAAGGTCTTGCACCCCTGGAGGACCCCGAGCTTGCCGCCCGCGAACCGGGCCGCGTGCTCGCCCCTGCGGATCCCCCGGCCGCCCGCCTCGACCCCGGTCATGCGCACGCCGGGCTCCTCAAGGAACTCGAAGAAAAGGCCGATGGCGTTGCTGCCCCCGCCGACGCACGCGACCAGCTCGTCCGGCAACCGGCCCTCGCGGGCGAGGATCTGCTCCCGGGCCTCGATCCCGATCACCCGGTGGAATTCGCGGACCATCTCCGGGTACGGGCGCGCCCCGTAGGCCGTGCCGAGGATGTAGTGGGTTGTCCGCACGTTGGTCACCCAATCGCGCATGGCCTCGTTGATGGCCTCCTTCAGCGTCCTCTGTCCCGCGTCGACACTCCTCACCTGCGCGCCCATCAGGCGCATCCGGAAGACGTTGAGGGCCTGCCGCTCCATGTCGACGGCACCCATGTAGACGACGCACTCAAGGCCGAACTTCGCGCACACCGCCGCCGTCGCGACACCGTGCTGGCCCGCGCCGGTCTCCGCGATGATCCGCTTCTTGCCCATGCGCATGGCGAGCAGCGCCTGGCCGATCGCGTTGTTGATCTTGTGGGCGCCGGTGTGGAGCAGGTCCTCGCGCTTGAAGTAGAGCTTCGCCCCCCCGCAGTGCCGCGTCAGGCGCTCCGCGAAGTAGAGCGGCGTGGGGCGCCCGGCGAACTCGGAGAGGTGCCTCCGGAGCTCGGACTGGAATCCCGGATCCACGCGGGCCGCGGAGTACACGGCATGGAGCTCGTCCAAGGCGGCCATGAGCGTTTCCGGAACAAAGACGCCGCCGTACGGCCCGAAATGGCCGCACGGATCCGGGAGCGAGAAACGGTCGACGGCGGGTGCTCCTTTGGCTGACATGCGCCCTGCACCCTTGGATCACGGAGGCGGCGTGGCAAGTCGCCTTGCGCGGGCTTCTTTCCTTGTACATTCGCGCAATCCCGAGCATTTTTAGGGCACGCCCGGCCAGCTTCCGGGCGTCCGCGCACACCCAAGGCGCGGGACCCAACCCCCCACCCGCAGATGAAATCGAAGATCATTGCCGTCCTTCTCCTCGCCTCCGCCTCGGCGTTCGCCGCCGAGACCAATACCCTGGGAGTCCAGCTCTGGAGCCTGAGGGCCCAGTTGCTGCCCAGCCTGCCCTCCGGCCTGGCGACGACCAAGGCGCTCGGCTTCACCCAGGTCGAGACCGCGGGGACCTACGGGCACACCGCCAAGGAGTTCCGCTCCCTGGCCGACCTGAACGGCCTGAAGATCGTGGGCAGCCACATCGACTACAAGCGCATGCAGACGGACCTTCCGGGCGTCATTGCCGAGCTGAAGGCCCTCGGCGCCTCGTACGCCTGCGTGGCCTGGATCCCTCATGACGGGGACTTCACGGTCGAGATGGCTAAGGAGGCGGCCGCCAACTTCAACGCATTCGGGGCGGCCCTGAAGGCCGAGGGGCTGCGCTTCGGATTCCACACCCACGGCTACGAGTTCAAGCCGCTGGCCGACGGTACCACGGCGTTCGACGTGCTGATGAGCGAGACCAAGCCCGACCTGGTGTTCTGCGAGATGGACGTCTTCTGGGTCGTGAACGCGGGCGTGGACCCGGTGAGGTTGCTCCAGAAGTACCCGACGCGCTTCAAGGCCTTTCACATCAAGGACATGAGGAAGGGGGCGAAGACGGGTTTCTACGAAGGGCGCGCGCCGGTTGAGGACAACGTCGTCGTCGGGCAGGGTCTCATGGATTGGCCCGCGATCGTCGCCGAGGGCCGAAAGGACGGCGTCGAGTTCTACCTGATCGAGGATGAGACCTCGGACCCGGTTCACAACATTCCGCCGAGCATCGCGTACCTCGAAACCCTTGGCCTGAAACCCTGAACGCTACCACCCCATGGACGCAAAGACCCCGACGGGCCCCCTGCCCTTCTACATCACGAGCGCCATTCCGAATCCGGCCAGCAAGCGCGCTCCCTGGTACAAGAACACCGCGCCGACCTACGCCGGCATCTTCCTGTGGTTCGTGTTCTGGCAGGACGCCACCACGACGCAGGCCGGCTTCCTCGGCGGCACCCTGGCGCAGGGCGTCGGCGTGGGCCTTCTCGGCCTGGTCGTCTCGGCGCTCGTCTGCCACTACCTCTTCTATTTGGTGCCGGGACTCCTCGGCATGAAGACGGGCCTGCCGCTCTACATCGTCGGCACGTCCACCTTCGGCGCCACGGGCGGGTTCCTGATGCCCGGCTTCCTCATGGGCGTCCTGCAGTTCGGCTGGCTCGGCGTGAACGTCTACTTCTCGTCCCTGGCGCTGGCCGCGATGATCCCCGTGGATCCGCGGATCATCATGGTGATCTGGGGCCTCTTGGCCGCGTTCGTCGGGCTGAAGGGCATCCAGTACGTCGCCAAGGTCGCCACCTACCTGCCGCTGATCCCGCTGGTGGTGCTGATCTGGCTGTTCCTGAAGACCGTGGGCAGCGTCGGCGCCTTTGACCCCGCCAAGCTTGTCGCCGCTCACCAGGCCATCGCCCCGGACGCCCCCGCCGCGCTCGGCACCCTCGGGGTTGTCGCCGCGATCCTCACCTACGTCGTGGGCTTCTTCGCGACCGCGGGCGCCGCGGGCGCCGATTTCGGCCTGAGCAGCCGCGACAAGAAGGACGTCAGCAGGGGCGGCCTCGTGGGCATTGCCCTGGCGGTCCTCGTGACGGCCGGCCTCTCGATGCTCATCGTGGCGGGCGTCTACGGCTCGCCGGAGATGAGCGCCAAGGCGGCGGCCCTCGGGGCGGACAGGAAGGGCTTCATCCTGGACTCCTTCAACCTGATCCAGGTGGTCCTGGGCGCCGGCACCGCCAAGTGGGTCCTGTTCCTTCTCGCCCTGGCGGCATTCCCCCCGGGCTGCTTCTCCGCCTTCATCGCCGCCAACAGCTTCAAGACCACCCTGCCGAAGGTGAACCCCTTCATCTCAGTCGGGATAGGCGCGGCCGTGAGCATCATCCTCGCGGTGACAGGCTACGTCAGCAAGGCCATCCCGGTCTTCGTCGTCATCGGCGCCTCCTTTGGGCCGATCTGCGGGGCGATGATGGTCGACTACCTGCTCGCGAAGGGCAAATGGTCCGGTCCGCGCGCCGGCTTCAATCCGGCGGGCTGGATCTCGTGGGCGTTCGGCTTCGTGATCGGGATCCTGCCGAACTTGGGCGTCAACGTGCCGGCCGCCCCGGTTCTGGCGTTCGTTGTCGGCGCGGTGGTCTACTTCCTCTGCGCGAAGGTCGGGCTGCTGTCGCCGGTCGTCGCTCTTTCCGGCCCGAAGCCGGAGCCCGCTGCGCCGGGGAATCAGCCTTAGTCGCCTTGGGGAGCCCGCGTGCGGCTGGCGCGGCGGTCCTTTGCGCGGGGCCGCGCCCGGCCCCGCAAAGGACCGCTCACCGCCGGGCCATGGCCCGGCCCGCCTGCCAGCCCGTCGTCCAGGCGGACTGGAAGTTGTAGCCGCCCGTAATCCCGTCGATGTCGAGGACCTCGCCTGCGAGGTGGAGGCCCGGGCAGAGGCGGCTCTCCATGGTCGCCATGTCCACCTGTGCAAGGCTGACGCCCCCGCACGTGACGAACTCCTCCTTGTTCATGCTCTTGCCGGCCACGGAGAACTCCGAGGCCGCCGCCTGAAGGGCGAGTGCCCTCAGGTGGTCGCCCGAGAGGTTCGCCCAGGTCGTCTCGGCGGCGATGCCCGCGGCCCCGACCAGGCGCTCCCACAGGCGGGAGGGTATTGAGAACGGGTTCGCGTTGGACACCTGGCGCTTGGGGTGCCCGGCCCTCTCGGCATCGAGGAGGGCCCTGGCCTGCGCCGGCCCGCGCACGCCCGCCCAGTTGACCGTGAGCGCGAAGCGGTACCCCACGGCGTGCAGCTCCGGGGCCCCCCATGCGGACAGCCTCAGGATGGCGGGGCCGCTGAGCCCCCAGTGGGTCACGAGCACCGGGCCGCTTTCCCTCAGGCGGGTCCCCGGGACCGAGACGGCGGCCGAAGGGGCCGCGACACCCTCGAGGCCCGCCAGACGCGAATCCTCCACATGGAACGTGAAGAGCGAGGGCACCGGGGGCTCGATGCGATGGCCGAGAGAGGCGGCGATCTCGAGCCCGGCGGAGTCCCGGCCGCCCCCGGTCGCGATGAGGACGCGGTCCGCATCGACCCTTCCGCCGTTCGAGAGCCCCGCCGAGAAGCGGCCGCCCCCGGTCCTTTCGAGGCTCCTCAAGCCGCAGCCCGTCACGAGCCTCACGCCCGCCCGCTGGGCGGACTGCATGAGGCAGTCCACAATGGTGGCGGAATCATCCGTGACCGGGAACATCCGGCCGTCCTTCTCCCCCTTCAGCTCGACGCCCCGCTCCCTGAACCATTCGACGGTCTCGGTGGGCCCGAACCGGTGGAAGGGGCCGATCAGCTCCCGCGACCCCCTGGGGTAGCCCCGGGCCAGTTCCATGGCGTCGAAGCACGCGTGCGTGACATTGCACCGTCCCCCTCCCGAGACGCGCACCTTGGCCAGCGGATGCGCCGTGGCCTCGTGGATCGCGACCTCCGCCGAGGGGTCGGCCTCGGCGCACGCGATCGCGCCGAAAAAGCCGGCCGCGCCGCCGCCGGCAACGAGGATTCTCCTGCGCTCGGGCATGGGTGAGCCGCGTCCCTGCCTACGCCCGCTTCACGGTCACCAGCGTCAGGTCGTCGCGCTGAGGGACGTCGCCCGAGAAGCGGCGGACGCTCTCCAGCACGCCGTCATTGATCTCCCGCGCGCTCCGGGTGTGGCGCGCGCGCACCACGTCGGCCAAGCGGGCGCTCGAGAACTCCTTCTCCTCCTCGTTCGGCGCCTCGGTGACGCCGTCCGTGTAGAGGACGAGCGTGTCCCCCACGTCGAAGGCCTCGACCCGGTCCTCGATCGCGGAGGCGAAGAGCTCGTCCGGAACAAGACCGACGGGCATTCCCTCCGAGCGCACCAGGTGGGTGAGGTAGTTGCCGGTCGCGGGGTCCCTGCGCGCAAAAAGGGGCAGCTCGTGGCCGGCGCGGGCGAACGTCACCTGGCTCAACTGGACGTCGATCACGGCGTAGAGCACCGTCACGTAAAGGTCCCCGCGGATGTCGGCGCCCATGGTCCGGTTCAGGTCAACCAGCGTCTGCGCCGGCGAGATGTGCCTCGGCGCGATCTGCCGGAGGTTCGTGCGGCAGACGGCCATGTAGAGCGACGCCGCGATCCCCTTGCCGGAGACGTCGGCCACCGCCACGCCCAGGCGCGTCGGCGAGAGCACGATCACGTCGAAAAGGTCGCCCCCCACCCTCTGGGCCGGGGCGTAGCGCGCGTCCAGGTCGAGCCCCGGGAACACCGTCGAATGGGACGGCAGGAGCATCTGCTGAATCCCGCTCGCGATCGACAGGTCGAGGTCAAGCTGCTTGCGCTCGATCTGCAGGTTGAGGGTCTCCGCGTTGTGGAGCGCGAGCGCCGCCTGCTCGGCGAGGGACTGCATCAGCGTGCACTCCGTCTCGGTGAAGAGGCGGTTGTCGACGGGGTTCGCGACGACGAGGACGCCGAAGAAGCGCTCCCGGAACCTCATCGGCACCGCGATCACCGACCGCACCACGAGGTTCGGGTCCCCGTGCCTCACGATCCTCGGGTCCAGAGTCGCGTCCTCGATCAGCTCGCCGCGGCCCGTCTCGGCGACCCTTCCCACGATCCCCTCGCCCACCGGGAACTCCTCGGAGCGCAGGACCTGCTCGATGAACTTCGCCCGCGTCGTCAGCTTGCCCTTCACGTGGTCGGGCAGCGGCCGGTGCGGCGGGAAGAGCCCCTCGATGGCGACGCCGCGCATCGTGTTTTCCTGGGTCCGCTCGAAGATGCACGCGCTCAGGGCGCCCGTGCACAGGATGGACGCGTGCACGATCCGCTGGTGCAGCTCCTGCCGCGAGAGTCCCTCGCCGAGCGCCTCCGCCATGAGGTGCATGAAGTCGAGGGCCCGTTGGCGGTCGTGCTCGGCCCGCGCCCGCTGCTCCTCGCGCCGCTCGGCCTGCGCCCTCAGCCTGAACAGGGCGAGGCTGAGCGCCGCAACCAGCAGCAGGAGGCACGTGAGAAGAAGGGAGGACATCGAGGGGACTCCGGAGCCGCTTGGCGCGGGTCGGAGAGTGAACACGAGACTTCAGCCCTGCTCAACGCGGTTCTTCATGAAGACCAAGACATCCTGGAACTTGCTCCGGTTCGTCTCGTCAGCCGAGACCAGATTCTCGTGCGCCTCCAGGACGAGCCGCGCGTTCTCGAGCTCGCCGTGCACGCCGGTCTCCAGCACCGTCCGGCACGCGTCGACGTTTGCACCCGCGTCGCTCACGTCGATGGTCAAGAGCTTGTGCAGCCCGAGGTTCCGGATGAGCTCGAGGTTGCGCTGCCCCATCCGCGTAAGGACCAGGCTTCCCTTGGGCGTGCACTTGCGCAGCTCGAGGGCGAAGCCCGCGAGCACCCCGAGGAAGGTGCTGTCCATGCTGGTGCACCGCAGGAAGTCGATGGCGAACCTCGTCTTGCCCGACTTGAGCATCTGGTTGACGAAGTCGCGCAGGCACGCGCTGTTCAGGAAGCTGGCCCTGCCCTCGAGGCGTATGACGACGGGATCCGAGTACGCGTCGACGAGATAGACGGGCTTGGCCGGATCGGGAATCACGAATGTGCGATAATTTGGCGCAGCACGTAGGGCAGGATCCCGCCGTGCTGGTAGTAGTCGATCTCGATGGGGGTGTCTATCCGGCAGCGCACCGGAACGTCAAGGACCTCGCCCGTTCCGCGCGTGACGCGCAGGATGAGGTCCTGCTGGGGCTTAAGCGACCCGCCGAGCCCGAGAACGTCGTAGGTCTCGGAGCCGCCGAGCCGCAGGGTGGCCGCCGTCGTGCCCTCCTTGAACTGGAGCGGCAGAACGCCCATCCCCACGAGGTTGCTGCGGTGGATCCGCTCGAAGCTCTGGGCCACCACGGCCCTCACCCCGAGCAGGTTCGTCCCCTTCGCCGCCCAGTCGCGAGACGAGCCCGTGCCGTATTCCTGGCCCGCGATGATCACGAGCGGGATCCCGCGCTTGCGGTACTCCTGGGCCGCGTCGTAGATGGACAGCTTCGTGCCCTCGGGCTGCAGGAGGGTGCTTCCGCCCTCCTCGCCCCCGAGCATGAGGTTCTTGATCCTCACGTTGGCGAACGTGCCGCGGGTCATCACCCGGTCGTTTCCGCGCCGGGATCCGTAGCTGTTGAAATCCTCGAAGGCGACGCCGCTCTCCACCAGGAACCGCCCCGCGGGCGACGACTTCTTGATCGATCCCGCCGGGGAGATGTGGTCGGTCGTCACGGAGTCGCCGAAGATCCCTAGGGCGCGGGCGCCCCGGATCTCGGCGATGGACCCCGGCTTCATCGAGAAGCCGGCGAAGAACGGGGGCTCCTGGATGTAGGTCGAATCCGGGTCGAACGCATACGTGTCCCCGGCCGACGCCGGGATCTCGTTCCACTTGGGATTCTGCGACGCGAAGTCGGCATAGAGCCTGCGGAACACGTCCGGCTTGAGCGCGGACTCCATCAGCTCCTTCACCTCGGAAAGCGTGGGCCAGATGTCGCTGAGGAAGACGTCCCTGCCGTCCTTCCCCCTGCCGAGCGGCTCGCGGGTCAAGTCGATGTCCACCCGGCCGGCCAGGGCGAACGCGACGACCAGCGGGGGCGACATGAGGAAGTTCGCCTTGATGCTCTGGTGGACCCGCGCCTCGAAATTGCGGTTTCCGGACAGCACCGACGCGGCCACGAGGTCGTTCTTCACGACGGCGTCCTCAATCTGGGTCCGAAGGGGGCCGGAGTTGCCGATGCAGGTCGTGCAGCCATAACCGACCGTCTGGAAGCCGAGCGTGTCGAGGAAGGGCTGGAGCCCGGTCCGGGTCAGATAGTCGGTCACCACGCGGGAGCCCGGGGCGAGCGACGACTTGACGGCCGGCCCCACCTTGAGCCCGCGCTCAACGGCCTTCTTCGCAAGGAGGCCGGCGGCGAGCATGACCGACGGGTTGGAGGTGTTCGTGCAGCTGGTGATCGCGGCGATAAGCACGCTGCCGTGGCCGATCCTCGAGGGCGCCCCCCCGTTGAGCGAAACCTCCGCGCACGCCGTCCCGAATTCCTCCGCCTTCCTCCCGAATCCGTTCTCCGCGACGGGCCGCGAGAAGGAGCCCACGAATTCCTGCTTGAGCCTGGGGAGCTCGATCCTGTCCTGGGGGCGCTTCGGCCCGGCGACGCTCGGCACCACCGCGCCGAGGTCCAGCTCGATGTCCTGCGAGTAGTCGATCTGGCCCTTCTTCGGGATTCCCCAGAGGCCCTGGGCCTTGTAGTAGGCCTCGTACACGGCGACGTGCTCGGGGCTGCGGCCGGTCGCCCGCAGATAGCTCGAGCATTCCGCGTCGATGGGGAAGAACCCCATCGTGGCCCCGTACTCAGGCGCCATGTTTCCGATCGTCGCCCGGTCCACGACGGGGAGCGCCGCTGCGCCCGGCCCGTAGAACTCGACGAACTTCCCGACAACCTTGGCCTTCCTGAGGAGCTGCGTGACCGTCAGCGCGAGGTCCGTCGCCGTCACTCCCTCCCGCAGCGACCCGGTGAGATGGACGCCCACAACGTCGGGGGTCAGGAAGTAGACGGGCTGGCCCAGCATCCCGGCCTCGGCCTCGATGCCGCCGACGCCCCAGCCGACGATCCCGAGTCCGTTGATCATCGTCGTGTGGGAATCCGTGCCCACGAGCGTGTCCGGATAGTAGACGCCGTCCGCGTCCCTGAGGAGGCCCTTCGCGAGGTACTCCAGGTTGACCTGGTGCACGATGCCGATCCCCGGGGGCACGACCTTGAACGTGTCGAAGGCCTGCATGCCCCATTTCAGGAACTGGTAACGCTCGCGGTTTCGCGTGAACTCGATCTCGAGGTTCCGGGCCAGGGCCTCCGCACTCCCCGCGAAGTCCACCTGGACCGAGTGGTCCACCACCAGGTCGACCGGCACCAGCGGCTCGATCACCTTTGGGCTCTTGCCCATCCGCGCCGCGGCGGAGCGCATGGCGGCGAGGTCGACAAGGAGCGGCACCCCCGTGAAATCCTGGAGCACGATCCGGGCGACCACGAAGGGGATCTCCTCGGTGCGGGCGGCCTTGGCCTGCCACGAGGCGAGGGCGCGCACAGCGTGCTCCGTCACGCGCTTGCCGTCACAGTTCCTGAGCAGCGACTCGAGCACCAGCCGGATCGACACCGGCAGGCGGGAGACGTCGAGGCCCCCCTTCGCCAGCGCCGGGAGCGAGTGATACGCCAGTTCGGCCCCGTTCGTAAAGAAGGTCTGGAGGGTGCCGAAGGGATCGCGCGGCTTGGTCATCGTGCGGCCCGCGGGGTCACTTCGCGATCGCCGCCTTGATGGCCGCGAAATTCGGGAGGTCCTTGGGCGTCGCCGTCTGCTCCGCGTATTTCACGACACCGTCCGTGCCGACGACGAAGGCGGCCCGGGCGCTCGTGTCGCCGATGCCGGCGAGCCCGTGGAAAATGACGCCGTAGGCGGCGGCCACCTTCTTGTCGAGGTCGCTCAGCAGCGTCACCCCGATCTTGTTCTGCTTGGCCCACGCGGCCTGCGCGAACGGGCTGTCGACGCTGATCCCGTAGACCGCGGCGTTCAGCCCGGAGTAGTCCCCGAGGCCCGCGCTCACGTCGCACATCTCCTGGGTGCACACGCCGGTGAACGCCAGAGGGAAGAAAAGGATGAGCGTCTGCTTCTTCCCAAAGTTGTCGCTCAGCTTCACATCTTTGAGTCCGTCCGCCGTGGCGGTCTTCAGGTTAAAGTCGGGGGCCTTGGTTCCTATGGCTATGGGCATGGTGGAGGATGGGTTTGCTAACGGACTATGTTCGCGGATCGCCGCCCGATGGGGCGGCCCGATGGAAGGGGTAACGTGGCCCAGGGTCTCTGTCTCGGCAAATCGTTTTTTCCGCCCTCCGGGGGGAGGTCACAAATCCCTTGCCGCCGGGGCCCCCCGGGGGCTTCTTCAGGGGACCCATGACGATCATCGAAGAGCTGAAATGGCGCGGGCTCTTGGCCGACTGCACCGACCTGGAGGCGCTGGCGAAGCGCCTGGCGGGCGGCCCCGCCACGCTGTACTGCGGGTTCGACCCGACCGGGGACTCCCTCCACGTGGGCTCCCTCATGGGCCAGCTCACGCTGCGCCGCTTCCAGCTCCGGGGCCACCACCCCATCACCCTGGCGGGCGGGGCCACCGGGATGATCGGCGACCCTTCGGGCAAGTCCGCCGAGCGCAACCTGCTCTCGCGCGAGCAGCTTGACCACAACCTCGCAAGCATCAAGGCGCAGCTCTCGAGGATCCTGGACTTCGACTCGAAGTCGAACCCGGCGCGCATGGTTGACAACGCGTCGTGGACGGCCGGCGTCGGCTACATGGACTTCCTGCGCGACATCGGGAAATATTTTTCGGTCAACATGATGGTGGCGAAGGACAGCGTCCGTTCGCGCATGGAGGCCGAGGGGGGCATCAGCTACACGGAATTCAGCTACATGCTGCTCCAGGCGCACGATTTCTACCACCTACGCCGGACGCTCGACTGCGAGCTCCAGATCGGGGGCTCCGACCAGTGGGGCAACATCACCGCCGGCACCGAGCTGATCCGCAGGAAGCTCGGCGTGCAGGCCTGGGGCCTCACCTTCCCGCTGATCACGAAGGCGGACGGCACCAAGTTCGGGAAGACCGAGGACGGGGCCGTCTGGCTCGACGCGGCGAAAACGAGCCCCTACCGGTTCTACCAGTTCTTCATCAACACCGAGGACAGCATGGTCTCGGCCTACCTGAGGAAGTTCACACTTCTTGCCCCGGAGGAGATCGCGGCGCTCGAGGCCAAACACCTTGCGAATCCGGCGGCCCGCGAGGCGCACCGGGCGCTCGCCCGCGAGGTGACCTCGATCGTCCACGGAAGAACGGCCTGCGACGACGCGATCAAGGCGAGCGAGATCATGTTCGGGGGCGGTCTGGAGGGCATCACCGAGGCCCTTTTTAGCGACGTCGCCGGCGAGATCCCCACCAAGGCGCTCGAGAGGTCGCGGATTGCCGGCGCAGGCTCCCCGCTGGTGGACCTCCTCGTCCACAGCGGGCTCTGCCCGTCGAAGGGCCAGGCCCGCAAGGACATCGAGGCCGGCGGCATCTACCTGAACAATGTGCGCGTGACCGAGTCCGCGCGCGCCGCCGCGCCTGGCGACCTCCTGTTCGGCCGCTACCTCCTGCTCCGCAAGGGCAAGCGCACCTACGCGCTCCTCAGGGCGGAGTAGGTTAGAAGAACATCGCTTCGCTCAGGGCGGCCTCCGGGGAGAGCACCGCGACCGACGCGGGCATCACGGTGCGGCCCGTCCCGAAATCGGCGTCAAAGGTCGCATGGGCCGTCGCCAGGTCCGCCTTCCAGGAGAAGGACCTCTGGTCGTCGTACGCGAAGCTGAGCGCGAAGGCCCTCGGGGCCATGCCCGCGGGCTGCGCGAGCTCGACCTTCTCGTCGGACGTCCCGCAGGCGCCAATCCGGTCCCCCGCCCAGGCAAGGAGCACGCGCGCCTCCGAGGCGACGTCCGGGCCGTGCGCAAGCGTGACCGACGTGAGCCCCTTCGCCAGGGCGCCGACGGGATAACGGCCGAGGAACTGGCCGACCGACTGGCGGACCGGCAGCAGGCGGGCAAACGCAAGGTCGCGGACCTTCTCCGGCTGCGGCCACGCGTAGCTGAGGGCGTCCGCGGGCGCCGAGGCGCTGTCGATCAGGATGCGCCTGGCGGTATTGAGGAGGTAGCGGTAGTCCGCCAGCTTGGATGACTCGCTGAACCGGTGGGCCCAGTAGTAGACCGGCAGGTCGGTGGAGAGGCAGATCGACACCTGGTTCTCCAAGTGCCCGCGCGCCGAGCGCGGGTAGCTCAGCATCACGAACTCGCAGCAGCGCGTGTCGTCCGCGGACTTCCCGATCGAGCATTCGCCGTAGACCTTGGCGCGCATGTTCGTCACCCCCGCGTCGTCCAGAAGCGGGCAGAGCACCACCACGCGGCTCGGGTAGCTCCTCGAGAACTTGACCGCGGTCCCAAACTGCGCGACCGCGTCCTCGGCGTCCGTCTTGAAGCCGAGGTGCAGGACGAGGTTGATCTGGGTGGCCATCGACTGCTCGCCGGCGGGCGAGGACCTGCCCGCGGTGGCCGCGCCCTCCCACATCTGCTCGAACCCCTTTTGTATTGCGCTCACGGGAACCTCGATCCCGGGCAGCGCCTCGAAAATGCGCGACATGGCTTTTGCCGGTCGGCGTCAGGGCTGCCGCCAGGCATGGCCCCTGGCCGCGATCAGCCTCTCGGCTCCCGGGGGCCCCCACGACCCTGCCGGATATTCCTCCATGCCCTCCCTCCCCATCGAGCGCCAGTAGTCCAGGACGGGGGTGTAGAGCTTCCATGAGGTCTCCGCCTCGTCGCCGCGGATGAAGAGCGTGCCGTCCCCGATCATCGCGTCGAGGACCAGCCGCTCGTACGCCTCGGGCGTGTTCGAGCCGAACGTCGTCGCGTAGCGGAAGCTCATCTTAACGGGCTGGGTCCGGGTCTCCAGGCCGGGCACCTTCGCGTTGAGGATGAGTCCGAGGCCCTCGTCGGGCTGGATCTGGAAGGAGAGCGTGTTGGGCGCAAGGTTGAAGCCGTCCTTGCGCGGGAAGATGGTGCCCGGGGGGCACTTGAACTGGATGGCGATCTCCGAGACGCGCCGGGGCATGCGCTTGCCGCTGCGCAGGTAGAACGGGACGCCATGCCATCTCCAGTTGTTGATGGAGAGGCGAATGGCGGCGAACGTTTCGGTGGCGGACTGCGGGGCGATCCCCTTCTCCTGCAGGTAGCCCGGCACGCTCACGCCGCCCGTCATGCCGGCCGCGTACTGCGCGCGGGCGGTGTCGGCGGCCGCTCCGAGCACGATCGGCTCGACCGCCTTGAGCACCTTGACCTTCTCGTCGCGCAGCGCCTCGGCCTCGAAGGAGCCCGGGGGCTCCATCGCCGTCAGCGCCAGCAGCTGCGTGGTGTGGTTCTGGATCATGTCCCGCAGGCACCCGCTCTGCTCGTAGTAGCCCGCGCGCGTGCCGACGCCCTGGTCCTCCGCCACGGTGATCTGGACGCTGTCGATGTAGTTGCGGTTCCAGATGGGCTCGAAGATCGCGTTGGCGAAGCGCTGCACCAGAAGGTCCTGCACGGTCTCCTTGCCAAGGTAGTGGTCTATTCGATACACCTGGCCCTCCTCGAAGACCGAGCGGAGCTCGGCGTTGAGGGCGCGGGCCGAGTCGAGGTCGCGCCCGAACGGCTTCTCGATGATGACCTTCGAGTGGCGCGGGCTGCCGAGGTACATCCCGCCCAGGCCGCTCGCGCCCAGGTTTTGGATGATCGGGCCGAACACTGACGGGGGCGTCGAGATGTAGAAGAGGGACTGGACCTCGCTGCCCACGCCCTTCTCGATGTCCTTGATATGGGCCCCGAGGCGGTCGAAGCCCGCCTTCTCGTCGTACCCGCCCGCAACGTACGTGGTGTTCGCCGCGACGCGTCCCCAGACCTCGGCGTCGAGCTCGCGCCGGGAGAAATCCCGGATTGCCGACGCGGCCATCGTCCGGAATTCCTCGTCGGCGATCGCCTTACGCCCGTAACCCACCAGGTGGAAGTCGGCCGGCAGCAGGTTGTCGCAGCTCAGGTTGTAGATCGCCGGGATCAGCTTGCGCGCCGTCAGGTCCCCCGATGCGCCGAAAATGACGACGACCGTGGGCGGCGCGCCACGGTGCTTGCTGAGCCCCTGTAGGAATGGGTGTTTTTCTGGGTCGGCCATTGGACGGGGTGATTTTTTGGCAAGTGCCGGTCTAGGCAAGGGAAATGGCGACGTCAGGCCCCGCTTGCGGACGTTTCTCGTTGCGGGAAGGCGGCCTCGATGGCTATTGCTTGGTCAATACCGAGTATGGCAGCCCCCTCCCTAGCGAGCGCCCTCAGGCGCTCCCTGCTGATAAAGATAATTTCGAAGCCCACTCCGAGCAGAGAGGACGTCGCGTCGGTCATCGAGCTCACGGCCTCGAAGGTCGTCGAGGCCCTCCAGGCGCAGTCGATGACCCTGTATTTGGTCGAGGGCAACGACATCGCCTTCAAGCAGATCTACTACTCGCCGTCCCTTTGGAGCGACGACCCGAAGAAGGAGGCCAAATTCAAGGAGATGGAGACCAAGCTCCTCCAGCTGAAGGTCCCGATCGGGACGGGCGTCGTCGGCAAGGTCATCCAGTCCGGGCAGCCGGTCTTCTTCAGGAACACGGAGAGCCAGGCGCCCATGATGGTGACGATGGCGAAGACGACGGGCTTCGAGGTGAGGTCGATGCTGACGGTCCCGCTCAAGACGACGATCGCGCTCGGGGCGATCCAGACGCTCAACAAGGAGTTCTCGGCCGGCACGAACGGGGAGTTCACGGAGGCTGACCTGAAGCTTTTGACCGAGGTCGCCGAGTATTCCTCGGCCCTGATCCACAGGATGATCGACCCGAAGTTCCAGCTGGGCGCCGACGACACGGCCCGCTTCGTCTCGAAGCTCACCGACCTTCCGCTCATCACCAAGATTGAGGAGCTGGAGATCGACCAGAAGCTGGTCGAGATGGTTGGCGACGCGATCATCCGCAGAGAGGGCGTCTTCCCCCACAAGAGCCTCGCGCCCGGGTCCGTGGCGGTCGTCATGACCAACCCGCTCGACTACGCGAAGCGCGAGTCCTTCACGCAGGCGACGGAACTAAGCATCGACGAAGTGCGCGTCGTGTCGGGGACCCTGTTTGAGGCGATGGTCAAGAAGTTCTTCAAGGACTCGAGGGTTGCGCCGGCCGACGACGTCGACATCGGCTCGGTCACGAAGGTGATCAGTGACGCCTACGAGACCGACGCCGAGGGCGGGGAGCTGAAGGCGCTCGACCTCGAGAGCGAGGACTCCGCGCCCATTATCCAGCTCGCGAACCGCATCGTCGAGGACGCCTACATTTCGGGCGCGTCCGATATCCACATCGAGCCGATGGAGAAGGACCTTCTCGTCCGCTACCGCATCGACGGGCTCTGCCAGGAGAAGCTGCGCCTGCCGAAGCAGGTCGCGACCGCTCTGGTCACCCGCCTGAAGATCATGTGCAACCTGGACATCTCCGAGCGGAGGCTGCCGCAGGATGGGCGCATCGTCTTTAAGAAGTTCACAAAGAAGAACATCGACATAGACCTGCGCGTGGCGACCGGGCCGATGAACTTCGGCGAGAAGGTGGTCATGCGCATCCTCGACAAGCAGAAGTCGACGCTCCCCTTGCCCGCGCTCGGCTTCTCGGACGAGAACCTTGCCAGGTACCGCGAGTGCATCCGCCAGCCCTACGGCATGATCCTGCACTGCGGCCCCACCGGCTCGGGCAAGTCGATGACGCTCTACTCGGCGCTCGCCGAGGTGAACACGCCGGACGTGAACATCCAGACGGCCGAGGACCCGATCGAGTACACGCTTCCCGGGCTCAACCAGATGCAGATGAACCGGCAGATCGGGCTCACATTCGCCCGGGCGCTGCGCTGCTACCTGCGCATGGACCCCGACGTGATCCTCGTTGGCGAGATCCGCGACGAGGAGACGGCGGGCATCGCCTCGGAGGCCGCGCTGACCGGGCACCTCCTCGTCTCCACGCTCCACACCAACGACGCCCCGTCGACCGTCACCCGGCTCTCGGAGATGGGGATCGAGCCCTTCAACATCTCGGCCTCGCTCGTGTGCGTGTGCGCGCAGCGCCTGCTCCGGAGGGTCTGCAAGAACTGCAAGATGCCCTACGAGCCCGAGGGCCGCGAGAAGCAGATCATCGAGAAGGCGCTCGGCTGGAGCGGGCAGATCTTCAAGGCCAACCCCCAAGGGTGCCCCGTGTGCAACGGGAACGGCTACAAGGGCCGCGTGGGCATCCACGAGCTCATGGTGAACTGCGAGGCGCTCACCGAGGGCATCAACAAGGAGGTGGAGGTCGCGGAGCTCAAGCGCATCGCCATGAAGACGGGAATGAAGACGCTCCACCAGGACTCGATGCTCAAGGTCAAGATGGGCCTCACGACGATGGAGGAGGCCCTCGCCAACGTCCCGCCGGACCTGATCCTTTGAGCCGGGGCGCGGTTGCGCCCATTGGGAGAAGCGCCGTGTGTATCGCGGCTCCCATCGTCGCGCGGGCGATGGGCTTTAGCAGAAGCTGCCGAATGCCTCCACTGCCCTACCGGATCGCAGTCCTCGTCTTTCTCGAGAACGCCGCGGGCGAGCACCTGCTGCTCCTGCGGGCGAAGGCGCCCAACAAGGGCGCGTGGAGCCCGATCGGCGGCAAGCTCGAGCTGGCGAGCGGCGAGTCCCCCTTTGAATGCGCGGTGCGCGAGACCTTCGAGGAGACGGGCCTCAGGATCGGCGTCGCGGACCTGCACCTGTTCTCGATGATTGCCGAGAAGGCCTACGAGGGCCAGTCGCACTGGCTCATGTTCCTTTTCCGCTGCCGCCGCCCGCTGCCCGGGCTCCCCCCGGACATCTCGGAGGGCCGCTTCGGGTTCTTCTCGCGCAAGGCGGTGGAGGCGCTTGCGATCCCGGAGACCGACCGGGCGGCGCTGTGGCCGACCTACGACCGCTACCGGGAGCGCTTCGTGGCCCTCAGGGCCGACTGCCGGCCCGGGCGCCCCGTGCAGGTCTACGTTGAGGAAATAACGCCGGCACCCGATTGAAAAAAGTGCGCTTGATCTCCAACCTTTCCGTCTGAAAGCTTGCCCGTTCCTCTCACCGTGACCAAGAAACCAAGCGCCGCCACCGAAGGCCATGCCGACCCGCCAGCCGCAAAACTCGGCTTCGCCGGGGCACCGGTGAACGCGATGCTTTCGGCCGAGCAGAAGATCGGCCTGTACCGCATGATGCTTAGGATCAGGAGGTTCGAGGAGCGCAGCCTGAGGGCCTACCAGGCCAAGAAGATCGGCGGCTTCCTGCACCTTTACATCGGCCAGGAGGCGGTGGCCGTCGGCTGCTGCTCGCTCATGGGCAAGGACGACCACGTGATCACGGCGTACCGCGACCACGGCCACGCGATCGCGGTGGGGATGGAGCTGAACCCGCTCATGGCAGAGCTCTACGGGAAGGTGACCGGCTGCTCGAAGGGCAAGGGAGGCTCCATGCATTTCTTCGACCCGTCCCGCAACTACTGGGGCGGGCACGGCATCGTGGGCGGTCAGGTGCCGCTTGGCGTGGGCCTAGCGTACGGGCTCAAGTACAAGGGCCTGAAGGGGGCCTGCATGACCTTCATGGGCGACGGCGCCGTGAACCAGGGAGCGGTCCACGAGGCCTACAACCTCGCGGCCCTCTGGGAGCTGCCGGTCGTCTTCGTCATCGAGAACAACGGCTACTCGATGGGCACGAGCCAGGCCCGCTCCTCGGCAGGGGAGCTTTCGAGGCGGGCCGAGGCCTACGGGATGCCGTGGGGCGAGTGCAACGGCCACGACCTCTACGAGGTGAGGGCCTTCATGGCCCCGTTTCTCGAGCGGGCGCGGGACACCTGCAGGCCCGCGTTGGTCGAGATCGACACGTACCGGTACCGGGGCCACTCGGTGGCGGACCCCGACAACACCTACCGCGCCAAGGCCGAGATCGAGGAGTACCGCAGGAACAAGGACCCGATCCAGGTCTTTCAGAACGAGCTCATCGCCGAGGGGGTCCTGGACGAGGCCCGGGCGGAGAAGATCGACGCCGAGGTCCGCGGGGAGGCCGACCTCTCCGCCGACTTCGCCGAGGCAAGCCCGTTTCCAATCGCCGCGGACCTCCAGAAGGACGTCTACTGGGAGGCCGACAACCCCGGCGAACGCAGGTCGGGCGGCAGGCTCTTCTTCAACTAGGCGATGCCCATCATCCAATACCGCGAGGCCATCCGGCAGGCGCTTGCCGAGGAGCTCACCCGGGACGCGAACGTGGTCGTCCTCGGGGAGGAGGTCGCGCAGTTCAACGGCGCCTACAAGGTCACCGAGGGCCTGCTTGAGCGGTTCGGGCCGAAGCGGATCGTGGACACGCCGATCAGCGAGGCCGGCTTCATCGGACTCGGGATCGGGGCCTCGATGCTCGGCATCCGGCCCGTCATCGAGCTGATGTTCTGGTCCTTCTACTCGGTCGCCTTCGACCAGATCCTCAACAACGCGGCCAACATCCGCTACATGTCCGGCGGGCAGATCCACTGCCCGATCGTCATCCGCGGACCGGCGAACGGGGGCACGAACGTCGGCGCCACCCATTCGCACACGCCCGAGAACGTGCTCGCGAGCCATCCGGGGGTGAAGGTGGTCGTCCCGTGCACGCCGTACGACGCGAAGGGGCTCCTGAAGTCCGCGATTCGCGACAACGACCCGGTCATGTACCTGGAGAACACGATGCTCTACGGCGACCGCGGCGAGGTTCCCGCCGACGACTACCTGATCCCGCTCGGCAAGGCCGACGTGAAACGGGAGGGCAAGGACCTGACGATCGTCACCTACGGGCGCGCCGCGATCCAGTCGCTCGCGGCGGCAGCCGTCCTCCAGCAGGAGCGCGGCATCTCCGCCGAGGTCCTGGACCTGCGCTCCATCCGCCCCCTGGACATAGACGCGGTCCTCGCCTCCGTCCGCAAGACGCACCGCGTCCTCGTCGTCGAGGAGCAGCGGCCCTTCTGCGGCGTGGGCGCCCAGCTCGCCTACATGATCCAGAGCGAGGCGTTTGACGAACTCGACGGGCCCGTCGCCCGCCTGACGACCGTAGACGCCCCCTCGATCTACAGCCCGCCGGTCGAGGTGGAGCAGCTTCCCAATCCGCAGCGTATCCTCAAGGCGGCCGTCGAGGCGATGGCCTAAGCGCACCCCTCCCATGCCCAACATCATCGAGATGCCGAAATTGAGCGACACCATGACCGTCGGCACGCTGGTCAAGTGGCTCAAGAAGGAGGGCGACGCGGTGAAAGCCGGCGACATGCTCGCCGAGATCGAGACCGACAAAGCGACGATGGAGCTTGAGAGCTTCTTCGCCGGGACGCTGCTCGCCGTGTTCGTTAAGGCCGGCTCCCAGGTCCCGCTCGGCGCGGCCCTGTGCGCGATTGGCAAGCCCGGGGAAAAGGTGGAGGCCTCGGCTCCGAGGGCCGCCCCGCACGACGAGGCCCCGGCCCCGGGCCCCGCGCCGGTCCCGGCCGCCCCTGAGCCGGCGCCCACGCACGCGGTGCCGAGCCCCGCTCCGGGCCCGGCCCCGGCCCAGGCGCGGGCGCCGGCGCCCGCGCCCACCCCGGGGCGCGTCCGGATCTCGCCGCTCGCCCGGAAGCTCGCCGCCGAGAAGGGTATCGATCCCTCCACGATCTCCGGAAGCGGCCCCGGTGGACGGATCGTCAGGGCGGACGTCATCGCCGCCGCCACGTCCGGCGCCGCCAGGGCCGCCCAGGTGGGGGCGCCCGGCTTCGCCGCGACCGGGGTCAAGGGACCCGTGCAGGAGGCCCGGCTTGCGCCCGTCTCCAACATCCGCGGCATCATCGCGAAGCGCCTCCTCGAGGCGAAGACGCAGATCCCCCACTTCTACCTGGAGATCGAGATCGACGCGGAGCCGCTCCTGGAGCTCAGGACGCAGCTCAACACGGCGCTCGAGAAGGAGGGCGTGAAGCTGTCGGTCAACGACTTCATCCTGAAGGCCTCCGCCGAGGCCCTTCGCCGCGTGCCCACGGTCAACTGCTCGTGGGAGGGCGCCGCCGTCAGGCACCATTCTGCCGCCCACGTCTCGTTCGCCGTCGCGATCGACGACGGCCTTATCACGCCGGTCATCCGCGACGCGCACCTGAAGACCCTCTTCGCCATCAGCTCCGAGGCGAAGGCGCTCGGGAAGCGGGCCAAGGACAAGAAGCTCACCCCCGCGGAGTTCACGGGAGGGACGTTCTGCGTCTCCAACTTGGGGATGATGGGCATTGAGAGCTTCAGCGCGATCATCAACCCGCCCAACGCCGCGATCCTGGCTGTCGGGACCACGGTGCGGAAGCCCGTCGTCAAGGGCGACCAGATCGTGATCGGCCAGCGGATGACGCTCACCCTATCGGCCGACCATCGCGTGGTCGACGGCGCCGTCGGCGCCGCCTACCTGGCGGCGCTCAGGGACCTGCTCGAGAAGCCGGCCCTCCTGCTGCTCTAGAGCGTTTTAAATAAAACTGT
>PLTZ01000060.1 GCA_003164715.1 Opitutaceae bacterium | reverse complement strand
CGTCCGCCGCCGCGGATCATTAGGAGTGCGTCAGTAAAACCAACATGAGGAGTCGAATGAAATAATCGATATGGGCATGAACAAAACCATTCATCCCAGCCCCGAGTCATGCGGGGGCGCCCGTAAGGACGTCACCGAAGCGTTGACAGGGGAAGATGCAGGCGAGCCATTGAGCCGCGAAAGATCCTAACCCGGACTGCCGACATCGTTCCTAAATATGGAAGGCAATACGATAATGGGCGAAAAGGTGAGTCCATTCCCGAGTCCGCGCGGTCGTAGACCCTCAGCATGCATCGAAGCTTCATGGATGGGAACTGAGAGATCCCCTGGTTCTGTGGACTGCGTAAGCAGCCAACAGCGCGCGGAAAAGGCCATTGGCCATACAGCCGCGATGAACGATCAGGGGAAGTCGGACGAGCCCGTAGTATCAGAGAAACCTGTGAACGAAGACCTGCCCCTGTGGGCATTGTTCAAGGAGCAGGCGGAGAGAAGGGGTTCGGCCAAGAGGAACTCAAACCAGGATAGCACGTCCCGCGCACAGCACCGGAAACATGGCGTGTCACCCGTCCTAGATTGGGTGCGCGTGAAGGCAAGAAAGGACAAGAAAGCAAAGTTCACCTCGCTCTATCATCACCTTGACCCGTCCAAGCTCCGGCACTCCTTCGAGCGGCTGAAGCAGGACGCGGCTCCGGGTGTGGACGGCGAAGTTTGGAAAGAGTTCCAGGAGCGCAGGGAAGAGCGGCTGAAAAGCCTGTTCGACCGACTGCAAGCCGGGACTTATCGAGCGAAGCCTGCGCGACGGGTTTACATCCCGAAGCCGGACGGTCGCCAACGCCCTCTGGGCGTCGCAGCCTTGGAGGACAAAATCGTCCAAGGCGCGATGGTCGAGGTGTTGAACGCCGTTTACGAAGAGGACTTCCTCGGCTTCTCCTACGGGTTTCGTCCGGGGCGGTCTCCGCACCGGGCGTTGGACGCGTGGGCAACGGCCCTGACCGAAAAGAAGGTGAACTGGGTAATCGACCTGGACGTCTGCAGTTTCTTTGACCGGCTCTGCCACAGCTGGCTGGTCAGGTTCCTGCAGCACCGGATCGTAGATAAAAGGATACTGCGCTTGATCCAGAAATGGCTTCGCGCGGGCATCCTCGAGGACGGGCAATGGAAACCGACGGAAATGGGAAGTCCGCAAGGGGCTACCGTTTCCCCGCTGTTGGCTAACGTGTACCTGCACTATGTGTTCGACCTCTGGGCCGACCACTGGCGCAAACATCAGGCTACCGGCGAAGTCGTCATCATCCGCTTCGCAGATGATGGGGTCGTTGGCTTTGAGAAGGAGGGGGACGCACGGAGCTTCCTCGAACAACTGCGCGAGCGGATGCAGAAGTTCCAATTGGAACTTCATCCCGATAAAACCCGATTGGTCAGGTTTGGCCGGTTTGCCGGGCGGGATTGCCATCAGGAGGGGCGGCGTAAACCCGAGACGTTAGCGTTCCTCGGTTTTACCCACATCTGCGGACGCTCTTGCAAGGGGAAGTTCCTGTTGCTGCGTCACACGATCGCCAAGCGCCAGAAGGCCAAACTCAAGGAAATCAAGCGGGTGCTGCAAAGCCGCCGCCATGACCCAATCCCGGAGCAAGGCTGCTGGTTGAAGCGTGTCGTTGCCGGGCACTATAACTACTATGGTGTTCCCACCAACGTCAGGGCCCTCATGCAGTTCCGGCGCGACGTGACGCGGCATTGGCTGCGTTCACTCCGGCGCCGGAGCCAACGACATCGATTGAATTGGAAGCGTATGAACCGCATCGCGGTTCAATGGCTCCCGCCCGCCCGTATATGCCATCCTTGGCCCACGGACCGCTTCCGCGCCAACCACTCAAGGCAAGAGCCGTATGCGGTAATCCCGCCAGTACGGATCTGCACGGGGGGCCGGGCGCAAGCCCGGTCCCTACCGTAACCACGCTGTGCCGTGGTTTCACCACGTCATCCTCGTCGGGCGACAGGTTCATCTAAAGGCCGGTGGCGAGGATTGCTGCCTGCCTGCTGTTCTACCTAGACCTGCTATTCTATCACCTAAAGCTACGTGGGGCCTTGGGGCGCGGTACCAGCCGTGGCGGCCTAACCGGGGAAGCTCCCCGAAGAGCCTGATAATAAATCCTTTAAGTCGAAATCCCCCTATGTCGGGCGTTTGGCAGGAGGCTCTGCCAATCCCGTGCCGCACCTGCACCGGCGGCATGAGATGACCTCGCGGGTGGTGGAACGAGGGCGCCCGGCCCCGCTTGCAAGCCGCGACTTTCGCTGCAGGTTTTCCGGATGAAAGACAACGCACTGGTGCTAACCGGGTTTCACCACCTGACGGCCGTGACGGCGGATGCCGCGGGGAACCTCGGGTTCTACACGAAGGTCCTCGGGATGCGGCTCGTGAAGAAGACCGTCAACCAGGACGACGTCTCGGCCTACCACCTCTTCTACGCCGACGGCAAGGCGAGCCCGGGGACCGACATCACGTTCTTCGACTGGCCCGCGATGCCCGAGAAGCGGGGCACGAGAAGCGTCGTCCAGACCGGGCTTCGGGTCGCCAGCCAGGACAGCCTGAAGTGGTGGAAGGCGCGTTTTGGCGAGATGGGGGTAAGGCACGAGGAGGTCGTCCTGCGCGACGGGCGCTGGGTGCTCGATTTCGCCGACCCGGAGGGCCAGCGCCTCTTCCTCGTCGAGGACGGAGGGCTTAGCGTCGCCCATCCCTGGGAGCTGAGCCCGGTCCCGGCCCCTCACCAGATCCGCGGCCTTGGGCCGATCCGCATAAGCGTCCCCGAGGTCAAGCGGACGGAGAAGGTGCTCACGGACGTCATGGGGATGGTCCCCGTGCGGACCTACGCCGTCGCGCGGGGCGGCCCGGACGTGCATGTCTACCGCATGGGGGCCGAAGGGCCCTCCGCCGAGCTGCACGTGGTCGTTGAGCCGCAGCTCGCCCCGGCCCGCCCGGGCGCGGGAGGTGTGCACCACGTGGCGTTTCGCATGCCGGATGACGAGCAGTACGAGCTTTGGGCGGAGCGGCTTGTCCGGATGGGGATGCCGACCAGCGGTCCGGTGGACCGCTACTATTTCCGCAGCCTGTATTTCAGGGAGCCGGGCGGCGTCCTCTTTGAAATTGCGACGGACGGCCCAGGGTTCGCGACCGACGAGCCGATGGACGCGCTCGGCCTTCGCCTGGCGCTGCCACCGTTCCTCGAGCCCCGCCGCCGGGAGATCGAGGCCGGGCTAAAGCCCATCGGGGCGTGATCGCATGTCCGACTAATCTCGACCGGGCCGCGCGCACTTGAGCGCCTCGACCCGGTCGAAGTCGCCGTCCGCGTGTACAAGCGTGGCCGAGTAATAGAGGGCGGTTGCTGCTATCCAGGTGTCGTTCTCCCCCAGTCGCTGGCCCTTGCGGCGCAGGGCTCTGTCCAACTCAGCCGCCCGATAGGCTATCGCTTCCGACAGCGGAATCTTCCGCAATCTTCGCAAGAACACCCGGATTGCCGCCTCGTCTCGTCCGGTTGCAAGCTCGCCCACAGTGACCGTGCTGCAGGCCAGGTCCTCGGCCCGATGGCGTCCGAGAAAGGCGCGGAAGGGCCCGATTGTCGATGCGGCGAGTTCGCCCTCGAGCTCGATCAACGCGCTGGTGTCAAGCAGCAGCATTGCGTTTGCGGCGCAGCTGAGAATCGCGCGGCTTGCGCTGGTCGGCCCTCAGGCGCTCGCGTTCCTCGGGCGTGAACACGCCGCGCCCTTCCAGGGGAGCGAGGGACTGAAGCCACTCCTCGACGCATTTGGCCGGTTGATTCTCGAGGAGCCGGTCCAGGAGGTCGCTATAGCTCTCGCCCGTGGATTTGGCCGTCCGGAGCCGCTTGGCCACATCTTGTCTCAGGGTCATGGTTGTGTACGGCATGCATTGATAATGCATTATACAGTTTCTGTGTCAAGGGCCCGGCGCATGGGCGACACAGATGCGGGCCTTTGCGTTTGCCATGGGACCCTGCGCTTGCAACCCTGACCCTTCAACGTGGACGAGAACGACGAGCACCAGGGTTCGGGCGAGGGCACGGTTCGCCTCCAGAAATTCATGGCGGATGCGGGGCTCTGCTCGCGCAGGGCGGCCGAGGCGCTGATCGCCCAGGGCGAGGTCTGGGTGAACGGGAAGATGGCCATCGCGGGGCAGAAGGTGACGCCCGGCGCCGACAAGGTGACGGTCGGCGGACGGCACGTGCGGACCCAGCCGCAGCCGCGGATCACGCTTGCGGTCCACAAGCCCCGGGGCCTCGTCTGCTCGAACGACGACCCGCACAACGCCGACACGGTGTTCATGCTCCTGCCCAGGGAGTATTCCCGGTTCCGCTTCTTCTGCGCCGGGCGCCTGGACAAGGACAGCGAGGGCCTCGTTATCCTGACCACGGACGGCGAGCTGGCGCACCGCCTGATGCACCCGTCTAGCGAGGTCATGAAGCGCTACCACGTGACGCTCAAGCAGCCCTACCCCGCCTCCCGACTCGAGCGGCTGGTCAGGGGCCTCACGTTCGACGGGGAGCGGCTCAAGGTGGAGCGGGCGGCCCTCATCAATGCGAAGGCAGACGGCACGGCCACCGACCTCGACGTTCACATGCACCACGGCAAGAAGCGCGAGATCCGGCTCCTGTTCTCGGCACTCGGCTACACCGTCCAGCGCCTGCGCCGCTACCAGATCGGGGCCGTCCGCCTGAAGGGAATCCCGTTGCGCGGCGCGAAACAACTTGCTTCAAAGGAGGTCGAACTTCTTTTCAAGTCGCCCCGCACTCCGGACGCCGAGTTTCAGGCGTCAGCACCCAGGAACTCCCCCCCTTCATGAAGACCCAATACACGCTAGCGGCCGCGGGCCTTGCCTGGTGCGCCGCGCTCCAGGCCGCGACCCTGAACGTCTCGACCGCCGTGCAGAGCCAGCCCGATCCGTCGTCGCCCGTCATCCTGGTGCTCAAGGCCGGCTCCGAGCAGCCGGCCGCCACGGACAAGGTCGCTCCGGCGCCCGCCGGCTGGACGGCGATCGATGTCGCCGGGCCGTTCGAGGGTTACGTGAGGAACCGCGACCTGACGAAGCAGCTTGACGTCCTTCCCGGCTCCACAATCTACGTCGCGCCGAAGGAGGGCGCGGCCGCCCTTGCCGTGTTCGAGAAGGGCGACAAGGCGGAGATCACGGGGCTTCACGGGGGCTGGACGCAGGTGCACCTCGAGAAGACGCTCGTGGGCTATATCCAGGTGAGCCCTGCGGCAGCGGCGCCCGCAACCCCCGCAACGGCCGCCCCGGTGGCGCCTGTGGCGGCCGCGCCCGCGGGGGCACCTATCGGAACGGCCCAGGCCGCGCCCGCAGCGCCCACCGGCGACCAGAATGTGGCCCTTTCGAGGCTCTTTGAAGGCACGCTCGCGACGACCAAATCACTCCTCTATCCGAGGCGCCCCTACGACTGGCAGCTTGTCGACGCGGACGGCAAGCGCATCGCCTACGTCGACCTCTCCAAGCTCCTGTTAACCGACCAGATCGAGAACTACGCCGGGCACGCCGTGGTCGTCCTCGGCTCGCTCAAGTCCGTGAAGGACACCAGCGACCTGGTGATCCAGGTCGATGCGCTGCGCCTCAAGTAGATGGAGGTCATCGACGGCAATAGGATCGCCTCCGAGATCGTTGCCGAGCTGAAGGCGGAGGTCTCCGGGATTAAGGGCCGAAAACCCTGCATCGCGCTGGTGCGAGTCGGCGATGACCCGGCCTCCGTTTCCTACGTGAAGAAGAAGGGGCAGATCGCGGCGGAGATCGGGATCGAGAGCCGGGTCCTCCTTCCCCCGGTCACGATCCCGCAGGGGGAGTTGGAGGGCCTGGTCGAGAGCCTTAATGACGACGACGGGGTCGACGGGATCCTTGTCCAGTCGCCGCTCCCCGACGGCCTCGACGAGCGGGCCGTCTTCGGGAGGATCGCCCCGGAGAAGGACGTCGATGGCTTCAGCCCCATTAACCTCGGCAAGCTCGTGCAGGAGGACAGTACGGGCTTCGCCGCGTGCACGCCCGCGGGCATCATGGAGCTCCTCGCACGCAGCGCGGTTAAGCTCGAGGGCCGGCACGTGGTCGTCCTCGGGCGCTCGCTCATTGTCGGCAAGCCCGCCGGCCTCCTTGCCGTCCAGAAGAGGGCCGGAGCGAACGCCACCGTCACCCTCTGCCACTCGAAGACCGAGAACCTCGCCTCGATCACGCGCCAGGCGGACGTGCTGATCGCGGCCATCGGGCGCGCCGAATTTGTGACCGCGGACATGGTGAAGCCGGGAGCGGTCGTGATCGACGTCGGGATCAACCGGGTGGCCGATCCGTCGCGCAAGGCGGGCTACCGCCTGGTGGGTGACGTGCACTTCGCATCGGTCTCTCCCCTCGTCTCGAAGATCACCCCGGTGCCCGGCGGCGTCGGCCCCATGACGGTCGCCATGCTTATGAAGAACACCGTCAAGGCCTTCCGGCTTCGGGCCGCCGGGACCAAGGGCGCGCGTTAGCTTGCGCCCGGGCCCTTTCGGCCCATTCTAGGCCCTTGCAAAGTCCCATGGCCAGCGAACGCATACTGGTGGTCGACGACCAGCCGATCAACGTCCAGCTCCTCAAACGCAAGCTGGAGCGAGGCGGACTCTTGGTCTCGACGGCGAACAACGGCCTCGAGGCGCTGGAGCAGGTCAAGACCCACAAGCCGGACCTGATCCTCCTCGACCTGATGATGCCCGACATGGACGGGATCGAGGTCTGCCAGCGTTTGCAGGCGAGCAGCGACACGCGCTCGATCCCGATCATCTTCGTGACGGCCCGCACGACCAAGGAGAGCAAGCTCGAGGGTCTGGCCGTCGGCGCGGTCGACTATATCACCAAGCCGATTGACCTGGACGAGACGGTGGCCCGGGTCCAGACGCAGCTGCGCTTTGCGGCCATTAACCGCGAGAACCTGGAGCTCCAGCGCCGGCTGGAGGAGTCGCGACGCGCGGCGACGATCGGCGCGGTCGCGCAGGGCATCGCCCACAACCTGAACAACCTGCTTGGCGTCGTCATCGGCTACCTGGACCTCGTCAAGAGCGGCTTCGACAAGCCCGCGACCGTCAAGAAGAACGCTCAGAACGTGGACGACGCGATCCAGAGGATCGTCGCCATCGTGCGCCAGCTGAGCACGCTGGTCGTCAAGACGCGCCCCGAATTGACCCGCGTCGCGCTCCCGCGCCTCCTGGAGGGCGGAATCCGGCGGTTTCACTCCGACTACAAGCTCTCTGCGGGCGTCGTCGTGGAGAACACCGTCGCCGACCTGGAGATCGACACCAACATCGAGACCTTCGAGGAGGTCCTCTCCAAGGTCCTCATCAACGCCTGGGAGGCCTACCCCGAGGGCACGGAGCCCGACAAGCGGCCGATCACGATCCACACCCGCGTGGTCGACAGGCCCCGCGGCGAGAAGATGCTCGAGCTGCGCGTGGACGACAGCGGCTCCGGGATCAACGAGGAGATCCGCGACCGGATGTTCGAGCCCTTCGTGAGCTCGAAGCGCACGGTGGGGGTCGGGATGGGGCTCACGGTGGCCCGGCACTCGCTGCGCAGCTTGGGCGGGGAGGTCACGCTTTCGTCCAGGCCCACGGGCGGCACGAGCGCCGTCCTCCTGCACCCGGTGCGCGACCCGAGGCACCGGGACAAGACGCAGGACGACGAATAGCCCGCCGTCCGCTGACCCCATGGTCGAAATCGCCTTTCTGGGAGCCGGCTCGATGGCAGCCGCGATGGTCGAGGGCCTGATCGCGAAGGGGACGTACCCGCCCGGGAGGATTGTCTGCATGGGGGGAACGGGCGCGAGCGCCCCTGCGCTTGCGAAGCGCATTGGCGTCCGCCTCGCCCGCTCGCACGAGGAGCTGCTGTCCCAGGCGGACACGCTCGTCGTCGCCTTTAAGCCGCACAACCTGGCGGGCGTCAGCGCGCGGCTAAGCGCGCTCGCCGCCGGCCGGCTCGTCGTGTCGGTCCTTGCGGGCAAGAGGCTGGCCGCCCTCGCCCTCGCCTTTCCCGGGGCGCGAAACGTCATCCGGAGCATGCCGAACACCCCCGGGCAGATCGGGGCGGGCCTGACCGGCTGGTGCGCGAGCGGGCCCCTCTGCGCGGCCGACCGCGCGACCCTGGAAGAGATCTTCGGGGCACTCGGGCGCCACATCGAGCTACCCGAGGCGCAGATGGACGCCTTCACGGCCATTAGTGGCTGCGGCCCGGCCTATGTCTTCGAGTTTGCGGCCGCGCTCCGCGACGCCGGGCTTGCCGTGGGCTTCGATTCCGCTGCGGCGAAGCTCCTCGCGGTGGAAACCCTCGTGGGGGCGGCCCGGCTCCTTGCCGTGCGCAACGTCGACCCGGAGGTCCTGCGCAGCGAGGTCACCTCGCCCAACGGGGTCACGGCGGCCGGCCTAAGGAGGATGGCCGACCGGGATTTCCGGGGAATCCTCCTTGAGGCCATCGTCGCCGCCCGCGCCCGCTCGGAGGAGCTCTCGGCCTAATGTCGACGAACGCACTAGACGGGCGAATCCTCGTGACCGGCGGGGCCGGCTTCATCGGCAGCGCGCTCATCTGGGCCCTGAACGGCCGGGGCCGCACCGACATCGTCGTCTCGGACGTCCTCCAGTCCGACGAGAAGTGGAGGAACCTGGTGGCGCTTCGGTACGCGGACTACGTGGAGGGCCCCGTGCTGCGGGCCCGGCTCGCGCAGAGCCCGGCGGCGTTCGGGAAGTTCTCGGCCGTCTTCCACCTGGGCGCATGCTCGTCCACCACGGAGCGCAACGCCTCCTACCTGATCGACAACAATACAGCGTTCACCCGGGAGCTGGCCGTCTGGGCCCTGGCCGCGGGTTCGCGCTTCATCTACGCCTCGTCCGCGGCGACCTACGGCGACGGTTCCCAGGGAATGGACGACAAGGACCCGGCGATCGAGAGGCTGCGGCCGCTCAACATGTACGGGTACTCGAAGCACCTCTTCGACCTCCACGCACTGCGGCTCGGCTGGCTCGACCGGATCGTGGGGCTCAAGTACTTTAACGTATTCGGGCCCAATGAGGAGCACAAGGGCGACATGCGCTCGGTCGTCTCGAAGGCCCACTTGCAGATCCGAAACACGGGTTCGATCGGGCTCTTCCGAAGCTACGATCCCCGGTACAGGGACGGTGAGCAGATGCGCGACTTCCTCTATGTGAAGGATGCGGTCGAGATGACGCTCCACTTCGCCGAACGGGGCGGCTCGGCCAGCGGGCTCTTTAACCTGGGTTCGGGCGAGGCGAACACGTGGCTCACCCTCGCCGGGGCGATCTTTGCCGCGCTTGGCAGGGAGCCGAGAATCGACTTTATCGAGATGCCCGAGGCGCTGCGCGCCAAGTACCAGTACTACACGAAGGCGGATATCTCGAAACTCCGCGCTTCCGGCTACGAGCAACCGATCACGCCGCTCGCGGATGCGGTCGCCGACTACGTCCGCAACTACCTGGTCCCGGGCAGGCGCCTCGGCGAGGAGGGCGCCGGGTCGGCGCCGGGTCCATAAAAGGGTTGGCCACGCGCGGGCCGGGGGCGCAGTCTATTGGGCGCCATTGGCCCCTTTTCCCGGGCCCGGCATAGTTCATCGACCGCAATAAAGATCCCGCGTCCCGCCCAGAGAAGCGCTCCCATAGACCCATGCCACGACCGGCCACCGCGCTCGTTGTCGACGATGAACCCCACGTTCTCGTCCTGCTCAGGACCCTCCTGAAGAAGCTCGGCATCTCCACAATCTGGGAGGCCGCTGACGGCATCGAGGCGCTCCGGCAGGCGGAGGCGCACAAGCCCGACGTTGTCCTCCTGGACCTGAACCTCCCGCAAATCGACGGACTGCACGTGCTGGAGAAGCTCAAGGCGGACTATCCGGGGATTCCGGTTATTGTCGTCTCGGCCCAGAGCACCCAGAAGACCTTCAGCCGGGCCCGCGAGCTGGGCGCGGCGGGCTACATCCTTAAGTACGCGCCGAATCCCGAACTGCTGAGGATGCTCTCCGAGGAGTTTGACAAGCTCGGGGGGGGCGGCCCTGAGCGCACGAAGGGCCCGGACGAGCCCGGCACCGAGACCGGGGTCAACTGACGATCGCGGCCGGCGCCGGTGCGGTCGCCGTCCCTGGGTAGCGCGGCCGCCAGGCGTCGTCTCTTCCCCGCCCTCATGCGTGGCGTGGCGACGCAAGGGCGCCTTGAGCCCCGGCTCTACTTGACCTGCTCCAGCTCCGCCTCGGACATCTCCTTGCGGTCGCCCGTGGCGGTGCGCACAGCAGTCACCTCGTCGGCCGAGACCTCCGCTGCCTTGTTGCCCCACTCCTGGCGGACATAGGTGAGGACCGCGGCGATTTTCGCGTCATTCCAGTTGTAGGCGGAATTCGCTACCTTGCCGAAGACCGGCATCGCTGCGGCGTTGAAAACGTGGCCCTCCACGTGGATGTCGCCCTTTAGCCCGTAGAGGACAATCCGCACCACGCGCGACGAGGGCCCGTTGACCCACTCGGATCCGGCGAGAGGCGGGTACACGCCCACGACGCCCGTCCCGGTCGGCTGGTGGCAGGTGATGCAGACCTCGCCGTAGGCCTTCCTGCCCACGGCGACCGGATCCAGCTTGACGGCCACGGGCGCGCCGGTGGTGGGCTTTGCGTTCTCGTCGAAGATAGACGCGCTGTAGTGGCCCGTGTAGCGGTTAAGGTACGTCCCCGAGAAGAGGATGAGGGCACTTAGTGTGAAAAGGATCCCGATCGGAAGCAGCCGGTAGCGGGCGCCGTCGTCCGGGTGGCGGCCAAGCTGCTTCTCGTGCAGGTCGACCAGGTCCTGGTCGCTCAGGGCGGCCTGATCCACGCGCGGGTCCCTGTTGGCGGGGGTGCTCATTTGGCGCCTCCCACGGATGCCGGCGCCTGCGCCTTCGGTGGCGAGAACGGAACCGCCTCGGGATAGGTGTAGGTTGTCCTGAGGCTCAAGAGGTAGGCGACGAGGGACTCGGCCCTCGCGCTCGGCACAACCTCCCAGCCGGCGGGCGGCTCGAGCGTCCCCGTGAGCTTAAGCGCGTCCAGCGAGGGTTGCGCCCCGGTGCCGATATGGCGCCGTTCGAAGAGGAAGCGGTAGGGGGGCATCCCGTCCGAGCCCGCGTAGAGGAGATGCAGGAGATCCTCGGCATCGGGCGCGGACGGCTTTCGGTCCCCGAGGTTTGCGAGGTCGGGTCCCACCCTGGACCAGCCGAGCTGGGGGGCGGGCTGGTAGATGTAGTCGCGGGCGACGCTCTGGCGGTCCCCCCATCCCCTCGCCTGGTCCGAGCCGAAGCCCGGCCGGCGCACCTGCTGGGTGTGGCAGGCGTAGCAGCCCAGGTCCCGGTAGACCAGCTGGCCCCGGGCGGCCGCTCCCGGCATCCACTGCGGGTAGGCCGTCGCGTCGGTCTCGTCGTAGAAGGGGGCGAGGGCGCCCAGCTGCGCGTTCGAGCCGAGGACGATCCCGGCCCAGGAGAGGGCGAGCGCCGCGAAGAGCCCGATGAAGAAGACGGCGTTACTCTTCACGCCGCGTGGGTCTCCTGCGCCGCCGGCGCCTGGAACACGGCGGGCTCCGAGACCAAAAGGATCTCGCAAGCCGTCGTGTAGAAGTTGGCGAGAAAGGCGATGCTTCCGAAAAGGAGGATCATCTGGGCAAAGCTTGCCGCGAGGAGCCAGGGGCGGGAGTCGCGCACGATGTCCGCGAAGGGAACCGCGGCGTCGAGAAGCCCCTGGCTCTGGACCGCGTGGGCCCCGAGGAGCGAAACGAGCAGGAGCAGGATCCCGACCACCGTGAGGACAAGGTGCGCCCGCACGAGTCCCGCCGAGAACCAGGCCTTCCCGGTGATCCGCGGAAGCGCGAAGTAGATGGCCCCAATGAGGAGCGTCGAGGCCGCCCCGTAGAGCGCCAGCTGCTTCTGGGCCTCGTCAAAGTACGTGAACTGCGTGTGGAGCGCCACGCCGTGGAGCGAGGTGAGCGCGTCGGCGAGCGCCCCGAGCACGTAGGCTGCGAGGCCGAAAGAGATGAACTTGAGGGCCGTCCCGCTGCCCGTGAAGGCACCGCGCAGGTTAAGGAGCACGATAAACGTGTGGAAGAGGAGGAGCGCGCACGAGACCACCGCTAGCGATGGGATCCACGCCGGTACGGGCCCGCCAAGCAGGTGGCGTCCGCCCGTCAGCCCGCCGACAAAGATGAGGCACCAGAAGCCGAGCGCCGCGAACTCATAGGACGGGAGGACTCTCCCCGTCACGCGCGGGACCACGTAGTAGGCGGCGCCAAGTGCCAGCGGGGCCAGCCAGAGGGTCCACGCGGACTGGGCGTACCAGCCGGCCACGATCGGCTGCAGGACGCCGCGCACCGGGGCCGTAAAAAGCATCACGTGGGCGATCGAGAGGATCCAGGGGAAGAGGAAGAGGGCCGCCGCCGCGTACCACTGCGACGCGTAGGAGACCTGGCGCAGGCGCCCGCTCCAGGCTAGGAGCCCCGAGACCGCAACCGACGCGTACGAGAAGAACATGAGGAGGTGCACGTAGCGCGGAAGCCCGAGGAGCTCGAAGCCGGTCGCGTCGCCGACCGCGATCCCGACCACCGCCCCGAAGACCGCGAGGTTCCAGAACACCGCCCCGCCCAAGGCCCAACTCTGCGCGCGCAGGGGCTCCCCTGCCAGCCTTCCGAGCGTCCAGAGAGCGAGGGCGAGCCCTGCGTTGCCGAGCCAGCCGTAGACAAACGCCGTCTCGGCCATCGCGGCCGTCCGCCCGTAGGTGAAAAGCGGGCAACCGGAGAGGAAGCCCGGGGTGTGCAGCTGGATGGAGGCGGTTAGGGAAAGGATGCCCGCCACGACCAGCCAGCCGATGCCCTTAACGAGGAGAAGAAGGAGCGGCCAGCGCGACGCGGCGTCGATAGGCGTGTATTCGGGCCTCGTACTCATCGGGCGCCTCCGTGCTCGAGGACAATGAGCTCCATCGCGCGCTCAACCGGCAGCTGCACGACACCCGCCTTGGCGTCGACCCATCCGTAGGAGGCGGCCTGGCTCGCCTGCTTTGCGCGCAGTTCGGCCAGGTACGCCCGCCGCTGCTCCGGCGTCGCCCTCCACGCAAGGTCCTTCGAGAGGTTCTCCGGGGCCTCGTTCTGGGGGGCGACGGGGCGGTTGGGCCCGTAGAGGCGGATGGAGGCGACCCAGAAGAGCGACAAAAGGACGAAGAGGGCGGCGACAGTCGCGAGCGAGACTGGCCTCGGGGCGGGTGCGGTCTCGTCACTCATGGTGGCTCAGGCATTCGCCGATACGCGGGTCGCGGATCGGGATCAGTTTCGTGGTCGGGAGACTCCGCAGGTAGGCGGCGATGCAGACGCCCCCGACCCCGACCACCGAGGTCGCGGCCCACAGGAGGTTCATCGAGAGGAAGGGCTGCGGGTTGCCCTTCGCATCCTGGAGCGCCGGCAGGATGTTGTAGGTTATGTCGACAAAGATGACGAAGAGGATGAGGCAGGCGATCCGCCGGATGGCCGCGTGGGAGACCTTGTAGCGGTACGAGAGGAGGAGGAGAAACGGTAGGAGGAAGTTTCCAAATACCAGGAACAGGCTCACGTACCACCAGTCGCCGTACTCGCGGATATTGTACCAGAAGGTCTCCTCGGGGACGTTGGCGTTCCAGATGAGGAAGTACTGCGAGAACGAGATGTACGCCCAGAAGACCGTGAAGGTGAGCATCAGCTGGCCGATGGCCCAGAGGTGGTCGGTCTTCAGGATCCCCCTAAAGTCGCCGCGGTCGTAGAGCCAGAGCATGATGAGGACCCCGCACGCGAGGGCGCCCCGCATGCAGTTGGCGAAGTACCACACCCCGTACATGGTCGAGAACCAGTGGTACTCGAGGCTCTTGAACCAGTAGATGGCGCCCGCGGTGAGGGTCACCGCCACGATCGGGATCCCGAAGCCGGCCGTCTTGCCGTTCATCCGGGTCCATTTCACGTCGCCGTCCGCATCCTGCGAGAAGGAGGCCTTCCGGAGCCGCGCTGAGATCCAGATCCACAGGGCGAAGAAGCCGATCGTGACAAAGACAAAGAGCGGCAGGTTGAGGAACGCCCGCTTCTTCAGATAGAGGAGGTCCTCCTTGACCAAGTGGCCTCCCGCGATCTGGTGGTCCGGGTTCATCCAGGGCCACACGAGGTCGTGGCTCCCGACGAAGGAGGCGGCGACAAGCGGCAGGAACATGAGGAGAAGCCACGGGAAGGCCGCCACGCCGTGCTCGTACTGCCGGCGCAGGACCGTCGACCACGAGGCGTCGAAGATGTGGTGGATGAGGATCATCATCAGCATCCCGATTGCGACCGCGGACCAGAAGCCGAGCCCGACCAGCCACGCGGTCGCGACCACGTGGGCTCCGGAGACCCGGATGCCGAGCGCCGTCAGGGCGATGCCCGCAAGTCCGATCCACAAGGCCTTCGTTGTGTCGGGCTTCTTCATTTGATTCCGAGCTCCCCCTTGCGGTCGTCCGGCACGTCCGAAACCGTGCCTATCTGGGCCCGCTGGAGCGCCCGCACGTAGGCGATCACGGCCCAGCGGTCCGCCGGGGCGAGCTTGTCCGCGTAGGGGTTCATCTGGCCCTTGCCGTTTGTGATCGTGCCAAAGATCTCACCCTCGGCCATCTTACGCAGGCGGTCGTCGTGGTAGGTGGGGACAGCGCCCATCCCGTACTTTTTCACGATCCCGTTGCCGTCGCCGACAAGGCCGTGGCAGGGCGAGCAGTAGATCGTGAAGCGGTCACGGCCCCGGTTGAGGAACCTCATGTCGACCTTGAGGACCGGCGGGAAGCCGCGGGCGAAGGTGCCATCGGGCGCGCGGCCCTGGTAGAGGAAGCTGTCGTTTCGCAGCGGCTGGCCCGCCGGCCCGTACGACGAGGCGACGGTATTCGGGGGCGCCACGCGGTCCGCGCGGCCGTCAGAGAAGAACGCGCTCGGCGTCTGCTGGGTCAGCTTCGGCTGGTACTTCATGCCCGGGAAGGCCCACTCCGGGAACACGTCCATCGGCGGGTGCGTGAAGACCCGTCCCCGGAACCCGAGGAGCGAGACCGTGAGCACCACGGCGAAGGCGGTCAGGATGTAGAGGGTCCGCATAGTTACGGGGCGAGTTCCGCAATGTCCGTGCCGCCGGCCCTGGCCAGCAGCGAGCGGGTCGTCTCCAGGTTAAACCTCGGGTCGGCGCGCTCGATCACGATGAAGAACAGGTCGTCCGTCCCCCTGCGGATGTGCTCGTAGTGGAGCACCGGGTGGTGGTGCATCGGCAGGCCGTTTAGGACGAACATCCCGCCGATGGTCGCGAAGGCCGTGAAGAGGATCGTCAATTCGTAGGAGACCGGGAACGCGAAGAGGGGGCTAAAGAAGGGCTTGCCGCCCACGGTCAGCGGGTAGTCGAAGCGGTCCATGAACCAGATCATCGACATCCCGGTGCAGAAGCCCGTGATGCCGCCCACGAGCGAAATCCGCGGGACCCGCGAGCGCCCGACGCCCATCGCCGAGTCGAGCCCGTGGACCGGGAAGGGCGTGATGCAGTCCCATTGCTTGTAGCCGGCGTCGCGCACCTGCGCGGCCGCCCGCAGCACGGCGCCCGGTGTGGCGAAGGTGGCGATGAGTCCGTAGGGTCGGTCGGCCATGGCGGGGTTCCTTTAGGTGTGCGCCTCGCCCGCATGCGGGTCGGCCTGGGGGGTCACGGCCTTAAGCTCCGCGACTGCCATGATCGGAAGAAAGCGCACGAAGAGGAGGAAAAGGACCGAGAAGACGCCGAAGGTCCCGAAGAAGGTGAAGATCTCGACAATCGAGGGGCTGTAGTACCCCCAGCTCGAGGGCAGGAAATCGCGGGCGAGCGAGGTGGCGATAATGACGAAGCGCTCGAACCACATGCCGACGTTCACGAAGAGCGAGAGGATGAAGACAAGCCAGGTGTTCTCGCGCACGGCCTTAAACCAGAAGAACTGGGGCGTCACGACGTTGCACGAGATCATGATGAAGTACGCCCACCAGTACGGCCCGAACGCCCGGTTGATGAAGGCGAAGCCCTCGTAGGGGTTCGCGCCGTACCAGGCGATGAAGAACTCCATCGCGTAGGCGTAGCCGACCATGGTGCCGGTCGCCAGGATCACCTTGCACATGCAGTCGATGTGGTACTGGGTGATCAGGTCCTCCAGGTGGTAGATCGCGCGAAGCGGCAGGATGAGGGTCAGCACCATGCCGAAGCCGGAGAAGATGGCGCCGGCCACAAAGTACGGCGGGAAGATGGTCGTGTGCCAGCCGGGCAGAAGCGACACCGCGAAGTCGAAGGACACGATTGTGTGCACCGAGAGGACGAGCGGGGTCGAGATGCCGGCCAGGATCAGGTACGCCATCTCGTAGTTGCTCCAGTGGCGGCTCGAGCCGCGCCAGCCCATGGCGAAGAGCCCGTAGATCCGCGCCCGCATGGTCCTGCCGACCGAGGCGAAGCGGTCGCGCATCGTCGCCAGGTCGGGAATCATGCCCACGTACCAGAAGAGGACGGAGACCGTCCCGTAGGTCGACACCGCGAACACGTCCCACTCGAGCGGAGAGCGGTAGTTCTGCCAGACGTAGTTCGAGTTCGGAAGCGGGAAGAGGAACCAGGCGTACCACACGCGGCCGACGTGGAAGACCGGGAAGATCCCCGCGCAGACGACGGCGAAGATCGTCATGGCCTCGGCCGAGCGGTTGATCGAGGTGCGCCACTTCTGGCGCAGGAGGCACAGGATCGCCGAGATCAAGGTCCCGGCGTGGCCGATGCCGATCCAGAAGACGAAGTTGACGATGTCCCAGGCCCAGTTGACGGGGCTTCGGTGGCCCCAGACGCCGACGCCGGTGGCGACCAGGTAGGTGATCCCCGCGACCGTGAACGACGCCACGATGCAGGCCATGATGAAACACCACCACCACCAGACAGGCGTCTTCTCCTCGGCGATTCCGCAGATCTTGTTCGAGATCCAGGAGAAACTGCGTCCGTGGCCGACCAGGACCGCGCGGGGCTTCACCGCGGGCCTGATCTCGGAGAGTATTGCCGGGGCTCCGGCCGTATCTTCTGCAGCGTGGGACATGGGTCAGGCCTTCGTCGGGTGGTTCTTGTTCCAATTCTCCACCCTGCTAAGCGGCAGCTCGGCGTAGTCCGGCATCTTGGGATTGGGGTTCCTGATCCGAGCGAGATACGTCGTCCGGGGCCGGGTGTTCAGGTAACCGAGGAGCGGATAGTCCTGCCCGAGCGCCTTCGCCCGGGAGACCGCGCTCTCGGGGTCCAGGAGGTTCCCGAACACGATCGACTCGGCCGGGCACGCCTGCTGGCAGGCGGTCCGGATGGTCCCGTCGGGGACTATGACGTCCCCGGGGTGGCCCTCCTGGGCCGTCTTCACCTTCCACTCGATCTTCCCGCGCTCGATCCGCTGCACGCAGTACGTGCACTTTTCCATGACGCCCCGCATGCGGACCGTCACCTCCGGGTTCTTCGCCATCTGCACGAGTTCGGGCATTCCCTGGGGGCCGAGGGGGCCCATGTAGAGGCTGTCCAGGCGGCGCATGTTCCAGTCGAAGAAGTTGAACCTGCGGACCTTGTACGGGCAGTTGTTCGCGCAGTACCGGGTGCCGATGCACCGGTTGTAGGCCATGACGTTGAGCCCCTCGTCGTCGTGCACGGTCGCGTTCACCGGGCACACGGTCTCGCAGGGCGCCAGCTCGCACTGCATGCACGCGACCGGCTGCATCGAGATCTGCGGCTCCTCGGGGATCAGGTTATTGCCCTCGCCGCCGAAGGCGCCCGGAGCGGCCTTGCCGTCCGAGTAGTACCGGTCGAGCCGGATCCAGTGCATGATGCGGCCGCGCAGGACCTGGTCCTTGCCGACGATCGGGATATTGTTCTCGGCCTGGCACGCGACGACGCAGGCGTTGCAGCCGATGCACGTGTTGAGATCGATGCTCATCCCCCACTGGTGCCTGCCGTCGAACTTTGGCGTCGTGTAGAGCGAGTTGCCGCGGGGAATCTGGCTTGCGCGCTCGGCGGGCGTCATCGCGGCCAGGTTCGGATCCAAGACGGCGCGCGGGCTCTCCGCCTCGAGGCCGACCTCCTTGGCGAAGGCGGGGTTCTCGGCGTACTCCGCGAGGTTGCCCTCGCGGACCAGGTCGCGGCCCTCCATGGACCAGTGCCACTGCGAGTCCGCGAGGAACATCCTGCGGGGGGTAAGGGCGATCGAGGCCCCGGTCGCGACGTGGAGTGCGCCTGACTCCCGGGCGAGATAGGCGTTAAAGCCCGTCCCCTCTCCCACCCGCCCCGTCCTCGTGCGGCCGTAGCCCAAGGGCACGATGACCGTGTAATTGGCGAGGCCGGGCTGGATGTGCGCCGGGCCGGTCACTTTGCGGCCGTTGACCGTGAGCTCGACCACGTGGGCGTTCTCGCGGCCCTTGTCGAATTCGGCCAAATCCCTGCGGGCGACCTGCTTTAAGCCGTCCGCGGGGGGGTCGATCCCTAGTTCCCGGGCGAGTCGGGGGCTAATCTGGATCGCGTTGTCCCAGCTAATCTTCGTTATCGGGTCCGGGCACTCCTGGAGCCAGCCATTATTGATGAAGCGCCCGTCGTCGACCCTCGCGTCGGCGACAAAGCGGGCCTCGAGCCTCTTTGCGGAGACCTCCGGGGCCGCGGGAGCGTTTTCGAGGTAGCCGTCCAAGGCCGCGGGGTTAAACCGGACGTTTAGCGGCCGTAGCGCCGAGTTCTCGAGGACGCCGTCGTGCAGGAACTTGCGGAACCGGGCCTCGGCGCCCGGCCCGCCCGTACCCGTGATCGTCTCGTGGACCAGCGTGTACGGGTCCGTGCTCGGGAGGCCGCCGACGATCGCCAGAAGCTCGGTCTCGGTCAGCCCCCCAAAGAGCGGCAGGATCATGGGCTGAACCGGCACCACCGTCCCGTCCGCCGTCCGCGCGTCGCCCCAGGACTCGAGGTAGTGCGCCGCGGCGACGTGGGTTCGCGCAAGCTCCGAGGTCTCGTCCGCGTAGTAGCCGAACCGCACGACCTCCGGGACCGACTTCTGCAGGGCGGCCCAGTCGAGGTCGGCGGGCGCGTTGTAGACGGGGTTGCCGCCCAGGATGACCAAGGTCTTCACGTCCCCCTTCCGGATCGCGGCCGCCAGGCCCGCAAGCCCGATCGTCTGGGGCCGGGTGGCGAGGATAAAGTCGACCGTGGAGCCCACGGCCCCGAGGAACTCGTTAATCGCGTAGGCGATCGCATGGGCCGCCTCCGGCAGGTGCGAGCCCGCGACGACGAGGCTTTCGCCCTTGTGGGCCAGGAGGTCCGCGGCGCATTCGGCGATCCACTGGGGACTCACATCGAGGCCCTCCGCCGCCTTCGCGTACTTTGCGTCACCGGTCAGCTTGCCGGCGAGCGCGGCGGCGAACGCCGTCATGTGGCTCGTCGGGAGCCGCAGGCGGTGGTCCGCCATGGTGCCCGTGATCGAAAGGGCGCTCTCCGCCATGTAGAGGCGGCTCATCGGGTCGTCTTTCTTCGCCACCCGGCGGCCCTTCGCGAAGTCGCGGGCGTAGGCGAGGCTCCCCGCCTCGGTCTGGAGGAAGTCGGCGTCCAAGCTGACGATCCGCTTCGCCTTCGCGAAGCGGTAAAGCGGCCTCGCGTTCGCCCCGTAGAGGGCGTGGGCGACCCCGGCCGGGGGCTCGTCCACCACGGGCTCATACTCGGCCCAGAGGGCCCTCGGAATGCGAAAGCCGAGTGTTCGCAGCAGCCGGTTCCTCGTGGGTGAGGACGAGGCCTCCGCCAGGAAAGCCAAGCCTGCGCCGCGGGTCGCCCCGTAGGCCTTGCCGATCCCGCCGAGGAACGCCTTCAGCGCCTCGAGGTCGATCGGCTTCCCGTCCTGCGTGTGCGCGATTGCGCGGTCCGGGTCGTAGAGGTCGAGAAGGGACGCCTGGGCCAGGAGCGAGCTTGAGCCGCCGTGGGGCGCGTAGGAGGGGTTGCCCTCAAGTTTGGTCGGGCGGCCCTGGTGGGTCTCAGCCAGGAGCGGGACCGCCCAGCCGCGCAGCGGCATGGCGGTTGCGTAGTAGACCGGCAGCCCCGGGACCGCCCCCTCAACCGACTTCGCAAAGGGAAGGATGTGCTCCTCGGGCCGCCTGCAGCCGGCAAGCCCCACCCCGCCGAGCGCGAAGGAGGCCGCCATGATCTTCATGAACTGCCTGCGGTCGACGCCGTCGATACTCGACGCCCCGTCCGGGAACTCCTTGGCGAGGGCCTCCCTGAAGCCCGGCGTGCCGGCGAGTTCGTCCAGGCTCCGCCAGTAGCGGGGCCCGGTCATCGCCCGGTCGGAGGCTTGCGGATGTTCGACCTTGCGCTTCATCGGTGGCAGCCCGAGCAGCTCTGCGGGGGTCTGATGTTCCAGTCGTGCACGAACCTGCGGGCGGCGTCGATCCCCTGTGCGGCCTCGATCGTTTTCGAGTCCAGGTTGAACACATCGGCCTTCGCGCGGACGCGCAGCTCGGGGGCGCGGTGGCAGTCGAGGCAGAAGCCCATGCTCATCGGCTGCATCTGGGTGACGACGTCCATCTGGTTCACCTTGCCGTGGCACTCGACGCAGCCGACGCCCCGGTTCACGTGGACCGAGTGGTCAAAGTAGACGAAGCTCGGCATCACGTGGACATGGACCCACGGGATCGACCGGCCGGACTGGAGGCTGTCGCGGACAAGTGCCAGCGCGGGGCTCGCGGTCTTAATCTGGTTGTGGCAGTTCATGCACGTCTGGGTCGTCGGGACCGCGGCGCCGGCGGTGTCAATCGTGCTGTGGCAATAGCGGCAGTCGAGGCCGAGCTCCCCGACGTGCTTCGCGTGGCTGTAGGGCACCGGCTGGATCGGCGCGTAGCCCACCCGCGTGTACTTCGGGGTCATGTAGTAGGTGACCCCGGCCGTGGCGACGCACACGACGACGACCAAGTAGACGGCCAGCTGCAGGGGCAGCCTGTTGATCGACTTGGGAAAGAGTTTCGCCATGTTTCCGCTAGCGCCTAGGCCGGTCCCTGCCGCCGCGCGACGGCCCTTGGCTGCGCGACAATCCTGAAAGCGGCGGGTTTGGCCTTCGCCGAGCCCTCAGCCTGGGGGAGCACCGCCCGGGCGAGCGCCCCGGGCGCGACGGCGCCTACGGCTGCAAGTCCCAGTACCTTGGCGAGGAAGCGTTTTCGCAATGGATCGTGGCTCACTGAACGGCGTTTCTTGTGTGTAAAATCGGCTCCGAAAGAAGGGCCCCCCGTTTGGGTTGTAAACCTTAATTTCAAGCATTCCGTCCTTTCGCCGCAAAAATAACCCGCACCCCCGGGGGACCGCCCCCACCCACCCGCGCCCCGAGCTAGACGAAGACGCCGTCGCGCATCGGCCGGGTGAAGTCGCAGCGGTGGGCGATGTCGGGATTGTGGGTCACGAGGACCACGGCCTGGCCGTTGTCCTTCGCAAGGCTCGTCAATAGGTCGAAGACCAGGGAGGCGTTCTTCACGTCGAGGTTGCCCGTGGGTTCGTCGGCCAGGATGATGGTTGGCTGGTTCGCCATGGCGCGCGCCACGGCGACCCGCTGCTGCTCGCCCCCGGAAAGGTGGGTCCCGAGCCGGTGGACCTTGTCGCCTAGCCCCACCGAGTCCAGGAGGCGGGTGGCCCGCTCCACCATCTGCAGCGGCGTCAGGCGCCCGAGCTTCTTCATGGGCATCATGACGTTCTCAATGCAGGTGAACTCGAGCATCAGGAAGTGGAACTGGAAGACGAAGCCGATGTGCTCGCCCCGGGCCGCGGTGCGCACCGCGTCGAGGCTGTTCGACATCAATTGCCCGTTGATCCAGATCTTCCCCGCATCGGGCTGGTCGAGGAGGCCGAGGAGGTAAAGAAGGGTCGACTTCCCGCAGCCGGAGGGCCCGACGATCGCGTAGACGTGGCCGGCATGGGCCTCGAAGGTGACGCCCTTAAGCACATGGACCCGGCCCTCGTCCTGACCGAGGTACCGCTGCAGGCCCTCGCATCGCATGGCAATCTTCGGTTGGTCGGCCATGGCGCTCCCTATTGGGCGGTCCCCCGGATGATGTCCCCGGGCTCGAGCCGGGCCGCCCTTCGGGACGGCATGAGGCTCGCCACCATGACCGTGAGGACGGAAATGATGACTGCCTCGATATAATGCCATTTCGACCACTGGACCAGGAACTTGTGCGAGGTGAAGATGCCCGTGATCGGCATCGGATACTGCGAGACAGCGTAGGTGATGATCCCGCCTAAGGCGCAACCGACGAGCGTGCCAATGGCCAGCACGATGGCGGCCTGCCATAGGAAGATGGTCGAGATGTCCTCGCGGGTGTAACCCATGGAGCGCAGGATCGCGATCTCCTTCGTCTTTTCCAAGACGATCATGGCCAGCGTGTTGAACATCGCGAGCCCAGCGATGAGCGTGAAGACCGAAACCGTGATCGCCGTCGCCACCCGGAAGGCCTTGAAGACGCCGAGCCAGGATTTCTCCCGATCCTGCCAGGCGTCGGCCCGGTAGCCGAGGGAGTTGGTCATCTCGGCCGCGTCTTCCCGGGCCCGGTCGCGCTCGATCAAGCTCACCTGGAGGTACGTGGCGCCGGTCGGCTTCTTAAAGAGCGCCCGGGCGTCGTCCATCTTCAGGTACACGCGCACGCTGTCGATGTCGTTCACCCCGGTCTGGTAGATGGCGCTCACCCGGTAGTGGTGGACGTCGTTCTTGTCGACAATCTCGAAGGTGTCGCCCGGGTCGAGCTGGAGCTTGTCGGCGATCACCCGGCCGACGAGCGCCCCGGCCTGCTGCACCCGGAAGTCCTCGATCGAGCCCGCCACGATCTGCGAGCCCAAGCTCGACACCCGCAGGTGGTCCGCCAGCAAGATGCCGTACGCCTGGCCCGTCTGCTCCCGGAAGGAGCTGTGGATCGTGACTGTCTCGCGCAGGACCGCGGAGACCCCCGACACGTTGCGGAACGCCTTCACGCCGCCCGTCAGGATCTCGGGGTAGTCGATCCCCTCGATGTACTTCTGGCCCTCCTTCTGGCGGATCTCGTAGCCCGAGTTGTAGCCGCCCGAGGCGATGCTGCGCATGGTCGCCTGCACCTTGTCCTGGATCAGGATCGCCCCGTTTGTCCCGAGGATCGTCTTAATGAAGAACTCCTGAAAGCCGGTCGTCGCCGCCTGGGTGACGATAAAAAGCCCCACGCCGAGGATGATGCAGGACAGGCTCATCAGCATGGCCCGCTTCTTCGCCGTCAGGAAACGGAGCGCGATTCGGAAGTTCTGCGACATCCGGGCGTCCTATTTCCTCTTTGCGATGGCGTCAGAAGGAAGCTCCTGGACGCGGACGCTGTCCCCGTCGCGGAAGCTGTCCAGGTCCTCGACGATGACCTGCTCGCCCGGCTGGAGCCCCTCGATAATCTCGGCGCCCGTGAGCCACACGTAGCCTTTCTTCACGGGGCGGAGCTCCACCTTGCCGCCCTTCACCACGTAGACGTTCTCGTTGATGAGCGCCCGCCGCGGGATGATGGCGTTGGCGTGGCGCCGCCCCACCTCGATCGTGACCTCGCCCGTGATGCCCGGGATCAGCTTCTCCGGCGGGATGTCCGTGATGCTCAAGTCGACCAGGTGGCGCTGGGTCTCCGGGTCGGCCGTCGGCAGGATCTTCTGGACTGTGCCGTTGTAGTTAAATTCCCCGTAGGGAAGGAAGATCACCGTGGCCTTCTGGCCGGGGCGAATGTTCGCGAAATCCTCCTCGCTGATCTTCGCCTCGACGAGCCGGGTCGTCGTGATGAGGGAGACGATGGGCGAACCCGTGTCGATCAGGTCGCCGGGGTGCGCGTAGACGTAGGAGATCACGCCGTCCATCGGCGCCGTGATGGTCATCTTCTCCATCATGTGGCGCTTCGACTTGATGCTGTTCGCGTCGGTGTCCAGGTCCTCCTGGTTGCGGACCTTCTCGAGCGCGATCTGCTGCTTGATCGTCTCCACCGCCCGGCGCTTGATCTGGTAGTCGTTGTCGGAGACCTGCCCCAGCTTGAAGAGCCGCTCGGTGTTCACGAAGTCCGACTGAGCCGTCTCGAGGGTGAACTGGTTGGCGGAGCCGACGGCGATCCGCGCATTGACGGCGTTGTACTCGTTCTGGAACTGCTCGATCTCGATCTCGATGTCGCTCGTGTCGAGCCGCACCAGGACGTCCCCCTCCTTGACGGCCTTTCCCGTCTCCAGGTGGTAGTCCTTGCTCAAGACCCGGCCGTTGATGGCGCTCTTCATCTGCATCGTGTACGCCTCCTTCACGACGACGCTTCCCGGCTTCGCATCAACCGCGTCCCCGCTGATGACCGTCTCAACCTTGGCCATCGGGCGAAGGTAGGCCTGGACGGCGAACGCGATCGCGGCGAGGGCCGCGAGCGCGATGACGAGCCTGAGCCAGAGGGGGGACTTTCGGGGTTTATCGGACATAGCGTGGGGAGATGTTGGAGATCGCGGGGTCGATTCCGGCGAGCGAGATGAATTCGCTCCAGCGCCCGAGGTAGTCGGACCGCGCGTTCACCATGAGGTAGCGCGTGGCGTAGTAGTTGAGGATGCCCGCGTCGATCGAGGCGTCCGAGGCATAGCCGCGGGCCTTGTCGTCGTTCAATTGCTTGACCAGGACCTCGAGCAGGGCGTCGTGCATCTCGGCGAACGCCAAGGCGCGCTGCGAATACCCGAGCTGGTGGCGCAGGTAGGTAATCGTATCCACCGTCTGGTCGACGTACGTCTGCCTCGCCACCTCGTACTGGCGCCTCGAGGCGAGGGCCGAAAGCTTGGCGCCTCGTGTCGCGAGCCCGTCGAAGATGGTCCAGGTGGCGCCCAAGTTCACGGCCTCTTCCTGCAGGCCGTACTGGTTCACGTACGTCGCGCTCGCGGCCGTGTAGTTCTGGTAGGAGTAGGAGGCGCTCAATGCGACCTTGGGAAGGAGCCTCACCTTCGCGATCGAATAATTGAGGTCCTGCTCCTTGAGATACATTCTGTAGACCTCGTTCTGAAACGTGCTTTCGATCCCCTCGCCCACGAAGCCAGCGAGGACCGCGTCCGCAAGCGTGGCCGTGATCTCGGGATGGGGGATCTCGAGCGGGACGGAGTCGTCGGGGAGCTTGTCCATGTCGATCCCGACCAGGCGGGTCAGCAGGCGCTTGCCGTAGTCGTAGTCCTCCTGGACCCGGTCGCCGGCCAGCGTCTGCTCGTCGAGCGCCATCTGGTAGTTCGTCAGTTCAGATTGGGAGGACGCTCCGGATTCAAACCTCGCCTTCTGCGCCAGGAGCGACTCCGCGTCGATCTTCTGGCGGAAGCGCTCGTTGCGCACCGCGATCTTCTTACTAATAAGGCCCATATACTGCTCCCGGATGAGGGTCGCAAGCGTGCGGTAGGCCTCCGCGAAGTTCCGCTCCGAAATCTTTTCCCCCAAGTGGGCGATCTTCGACTGGTCCTTATAGGCGCCCCATTGGAAAACGGGCTGGCTTATGCTGGCGGAGTAGTAGAGCCCCTTGTTGTTGCTCGGAAGCCCGCCCTTCGCCTGCTCGCGCGTATCCGCATAATTCACGCTCGCTCCGACCTGAGGATAGAGGATCGAGTCGCTCTGGTAGCGGTTCGCCTCCGCCTGGGCGACGGCGAGGCTGGCGTTAATGGTGTTCGGGGAGCGCTCGACCGCCTCCTTGAGGAGGGGCTTAAGCCCGGGCAGATAGTCCTCAGGCAGAGTGCCTTGGATCGGGGGGGCCTCGGCCCGGAGCGACGCGGCGGCCACCAGGACGAGGGACAGGGCTACGGGCAGTCTCATGCTTAACTGTAGTGTAATAGTCCAGACCGCTGGAAATTAGAGGTGATGGCAATCATAAATCCCGGCGCGGCTCCGGAGTTTTCTTGAGCCCGTTAGGACATCTAAGGCACTCTCTTCGTTCCCCTTAATCGTTTTTATGAACCCGGGCGAATCGCTGCCGGTCGGCCAGCACAACCTTGAAATCCAAGGCAACCGCCTTGCCTGGGAGCGCAAACCGCAGCTGCGCGCGGTGTATCGGGGGTTCCACGAGCTGATCGCCTCCCGGCTGGATCGCTCGGTCGCCGGCCTCGTAGTCGAATTAGGCTCCGGAATGGGATCCATAAAGGAGGTCATACCCGACTGCGTCACCACCGACCTCTTTCCGAATCCCTGGCTCGACTGCCAGGAGAACGCCTACCGGCTGAGCTTTGCGGATGGCGCCGTCTCGAATCTGATCCTCTTCGACGTCTGGCACCATCTGCGCTATCCGGGGACGGCCCTGGCCGAGTTCCGCCGCGTGTTGGCGCCCGGCGGCCGGGTGATCGTGTTCGACCCGGCGGTGAGCCTCATGGGGCGCCTCCTCTATGGCCTCTTCCACCACGAGCCGCTCGGCATGCGCCTAGCGCTTACCTGGGACGCTCCGGAGGGCTTTGAACCCAGCGACGCCGACTACTTCGCCGCCCAGGGCGCAGCCACCCGGATCTTCTGGCGGCGCGAAAACCCCGGCCGGCTGGCTGGCTGGGAGCTCCTGGAGGCGAGGCCCCTATCCTCCTTTGAGTATTTCGCGACCGGAGGGTTTTCCGGTCCCCAGCTCGGCGGGGCGTTCGCTTTCCGGCTCTGGCGGGAGCTCGACCGCATGGCGTCAGCCCTGCCAAATCTCTTTGCGGCGCGGCTTCTTATCGTTCTTAAGAGCACAAAATAATGATTGTTGGTGGCTTATGAGTATTCGTTCTCTCGGGTCAGCATATTCTCTATTTGCTTGTTACGGATTCCGCTATTGCTTGTAATGGAATCATGAAGACCACCATCAATATTCCCGACGACTCGCTCCGGGACCTGTTGAATTTCACGGGAGCCGAAACCAAACGCGCAGCGGTGGTGCAGGCGGTCGAGGACTTCAATCGCCGGCAGCGGATGGCGCGCCTGACTAAGTACGCAGGGACATTTAGGGACTTCATCTCCCAGGAGGACCTCGGAAGGATGCGCGAGGAGGGAAAGAAGCCGTGGTAGTGATTGATACCTCGTCATGGATTGAAATGCTTCGCAGCGAAGGCCGCGCGGACATCCGGGAGCGGGTGAACGCGCATCTTCGCGCGGGCGAGGCCTGCATCGTGCCCATGGTCCGGCTCGAGCTGTGGAATGGGGCAAGGGGCGAACGGGAGAAACGGGCCCTTCGAGACCTCGAGGACGCGCTGCCGGAGCTGGAATTAACCGCCGATGTCTGGGACGAGGCGTTCGAGCTGGCGCGGCGGGCGCGATCGGCCGGACTGACGGCGCCTGCGTCGGATATCCTCATCGCCGCCTGTGCCCGGCATTACGGGGCGTCGATTGACGCGGTGGACAACCATTTCATGGAGCTTCTGCGGCTGGTATCCGGCGCCTGAGGCTGTTTTCCGAAATGAGCCCAACGCTGCCCCAGCCTGCTCTCCGACCTTTGGTTGTCCCGAAGAGGAAATGAGCATGGTTCTCGTCACCGGATCCGCGGGTTTCATCGGCTTTCACATGAGTCTGCGACTCCTGAAGGAGGGCCATGCGGTGCACGGCGTCGACAACGTGAACGACTACTACGACGTGGGCCTTAAGGAGGCCCGAACCCGGATTCTCAAGGCGCAGAAGGGGTTTACCTTCCATAGGATGGACCTGGCCGACGCCGGCAAGATAGCGGGGGTGTTCGACCAGGCGAGACCAAGCCTCGTCCTGCACTTCGCCGCCCAGGCGGGGGTGCGCCATTCCCTCTCGAACCCCCGGGCCTATGCGGACAGCAACCTGATCGGGTTCCTTAACCTCCTGGAGGGCTGCCGCGCTCACCCCCCGGAGCACCTCCTCTACGCCTCGTCGAGCTCGGTCTATGGCCTCAATAGCACCCTTCCCTTCTCCGTCCACCAGGCGACGGAGCACCCGGTAAGCTTCTACGCCGCTACAAAAAAGGCCAACGAGCTCATGGCCCACAGCTACAGCCACCTGTTCGGGATCCCGACGACGGGGGTGCGGCTCTTCACCGTGTACGGCCCGTGGGGCAGGCCCGACATGGCCCTTTTCGCCTTCACCCGGGCGATCCTCGCCGGCAAACCGATCGAAATCTTTGGCGACGGGTCGATGCAAAGGGACTACACGTACGTTGACGACGTCGTTGAGGCGGTCCTGCGGCTTGCCCGAAGGCCCGCGGCGCGCGACCCGGCGTGGAGCGGCGCGAAGCCCGATCCCGCCTCAAGCTCGGCCCCCTACCGCCTCTACAACATCGGCAACCATTCCACGACCGAGGTCCTCCGGCTAATCGAAGTATTGGAGGAGTGCCTGAAGCGAAAGGCGGACCGAAGATTCGTGTCCGCACAGGCCTGCGAGGTCCAGGCTGCGATTGCCGACGCTTCCGACCTGGAAAGGGACACGGGCTACCGGCCGACGACGACGCTCGAGGCCGGCGTTTCAAAGTTTGTCGAATGGTACCGGGAGTACTACCGGACGTAGGGAAACCCATGCCTCGCGCCGTCTCCGAGATTAACGCAGCGCACCTGGAGCGGATCCGCGCGTGGTACGACAAGCGGCCGGACGTGCTCAACTGGGCGTCGCTAGGCTACCGAGCGATCCTCGCCCACTACTATAACCTGCTCATTCCGGCCGACGCGTCGGTGCTCGAGGTCGGCTGCGGCTCGGGCGAACTCCTGAGGCGGCTTAGGGCTAGCCGCAGGGTCGGGATAGACCTTTCCGAGAGGCAGATCACCGCCGCGCGGGAGCGCTGCCCGGGCTGCGAGTTCCACGTGCAGGCCGCCGAGGGCCTTGAGCTCCAGGAGCGCTTCGACTGCATCATCATCTCGGACACGCTCAACTTCGCCGCCGACGTCCAGCAGCTCCTGGAGCGCCTGCACGCGGTCTCCCACCCCGGCACCCGCTTGATCGTCAACTTCCCGTCGGCGCTCTGGAGGCCCGTGTTCGCGGCCGCGACTGCGCTCGGGATCAAGCGGGGCATGCCGCCCAGCAACTGGCTCGCAACCACGGACATTATCGGCCTCATGGGCCTCGGGGACTGGAGCCCCTTAACCGTGCAGCCCCGGATCCTCTGCCCGGTGCAGGCTCTCGGGATTGGCTCGTTCATCAACCGCTGGTTTGCCCCGGTGTTCCCCTGGTTCTGCATGAGCGTCTTCTGCGTCGCCCGGCCGGCCCGCGGACGGGAGACCGGGCCCCTCACGGTCTCGGTTGTCATCCCCGCGAGGAACGAGGCGGGGAACATCGAGGCCGCGGTCAAGCGGACCCCGGACATGGGTGCCGGCACCGAGCTCATCTTCGTCGAGGGCAACTCCAAGGACAACACCTGGGAGGAGATTGAGCGCGTCGCCCGCGAAAACCCGGGGCGCCGGATAAAGACCCTGAAGCAGCCCGGCTGCGGAAAGGGCGATGCCGTGCGCGCGGGATTCGCGGTCGCCGAGGGCGACCTCTTCATCATCCTCGATGCGGACCTTACGGTCCCGCCTGAGGAAATGCCGAAATTCTATGACGCTATCACCTCGGGGCGCGCCGAGTTCGCGAACGGCTCCCGGCTCGTCTACCCGATGGACAAGGCTGCGATGCAATTCCTAAACATGTGTGCCAACAAGGCCTTTGGGATTCTGTTCACCTGGATGCTGGGACAGCCCCTTAAGGACACGCTCTGCGGAACCAAGGTCCTCAGGCGCTCGGACTACGAGCGGATCGTGGCGAACCGCGCCTATTTCGGGGAATTCGACCCGTTCGGGGATTTCGACCTGCTCTTCGGCGCGGCCCGGCTGAACATGAAGATTGTCGACGTCCCGGTGCGCTACAAGGAGAGGACCTATGGCTCTACTAACATTCACCGCTGGCAGCACGGGTGGCTGCTCCTGCGAATGGTTCTCTTTGCTGCGCGCAAGCTAAAGTTCGTCTGATCCCCCAATGGCAGGACCTAGGCAAAGGGAACTTGCTCGAGTGGGTGTCCTTGCGGCCGTCGCAGCCTGGCTCCTGCACCCCTTTGCCACAGCCAGAATGTACGGCGCGGGCGACGCCCTCTGGTACGCCAACATGCTGGCGGACTACGTCACCCAGCTTCGCAAAGGCGTGTTCCCCATCTTTGCCGGGCAGACGGAATTTGCATTCAACGGGGCCGTCTATCCGCTCCGGGTCGCGCCCATGTACCAACACTTGGCGGGACTCCTCGACCTGCTGACCGGGCGGACACTCGGATTCATCGCACTCCAGCACTTGACCGTGATCGTTTGCGGAGTGGCGGGCATCTATGCCTGCTATCTTACGCTTTGTCGGATTGCTCCTGACAGGCGGTGGAACGCGGTGGGATTCTCGGTCCTATACCTTAGTTGCCCAGGGCTTCTTGCGACCATCTATACCCAAGACCTGTACATGACATGGATGACGGTCCCGCTGGCACCCCTGGCCGTCTACGGGATCGTACGTACCTTCCAGAGGGATGATCTTGCCTCGCAGGTGTGGCTCGCCGCTCCCCTTGCCGCTCTATGGTGGGCGCACTCGCCGATTGCGCTGTGGTTCACGTTCATTGCCTTGGCCTCTCAGCTCGTCCGGCTGGTCTATGTCCGCCATAGCCTGGATCCGTTCAAACGCGCGATGCTGGGTGCCGTCATATTTGCGGTCTTGGCCCAATACCCGTTCGTTTCTGTTGCCGAGATCCATGCCTCTGGGGCAGAAAGCACCGTAGTCGGTACCCTTGGCCACCCGGAAAAACTCATGGGGTTCGTGCGCAGCGTCTTCCCTGCCGTCTTACAGCCGCTTTCCGACCACGCCCGCAGGCTTTCCGACCTCCAACTGGGCTATGCGCTCTGGGTCGTCCTTGCCTGCGCGAGTGCGGCGTCGCTCACCGCCCGCCGCCCGGACCTTCCAATCCTTCTGGCAAGTGCCGGGTTTCTCCTGCTCCTGGTGCTGCCTGTTCCCGGGTTCACGGGTTTCCTCTGGAATCACATTCCTTCGGCCGTTGTCAGGATCACGTATTACTGGCCGATGCAGAGGTTTTACCTGATCGTGGCAGCGCTTCTCGCAGCGGCAGGACAGATCGCGTTTGCGACGTTCGACCCGCCTAAATGGAAGGCTCGGGGGGCATTTGCGGCCGTCCTCACCCTTGGATGCTGCTGCTGGAGCCTGTGGGAATCGAGGCAGTTTATCCGAGCGGCCCCCGAGCGCACCTCCACGGCGGCTTCCTCCGCGCGGCTTCAGCGTCCCGAGAACGTGCTCCTCATGGACCATGCGTACGGCCTGTTCGCAAAGGTGCCGGCGTATTTCACGAACGGGGTCGTTGACCCCAGGTCACAGGTGCGGCTGGTATCCAGAGACTCCGGTAAGGTGCTGCCCATCGCCCCAGCCCCTGTTATCCAGTCAGGCCTCTTGATTGGAACGGTCAATGCGAACCCAGGGATACTGGATTTGAAGCCGACCTTGCACCTCAAGTGCGGCAACCGCTACGAACTCGAGTTCTCCTTTGCCCGGGAAAGCGTGCCGGGCGTCCTGCAACTCGTCGGCCGCACGATCTTCCGTGAATATGCGCTCCCCTCCTCTGGAGAGGCCCTCGCATTCGGCAGCGGACCGGGAAATTCCCGAAGCATCGACCTTTGGACAAGTGATCCAGCTGGTGAGGACCTGCAAATCCGCTTCATACCCATGTTGCCAGGCGCCGAGACCGCGGAATTCGAAGCTTTCGGCTCCTTTAACCTCCGCGAGATAGACTCCCACACGGAGCCAATAGAGGTCGAATCCCATGTGCCGCTAACGGCGGCTGTGAGGACCGAGGTTGGCGCCCTCGTCGAAACGCCGCGTGTGTTTATGCCAGGCTACCGTGCCTCGGTCGACGGGCATGACTCCGCCGTCGTCCAATCAGAACAGGGCTTGGCGTCGATTCCCGTGCAGCCTGGGAATCATACCGTCTCGCTCTGGTTCACCGGCCCCTTACTCCTCAGGCTATCCTACTGGACCGCGATCTGCGCATGGACAGCCATCCTGCTTCTTGGGGCCCTGACCGCAATCCGTCCTAGAAATTAATCCGCTCCTTTTCGACGACGAGCGGTCGTTTAGAAACGCGCGTGTGGATCGCGCCAATGTATTCACCGATCACGCCGATGAAGAAAAGCTGCACCGAGGCAAAAAAGAAGAGCCCAATGACAACAGGCGCCATGCCCACGGCAAAGCGTTCCCAGAACACAAGCTTGTAGCCAAGATAGCCGATGCCCACGAGAAACGAAAGGGCCGAGGCCGCAAACCCAAGCATGGTCGCCAGGCGGAGAGGAACCTTGGAATGGCTCGTGATTCCGAGCATTGCCACATCATAAAGCGTGTAAAAATTGTTCTTTGTTATCCCCCGGGTGCGGCGCGGCTGTTCATAGGGGACCAAGGCGACCTTGTAGCCAAGTTCGCTGATCAGGCCACGAACGTACGGGTATGGGTCGTCGAGGTGGCGAAACTCCTCAATGACCTTCCGGTCGTACAGACCAAATCCCGTCACGTTTTCCAGCAGGTCCACATCAGCAAGACGCTTGACAAGCCGGTAATACGCCTTGCGAACGGCGAAAAACAACGGCGACTCGGCGCTGTTCTTCTTTTGTCCAAGAACCACGTCGTTTCCTTCCTGCCAAAGGCGGATCAATTCCGGGATTAGCTCCGGCGGATCCTGTAGGTCCGACGCGACCACGACAACGGCATCGCCCGTCGCCTGCAGCAAACCGTAGAAGGGCGATCGTACGTGGCCGTAATTGCGATTGTTTAGGACGACCTTGACCGAAGGGTCCGAGGCCGCGAGCGAACGCAGTTCAGCGACGGTGCCGTCGCTTGAAGCGTTGTCGATGAAAAGCATACCGTAGACGCAATCGTCTCTGCCCTTAAACACGGCCGCGATGCGTTCATGGAGCGCGGTCACATTTCCCGCTTCATTGAAGCAAGGTGCCAGAATGGTAATGTGCTTAGCCTGATTTGACATTGCCTAGGATGCTTGGGGAGTATTCCGCTATAGTCTCGCAAATGTCCAGACACTTGCCCGTTGCGGTTAATGCGGGATTGATAGACGCTTGATTTGCCGTTTTTTTTGGTTCTTCCGGTTTCTTA
>PLTZ01000065.1 GCA_003164715.1 Opitutaceae bacterium | reverse complement strand
AGGCGATCGCCTCCGCAGCAAGGGCACACTCGGGGCGTCTCTTCCGCCTCAAGGTAGAACCGCACCTCAACTTGTTTGCGCTCTACCTGGATGGTACGGTATCCAGAAAGCGTTAGTTCAGTTATCATCGGGGACATGGTAGCCCGTTACGGGCGCCATGTCCCCACTTCCCGATGAAGAGCCGTTTAATCAACATAGGCGCCGCGCCCCGGGCCAAGGCTCAATTGCGGCTGCCCACGCCCGGCCCCTCCCCCCCCGGCCGGCCCGCCTACCTCACCTCGTATATCTCGGCAAGCGCGACGCCGGTCGTGCTGCCCACGCCCGATGTCTGCACCGTGTAGGCTCCCGGCGGAAGCGTCACGAGCACCGCGCTGTCCGCGCTCCCGCTCGACACGGCGAAGGCGCCCACCTGACCCGCGACGCTGGCGATCTGTGCGGGGTTCGGATTGGTGCCCCAGCTGGTGTTCGCAGCGAGGGTGACTCCCGTAGACTGCGCGGTCAGGATCAGGCTCGGCGCGGCAAGCGCGCCCGAGACCCCGAACGCCGTCAGGCTCGGCCCGTCGGCGCGGATGAGGACCGTCTCCGCCGTGGAGCCACCAATCACAAAGCCGGGGATAAGGATGTTGCCCCCGGTGCCCACCTGGGCCCGGGTGGCGATGTTCACGAGGCGCGCCGTCCCGGTGTATGACACTTCGTAGACCTCGGCCAGCGCGACGCCGGTCGTGCCGCCGACCCCGGAGACCTGCACCGTGTAGGCGCCCGGCTGCAGGGTGACGATCGCGGCGCAGTCCGCACTCCCGTTCGCCAGGGCGAAGGCGCCCACCTGGGCCGCGACGCTCGCGATCTGGGCCGGGGTCGGGTTCGTGTTCGTGCCCCAGCCCGTGTTCGTGGCGAGGGTGGCTCCCGTCGACTGGTTGGTCAGGACCAGGCTCGGCGCGGCAAGCGCTCCCGAGACCCCGAACGCCGTAAGCGCGGGCCCGTCGGCCCTGATGAGAAGGGTTTCCGTGCCGCTTCCCCCGATCACGAAACCGGGGATCAGGATGTTCCCGCCGGTCTCGACCTGGGCGCGTGTCGCAATGTTGATGAGCCTTCCCGGACTCGAAGCGTTCACCACGCCGAGAACGGCGGCGCTGCTTTTCAAAGTGCCCGACGGGTTGGATATCGTGCAGGTGTAGCTCCCGGCGTCGGCCGCAGTCGCCCCGCTGACGAGGAGGGTCGGGTTGGTGGCCGAGGCGATGGCTGTCCCGTTCAGGTACCACTGGTACGTCGGCAACGGAGTTCCCGTCGCGGGAGCACTGAAGACGACCGTGCCGCCGCTTGCGATCGTCTGGGAGGAGGGCTGGCTCACGAAGGCGGGCGCGAGCGAGGGTTTCGTGAGCGATATGACGTTCACCGAATAGGGCGCGAACGAGGCCGTGAACGAGGCTCCCGCATTGGAGAGGGACGAGACCGCGATGTCGGGCGACGTCGCCGCGCCCACGATCGGGGTCGGGGTCGGCGTCGGCGTCGGCGCCACGGCCGACTGCACCTGGAAGTTGTCCAGATAGACCGTCACCGCGTTCGTGGAGTTGATGTCGATTCCGACCTGGAACCAGTTGCCCGAGCCGAGTGAGGCCAGGATTCCCGCGCGCTGCGCGGCGGTGAGTGTGAACGTCACCGTGTTCTCCTGGTTCAGGTTCAGGTTCACCGGGGTGAGCTCCGCGTACAGGATGTTGATCCCGTTGATGTAGATGCTTGCCGCGACGGTGCCTCCCGAGGCCACAGGGTACACGTCGAACGAGACGGACGAGGCCGTGCTGAGCGCCGTGCCCATCGCGGCCGTCGAATTCTGGATGACCGCATGATCGGCGAGGCCCGTCTGCGTCGTGGTACAGGCCAGGCTGTAGCTTCCATTTGTCACCCCCGTGGTGGTGCTGAAGCCGACCGTGTAGGCGAAGGGCGCATCCAACCCATAGTTTGAGGCGGCAACGTCGGAACCCGACTGGTTGACCCATCCATCCATCTGGTTCTCCCACGAGGAATTCACGCTTGAGGTATTCACGGACTGGGCGTTCTCCTCCGAATACTCGTCCTGGGGGATGCCGTAGGAGTAGGCGGTCGCGTTCGCCTGCGGGGTGTAGCCCTTGATCGCAAAGTTGGCGTTGAACGTCGCGGTCGGGGACTTGTTGATTACGAGGAGCGTCAGCGAGTCGTCCAGACGGTGCACCGCATAGGTGGAGAGCAGCGTGCTGTTGGACGACGCCGTCACGACGGTGTCCCCCTGCCTCGCGAATTTCGACAGGAGTTTCATCACGTAATAGGTCGGGTAGCGGTCGTGTGAGATCGGATCCAGGGATCCCCCCTCCCCGTTCTCTACCCCGTAGTCGCCGTACTGCCGCCAGCCATAGAGCGAGGGACTCAGGTTGACGGACGTATTGCCCTGGCCGTTGTACATGTCCCACCAGATCAGGGAATTGAACTCGGTCTGCATCAGGGTCCCCACGCTGTCCGCCATGAAGAGACCGTTCACCAGGCTTACCGACTGCTTCCCTGGGTTGGTATTCACCGAGTTGTTCTCGGTCACCAATAGCTGGATGCCGGCCCCCGCGGCGCCCACATAGTCCGTGAGCTGATTCCTGAGCCCAGTCGCGGCCGCGGGCCAGGTAAGCGCGGATTCTTGCAGGAGAAGCGAGTCGTTTTCACTCCCCGGATTCTGCGCGTAGGAGTGATAGATCAGGAAGTCCGGCAGGACTCCAAGGCCAGCCATGGTGGAAAGCATGACCGGGGTCCACCCGATGTGCTTCGTTCCGTTCACCAGGTTTGTCGCCACGACGAGGTTGCCGTTCTGGTAAGAATCCTCGCTCGCATCGGCAACCACCCCTATCTTGATCGTCGGATCCGCGGCCTTCATCGCCTGGATGTACTGGACGGCGCGCGTCGCGTACGTGACCGGGTCATGCGGCTTGGCCTGTATGTCGTCCTCCCAGGTTCCGTAGCACTCGTTGCCGACCTCCCAGTACTTGAATCCATAGCCCTTGGTGACGTTCGAATAGGTCACCCAGGCCGCGGCCTCCTGCGGAGTGCCCGTGCCGTAGTTGGTCGTGATGACAACCTGCGCCCCGATCGCCAGGGCCGATGCGGCGAACGTGTCAAAATTGGTCGCTCCGGCGGACTGCATTTCAACCTGCGACTGGTTGGTCTGCCAGTTGTAATCGTCGGACGAGGAGCCGCCCGGGTACCGCAGCATCCTCACCTGCATGTCCTGGAGATCCAGCACCGTCTGCGGATCGGGGAAGGCCTGATTCCAGACCGCCGTGTTCACGCCAAACACCTTCTCGTCGACCGGCCGGATGGGCGTCGTCGTGTCCACGTTCACGGTGACGGTCTGGGCGTGTGCAGCCGGGGGCAGCGCCACGGCTAGAATGGAAAGGCAGGCCAGGGTTGTTAGGAGGGGGCGTGGCACGGTGTGGGGGGCTGGGTTGTCGGTTCTACCAAACGATCAAGGTGAAGTGTTGGGGTCCCGTCCAATCCCGGTCAACAGTCTACGCAGGAGGCCCTCCGGTCAATTCGGCCCGGCGGAATATTCCGCCCGCCCGGGCCTCAAGCGTTCCACGAGGATCCACCTGGCAACGGGATTCATGCTCGCCGAGGTCCTGCACGCGGCCGAGCCCTTGCGCTTCGAGAGCGGCCCGTCGCAGGTGGCCCTTAGTCGGGCCGTCGGCTCCGGGGTCGGCCCTGGCCCGACACAAGGCGGCAGCGGTGTTGACAAGAAACGGGCAGGAAGGACCTTTCTTGCTGGAGCGGCGCCGTCGGCGCAGCGCACCCCCCAAAGCCCCCCACCCCATGAAGAAATCCCTCCTTGCTGGATGGCTCGTTGCCGCGTGCATCCCCGCCCTGTCACCCGCAGAGGAAAAGCCGATCCTCCTGCAGGGCCCCGCCCTGAGCGCCACGCAGATCGCCTTCTCCTACGGCGACGATCTGTGGACCGTGGGCCGTGACGGCGGCGAGGCCCGCCGGCTCATCGCGAGCGCCGGGATAAACACGGGGCCGGTCTTCTCTCCCGATGGGACGATGATCGCCTACACCGGCACCGTGAATGGCAACGCGGACGTCTACGTCGTGCCTGCCGCGGGCGGTGAGCCGCGCAGGCTGACCTACGACCCCGCGCCGGATGTCGCGCTCGCCTGGACCCCGGACGGAAAGAGCGTCCTTTTCCGCACGGACGGGCAGAGCTTCTCGCGGCGCTACGAGCGGCTCTTCACGGTGCCCGTCTCCGGGGGCCTGCCGACCCCCCTGCCCCTGCCGATGGGCGTGCAGGGGAGCTACGCGCCGGACGGTAACCACCTGGCCTACGTCCCGCTGTGGAACCGCAGGCTCGGCGCGGTCGACGCCTACATCGCGATCAAGCGCTACCGCGGCGGGATGGCCGCGCCGATCTGGATCGCCGACCTCTCGGATTCGAGCGTGGTGCCGATCCCCCGCGAAGGCTCCAACGACACGGACCCGATGTGGGTGGGCGACAAGGTCTATTTTCTGTCCGACCGCAGCGGGCCGGTGACCCTCTTCAGCTATGACCCGAAGGGGGGCGCGGTCACCGAGGTGATCCACAACGACGGTCCCGACTTCAAGTCGGCCTCGGCCGGCCCCGGGGCGGTCGTCTATGCGCAGCTCGGCTCGCTCCATCTCTACGACCTCGGGTCGGGGAAGGCGCGGCGGATCCCGGTCACGGTCGCCGCCGACATGCCGGAGCTGCGCCCGCATTTTGAGAAGGTCCTCCAGAAGGACATCGTCACCTGCAGAATCTCGCCGACGGGCGCCCGCGCCGTCCTCGAGGCCCACGGGGAGATCTTCTCGGTCCCATCCGAGAAGGGGGACGTCCGGAACATCACCCATAGCCCTGCGGTGGCGGACCGGGACCCGTCGTGGTCGCCCGACGGCAAGTCGATCGCTTATTTCTCCGACGAATCCGGCGAATACGCGCTCCACATCAGCGACCAGACCGGCGTCGGGAAGGTCCGCGTCATCGACCTGGGCAGCCCCCCCTCGTTCTTCTACCGGCCCACCTGGTCGCCCGACTCCAAGAAGGTCGCCTACTACGACAAGCGCGGGAACCTGTGGTACGTCGAGCTCGAGCACCCGTCGCCGGTCAAGGTCGACACGGACCGGTTCGGCAGCGAGGCGTTCGAAACCAGCTGGTCGTCCGACAGCCGGTGGCTCGCCTACACGAAGCACCTCGAGAACCACCTCCACGCCATCTTTGTCTATTCGACGCCGACGGGTCGGGCGACGCAGCTCACCGACGGGATGAGCGACGCGACGCTCCCGGTGTTCGACAAGAACGGGAAGCACCTCTATTTTGCCGCCAGCACGGACGCCGGCCCCACCGCCCAGGGCCTGGACATGGCCAGCAACGGCCGGAGCGTCACGTCCAACGCCTATGTCGTGGTCCTCAGGAGGGACCTGCCGTCGCCGCTCGCCCCGGAGAGCGACGAGGAGAAGGGCGACAAGGCGGCGGCCGACAAGGCCGACGACAAGGAGGACCAGCCCGCGGCCGACGACGACACGGAGAAGGTCGCCGCGGCCGACAAGGCCAAGGACGACGCCGACACGGCCAAGGCGAAGAAGAAGGAGCCGGCGAAGGTCGAGATCGACTTTGAGAGCATCAGCCAGCGCATCCTCGCCGTCCCAGTTCCGGCGGCGGACATTCTCGGCCTGGAGTCGGGCAAGGAGGGGATCCTGTATGTCGTGTACAACGACAAGGCGCCCCGGGGTCGGGACCAGCCGGACGCGACCGTCGAGCGCTTCGTGTTCAAGACCCGCAAGACCGAGAAGCTCCTGGACGGCGTGTCGCGCTTCGCGCTCTCGGCCAACGGCGAGAAGATGCTCTACGAGAAGGACAAGAAACTGTTCATCGTGCCGGCGGACAAGGAGCCCAAGCCGGGCGAGGGCGCCCTCAAGCTCGAGGGCCTCGAGGTCTTCGTCGAGCCCCGCGCGGAATGGCGCCAGATCTACCACGAGATCTGGCGGATAGAGCGGGATTTCTTCTACGATCCGCACTACCACGGCCTCGACATCGCCGCCGCGGAGAAGGCCTATGAGCCGTTCCTGGACGGCGTCGCGAGCCGCTCCGACCTGAACTACCTCTTCGCGGACATGCTCGGCAACTTCAACGTGCTGCACATGTACGTGGGCGGGGGCACCCACCTCCACGAGGAGGCGGTCAAAGTCGGCATGCTGGGCGCCGACTATGCGGTCGACCACGACCGCTACCGCTTCGCCCGGGTCTTCGACGGGGAGAATTGGAACCCGGACCTGCACGCCCCGCTCACGCAGCCAGGGTTGAATGTGAAGGCCGGCGAGTACCTGCTCGCGGTCAACGGGCGCCCGCTGCGCGTCTCGGACGACCTCTACAGCTTCTTCCAGGAGACGGCGGGCAAGCAGACGGTGCTCAAGGTCGGCCCGAACCCGGACGAGACCGCCTCGCGGGACGTGACCGTCGTCCCCCTCGAATCCGAGCAGGCCATCCGGAATCTCGCCTGGATCGAGGGGAACCGCCGCACGGTCGACCAGCTGAGCGGGGGCCGGCTGGGCTATGTGTACCTGCCCGACACCGGATGGGGCGGCTTCTCCAGCTTCAACCGCTATTTCTTCAGCCAGATCGGCAAGGAGGGGCTCGTGGTTGACGAGCGCTTCAACTCGGGAGGGCAGCTGGCCGACTACATCATCGACTACCTGAGGCGCCCGATCATGAACCGCATCACCCCCCGCGAAGGTGAGGACGTGTCGAGCCCGGGCGAGGCGAACTTCGGTCCGAAGGTCATGATCATAAATGAGTTCGCCGGCTCCGGCGGCGACGCCATGCCCTGGTATTTCCGGAAGGCGAAGGTCGGCCCCCTGATCGGGATGCGCACCTGGGGCGGCCTCGTGGGCATCGGCGGCTATCCGGTCCTGCTTGACGGCGGCACGGTGACGTCGCCCCGTTTCGCGATCTACGGGCTCGAGGGCCAGTGGGAGGTCGAGAACCACGGGATTGCTCCGGACATCGAGGTGCCCCTCGACCCGAATCTCGTCCGGCAGGGCCACGATCCCCAGTTGGAGAAGGCCGTCGAGGTGGTCCTTCAGATGCTGAAGGACCACCCGCTGCCGACCTACCTGAAACCGGCCTATCCGGACTACCATCCCCGCCTGCCCTAATATGGGGCGCCTTCGGTCAAGCCCCTTCTAAGGCGGTTTGAACATTGGGAAGTACATTGGGTTTGTGT
>PLTZ01000037.1 GCA_003164715.1 Opitutaceae bacterium | reverse complement strand
ACATCCGCTATACAATACGCCCTCTGCCGCGCGCTATCACCCCGTCCGGCTCAGAAAACAGACTCACGAATCAAAAACGATCCCCCAAATACGCGCTTCGTGAAATATTGCGGCTAGGACGGCGTTGCGCGTGACTTCGGCCCCTGTGCCCGCGGTCGTCGGGATCGCCATCCACGGCACGGCCGGATTGGGGAGCGGCTGGCCACGGCCGATGACCTCCAGGTAGTCGAGCGGATCGCCGGGGTTGGCGAGGAGGCCGGCCGCGGCCTTTGCGGCGTCGATCGCGCTGCCCCCACCGAACCCGATCACCATTTCGGCTCCCGCCTCCTGGGCGGTCAAGACCGCCGCGCTCACCGTGGCGACAGTGGGTTCGCCGTCGACGGGGAACACCGTGGCTTCGATCCCGGCTTCGGTCAGGAGGCGCTGGAGCCGCTCTGCCCGTCGCGGTGTTCGGCCCGTGACAAGGAGGGAGCGCCGGCCCCAAGGCCTTGCAAGCTTCCCGGCTTCCGCGAGCGTCCCGGCGCCGAAAATGATCCGTGTGGCGGTGGCGAACTCGAAGCGCATGGGAGTCCGAGCCGCCGGTCACCAGCCCGGGTCGTCGGGAAATACGCTGGAGAATCTCACGCTCGTGCGCGGCGCGGCCATCATGGGGGCCACGGCATCGCGCCAGGCGGCATAATGGGCCGTCGCCTTATGAGCGGCCGTGGCGGCCTCCGTGCGGTAGGCCTCGACCAAGACGAAGCACGCGGGGTCGTTGGCCTGCTGGCAAAAATCAAAACGGGCGATCCCCGCTTCCCTAACGCTGGCGCTAGCGTTTGCGATCGTGGCGGCCTTGAAGGCCTCGATATGCTCGGGGTTTACTCGGACGTGGACGTGGATGATCAACATGGGGAGTGCGTTTGGGAGGTGGCGCGCTATCGTTTTCTGGAGAGCCGTGATGCAATCTTCGGTCTGCCAATCCAGAGGCTGGAATTACAACCCATGACGCGCAAAGAATTTCTGGGGAGGGCCGCCGTCGGGCCCATTCCGGGCAGGAGCATGGGTTCGCGAAAACCCCGGGGGCGATTGCGCATTTCTTTGTGCGATCCCTTCGCGACGTCGAATTCCCCGGATTCGCGCGACCGTAGCGTACCCTTTCACTCTGAGACACATCGCACGGATTCAATGGTTAGCCCAAATTGGGAATTGAAGCCTCTGCGCGCGCGGTGCATTCACTGGACTGACCTTCGGCGCCCGGCGCGGCTGGTTCCACCGATCCCTCTTCCATGAAGTTCACAGACGGAAACTGGCTCCTTCAGCCGGGCGTGGTCGCCCACTATCCCGCCGAGGCCCATGATGCCGCCGTCAGCGGCCGCGGCCTGGTCTTCCACGCCCCGGTGCGGCCCATCCGCCACCGGGGCGACACCCTCCAGGGGCCGCTCCTCACGGTGAGGATCGACTCGCCGATGACGGACGTCATCCGCGTCCGGATCGAGCACTTCAGCGGGGCGCCCGACGCGGGGCCGCACATCCCCCTCTTCCCGGAGAAGAAGCCCAAGGTATTGATCAAGGTCACGGAGAAGGAGGCGATCCTGCGCTCGGGGGACCTTTCCGCGCACGTGTGCCGGGGCCAGGCGTGGGGGGTCTCCTTCCAGTCGGGGGGCCGCACGCTCACGTCGAGCGGCGCCCGCGCGATGGGCTACATTGAGTGGCCGGGCCACGGCACCTTCGTCCATGAGCAGCTGGCGCTCGGCGTGGGCGAGTGCGTCTACGGGCTCGGGGAGCGGTTCACCGCGCTCGTGAAGAATGGCCAGGTGGTCGAGAACTGGAACAAGGACGGCGGCACGAGCAGCGACCAGGCCTACAAGTCGGTGCCGTTCTACCTGACGAACCGGGGGTACGGCGTCCTCGTCAACGAGACCGGGCCCGTCTCCTTCGAGGTCGCCTCGGAGAAGCTCGCCCGCGTCCAGTTCAGCGTGGAGGGCCAGAGCCTGGAGTACTTCGTCATCAACGGCCCCGACCCCAGGGCCGTCCTCTCGCGCCTGACGGCGCTCACGGGCCGCCCCGCGCTCCCTCCGGCGTGGTCGTTCGGCCTGTGGCTGACCACCTCCTTCACCACGAGCTACGACGAGAAGACGGCGACCAGCTTCATCGAGGGCATGAAGGCCAGGGACATTCCGCTCAGCGTGTTCCATTTCGACTGCTTCTGGATGCGCGAGTTCGACTGGTGCGACTTCCAGTGGGACTCCCGGGTGTTCCCCGACCCGGCCGGGATGCTGAAGCGGCTCCACGCCCGGGGCCTTAGGATCTGCGTGTGGATAAACCCCTACGTCGGCCAGCGCTCGTCGATCTTCGAGGAGGCCGCCCGGAAGGGCTATCTCCTGAAGCGGGCCGACGGGCGCGTCTGGCAGACGGACCAGTGGCAGCCGGGCATGGGGATCGTGGACTTCACCAACCCGGCCGCGCGCTCCTGGTTCCAGGGCCACCTGAGGCGCCTGGCGCAGATGGGCGTCGACGCGTTCAAGTCGGACTTCGGCGAGCGCATCCCGACCGATGTCGTGTACCATGACGGCTCGGACCCGGTGAAGATGCACAACCACTACGCGGTCCTCTACAACGAGGCGGTGTTCGACCTGCTTGAGCAGGAGCGCGGCAAGGGCGACGCGCTCGTCTTTGCGCGGTCGTCCCACGCGTCGGGCCAGCGCTTTCCGGTCCACTGGGGCGGCGACTGCCACTCGACGTTCGAGTCGATGGCGGAGAGCCTGCGGGGCGGGCTCTCGCTCGGCCTCTGCGGGTTCGGCTTCTGGAGCCACGACATCGGGGGCTTCGAGGGGACGCCGCCGGTCGCCGTGTACAAGCGGTGGATCGCCTTCGGCCTCATGTCGTCGCACAGCCGCCTTCACGGGAGCTCCTCGTACCGCGTGCCGTGGAACTACGACGAGGAGGCGTGCGACGTCCTGCGCCTCTTCACCAAGCTCAAGTGCCGCCTGATGCCGTACTTGTACGCGAAGGCGGTGGAGGCGCATGCGGAGGGGATCCCCGTCATGCGCGCCATGATCCTCGAATTCCCGGGCGACCCGGCGAGCGACACACTCGAGCGCCAGTACATGCTTGGCGACGCGCTGCTCGTGGCGCCCGTCCTCTCCGAGGACGGCGCCGCGGACTTCTACCTGCCGGACGGCGTCTGGAGCCACCTGGTGACCGGGGAGACCCGCCAGGGGGGCCGCTGGCACCGGCAGACCTGCGGATTCCTGGAGATGCCGGTCTACGTGCGGCCCGGCCGCATCGTGGCCCTCGGGTCGACCGACGACCGGCCGGACTATCCCTATGCGGAGGGGGTCACCTTCCGCGTGTGCGCGCTAGCCGACGGCGCGGAGGCCTCGGCGACGGTCCCCGACATGCGCGGCAAGGCCGCGGCGCGGATCACCGTCCGGCGCAAGGGCCGGGGCGTCGAGGCCGTGCTCGAGGGCGTGTCCAAGGGCTGGCGCCTGCAGCTTGGCGGCGTCAAGGCGGTGGAGGGAGTAGAGGGCGGCGCTGCGGAGGGGGACCCTCTGGGCGTGATCATCAGGGCCTCGGCCGGCGCCACCACCCTCCGAGTCAGGCTGCCGGCCGGCGCCTGAGGGGACATGATCCACGACGCCGTCCGCGAACCGGCCGCCGCCGATGCGGCTTGCCGCCGGGGTCGCGGTCGATGAGCCTCTGAAATGCCCCCAGTGCCGAACCCCGTGATGACCCAAGGCCCGAGAAGCGGCGCTCTGGCCTTCGCCTTGGCGACGGCGCTCCTCGTCCTGTGCGGATGCGTGGTGCGCCCGGACGTGTCGATCAGGGTCACCACGGCTGACAACCAGGTCATCGACCTGCCCCTCACGACGGCCCCCGGCCCCGTCGGCGACGGCGTGGTGACCGTCCATTCGCTCCAGGTCGCGCCGTGGGACATGGACAAGGATAGGGGCAAGGCCAAGACGCTCGCCTTCACGTTCGTGGTGCAATTCAAGCCGGGCTCGGTCCCGTCCAGGATCTCAATCGAGGACGTCACGGAGGCGCCGATCCTGCCGATCTACGAGGACAAGGCCCCGAAGCTCGAAAAGAACAACATGTGGGGGGCGGTAAGCAGCCCCATCAGTCCCCACGACGAGCACATCAACTGGCTCCTGACGCTCGACAACAGCGTGCGGGTGTACCGCTTCACGGTGAAGCTGGCGGACGGGTCGACCCATGTGGTCTACAAGTCCGTCTTCCTTTCGGCCCAGATGAAGAACTTCATCCGGTCGACGATCGAGGGCCTATAGGTCCGGCGGGCGCGCCGGGACCGCCGAGGTAAATCCTTGACTATGCGTGGGGAATCACGCCTTTAGACTGTTCACCTTTAGGCCCATATTGAACACCGTGATGTCCCAGTCCCCGAGGACGAGAACCCGCCGCAGCGATGCCTGACAACGATGCGATAGAAGTCGAGGGCAAGGTCGTGGCCGTGCTGCCGGGGACAATGTTCAAGGTCGAGCTGCTCAAGAGCCCGGGCCATGTAGTCCTGGCGCACATCTCCGGGAAACTCCGGAAGAATTTCATCAAGATCGCGGCGGGGGACACGGTGAAGATGGAGATGAGCCCCTACGACCTTGAGAAGGCCCGGATCACGTTCCGGATGAAGGAGCAGGGCGGCGCCCCGGCCCCTCCGCCCCGCCGCCGCTACTGAGGCGGGCCGGCCGGCCCCATGCAGGCAAGCGCATTTGCGTCCGACATCGACGCATACCTCGCGTACCTTGACCTGGAGCGAGGCCTCTCGCGCAACACCCGCGAGGGCTACCAGCGCGACCTGGAGCAGTGCGCCGCATTCGTGGCTCGCGAGGGCGCGGCCGACTGGCGCCGAGTCAGCGCCGAGCAGGCCGGCGCCTGGGTCCGGTCGCTCAGCCGCGGGGCCCCGTCCAGCCAGGCGCGCAAGCTGACCGCGCTCAGGATGTTCGCGAGGTTCATGGTCAGGGAGGGCCTCAGGCCCGACGACTTCACCGAGCTCCTGTCGGGCCCCAAGCTCGTGCGGCGGCTTCCCGGCACGCTTTCACCCGAGGAGGTCGGCCGCCTCCTCGCCTCGCCCTCCGGGGGCGACCCGGCGTCCCTTCGCGACCGCGCCCTCCTCGAGTTCTTCTATTCGAGCGGGCTGCGGGTCTCGGAGCTTGCGGCGCTCACGCTCCAGCAGGTCGACCTGAAGAACGGGTTCGCCCGGGTCTTTGGCAAGGGGTCGAAGGAGCGCGTCGTCCCCATGGGGGCCCGTGCGAGGGACGCCGTCGGGGCGTGGATCGACTCCGGGCGCCCCCATTTCGTCAAGGCGCGCACGAGGAGCGAGCTCTTCCTGAGCAGCCGCGGAACCTCGCTCTCGAGGGTGGCCCTGTGGGCGATCGTCAAGAAGCACGCGAAGCGGGCCGGGATTGCGAAGACGGTGAAGCCCCACCTCCTGCGCCACTCCTTCGCGACCCACCTGCTCTCCGGCGGCGCCGACCTGCGCTCGATCCAGGAAATGCTGGGGCACGCCAGCATCTCGACGACGCAGATCTACACCGCGGTGGGGGGCAGGCGCCTGCAGGACGAGCACGCCCGGTTTCACCCGCGGAACCGCGAAAAATGATGCGGATAGTGGGCCAAAAACCTTGACCGTTTGGGGATTCAAGGCGTGATCGTTTTCCTTTAACGGTCCGTGAAGATCAAAGTATTCGTCACACCCAAGAGGAACGTCCTGGACCCGCAGGGAGTCGCGGTCGGCCACGCCCTGGAGAGCCTCGGGCTGGCGGGACTCAAGGGCGCCCGGGTCGGCAAGGTGATCGAACTGGAGGTCGAGGGCGCCGACACCCCGCTCTTCCGCTCGCAGCTCGACAAGCTCTGCCGCGATCTCCTGAGCAATCCGGTGATCGAGGACTACCACTACGAGATCCTGGGCAGCTGAGCATGGCGCCATGAACATCGCGGTGCTGCAGTTCCCCGGCTCGAATTGCGACCAGGACGCGTTTCAGCTCTTCGCGAGCGGCCTTGGGCTGCCCACCCGGTTCGTCTGGCACAAGGAGACGGGGCTCGGCGAGGCCGACCTCGTCGTGGTCCCCGGGGGCTTCGCGTATGGCGACTACCTGCGGTGCGGCGCGATCGCGCGGTTCTCGCCGGTCATGGGCGCCGTCCGCGAGTACGCCGAGAAGGGGGGCCTCGTCCTCGGCATCTGCAACGGCTTCCAGATCCTGTGCGAGGCGGGCATGCTTCCGGGCGCCCTGATCCGCAACAGCTCGCTCGAGTACCGCTGCCTGACCTGCGACCTCGTGGTGGAGGACGCCGGCGCTGCCTTCAACCCGCGCACGCTCGGCAAGCGGATCCGTCTGCCGATTGGTCACGGCGAGGGCAACTACCGGATCGACGAGGCGGGCAAGGCGCGGCTCGAGGCGAACCACCAGATCCTCCTGCGGTACCTGGACAACCCGAACGGCTCCCTGGACGGGATCGCGGGCGTCCGCAACGAGGCGGGCAACGTGTTCGGCATGATGCCCCATCCGGACCGCGCCTTCGAGAGATTTCATCCCAGCACCGACGGCTTGGCCGTGGCGCGGGCGGTCCTGTCGGTCCGGTTCCCCGAGGTGATCCGCAAAACGGCATGAAGCGAGCCTCGCTTGCGCCCAACCCGGACCCGGTCCTCAACCAGCCCATCACGCCCGAGCTGGTGAAGAAGCACGGGCTGCTCCCGGACGAGTACGAGCAGATCCGCCGGCACCTGGGAGGCGATCCGACGCTCACGGAGCTCGGGATCTTCTCGGTCATGTGGTCGGAGCACTGCTCCTACAAGAACACGAGGCCGCTCCTGAAGGGATTCCCGACCGAGAAGCGGGGGGCCACCGAGCATTTCGGGCGGGTGCTCGTGAAGGCGGGCGAGGAGAACGCGGGCATCATCGACGTGGGCGACGGCTGGGCGATTGCCTTCAAGATCGAGTCCCACAACCACCCGAGCGCCATCGAGCCGTTCGAGGGCGCCGCCACGGGCGTCGGGGGGATCATACGGGACATCTTCACGATGGGCGCACGGCCTGTCCTCCTCACGAACTCGCTGCGCTTCGGGGAGCTGGAGACCCCCGCGACCCGGCGGCTGCTCAGGGGCGTCGTGGCGGGCATCGCGCACTACGGCAACTGCGTCGGCGTGCCCACCGTCGCCGGGGACGTCTACTTTGACCGCTCGTACGAGGGGAACCCCCTGGTGAACGCGCTCTGCCTCGGCACGCTCCGCCACGAGCAGATCCGCCGCGGCAAGGCCACCGGGCTCGGAAACCCCGTCTACTACGTCGGCGCGGCGACGGGGCGCGACGGCCTGGGCGGCGCCTCCTTCGCCTCCAAGGAGCTGAGCGCCGAGAGCGCGTCGGACCGTCCCGCCGTGCAGAAGGGAGACCCCTTCATGGAGAAGCTCCTGATCGAGGCCTGCCTCGAGATGATGGCCGTCCCCGGCCTCGTCGTCGGGATACAGGACATGGGGGCGGCGGGGCTCACGTGCTCGACGTGCGAGACTGCGAGCCGCGGCGGGGCCGGGATCGAGATCGAGCTCGACCGGGTGCCGCAGCGCGAGCCCGGCATGAATTCCTACGAGATCATGCTCTCCGAATCGCAGGAGCGGATGCTGGTCATCGTCGAGAAGGGCCGCGAGCGCGAGATCGAGGAGGTGTTCGCAAAGTGGGACCTCCACGCCTCGCACGTCGGGAGCGTGACGGACACCGGCCGCATGGTGGTGCGCCAGCACGGCGTCGTTGTCGCCGACATCCCCGCCTCGGCCCTCACGGACAACGCTCCCGTGTACCAGCGGGAGGCCCGTAGGCCCGCGTACCTCGACGCCACGTCGGGTTGGACGCCGGAGGGGGACGCGCTTCCCGACCTGGACCTCGGCGGGGCGAGGGCGGCGCTTGCGAGGCTCCTCGCGCATCCCACCATCGCCGCGAAGCGGTGGATCACCCGGCAGTACGACCACATGGTCCAGCACGGGACGGTCGTCGTGCCCGGCAGCGACGCAGGCGTCGTGCGCCTCAGGCTCGGGTCCAGTGAGAAGTTCATCGCCATCAGCAACGACTGCAACGGGAGGTACTGCTACCTGAACCCCCGGCGGGGCGCGCAGATCGCCATGGTCGAGTGCCTGCGCAACCTGGTGTGCGCGGGCGCCACGCCGCTCGCGATGACGGACAACCTCAACTTCGGCAACCCATACAAGCCCGAGACCTTCTACCAGCTGAAGGAGTGCGTGGCCGGGCTCGCCGAGGCCTGCCGCTTCTTCGATGTGCCGGTGGTGGGCGGGAACGTCTCCCTCTACAACGAGTCGCCGGAGGGGGCGATCGACCCGACGCCCACGGTTTCCATCGTGGGCTTCATCGAGAGCGAGGCCCACGTCACGCGCCAGTTCGCCCGCGAGGCCGGGGCGAGCGTGATCCTTCTCGGCGGGGCCCCGACCGAGCTCGGCGGCAGCCAGTTCCTTGGCCTCATCCACGGTAGGAAGACGGGCGACGCGCCCGAGGTGGACTTCGCTGCGGAGCAGAGGCTCCAGGGGCTCCTGCTCGCCCAGATCAAGGCCGGTCGCGTCCGCTCCGCCCACGACCTGAGCGAGGGCGGCCTCCTGGTGTGCGCAAGCGAGATGCTCTTTGGCCCGGAGCAGCTCGGCGCCTCGCTCGACCTCTGCGCCCTGCCCGCGCCCCGCCTCGACGCCCTCCTGTTCGGCGAGAGCCAGGGCCGGGTCATGGTCTCGGTCGCGCCCGCGGACGCGGCCCTTGTGGTCCGCGCGGCCGCGGAGGCCGGCGTGCCCGCGGACGCCGTCGGGTCGGTCACGGCGGGGGATGCGCTCACGGTGAAGACCGCGAGGGGGACCCTCGAGTGGTCCGTCTCGGGATTGCGCGCCGGCTGGGAATCGAGCATAGAGGGCGCGATGAAGCGTCCGGGTATCGGCTGAAGCGCCATGAGCGATTTCGTTTCCCACGAATGCGGGGTGGCCCTGGTGCGGCTCCTGAAGCCGCTTTCGTACTACGAGGAGAAGTACGGGACGCCGCTCTGGGGCTTCACGAAGCTCTTCCTCCTGATGGAGAAGCAGCACAACCGGGGGCAGGACGGCGCCGGTGTGGCCTGCGTGAAGCTGGACGTGCCCGCGGGCGAGCCGTTCATGTTCCGGGAGAGGAACGTCAAGTCCAACCCGCTCGACAGGATCTTCAAGAACCTCCTCGGACAGTACAACGATATGGTCGCGTCGGGCGTGATCCACCCGGAGTTCCCGGACACGGTCAAGAAGCACTTCGACTTCGGCGGAGAGCTCTTCCTCGGCCACCTGCGCTACGGCACCAGCGGCGGGTACAACCTGAGCGCCTGCCACCCGTACTTCCGGCGCAGCCCGTGGGCCACGCGCAACCTCGCCTTGTGCGGGAACTTCAACCTGACGAACACGGCGGAGCTGAACCAGTCGCTGATCGGCATCGGCCAGCACCCCGTGTTTGCCACGGACACGCAGGCGATCCTGGAGAAGATCGGCTTCTTCCTCGACGAGGAGCACGAGGACATCTACCGGTACCTGAGGACGCGCGACCTGACCGGCGCGGAGCTCTCCCGCAGGATCAGCGAGGAGCTCGACCTCACGCGGGTCCTGTCCCGGGCCTCGCAGAACTGGGACGGCGGCTACGTCCTGTGCGGCGTCGTCGGCAACGGCGACGCGTTTGTCGCGCGCGACCCCTCGGGCATCCGGCCCTGCCACTGGTTCCAGAACGACGAGGTCGTCGCCTTCGCCTCGGAGAGGGCCCCGCTCATGACCGTGTTCGACCTGGCGGCGGCCGAGGTGAAGGAGGTCCAGCCGGGCCACGCGGTCGTGATCAAGCGCCGCGGCACGATCTCGGAGCAGTCCTTCACGCCGGCGCTCACGCGGGCGTCGTGCTCGTTCGAGCGCATCTACTTCTCGCGGGGCAACGACGTCGACATCTACCGGGAGCGCCAGGCGCTCGGCGGCAAGCTGGCCCCGCAGGTGATCAAGGCGATCGACCACAACTGGGCCGACACGGTCCTAAGCTTCATCCCCAACACGGCCGAGGTCGCCTACTACGGGCTCATGTCGGCGCTGCGGTCGGTGCGGCGCGCCGAGGTGAAGGAGGCCATCCTGAAGGCGAGCCGCGAGGGCGCGCTCACCGAGGCGCTCGTCGACGAGCTCGTCCTCAGGAACTGGCCGCACGGCGAGAAGGTCGTCAGCAAGGACATCAAAATCCGGACCTTCATCGGGCAGGAGTCCATGCGCAACCAGCTCGCGAGCCACGTGTACGACATCACCTACGGGTCCGTGCGCGCCGGCGTGGACAACTTGGTGTGCGTCGACGACTCCATCGTGCGCGGGACGACGCTCAGGCGCTCGATCCTGCGGATCCTCGCCCGGCTCAACCCCCGCAAGATCATCATTGTCTCGACGGCGCCGCAGATCCGCTACCCCGACTGCTACGGGATTGACATGTCGGAGATCGGGAAGTTTGTCGCGTTCGAGGCCGTCGTCGACCTGCTGAAGGGGAGCGGGCGCTCCGAATTGCTTGCGGACGTCTACCGGGCGTGCCGCGAGGAGGTCGCGAAGAAGGGGACGGTCAACCACGTGCGCAGGCTCTACGAGCCATTCACGGCGGAGGAGATCTCGGCGCGGATCGCGAGCCTGGTGAGGCCCCCGAAGATCGAGTGGAAGGGCGAGATCGAAATCATCTTCCAGACGATCGAGAACCTCCGGGCGGCCGTCCCGAACCACACGGGCGACTGGTACTTCTCGGGCCACTATCCGACGCCGGGCGGATACCGGGTCGTGAACCAGGCCTACGTGAACTACTACGAGAAGTACGAGGGACGGTCCTACTAGCCGCGCCCATGTCGCTCTCCTACGAATCCTCCGGGGTCAGGTACGGCCCACTCGACGCGTTCAAGCGGGCCTGCCAGAAGGCGGCGCTTACGACGACCGACCTTCTGGCCGGCCACGGCTTCCGGGAGCCCGCAACGGTCCGGGGCGAGAGCGCGTACCTGATCGAGGCCGCCGACCAGTTCCTGGCGCACGTCGAGGAGGGGCTGGGGACCAAGAACCTTGTCGCGGACGCCGTGCAGGCGCAGAGCGGCCGGTGCCATTACCGGGCGATCGGGATCGACACGGTGGCCACGATCGCGAACGACCTGGTCACCTGCGGGGCGCTGCCGATCGCCGTCGCAATGCACGCCGCGGTGGGGAGCTCCGACTGGTTTGCGGACGAGCACAGGTCCCAGGAGCTCGTGAAGGGCTTCGCCGAGGGCTGCCGCTCCGCCGGGGCCGTGTGGGGTGGGGGGGAGACCCCCGCGCTGCGGGGCCTCGTCGAGCCCGGGGCGATCGTCCTCGCCGGCTCGGCCATCGGGAGGATCTCGCCCAAGTCCCTGCGGATCGTCGGGGACGTGCGGGATGGCGACGCGATCGTCTTCCTCGCCTCCTCCGGCGTGCAGACCAACGGGCTCACGCTCTGCAGGAAGATAGCCGAGAGCCTGCCGGGCCGCTATTCCACGCGCATCGAGGGCGGCGCCACGCTCGGCGAGGCGCTTCTCGCCCCGTCGACGCTCTACGTCGCGTTTGTCAGGGAGTGCCAGCGCAGAGGCGTGCGGATCAACTACGCCGCGCACGTGACGGGTCACGGCTGGCGCAAGCTGATGAGGCTCGAGGAGCCCTTTGTCTACGAGATCACGGACCCGCGCCCGCAGCCCGCGATCTTCAGGTTCCTCATGGAGGCGGGCCCGGTCGACCCGCGGGAGGCGTACGCGACGTTCAACATGGGGATCGGGTTTGCGGTCTACGTGGCGCCGGACGCCGCGGGCGCCGCGCTCGACGCCGCGCGCTCGACCGGCTACGACGCCTGGGTCGCCGGCAGGGTGCGCAGGGACGGCGGCCGAAAGGCGGTGTCGATACCCTCGCTGGGACTGCAATTTGAGGGCGACACGCTGCAGGTGAGGTGACGTCACCGGGTTAGGAAGTGACGATTCAATGGCAAACGGGTGGCGGACCCGGAAATTTCCCGCCCTTTTGCGTTTTGGCGTTGCAAATGCTACCGTTTCCGGGAGTCCGTGGGGCCGATCGTACCCAGGGTAATCCATCGTCTCATATGAAAAAGAACACCAAGAAAGAAAAGACGCCCGCCCCGGCGACCAAGCTAACAGCGCACGCCCCAGCGCGCAAATCCACCGTTGCTCCGAAGATCAAGAAGCCGGCCGCCCCGCTGCCGGTCGTTCCCGCAGCCGTCGCCAAGCCGAAGGGTATCCGAGTTGAGATCACGGCCAAGGTCGACGTCGGCTTTGGCAACGCCCTGTACATCCGCGGCGACGGCGCAGGCCTCACCTGGAACCAGGGAACGCTGCTCAGTTGCGCGGCAAACGACACCTGGAGGATCGTGCTTCCCAGCGTCGACAAGCCGCTCGCGTTCAAGCTCGTATTGAACGACGAGGTCTGGAGCACGGGCGACGACTACAACGCCGCTCCCGGCGACACGGTCACGGTCACGCCCGCCTTCTGACCGGGGCGGGAGCGCGGTCGGGATTCAGTTCGACGAGCCGCCGGCCCAGCTGGCGGGCGGCCTCGTCGCGCTCGTCCAGGGCCGCCGTCCCGAAGGCCTCGAAGCGCATGTGGACCTTCGAGAAGGGACGCGGGATGTGGAAACCGTCCCAGCTGGCGAGCCGCCACGACGATTCGAAGTCCATCCCCACCAGGACGACGCGGCAGCGCGTCCTGCGCGCGACGATGAGGGCGCCGGGCTTCATCTCATAGACCGGGCCCTTGGGACCGTCGGGCGTGATGCCCACGTCGAATCCCGACTGGAGCACGTCGACGAGGGCGCTTGCGGCCTCGTGCCCCTGGCGGTTCGATGAGCCCCGCACCGCCCGCAGGCCCACCGCCGCGAAGAAGGCGGCGAGCCACGAGCCGTCGCGGCTTCCGCTGATGAGACTGTAGAGGGGGCGGCCCTTGCGGAACCGGTGGATGATCTCGGCCGCCAGAAAGAGCCGGTTGTGCCAGAGGATGAAGGTCGTGGGTTCGCCCTGGAATTCGACGACCCTGCGGTCCTCCTCGGAGACGCAGATCGTCACGGTCGTCCACCAAAGCCGGACGACCGCAGCCAGGGGCCAGACGGCGGCGCGCCGCCACAGCGGGACCCGGTGCACTTGCCTTTCGGAGGGTGTGTTCAAGCGCCGCTCTTGTCTCCCAAATGACGCGTGCCTGTCGAGCCGCATTGACGGATAGGGGATTTGTGGGCACCGAACCAGACATGCTGGCTCCCTGTCCCCATCTTCCGCCGCCAAGGCCGGGACTTGACTGGCGCACGCTCAACGCGTTCGGCGCAGGCGACCGCGGGGAGCGCTTCTACGGCGCCTGCCTCGAATACGGGCAGGCGCTCTGGCAGCGAAGGCACGCGGCGCGGGCGATCCTCTGCCTCGACCGGGCGATGGGGACCGACCTGAAGGGCGACGAGCCCGTCCTTTCGGCGTGGCCGATGCCCTACGCGGCCATGGCCTGGCTCATGAGTCACACCCCGAGGGATGTCTTCATCGGCAATCCCCGGGTCCACTTCCAGCACTACGCCGGCCGCATGAACGATCCCCGCAGAGAGCAGCGCCGGTGGAGGGCCTGGGCCAGCTGGGCGATTGCGCGCAAGGTGATGCCCGGGTTGCCCGGCGATCCGAGGCACGTCGTGGACGAGCCGTCCCTCGACGAGATCAGTGCCCGCCTGAAGCGACACGGAATCCCCGGCGAGGCCGGGCTCTGGCACGAGGCCCTTTCCGGAGTGAGGCAGCCGGCGGGGAAAGTGGCGTCCCCGGCGTGACTCGAACACGCGACCATCTGATTAGAAATCAGATGCTCTATCCAGCTGAGCTACGGGGACTCGATACCGCTTTTTTGGCATAACCGGATTCGAGTTTCAATCCGTCATTCCCCAATGGCCGGTTCACCTTGGGCGGTGCGCCGTCTCCACGCGCGAAAGAATCCGTTGCACCTGAGGCATATCCGGGACCTCTGGGGTGCGGCAGGGAAGGCAGAGTCTTGGAATTACCTCTTGACCGATCTTGATGTCCTCCGGAAAATGACCGTTCTTTCCCATCAAGGGGTGGTAGCTCAGTTGGTTAGAGCGTCTGCCTGTCACGCAGAAGGTCGCGGGTTCGAGTCCCGTCCATCCCGCCATTCGAAAGCCCTTCCCACGAGGTAAATGGAGAAGACGTCTTGGCTGCCGTTTCCACGATGCGGGAAAAAGACGAGCCACCAAAGAGCCACCAGGAATTGAGCGGGTTGTGAACACGCAACTCAGCGATGGGCGCGATCCGGCACCGATTGCCTTGACGGTTAGCGAGGTAAACTTTCATAGAAGGGGCATGAGTCACCCTTGCGTACCTCCGGTGCCAATGGAATTGTGGCGGTCAGTACTGCAAGCGGCGCTCGCTTTCCGCCAGGACGAGCCATGGCTTTGGATGAACGATGCCGACGCGAGCGTATACCTGGACGGCACAGGCAATCCATGGGTTGCGTGCGTTTTGGGGAATGCCGGGCAGGTGTACGGACTTTGCCTCTACCGCGGAGAGGGCGGATTGCGGCTTTTTCGGCAGATGAGCCGTGCGAGCCCATTGTCGGATCCCGCGAGCTTCGAGCACTCCCATGACGCGATCACAGTCTGGTTCGGCCCAAAGAAGGATTTGGACGAGGTCCAGGTGGATCGCTATCGCAAACTTGGATATGCGGGCCGGAAGGGCGACCGGATGGCTTGGCCCGACGTGCGTAGCCACCGGCCCGGGTATTTCGCATGGCATCCGGAAGAGTCCGAAGTGAAAGCGCTGGCGGAAGCGCTTCCACAAGTGCTTGGCTTCACCAGACTGTTCCGAACCCGGCTCGATGTTTACGACTTTCATGGGGAGGACGACCTGCCGCTGTTGCCCGCTTCGGGGCAGCCGGTGTCTTGGAAGACGGTGGAGTGGCGGACTTGGGCCACGCCAGCAGAACCGAAGGTCGGGCCTGCGCTCGCGGTCGACGAAGACTCCGGGGACTTTCGGGCGCTGGCCCGATTGCCTTTGTCCTACGAACTCGAACTAGAGTGCGACCTGCGGTTCATGCCCGAACCGGTGATGGATGGTGGGCGCCCATACTACCCGCGCGGCGCTTGCGTGATTCGCGGCACAGATGCTTTTTGCTGCGGCATGGAACTGCTGCGCCCGAATGACGACGGCGCGGCTGTGGCGGCCGCGGTGCTGACCAAAGCGATGCGTCAACTGGGGACGCGGGCGCGACGGATCGCGGTCAGACGGCAGGAATTGTGGAAACGGCTGTTGCCTTGGGCACAGGCGCTCAACATCGAATTGCAGCAACAGAGGCGGCTACATGCGGTGGAAACGATGTGGACGGCGTTGGAGGAATACCATAGCCGGGGAAGCCGCCGCCGCCGGTGACATCGAACACATCCGCGACTGGGCGGAGGGAATAGAAGGGGGCACACAATCCGCAGCCGACTCGGATGCAAAAGGCTATGCCGTTGTCTAGCCAGGCGGCTCCGCACCCGTAGTTGCGGGCTTTTGAACGCCAGAAACGGTGACACTTTCCAGCGCCAATTTTGGAATTGTGTAGCGAATTTTCGGCCCGCGAATCGGAGATTACTGACTCCGACGGGAGGCAATTGGCACGGTTCATTCATCAGCCGAAGACGCGTTGGCTACCGATGCCGGTACGATTGGTCCACTTGGGTCTATCTATTACCTCGCTCTCATGATTTTGCTTTATGTTCCTGTAAAGGCATGTTTTCGTCGCAACCGCAATAGCCATTATGAGGAACATTAAACCTATACGCACCGAACACGACCTGGCCGTCGCCGTGGCGGAAACGCTCCCCAGCGACAAGGACTTGTCGTGGCGGGTGATACCCGCCGAGTCCCTGGCCGATAAGACACGAGCTGATGCGGTTGTGCATCTGAAAATCGGCGGCAAAGACATCTCCTTTCTCGCGGAATTCAAACTGAAGCCGACCGCGGACCTTATCGAAACTCTGGGACATCGAGCATCTCCTCGCGATCATCCCTGGCTGTTGGTTACCCCGCGTCTCAGCGAACGCTTCGTGGAGCTGTGCAGGAAGTCCGGCGTGGCTTGCCTTGACCTAAACGGCCGGGTGTGGATTCGTCGGGGGTCCGTGCTTGTGGACCGGTCGCCCCAGGCCGGCCGTGAGTCGATCATCGCGACTCCGCCCGAGCCTGACCTAGTCGCGAACAAGAGTTCGCGTGTGCTCCGTGCTCTTCTTTCACCCCAAAGGCAATGGAACCAAGCGGAGCTGGCGAAGGCAACCGGGGTAAGCCGGCCCTTGCTTTCAAGGCTCCTGGAGACGTTGAGGCAACAAGGTTACGTCCGTAGAGAAGGCAACCCGCGCGGAGGCACTTGGATTTTGGCGCAGGCTGATGCGCTGCTCGACGAATGGGCACGCCGGGATGCGTGGTCGCGGCGGACTGTGGTACAGCAGTTTTCCATCCTGGTGCCGACATTGGAGGCAGCTGCAACGCAGCTCTCGACGGCATTCAGATCCTCCCGCTTTGCGTTTACCCAATGGTATGCCGCCCAGCTTCGCCATCCCTACACAGAATCGCCGGTATTGTCTGTCTACGTCGATGAGATTCCCTCGGCCGACCTCCTCAAATCGCTGAATGCTCGGGAAGTCGTTTCCGGAGGCCGCCTCTGGCTGATTCGCCCGCGGGACGAAGGCGTATTTCAATTCACACAAACGGTTGATGGCTTGCCCCTCGTTTCTGACGCTCAAATTTATCTCGACCTCCTCCAGGTCGGACAACGTGGGCCCGATGCGGCCGACGCTCTTCGCTACTGGGAAAATTTTCGCTTATGAAATATTCCCGTTATCAGGACTATTCGGGAGACTTAACAGCATTGACTGAACGTGTTCTCCTAACCGCGTGGCCGGCGCTTTCGGATTATCACAGCGAACTTGTCCTCGTGGGTGGGTTGGTGCCAAGGCATCTTTGTCGGTCGCAGCCGCTGGTGCTTCCCGCGGTTACAATGGACGTTGATCTCGGTATCGCGCTGGGGGCAAGCGCTGGGCAATATGGGACGCTCTCCTCGCACCTTGAAGGCCTTGGTTTCAAGAATGTGGATAATCGATTCCTGAAACGTGTGGACGATCGCACGGGCATACACCTTGATTTTCTTACGGAAGTGCCAGGAAGAGCCAAAGGCACAGTGATGGTGGACGATGTCCCCACCTCGGTCTTTCGAGGGATTGAGCGCGCGCTGGCGGTCAATCGTGAGTGTGAGGTTTCTGGCACGGACCTCTACGGTGCTCAGCAACGCTGCCAAATCCGAGTTTGCGAGGTCGGTCCCTACCTAGTCTTAAAGCTGATCGCCTTTGGTAGCCGTGTTCTGCCAAAGGATGCTTTCGACCTTCATCAGATGGCGCTCCACTACGATGGCGGTTCGGCTGCAGCGATAGCGGCATTCGCTGCAGAGCATAGAGTAAACTCTGGATTTGACGCTGCCCGGGCGGCGCTCGCTGAACATTTCACTGACGTGGACCGGAACGGTCCATTGAGGGGTGCAGCGTTCGTATTTGGCGACAATCCAGCAGCAACTGCGGCCGACGACAGCTTGCGCTTCAGGCAGGAGCTCGTGAATTTTGGGCGTGCCCTGCTAGAAGCGACGTGAATTGAGGCCTCTTCGCACGAATGAATCAGCAGAAGATTTTTTCGTGAGACCAACCTTGAGGAACGAATTAATGGTCAAGAAAGAGCCACCAAAGAGCCACTAAATGTAGAGAGCTAAACTTCCCCAGAGGGAGAGCTCCCTGGAAGGTCGCGGGTTCGAGTCCCGTCCATCCCGCCATTTTAAGTCTGGTTCAAAAACCAAAGTCTCTGAGAGGCTGGCCGAGATTGAACTACCTGAGCATTCAAGCACGTTGCGCGCAGTCGCCGGCCTACGATCTCCGGGCGCTTGACAATCTCTATCAGTCAGACAATCTGATTGGCATGGAAACGACCCTCACAGACTTTCAGCGGAATTTCAGCGCAGCACGTGCTGCTGCCGACCGCGGCGAGACGATCAAGGTGAAATCGGCCGAAGTGGTGTATGTTTTCGCCCGCCAGAACGAGCACCCCGCCCGGCCCTTTGCCGATTTGGAGCATCTCTTCGGCGTCGTGCGCCAGCCTCGACGCAGCGAAACCCCGCATGAATCCATCCGCCATCGCCTTAAAACGCGTCGTGCTTGTTGACACCGGTCCGCTTGTGGCGGCAATCGATGCGGGCGATTTACACCACGCCTGGGCGAAGGCCACGTTGCCGAAGTTGACGGGCAAATTGCTTACGTGCGAAGCGGTGGCAAGCGAAGCGGCGCATCTTCTTGACAACGATCCCGCGGCGATGGCCTCACTTCATGGGTTTCTGGGACGCATGGAAATTGTGCCCGTCCTTCGCGACGAACTAGACAAGGTATTTGCGCGGCTCAAGCGCTATGCCCCTCGGATGGACTTGGCCGACGGTTGCCTTGTGGCGCTGGCCGCGCGCGATGCCGATGCGGTCGTGCTCACAACTGACACGCGGGACTTCTCTACCTACCGGGTTCCGTTCGCCTCGCCGGAGGGACTTTTTGCGGACAAATGAGGTGGCTTGCCAGCGGCAGGAATAACTCTTTGGCCAGAATGAGCCACTGACGAGCCACTAAACCGGTGTCTTATCTGGCTGCCCTTCCACGCGAGATGCCAAATAAGTGATGGGCGGTCGCCGATGTTGATCGAATCTGCTTCAAACCCACCCTTCGCCTCGCAACATTTTCTCACGGGCAGCGTTCACCTGAGACCTAATGTAAGGAGCATCCGTGCGAAGCCGAAAGACCCAAGCCAACAGCGAATATACCCGAAGAATTGATCGGGTCATCGACTACCTTCGCGGGAATCTGGATCGCCCGGTGAAACTAAAGGAACTGGCGAAAGTCGCTTGCTTCTCGGAATTTCATTTTCATCGGATCTTCGGTGCGGTTGCAGGGGAAACCCTGAAGAGTTTTGCGACCCGACTTCGTCTCGAAAAGGCGGCCCGGCTGCTGCGTTTTTCCAACCAAAGTTTGACCGACATCGCCCTTGAGTGCGGCTTTTCATCCTCGGCTACGTTTTCGCGCGCCTTCCGATCCGTCTACGACACTTCGCCCAGTCAGTTTCGCAAAACCGGCGAAATCAAAAAGCGCAAGATTCGCAAAGCAATCTACACGGGACAGGACTATGTTCTCCCCATGAGCGCTGCAGAAAAGAAAGCGGCTTTCCCCGTGAGGCTGATCGACCTTCCCGAAAGGCACGTCGCCTATATACGGGTGACCGATGCCTTCGAAATGGATCGGGTCCTCGCCGCCTTCAAGACGATGGTCGCATGGGCCAAATCCCGGGAGATTTTTTCGCGAGGAATGCTCTTCGGCATGACCGTGGACGATCCTGACGTGACGCCCAAGCACCTTTATCGCTATGAAGTCTGTCTGGCGACGGAGTCTCCGTTTGAGTGCGCGGAAGGCATGTCGAAATTAAGACTGCCAGCCATGCGCTACGCTGCTACCAGGGTTTCCGGCGATATCCGCAAGGTCGCGACGGCATGGGACTACATGATCCGGAGTTGGCTAATCCAGAGTGCCTTCGAGCCGGAGCATGCGCCCGCACTGGAGGTCTTCATGGACAAGGAAAACGCTACGGATTGGTCGCATTTTGAATTGGAGCTATGCCTGCCGATTCGGAAATTGGCGGCGATGAGACGTTAATTTGAAATTTATGATGAAGATTCCGTCCACATTAATGCGAAAGTCCTGTCTTCTGATCCCGCTGATTATTCTTTCGGTGTCGGCGCTCGCCGAATCGCCGGCGACGAAAATCCTATATGTTGGCGCGATCTCGATCAACCCCTGCCAGGATGCCAAGGTTCTGGCCGACTGGTATGCGCGGTTGGGAATCGAGACCAAGGAAATCAAAGGGGGATATTACGCCAAACTCGAGACCACCGCCGGGACGCTGGCCTTTGCCATCCATCCCCAAAAGGCGGATGCACCGAAGAAATCTTCCGCGAGTGTTTCCGTTGTGTTTCGCGTCGATAATTTCGAGGCGAGCCTGTCGTCCCTGAAGGCGAAAGGACTCTCACCCGAATCGACCGAAATAGATCAGTTCGGGCAGTTTGCGCACTTTCATGATCCGGACGGCAACGAAGTTACCCTCTGGGGAAAATGATAATCCCGGACGGGTCGAGTGACCTCCAGGCCTCTGCTTCACCCACGACCGCCCTATTCTCACTCTGGTTAGCTGCTCCTGCCGCCGCCCTGCCCCTACGAGACGCAGCGACGCACCCGGAAAACCTTTAATCGTTATGAATCCCACGACACCAGACCAATACCTCGCTAGCCTCCCCGCCGACCGCCGCGCCTCGGTGCTCGCGGTCCACGCCGCGATTCGCAAAGCCGTGCCCAAACTCACCGTCGAAATCATGATGGGGATGGGTTCGCCCGTCATCGGTTACGGCAAGTATCACTACAAGTCTGCCAGCGGCCGCGAGGGCGACTGGTTCTTAATCGGACTCTGCGCGGGAAAGAACCACTACAGCCTCCACATCTGCGCAGCCGACAAGGGCGGTTACCTCGTAGAACAGAATGCCGCCAAACTTGGCAAGGTGAAGACCGGCCGCAGTTGCATCAACTTCAAGAAACTCGAGGACCTGGAGCTCGGCGCCGCGATGGCGCTCGTGAAGCAGGCCGTGAAGTCTGGCGGCCTGAACAGAGAGGGGTAGGCCCAAGCAAGTGTCGCCTGATGGGGACATGCTCGACATCGGCTACCAGTAGAGCTTCGACGTACAAGCTCACGCCTGCTGAACGGGAGACTATGGATTGGCCTTAGGGCACGCCGCTCAAGTGCGTTACGAAGAAGGGGCACCCAAGTGGAAAATGGAGAAAAGAGAGCCACTGAAAAGCCACCAAAACACGTGTTAACCATAATCCCGTTGGGAGAGAACGCAGAAGGTCGCGGGTTCGAGTCCCGTCCATCCCTGTGAATTGCGGACTACACCTCCCCGCGCGTTGCCTCAAAATCACTCACGCGCTTCTTGACCGAAACCGCGCAGAATTTTGCCCCATTGGGACGAGCTTGTCCTTTCGGGCAGCTCGAGTCGAGATCCCGAACCCAATCCCTCTGCCTCTGGACGATCGCCAGCTGGTACTCGCCATCGAAGGAAGTCCGATGCGTAAAGTTCTGGCTAAAAAGCTACTTAGGCTTGCAACTGCAACCTTTTTTTCAACTGCAGCCTTGCGCGGTAGAGGCGGTTCTCAACCGCCTTCGCTGTGCAATCAAGCACCGTGGCAATCTCTGCCACCGATTGCCCTTCGTATTCAAAAAGGACAAGGGCCGTACGCAACTCAAGTGGCAGCGCAGCGACTTCGGATTGAACCGTGGCAATCTCCTCCTGCCGCAGCGCCGTTTGAGATGCCGGCTCGCCAGTCCGAGTTTGGTCGGCGTTGTCGCCACCCGCTTCGGTCCATGCGCCAAGCGATATGGTCGGTCTGCGCCGCCACCAACGCAGACGGTTCCTGGCCTGGTTGGCTGCTATGGAAAAGCACCATGTCGAGAACTTCGCCCCCGCGCGATATGTGGCGCGCTTGGAATAGATCCGCAAAAAAACATCCTGTGCCAGATCCTCGGCCTCGGCCGTATTACCAACAATTCGAAACACGAAACGTCTTACCGGTAGTTCCCAGCGCTCCATCAACGGCGCTAGCGCTGCATCCTCGCCCGCTTTCAGGCGGCTCATCAGGTCCTCGTCGCTTGGACTGGAGCCGGCCTCGAAATCCATGGGGTCAATTCGAGTGGCCTAGACGCAAATCAGGTGCGGCCCCATGGTCAAAGCTGGCGATCCTCGGCAATACCAGGGCCAGGTAGCGGCGGCCGTCCTCGGGTGACATCAGAGCGGCTACCTTGCGAACATGGACCGTGAGGGACCCTTCGCAGATTGCCCGCAACGTCTGGACCTTGGCATTTGCCGCATCCAGAGCAACCCGATCGCCGTGGGCTGCTTCGAGGGCGCTACGTGCCCGCGTCGCCTCCTGAATCAACCGACAATGCTCCTCGCAGGTGCCAGCATACGACTCGTGCAACTTACGGACCTCTGCGAGCTGCGTCTCTGTGAGGTGAAAATCGGTACGCAGCCACTCCATGGTGTCGCCCTTCGCCACCGCGGCATGCAGCGCATCATCGCAGCTCAAGCGGTACCCGACAAACCCTGTGCTGACGGCCAAAAGCGCGATAGCGGCGACTGTGCCCAGCAGGTATTTCATGGTTTGAGCACGGCCTGGACGCGGGGATCTAGGTCGACAAGGTAGGTTGCCACAATGGCACTGCGGTCGGCGCGCGTCTGCGAGCGCGCCACTGCACTGCCGGTGAAAGCGGCTACTCCCATCGCAAGGGCGACCGCCATCGACCACGCTGCCATGTGTGCGCGCACGTAGGCGGGCCAGGTAGCGCCGGGTTGTTTGCCGATTCGCTGCCAAACTTCTTGCCGAAAGTTCGGATCGGCAGGCGGGGTCACCTGCCACGCATGCAAGGTCTCGGAGAGGGAATCGCGTGGTGAGTTGAGGGATGAATTCATGGAGCTTATGTAGGATTATACACTCGAGGAGGAGAAATCCCTCACAAAACACCACAGAAACAAATTCCGAGTGATTTCCGCCGCTGAGGTGTACGACAGATGGCACCCCACAACCCGTGGGGACCCCTATTCAGGCTTCCGCACATATGAAGTTCCTCGCATTCCTCTTTCTGTTAACTCTTTCCGTTAGCATTTCGATGGTGTTTGGCGCCAATGCTCCCTCGAGCGCCGGCAAACCTGGCATCCCGGCAACAAAGCAATTGGCGTGGCTTGAGGAGGCCAGAGCCGAGTACCCGCTAAAGGTCTGCGTAGTCACTGGTGAGGACCTGGTTGGCGATCGCGGCATGAACGAGGCCAAAGACTACATTTACAAACAGGCCGGCAAACCCGATCGGCTCGTCCGATTCTGCTGTGGGAAATGCCAAGCGAAGTTCGACAAGGACCCCGCCAAGTACCTCAAGTTAATCGACGAGGCGGCAGCCAAGGCGACGAAACACTGATCCGCAATGTTGGCCCGGCCTTCACCTCGACTCGCCTCTCTACTAGTCTCCGTTGCGCTTGTCGGCTGTGTTGGCGCCCCGACACGGGAGGAACGGTCAGCGCGCAGCGACCTGCGCGCGACAGGCGCCATGCTTCTCGCTCGGGAGGGTCGGCCGGCGCTGCCGGTGCTCCGGCCCGACTCGCCAGCAGAGGTGTATGTTCGATACGCGGTTCTCAACCATCCGGCCGTGGTTGCCGCCTACTACGATTGGCGCGCCAGCATCGAAGACATCGTGCCCGCCCGTTCGCTCCCGGACCCGCAATTCGTCTTCCAGGCCGACATCACCCATACTCTTTCGAGCTTCATGCCCGGCCTGATGTTCGACTTCCTGGGCTCCGGCAAGCGCGCGGCGATGGGCCGCGAGGCCACCGCAACCTCTGAAGTTGCCCGCCGAAACTACATCTCCGTGGTTCTCAACACGGCGGCGGAGGCCCGCAAGGCATGGATAGAACTCGCCTACGTGGAGGAGGCGGCCCGCTTGAAGGAAATGTCGGTCGGTGCACTTGACCGGTCGCTGGCGATTGCCGGCACAGACTATGCGACCGGTCGCGGCATGGGAACGCTGTCTGACCAGGTTCGGATTGCGAATGACCTGGCCAAGATTCGCAGCGAGTTAGGCGCGCTCGGGGATCGCCGGACTGCCGCCCGGGCCCGCTTCAAGTCAGCGCTGGGGCTGGCTCGGGGAGATCCTGATCTAGTTTGGCCCCAGGCGATGCTCGCTCCAACTGCTATTCCGAGCCCAGACGAACTTTGGCAGCGCGCCTCTGCTGCAAATCCTGAACTCGGCAAGATGCGTACCATGGTCGAGATGGCCATTGCCGACGTCGAAGTGGCACGCAAGGCCGGGAATCCCGACTTCACCCTAGGCACCATGGTCGACCTCAGGACAAACCCCACCCTGATACGGCCGTTGGGCACGTTAAACCTCCCTATTTGGCGTGATAAGATCGCAGCCATACGTGCTGCGGCGGAAGCGCGTCGCGATGCGAGCATGGCTCGATACTCCACTGAGGAACTAAACCTTGCGGCCGGGCTTGCACAGATGCTCTACATGGTGCGCGAGGCGGACCGCATGATCGCCTACATAGATCACGGCGCCCTGCCGAATTACGACCGCACGGTTGCGACTGCAGAAGCCGGCTATCAGTCGGGCACGACGAATGCCGGCATGATCCCCGAAACTCAGCTCATGGCACTGTCCATGCGCATGGAGCGGGTCGGGGCCCTGCGCGACCGAGAGAACGCCGTCACGGACCTGATGTTGTTGACGGCTGACGTGGCCCCGTCGGGTTCGCCCATGGTCGCCGCAATGCCCCACTCCTGAACTTTCTCCTCCATGAAGACCTCTCTTCGCCTATTCGCCCTCGTGCTGTTCGCTTACGCCGCAATCCCGGGCCTTCGAGCTGACAAACAGCTCTACACCTGCGGCATGCATCCGCAGATCATCAAGGAGGAGCCCGGCAACTGCCCCATCTGTGGCATGGCTCTCGTCCCCGTCCGCAGCAATGTCGCGAACAATGCCTCCCCGGGCGAGCGCAAGATCAAGTTCTACAAGTCCTCGATGAATCCAGGCGAGGTGAGCGACAGGCCTGGCAAGGACTCCATGGGGATGGACCTCATTCCGGTCTACGAGGAAGGCGATGGTTCGTCCCAGGCGATCCAAATTGATGCCGCCACCATCCAGCGCATGAACCTGAAGACGGGCCTCGTCACCCGCGGTCCGGTGCTTCGCGAATTCCGCACCGTCGGCTCTGTCGCCTACAATGAGGCGGGCGTGCGCGACATTACGACCAAGTACGATGGCTGGATCGAGAAGCTGTTCGTTAACACCACCTGGACTGCGGTAAAGAGCGGTGAACCCCTGTTCGAGATCTATTCGCCGGATCTCTACAACGCGGAGTTGAACTACCTCTTGGCTCTGCGTTCCGAAGGCGAGGCAGGCGGGCCGCTCACGCGCACGTCCCTTTCCCGCCTTAGCCTATTCGACCTGTCGGCCGGTTATCTCGAGGGAATCGCCCGCGCAGGGGAGGCGCCGCGCACCTACGTCTACCGCGCGCCGGCGGACGGCATGGTCATCGAGAAGATGGCGATCGTCGGCCAGATGATGAAAGCCGGAGAGCGCATCTACCAGCTGGCCGATCTCTCGTCAGTTTGGGTGCTCGCGCAGGTGTACGAGCAAGACCTGGCATTCGTACACGCCGGGCAAAGTGCCACCGTCAGAGTGACCTACGGCCCCGAGAGGATGATCGAGGGCAGGGTCGATACCCTCCTGCCTCAGGTTGAGGCGCAGACCCGCACTGCCACCGCCCGGATTGTGCTGCCAAACCCCGACGCCAGCCTGCGTCCCGGCATGTTCGTGGATGTGCGCTTCGTCGCCAAGCTGGCCGACTCAGCCGTGCTGGTTCCGGATCTGGCGGTGTTAAGAAGCGGGGAACGCAACACGGTCTTCATCGCGCACGACAACGGCACATTCGAGCCCCGTGAGATCAAGCTCGGTGTCCGCTCACAGGGCAACTTCTACGAGGTGCTCTCAGGTCTCGATGTCGGAGAAAAGGTGGTTACGTCAGGCCAGTTCATGCTCGATTCGGAAAGCCAGCTGCGCGACGCGATTCAGAAGATGCTGAATTCTTCGGGCTCCGACAATAAGCCGGGCGCCTCCGTCCCGGCGACAGACCAAGGCCATAACGGAGTCGTGGGTATGGACGATTCCATGACGCTACCTGAAAATGCCCGGGACAGGCTCAAGGACCTCGCAGGAACAACGGTTGATGCGGCTCAGGCTTTGGCGGCGGACGACCTGATGCTCTACCAAAAGAACCTCCCGGCCATGAGGCGTGCCCTGGAGGCGTTTCTGGAGAGCGATGGACACGCCGCCCATGGGCCACTCGGTAAATTCACAGGCGCGATTCCCGACCGCACCGACATCAAGGCGGCGCGGCGGGACTTTGCCTACTTCAGCACCGCGGTGTCCGACCTCGTCCGCGAGAACCACCTCCACCACACGGCAGGGCTGCACATCTTCCAATGCCCCATGGCTCCCGGCATAGGCACCGGCCGCTGGCTGCAGCGCTCAAGCGCGCTCAGAAACCCCTTCTACGGAGCCAAGATGCCCGATTGCGGTGAAGAAATCGACGGCCTGTCCGCAAGCCGTCCGTAAGGCACATGCCTTCACCCCAATGCTCGCCCGTCTCATCGATTTCTCCCTGAAGAACAAGTTCGTCGTCATCGCCGCGGCGCTGGCGATGGTCCTCGGCGGCGTTTATGCGCTGAAGAAGATTCCGCTCGATGCCATTCCCGACCTATCGGACACCCAGGTTATCATCTACACCGAATGGCCGGGCCAGGCGCCGCAGATCGTTCAGGATCAGGTCACCTATCCTATCACGACGAAGATGCTCTCGGTGCCGGCGGCGAAGGTCGTGCGCGGGTACTCGTTCTATGGCTTCTCCTTCGTCTACGTCATCTTCGCAGACGGTACCGACCCCTATTGGGCGCGCAGCCGAGTGCTGGAATACCTAAGCGGCCTGACGGCGTCCATGCCCAAGGATGTGACGCCGCGGCTGGGTCCTGACGCCACCGGTGTGGGTTGGGCCTTTATGTATTCGCTCAACTCGAAGAAGTACGACCTCTCCGAGCTTCGTTCGATGCAGGATTGGTTCCTTCGCTATCAGCTCTCCAGCATAGAGGGCGTGGCCGAGGTGGCTTCAGTCGGCGGCTATGTGAAGCAGTATCAAATCACGGTCGATCCGCACCGACTGCACGCTTACAACCTCTCCATCAGCGACATAGCAATGGCGGTCCAGAGGAGCAACGGCGAGGTGGGCGGCCGTTCGGTCGAGATGGGCGAGAAGGAATTCATCCTCCGGGTTCTCGGGTACGCCAAAGGGGTCGAGGACTTTCGCAAGATAGCTGTCGGAAACGGGCCTGGGGGCACGCCGATCTTGCTGGGCGAGGTGGCCAACGTCCAGGTCGGCCCTGACATGCGCCGCGGCATCGCTGAATTGGACGGCGATGGTGAAACGGTCGGCGGCATCGTGGTGGTGCGCTACGGCGTTGACACCCGCCAGGTCATCGAGGCCGTCAAAGCCCGCCTCGACCAGGCGATGAAGAGCCTGCCCGAGGGCGTGGAGTACACGGTCGTCTATGACCGTACCGCCCTGATCGACCGCGCCGTCGAGACACTCCAGAGCAAGCTTATCGAGGAGAGTATCGTGGTGGCACTGATCTGCCTCGTCTTCCTCCTGCATTTTCGCAGCGCCCTGGTCGCAATCATCATTTTGCCCGTCGCGGTGCTGATGTCGTTCATCGTCATGAACGCGCAGGGCCTCAGCTCCAACATCATGTCGCTAGGCGGCATCGCCATCGCCATTGGGGCCATGGTGGACGCCGTGATCATCATGATCGAGAACGCCCACAAGCATATGGAGCGCGACGGCGGGAAGAAGCCCCACTGGGACATCATCCGCGACGCCTCAATCGAGGTTGGGCCGACGCTGTTCTACTCGCTTTTGGTCATCACGGTTTCGTTCCTGCCCGTGTTCACGCTCCAGGCGCAGGAGGGCAGGATGTTCAAGCCGCTCGCCTTCACGAAGACCTATTCGATGGCTGCCGCTGCACTGCTCTCAGTCACGCTCGCGCCCGTCCTCATGGGCTTCTTCATCAGGGGAAAGATCCCGGCTGAGGAGAAGAACCCGGTCAACCGACTCCTGATCTGGATTTATCACCCCCTCATCGACTTCGTCATCCGATTCCGCTGGGCGGTGGTCATCAGTGCGGCAGCGATAGTCGCCTGGGTCTTCTTTCCGTGGAATACGCTCGTCGTCTCGCACCTGCCCGAGGGCGGGTTGAAGAGCATTGCCGCGAAGATGGGGCGGGCCTTCCCCTACCAGAGTCTCGGCTCGGAGTTCATGCCTCCGCTTTACGAGGGCGACCTGCTCTACATGCCAACGACGTTTCCGGGAATATCTCCCACCAAGGCGCGTGAGGTCCTCCAGCAAACCGACCAGATGATCCGGGCATTCCCCGAGGTGCTTCATGTCTTTGGCAAGATGGGGCGCGCGGAGACTGCCACGGATCCCGCGCCGATGGACATGATCGAGACCACGATCATGCTGAAGCCCGAGAAGGAGTGGCCCGCCGTGGACATCAAGGATGCGGACGGGAAGGTCGTCGCCCACCGGCGCCGCACGCTCGACGAGCTGGTTTCGGCGCTCAACGCCGGCGTACAAATCCCCGGCCTCACCAACGCCTGGACGATGCCCATCAAGACACGCATCGATATGCTGGCAACCGGCATAAAGACCCCCGTCGGCATCAAGGTCGCGGGGCCCAACCTTGCCGAACTGGAGCGCATTGCCGGCCAGATCGAAGCCCTCATCCACCGCGTGCCTGGCACGGGCAGCGTCTTCGCCGAACGGGTGATGGGCGGCAATTACGTCGAGTTCGACATCGATCGCGACGCCATTGCCCGCTACGGACTGACCATTGGCGACGTGCAGGATGTGCTTCAGGTGGCGCTTGGGGGGATGCCCCTGACCACCACTGTCGAGGGTCTCGAACGGTACGGGGTCATCCTTCGTTACGACCGCGACTACCGCGAAAATCTTGAGGCGCTGCGGGACATCGTAATCCCGGTGAAATCCGCCGGCGTCTCCAAGGCAATGGGCGGTGTATCTGGACAAATGGCCCAGGTGCCCCTTAGCGAACTGGCAAAACTGAGGGTTGTCGCTGCGCCAATGGGCGTGAAGAGCGAGGGAGCGGTGCCCAACGCATGGATCTACGTTGATGTGCAGGGCTCGGACATTGGCGGCTACGTGCGTCAGGCACAGAAGACCGTCGACGACGCCCTCCGAAGCGGCGAACTCAAGGTGCCGGCCGGCTACAGCATCTTCTGGAGCGGCCAGTTCGAGTACATGCTGCGCGCACAGCAGCGCCTGATGATCGTGATCCCGCTCACGCTCCTCATCATCATCTTCATCATCCACCTGAATACGAAGTCGTGGATCAAGACCGCCATCGTGCTCCTCGCGGTACCGTTTTCTCTGGTCGGGGCATTCTGGATGATCCACCTGTTCGGTTACAACCTGAGCGTGGCCGTTTGGGTGGGGATCATCGCGCTTGCCGGCCTCGATGCCGAGACGGGTGTCGTCATGCTGCTCTATCTCGACCTGGCCTATGCCGACTGGAAGAAGCAGGGCCGCCTCAATTCCACCTCGGATCTCCGCGACGCCATCTACCACGGCGCCGTGAAACGCGTCCGCCCAAAGGCGATGACCGCCGCCGTCATTATAGCTGGCCTCATGCCCATTCTTTGGAGCCATGGAGCCGGAGCGGACGTTATGAAGCGCATAGCCACTCCCATGATTGGAGGCGTTGTGACCTCGACCATCATGGAACTCCTCGTCTATCCGGCCATCTTCTACTTCTGGCGCCAGCGCGGCCTTCCAAAGGCTCCCAATGAGCTTCCATTATCGGCTTCGCGGGCACTGTCCCCGTAAGTCGAGGGTTCCTGACCGCGATAGACATTCTTCTCCAGCGCATCGCGGTGATCCTGCCGCAAATTGGTCGAGGTGCTATCCACCGGCAAATCCACGGAACCTCGCTATTAAGGGCAACAGGAGTGTCCGCCTCCCGACTGACGAGGCCATAGGGATTGAATTGGTTCTTCCGGTTTCTTAGTGGG
>PLTZ01000001.1 GCA_003164715.1 Opitutaceae bacterium | reverse complement strand
CGCTTAGACCGGGAGGATGTCAAGCGCTTGGTGTCCTGGCGGTTCCAAGCGCGAGTGTAACGTCTCTGCGAATAGACTCTGCGCACGAATTGGCATTTTCGCTGCGGATTTTGGCCTGCCCCCGTGGTGCAGGGCGACGCGCGGCCCTAAGCCTTTCTGCGTTCGGTGCGCGGCGCGGCCTCCCTGCAGTAGCGCGTCCAGGGAATCGCGCGAAGCCGGTCGGGCGCGATTGGCTTGCCCGAGATCTCGCAGACCCCGTAGGTGCCCTTGCGGATCCGCTGCAGTGCGGCCTCGATCTCATCGAGGGAGTTTCGCTCCATCGCCAGCTCGGCGAAGAAGATGTCCCGCTCCGAGTTGTCGGCCGCGGTGTCGGCCGGGTCCTTGTGCGACTCCAAGAGCGACGCGTTGACATCGCGCCGGCGCTGCTCGTGCTCCGTCAGGAGCCGGCCGCTCAGCCCCATCAACGCCTTGTAATGCCACTTCCACCGTGGATCGATCTCGGAGTCCGATGGGCTTGTTTGCTCAGGGTTCATGTTCAGTTGGCGCAGTTTGCGATCGAGCGCATTGGTCGTTCGGTGCCGAAAAGGGGAGGCCGGACACGGGGTCCGCCTGCGGCCACGTGCGGGTGGCGCGGCGCGATCGGATTCGGATCGCACAGTGGCGCGGAGGGCTGGACACGCTCTCGGGCCGCCTGCGCCTGGCTCCTGGCGGCATGCAGGGCCGGGACGATGACCACCGGGCAATGGACCCTGCGGAGCACGCCGCCCGCCGTGCTTCCGACAAGCAGGTCGTAAAAAGCGCCGTGCCCGTGCGAGCCGATGATGATGTAGTCGCAGGCGCGCTGCTCGGCCTCGGCGGCGATCACCTGCGCGGGCGAGACCCCCCTGCGGCAGACCGCCGTCGCGACGAGGCCGTGGGTCTCGACGAACGCCTTCCATTTGGCGAGCTGGCGGACGGCGGCCCGGCTCATCGTTTGGATGACGGGCAGGGCCGGATCGTAGTCGGCAAGCACGGCCGGGGGCTGCACGACGTGAAGGAGCACCAGGCTTGCCCTCGAAGGCTGCGCCAGCCCAACGGCCCGCGTCACGACCAAGCGTGAAACAGGGGAAAAATCGAGGGGTACAAGAATGCTCTTCACCTGAGCGAAGCTACCACTGCGCATCACTTTGCGCTGCGCGGAAATTGCTATTTGCGGCGCAAGGATTGAACGGCCGTGACAATATGCGCGTGGCTGGATGGACGGCCTGCGTGGCCCGTTAGGAAGGGCGACGGCCCAGTGCGGCGCAAGTCGCCTGGGATGGACTCCGAAACACCGCCGCCACTGCGCCGGGGGGCCCCTCGGTGGTCTGCGGGTGTCTCGCCCACAAGGTGCCCAAGAACCCGACTCATGAGCGAGAGCGACCGGAAGTCCTCGTCGCTGGCTATCTCGCGGATCGCGTTGCGTGGGTTCGCAAGCGCCCGCTTCACGGACTCGACCCGCACGCGCAGCATTGCGGCGCAATCGCACCTGAGCCCGTAAACCGTCGACGCCCATCGCGGCCTCGCCAACCCGACGCTGCCACTTAATGACGCCACAGGATTGGTGCATACGCGGGTGTCCCGAGCCACCAGAGGGACAGCGGCGGCGCCCGCGCAAGAGCCTCGCGGGGCATTTCCTAACCCCGCGGGCTGCAATCGCTAGGGCAATAAATGCGCTTCAATCGTCAAGGAGTGAGGAGCCACGCCCTGGGCCCCCCTATAACCTTCATACAACTCCGGGCCACATGTCGCGCGACGTCGCAGGCGCAGTCCTTCTGCATTCAGAGCGGACAAAGAAGAAATGGATTGGCCTGCTTTCCAGGAACGCGGTGATGTGGCCGCTGAACCACATCGAGGCCATCTCGCAGCTGCAGAGCACGACGCTCGGGGAATTCCGGTCGCTGCTCCACTCGGGGTCGTTCCGCCACTGGGTCGTGGAGCACGAGCCCCACACGCGTCTCCTGCACTCCGAGGGAATTTGCGGCTTCATCTCCGCGCTGTCGTACTTCGCGACCGGGGAGATCGCCATCTTTGAGGACCTTACGAAAGTCGAGGGACTTCAGCCTGCCGCGGTCGCCGAGGCCCGCAAGCGGTGGCGTTTCTTCGGCCAGCGCGAGATGGACTCGCAATGCATCGGTTGCGTGAGGATCTGCGCGCTCGTCAGGTATCCCGACAAGGTATTCGAGGAGGATCCCTGCGGGCTGCTCGGATGGGAGCTCTTCGGGGCGGACCAGTCGGAGGCCGGGCCCGAGCACGCGGGCTAGCTGCGGAGTTCCAACAGGTTTTTCCCCGGCTTTGGCTAGGCGCGCACCTTGGGAAGGTCCGCAGGGATCTCGACGCCGTGCGGGTGGTGGCGCTTGTCCTCTCGCTTGCTTGCCCTCTCGCTGAGCATCCGCTCGAGCTTGTCGACGACCTCGTGGATGGACTTGTACAGGTTGTCCGTCGTTGAGGATGCGGCGAGGTCCGGGCCCCGAAGCTCGACCATGCCCTTGACGGTGTAGGCTCGCTCGCCCGAACGCAGGGTCGCGTGCTCGGACTCGAGGCGCACGCGCACAATGTGGGCGTGGTGCTTGAGGAGCTTCTCCGCAATGGCCTCGACGTCCGCGCGGGTCGCCTCACTCAGGGTCAAATTATGCCCGGCAATGAGGATCTTGTCGTTCATTGTTGTATTCAGCTGAGCCTGACCGATTTCAGGCTATCGTGATATCGGCACAAAGGTAGACGTCTTGAATGGCGTTGAGGAGCGCGATGCCGTCCTTCATGGGGCGCTGGAAAGCCTTCCGGCCGGAAATCAGCCCCATCCCGCCAGCGCGCTTGTTGATCACCGCGGTGCGCACCGCCTGGGCGAGGTCGTTCTTGCCCGACTCGCCCCCGGAGTTGATCAGCCCGGCGCGGCCCATGTAGCAGTTGGCCACCTGGTACCGGGTGAGGTCGATGGGGCTTGCGGACGTGAGCTCGGTGTAGACCTTCTCGTGGGTCTTCCCGAATCCGGGCAGCGCCTTGTAGCCGCCGTTGTTCTCGGGCTGCTTCTGCTTGATGATGTCCGCCTCGATGGTGACGCCGAGGTGGTTGGCCTGGCCGGTGAGGTCGGCGCTCACGTGGTAGTCGACGTCCTTCTTGAAGGCGTTGTTCCGCAGATAGCACCAGAGGACGGTGACCAGTCCGAGCTCGTGCGCCCGGCTGAAGGCCTGGCTGGTCTCCACGATCTGGCGGCGCGACTCCGGGGACCCGAAATAGATGGTGGCCCCGACCGCGACGGCTCCCATGTCATAGGCCTGCTGCACCTGCGCGAAATAGACCTGGTCGTACGTGTTGGGGTAGGAGAGGAGCTCGTTGTGGTTGAGCTTCACCAGGAAGGGGATCCTGTGCGCGTATTTCCGGCTCACGGCGCCGAGGACGCCGAGCGTGGAGGCCACGGCGTTGCATCCGCCCTCGAGCGCGAGGCGCACGATGTTCTCGGGGTCGAAGTAGGCCGGGTTCGGGGCGAAGCTGGCGCCGGCCGAGTGCTCGATCCCCTGGTCCACGGGGAGCATCGAGAGGTATCCCGTTCCGGCCAGGCGTCCGTGGTTGAACATCTGCTGGAGGCTTCGTAGCACCTGGGCCGGGCGGTCCGACACCGTGCAGACGCGGTCGACGTAGTCCGGGCCCGGCAGGCTCAGGGTCTCCTTAGGAAATGTCTTCGAACTGTGTTCAAGAAGAGACTTCGCATCTGCGCCAAGCAGTTCCTCGATCTTTGCTTTGTTCATAAATTTGGGGCGTCGTTTCTGCCCGCGCCCATACTAGTCGCCGCACGGTGGCAGGGCTGCGCGTATTTTGTGGATCACCCGCCGGATTTTGTCCTTGGGCGCGCACGGCCGCTGGGCTCTGCACAAGAATCGCGCAGGGTTCGGCAAGCGATGCGGAGGCCCGGTCATTGCGCCGCATTAAGATACGGGGAATCGACCCGGCGCCCCCATGCCCCAAAGCCTCACAAAGAAAGATCAGCTAGGCCTTGAACCCGGGCCGGTGCGCGCCGAGACTCTGGGGACCCCAAGGTTGGACGCGATGGCCTCCGAGTGCAAACCCGTGCCCGTGAACGTTGAGAGCCCCACAGAGGGGACCGTCGTGCTCCGGGGCACTGAGTACGTGCTGCGCCGCCTGAGGCCGGATGACGAGAAGCGCCTTCAGGACTTCTTCTACTCGCACTCCCAGGAGACCATCCAGCTGCGCTACGGATACATGATCAGCACGATGACCCATGAGCGGGCCTACGAGCTGGTCAATGTGGACCAGCAGAAGGACGTCGCCCTCGGGATCTTCGAGACGTCGGGCAAGCAGGAGATCCTGCACGCCGTGGGGCGCTTCTATTCGGAACCCGAGCCGAACGTGGCCGAGGTCGCGTTCGTCGCGCGCGAATCGAAGCGCCGGTGCGGCATGGCAAGCGTCCTGCTCAGGCGCCTGGGCGAGATCGCCCAGCGAAGCGGGTTGAGGAAGTTCACCGCGCAGGTGCTTCGGGAAAACGAGGCGATGCGGTCGCTCTTCTCGCATTATTCCCCGGAGGTTTCGTCGCTCACCGGCTCGAGCTGGCTGACCTACACCTTTTCCATTGAAACCCTCCTGAAAAAGATGGGGACGGCGATCCCCGTGCCGCGCCCGCCGCGCGGGCGCTCCGCCAAGTCGTGAGGGCCGGGGTGGATCTCTTGCATGAAGACAATCCTCGCACCGGTTGACTTTTCCGCGATCACGCCGGCGGTCGTGGAGAACGCGGCCTCCCTGGCGCGCGCCGTCGGGGGGCGCCTCGTGCTCCTTCATGTCGTCGCGCCCGCGATCGTCCCGGGCGACAGCTCGTCCATGGTCGTCGACCTGTCGCAAATGCAGGCGAGGGCGGAGACGGGCGCGGCGGTCCAGCTGGCGGCCTTGAAGGCCGGGCTGAACGCGGGCGGCGTCGAGGCCGAGGTGGCCGAGGTCGGGGGCATACCGACCGTCCAGATCCTCGAGCAGGCCGGGGTTTTCGGCGCCGACTACATCGTGATGGGCTCGCATGGGCACGGCGCGGTCTACGACCTGCTGATCGGAGGAACGACCCACGCCATCCTGAAACGGGCGCGCTGTCCCGTCGTGGTCGTGCCCGCGCTGCGCGGGGGCGCGGCGGGCGGGGACCGGGGCAGGGTGCGCCGACGCGCCGGGCAGCCCGGGGCTGCGCCGGGCGCCTAGCGGTCGCGGCCGGGCGAGCGCGTCGCCCTCAGGTCAATTCGCACGCACCGCCCGCGCAGGCGACCACGTCCTTCAGGGCGGTGTTGTCGGATTGCTCCTTGAGCGTGGTGTAGTCGACCACCTTGGGCTGGAGGCGGTTCCAGTGGAGGATGTCCTCGTCGGTCTCGAGGGCCTGGAAGGGGGCCTGCGCGTAGCGGGTCTGCCCGTCGTCGCCGAGGAGCGATATTCCCGTGAAGTCCTCCCGGTGCGTCCAGATGTAGTCGGCGACCGCATCCCACTCGTTCGGCTTGACCACGCAGGTGTTCGAGACGTTGTGGGAGACCTCCGGCGAGCGGTTGCCCTTGGGGTTGGTCCCGGCCCGCACCCATGACCGCTGCACGAGGCTGACGTACTCGAGGAATTCGATCGCGCTAATCTCGTTCTTGAGAATGGCGTTATCAGGCGCCTGCACCGGGAACGTGATCACGTCGGTGTGGTCGGGGTCGTACACGCTGCATTCGCACATCTGCGGGTTCGCGGCCTTGAAGTGCTGGTACACGGCCTCCGTCCGGGCGGCCTGGACCCGCCGGAAATAGCGGCGCGCGTGGTTCGGGTGGATTCCCGAGGCCGTGCCGACGAGCGCCGCCGTCGTCCCCTCGGGCTTTACGGTGGTCGTGCGGGCCGCGGGGTTGATCCCCAGCAGCTCGGCGACGAGCACGTTGGTCGCCCGCACGATGCGCGCCGCCTCCGTGAGCGCCTCCGCGTTGAGCAGCACCTCGGGCGAGTCCATGAAGCCGCAGATGGACACGCCGAGGAGCGCGTCATGCTCGTTGATCAGCCGCGTGATGGGGCCCAGGAACTTGATGTCCGTATAGGCCGCCTGGAGCGTGCCGATGATGGCGGCGCGCGTCGTGGCGCGGATCAGGTCGTCGACGCTGTGGATCATGGCGCCGTTGGTGCTGGTCAGGTTGCACATCTCCCATCCGGAGAGCCGCGACATCCCCGGCAGCTCGCCGGTGTAGCCCCAGCTGTAGAGCTTCTCCACCTCGGCGCTCGACAGCTCCCAGTTGACGACCGGCAGCAGGCCGATCTCCGAGCAGGGGTTGACGCCGGCCTCCGGGTTGTCGCAGAAGACGAAGCCCGGCTCGCCGAATTCCTTCGTGCTCGCGAAGAGCTTGCGGAACACGGAGTCGTCCTTCATCGAGCGCGGGATGACGGCGCTGTTGTTGGAGGCGCTGCGCTGGGGATGCTTGTCGAACCAGTCCCCGGTCTTGGCCGTCATCATGTCCTCGTCGTCGTAGGAGAAGAGGCAGATGCAGGCGGAGCGCCTGATCCCTCCGGAGAGCACCGCCCGCGCGGTGAACATGCAGATGTCGTAGACCTCGATCGGCTTGAGGCTGCGGCCCACGGCGCCCACCAGCACGGACTCGATGTTGATGAGCGCCTTCTTGAGCGGCAGGTGGCCCGGGGCCTTGCCGCCCGACGTCCTCAGGTGCGCCCCCCGGGGGCGGACCATGTGGTAGCTGAACTCGATCTTCGTACCGTTGAAATAGCTCCGCACGAGCGCGTCGAGCGCCTCCGCCCATCCCTCGATCGTGTCGCCCACGATGAAGTGGACGACCGGCAGTTCGGTCTCGAGGCCGCGCTTCGGCAGGGCGGGCAGGCGCGAGACGTGCTGGCGCTGCACCGAGAAGCCGCAGCCGCAGCCGCAGAGCAGCAGGTAGAAGAACTCCTTGAAGAAGTCCAACCGGTCGAGGTTCGAGAAGCTGCAGTTGAACATCCGCGCGTGCGCGCTCAGGCACGCCTCCGCAAACTGGAGCGAGCGCATCGAGGGAAGCACCTGCTTGCGGGCCACGGCCTGGAAGCTGTCCCCGATGATCTCGCCGAGGGTCTTTCCCCCGAGCATCGCCTCGAGCGCCTTCAGGTGGCGGCCCGCGAGCTCGACCACCTCGGCGTTGAACAGGGCCGGCAGGCGCCGGTCGAGCTTCTTCTCGAAGAACATGCGGTGCACGGCCTCGACCCGCGCCGCGCTTTCGACCCAGATCTCGCGGCGGCCGAGCCGCTCATTGAACCGGGCATACTTTGACTGGGCGATGTAGTCGGACATCCCGCTGTTGGCGTAGACCGCGAGGCGCCTGTCCGCCTGCTTCAGGCGGTACGTCATGTACGCGGCCGCGACGTCCCAGCGGCCGTCGGCCGCGATCTGGACGACGATGGCGTTCTGGATCTGCTCGATGGTGGGATGCTTCCCGGCGCGGTAGTAGAGCCCCTCCAAAGCGCTTTGCACGCGCTCCGCGGTCTTCGTCACCGAGAGGAAATCGTCCGGTTCGAGGCCGAAGCACGCGAGGAGATCCTCGCGATAGAGGTTCTTCTTGTCAGGGTTCTTCGTGTCGAATTCTGCGAGCGCGATCGCGCGGGTGATCTTGTTGAGGTCGAAGCGGACGAGCTCGCCGGTGCGTTTGACCACCTGCCGGGCTTCCGGCGGGATGGGATTGCGCGTCAGAAGTTTCGGCGGGCGTTGGGGGGAAAGGTGCGTTTCGGAGTGCTTGATCATTGAAGGAATTAGTGGCGGGTGCCGCCGCCGTCGGAGCCTCGGACTCCAATCGGCAGGGTGCTAGAGGCGCATCGGAGCCCGACCGGTTGAACGGTACAGGCCGTAGAGAAGGCACGCGAGGTTTTGGACGGACGCCGTGCCGCCCGAGCCGTTGGTACGGGGGCAGAATGGTGCAGGGAGCAAATTCATCGGTGTGTCCAAAGCTGGGGCGTTGGCCACTACAGGTTGTGGTGTCCCGCGCGTCAATCCACCACCTGTAGTCCGCTGCGGGTATCACGACCCATAATGCCAATATTTGCATAGCTTCGGCCGCCGCGCTCGTAAAGCGCTGGCGGAGCGCGCCCAAGCAGCCGGAAGAAATCAGTTCGGCGGAACGACCCGCAGTTCGATTCCTTCGTCGCGCCCTAGGTTCCTGGAGTACTCTCGGTCGACCTCGTTGTTCCAATGCTCGTGGACTCCGAGGCTCTTGAGCGGGACGCCGTCGGGAGCATAGCGGACGCCGGAGGGCGGATGGTCGGCGAGCGCGGCCTCGTGAAGATAGTTGTCCGCGTTCCTCATTGGCTGGAAGTTCAGGTCCGTGGACCTGCCGTAGGGGAACTCCGCCCGCAGGAAGTCGAGGCCGACCGAGTCGATGGCGATGGGGTCGAGCGACATGAAGACGCTCGAGAGCCACTCCCCGTGGAAGAGCTTGTTCCAGTGGCCGTAGTCGGCGACATTGTCGTTGACGTCGCGGACGCCGTAAAGGCCGTCCAGGATGAAGAGCAGCGTCTTTCCTCCCAGCTCCCTGGAGCCGATCATGTCGACGAAGGGGTGGTACGTCCCCATCGGGTGCGAATGGGCGTTCACGTAGACCTCATGGTCGCGGACGTCGACGGTGCCGTAATGGTTCTTGGCGGTGAGCGACACTCCCGTCGTCGGGTGGCCCTTGACCAGCGTGAGGTTGACAAGGTACGTCGCCTCCACGACGCACCGCGGCAGGTCCCTGCCGACCTTCGGGTCGGGCATGGAATAGTTGAGCATCTCCTCCACGTACTCCACGGGGTAGCGGCCGTTGGCGCCGTTGCCCTGGGAATCGACGAACCGGACGCGCGGGAACGCCGTGTGCGTCGGCAGGTAGACGCGGTCGGGGACGACGCGGGCCGCCTCGTAGACCGTGATCATCTCCTGGGGGACGCCGGCGGCGTTCACGAGCTGGCCCACCAGGCCGAGCAGCACCTGGGGAGACTGGTCGATCTGCCCGTCAACGTCCCCGTAGCCGCCGTACGCATTGTTGCAGTTGATCTTGACCGCCACCTTCTCGCCGCTGCGGTACCCGGCCTTCAGCTGGCGCTGCTGCTGGTTGAAATACTGGAAGAGGGCCTCCCACGCCGCCCGGTCCTCGGCCTTGCCCGAGAGCGCCCGGAGCGAGCGCGACAGCATGTTGTCGACGGCCGGCTGCCGGATCCCCGTGCCCTCGTCCCACCAGTTGCCCGTCTTGCCGTCCCACGGCGTGGCGGAGGTGTCCCGGATCCAGGTCACGCGCCCGGGGAATATCCCCCGACCGACCCCCATCGGATGGTTGGGGCCGTCGGATGGGGCCCAAGGCGGCGGGGCGGCCGGCGTAGCGGCGGCGGCGGCGGGCTGCGCGGCCGCAAGGCCTGCAGGAAGCAGGGCGCCAGCGAGGAGCGCAAGAATGCGGGCAAGCGCGTACGAACGGGTGCTCATGGCGGAAGGGGCTTACGGCTGCGCAGGGAAAGTCAGCTAACAGCCGAGGGGGCCGGCCGGGTGCGGGCTAATCGCGAGAGGCTCGCGGCGCGGGGGGGCTCAGAGCGGGCCGCCCTTTGGGCCGGGGGCCTGCTGGATGTCGGGCTTGCTCTCGTAGATGGCGACGGACCTGGCGCTATCGCTCCACAGGGGCAGGTCGCGCCCGCGCTCGCTGACGGCCTGGTCAATCCGCGTCCTGCAGAAGGACTCCTTCACGTGGCTCATCGAACAGTTGATCGCCCCGTAGGCCAGGTCCTCGACGCTGATGCCAAGCTCGCTCGCCCGGCGCTTGATGGCTGAAAGCTCCTCGTGCTCCAGATGGATTTTGATGACCGGCATGGTAGGACCTTTTCTTTAGCTGATGGAAGATAGTGGGGCCTGCGCCGATTGTCGGCGCATCTCTTGCCATTTGCTCCGCTATTCTTGCTCTGCTCCGGGTGCGCACGGCCTCGAGTTTCCGTCAGGCCAACGGAAGGGGAGTCGGAGCCCGCCGGCGAAGGGCGCGGATCGCGGCGGTTTCGCTGGAGCTTGGTATTCTGGGGTCCGGCCGCTCTAGGGGCATCGCGGCATTTACGGCGCTTCACCACTGAATAAGCACAAACAATGACCAAAGTATGCGCGAATGTTGGCAATTGATGCGCAGATGCCTGCCGATATATATGGCACGATCCGTTCCAGCTGATTAGACCGATTTCCCCAAGCCCCAACGCCAACACCATGAAAAGATTCTCACGCCGATTCGCGACCCACCTGATATTCGGTGGATGCGCACTCTGGTCCCTGCTCCTGATCTCCTGCGTGGCGGTCGACCGCATTGTGGTCGCACCGGGCACCGGCACACCGGGGGCCACCTACGTGGGCAGCAAGGAATGCGTCCAATGCCACGAGGACCAGACGAGCCACTTTGCGAGTGCCTCCCACGCCCGGCTCATGATAGCCGATGCGAAGGTGGGCGACACCGGCTGCGAGGCCTGCCACGGCCCGGGAAGCCTGCACGTCCAGTCCGGCGGCAAGGCCGGCACGATCGTCAACCCCCGCAAGTCACCCGAGGCCTGCTTCCAGTGCCACCTCGACAAGCGCGGCGAGTTCAGCCTCCCGCACACGCACCCGGTCCTCGCCGGCAAGGTGAGCTGCGTGGACTGCCACGACGTCCACAAGGGCAATGCGATCCGCGGCGGCGGCGCCCAGCTTACAGCCAAGACCGAAACGTGCATCCGCTGCCACACGCAGCAGGCGGGCCCGTACACCTATCCCCACGGGGCCATCCGTGAGGAGGGCTGCACCGCCTGCCACAACCCGCACGGCACGGTCAACGACAAGATGCTCGTGGCACGCGACGCCAACCTGTGCATGCGCTGCCACCTTGAGACCCTCACCCCCGGATTCAACATCGGCGGGTTCAAGGACGGCGCCCACGCCAGTTCTATCGGGTCCCGGCTCTCCGAGGGCACCTGCTGGTCCGCAGGCTGCCACGAGGATGTCCACGGCTCCAATGTGAACGCCTCACTTCGTCCCTAACCCTTAACGGACGTCAACACCATGCATACGGCCTCTACCTCCCTCAGCCGCATCGCGGGCCTCGTCGGCCTTGGTGCAGCCCTTTCCCTCACGGTGTCCCTCTCGGTGGCGGCTGACGCCCCGACCAATGGCGACGCCTTCCCCACCTATGAGAGCTACATCAAGGTGACCGGTCAGACGGCGTGGATATCGGGCGACGACGCCTCCTACGCGGCGCGCCAGAGCACGCCCACCTGGGGATCCTTCGGCATCGAGGACTTCAACTTCACGAAGGACCTCTCCGACGCGACGACCCTCACCGTCAACGGCCACGCGCTCGAGGGGACGGACGACTACCTGGCGACCCTGAAGATCGACGAGACGAACGTCGGGAGCTTCGACATGGGCTACAAGCGCTTCCGCACGTTCTACGACGGCGTGGGCGGGTTTTTCCCGGAGACCGACCGCCTCTACCGGCTCACCGGAGAGCAGCTCCACGTCGACCGCGGCACATTCTGGGTCGGGGCGACCTATGCCAAGCCCGACCAGCCGGTCTTCACCTTCAGCTACAAGGACGACGTCCGGACCGGGTCCAAGGACTCGACGGAGTGGGCGCCCGTCGTCAACCCGCTGGTCACGGTTGTGAAGAATGCGCTTGTCGGCAACGCGCTACCCGCAAACGCGGTGTACATCAACCCGAACACCCAGATCCTGGACGAGCACCACCGCAGCGTCGAAGCCGGGGTGACGGCGAAGATCGGGCGCACCACAGAGACCTTCAAGTTCACCTATGACTGGGTCAACAACGTCGACTCCCGGGACTACATCAAGTACCCGAACTCCCTCGGCGTGCTTGCCGACCCGACGGTTGAGGTGACCGACGACCTCGAGAGCAGGATCTCCAATTCGCTGCGCCTCCTGGACCAGACCGAGACGACCATCAACGACAAGCTGGCCGTGGACGTTGGGCTCATGTACACCCACCAGAATTCGACCAACGGCGGCACGTGGCTCACCCCCACGTATGCCGCGGTGCCGAATGCGGTCTACGTGGCCGAAACGGCAGCGGCCATCTATGGCACGTCCACGCTCTACGACTACACCGGGAACATCTTCCTGAAGTACACGCCGATCAAGGATCTGACGGCGGACCTCGGATTCCGCGACGAGTCAAACGGGGTCGGCAGCAGCGGCGGCTTCATGAACACGACGCTCGCCACCGGGGCGAAGACGGTCGCCTTGACCAACATCAACACCAACTACGAGCTGACCTACTCCCACTTCCTCGACCACACCGAGACGCCTGAGCTTTCGCTCGAGTACACGGGCATCCGGAGCCTCTCGCTCTACGGGACGTTTGACGACTGCATCGACCGGGGCACCCAGCACTGGGTCAATCCGTATATAGCGACAACCGTCACGGGCGCAGGCGTCACGACCAACACCGCGACGCCGATCGGCAGCGTCTTCTTCCAGGACGCGAACCAGGACTACGAGGACCTGAAGGTCGGCGCCAACTGGAACGCGTCGAGCATGTTCACGGTGCGTGCCGAGGTCTACCGCAAGGATCACCAGAACCGGTTCGTGGGCTCGGACGACATCATCGGCACGGGCAGCTACGGCGGCCTCTTTGTGACCGGCTACACCTTCACCGGGGTCAAGCTGAGCATCATCTTCAAGCCGTTTGCGCAGCTGTCCTTCAACACGCGCTACCAGCCGCAGTACGGCGACATGTCCGTCACGGCGGCAATCCCGAACGGCGGACTCGGCAGCGAGATCACCTCCGGCAAGGCCCGCGGGCAGATGCTGAGCGAGACCGTCAACTGGACGCCCGTCAGCCAGTTCTACGTGCAGGGCAACGTGAACCTCGTCTACAGCTACCTGCAGACCGGGTGGCCGGTGGTCGTGGTGTCCGCGGTGACGAACATCGCCTCGCCCGTCAACAATGCCGACAACAACTACGTGACCGGAAGCGCGCTCTGCGGCTTCGTGCTCGACAAGCAGACGGACGCCCAGCTCCAGTGGGCCTTCCAGCGGGCGGACAACTACAACCCGCAGGTCGCCCAGGGCGGCCAGCCCTACGGATCGAGCTTCGAGGAGAGCAACGTCACGGTCGGCCTGAAGCACAAGTTCAGCGACCGGCTGATCGGCGAGGGCAGGGTGGGCTACCTCCGGTGGACGGATCCGACGGCCGGCGGGTTCACCAACTACAACGGACCGCTCGCCTACGTCTCCCTCACGTATTCGCTCTGAGGCTCTGAGCCCGCGCGAGTCAAACCCTTGGGGCCCGGCTTCGGCCGGGCCCTTTTCGGTTGCGGGAGACCTGCGGTGAGCGGTCAGGCGTCGCCGCAATGGCAGCCGCCCGCCTCGCCCGAATCCGCTTCGAGGTGGCCGGTTGAAATCTCGTCCGCCATGGCGCACAGCGCCTGGTAATACTCCTCCTTGGGGATGCCGAGCACGGCCGCCCCGAAGGCCTCCGCATCGTTGGGGGAGGCGAACGCGCCGTAGTTGATCGAGACGATCTGGTAGAGCGCCAGCAGGGGCACCCGGTCCGGGTCCACCGAGAAATACGGGTGGACGCAGAGGCGGAAGCCGTCCTCCGGGCGCTCGCCCTTAGGCTCCGGGTACGCACACTCGTCCGGCTGGAGCGGGGCGGCGTCGAAGGCCAGCTCGCAGGGGTAGCGGACGCATTCGCGGTCGGCCAGCATCCGGGTGAGCTGCGCCCAGCCGATCGCCGGGCCGTACTTCGCCCGGATCTCCGCCCCTTTGGCCGCGACGTGGGCCGCGAGCGACTGCCGGCCGTCCTCCAGGGTCAGTTTGTGCGGCACGGCGGCGGGCGGTTCAGGTTCTTGCGTTCACGGCTCGGTCGCGCGGGTCAGCTGGCCTTGCAGGATCGGCACCGCCATCCGAAGCAGGATGGTGAAGCACAATAGCCCGAAGGCCCAGATCCCGATGCAGACCAGGGTCTCGTTGAGGGTGGGGAGGTACTCGACCAGCTCGCCGAGCGGGGTTGGGACGAAGCCCGGGATCACGAGGCCCATGCCCTTCTCGATCCAGATACCGAAGATGCACATGATGCAGGCCACGTTCAGCCACTTCAGGCTCCGGCTGAGCGGAAGCATGAGCAGCACCATCGCGCCGACATTGAGCGTGATCGCGGTCCAGAACCAGGGCACGAGCGCATGGTGCCCGTCCAGGCCGAACAGCAGGTACCGCCAGGAGATGTCATGGCGGTTGGAGTTGTAGAACTCGGTGAAGAGCTCGTTGGCCAGGAGGAACACGTTAATGATCATCGACACCTGGACGATGGCCCTGAGGATGAGGAGGCTCCGGTCCGAGATCATGAGCCGCTCGCCCATCCTCCAGCTGATGATCTCGTCCATCTTCGGGGTCTTCATGAGCCTGCGCAGGGCGTCGGCCGTGATGCACAGGACCTCGCTCGGCTTCATCGCGACCGCGGTGGCCACCCGGGGCGTTCCCGTGATCGCGGAGACCTCGCCGAACTGCTCGCCCGGGCCGACATTGCGCGTGATGCGGGTGCGGCCGCCCTCGTCGCGCCTGACCACCACGCGGCCCGTAAGGACGAAGAAGGCGTCGTTGTCGAGCGCCCCCTGGCGCAGCAGCACGTCGCCCGGCGACGCGTTGAGGACGGTCGCCCCGACGAGGCAGGCGCGGCGGTCCTCGATCGAGACCGCGGCCACCTCGGGAAGGTGCTTGGCGAGCCGGTCGAGGTCCTCGAAGGTGGCGGTGCGGCTTGCGATCATGTGCGGCTCTGCGGCCTCGCGCTCGGATACAGGGAGTTCCACGGCCTTCGCGGAGCCGCTGGCGCGGCGGACCACCTGGAGCGCCAGGATGACGAAGGCCGGCCCGGCGGTGAACGCAGAGGCGAGGAAGCGCGGGCCGACGATCGAGGAGTTCCAGAACGGGCGCCCGCCGAGGCCGACGTAGAGGAAGGCCGTCACCGTGTGGATCGAGATCGCCCAGACGATGGCCGCGAAGACGAAGGGGATGTAGAGCCACTTCGAGGGCTTGCGGTTCTGGTAGCGGCAGTAGAGGAGGTAGCCGCAGATGTAGACGTTGAGGACGAGGTACCCGTTCAGGACGAGGACGTCCCAGCTGAGCATGGAGCCCGGGAAATGGAAGACGCCTATGCCCGGAATCAGGTGCCAGAAGCGGTCGGGGCGCCCGAGGTCCACGGTCACGAAGGCCAGGCACATCAGGATGGCGGCCACCGCGAGCAGCTCCCCGAAGATGACCAAGTCGTGCAGGTCCTCGTTCTTGTAGATGTAGACGGGGATGACGAGCATGACGGCCGCGGCCGCCATGCCCACGAGGAAGGTGAAGTTGGCGATGTAGACGCCCCACGAGACCTGGTCGCTCATGCCCGTGATCTCGAGGCCGGCGACCACCTGCTTCGCGTAGGCGTTAAGCCCGATGATGCAGAGCGCCGTCAGGGCCCCGATCCAGGTGTAGTACCGCCAGTCGCCCACCAGGGAGACCGATGCGCAGCGCCGGAGGAATCGCAGGTAGTTGCTCATGGCCCGGGTCAGATGTCGAAGTAGTAGAAGAACCGGGGCAGTGTCCCGAGCTCGGCCTTGAGGACAAGGACCCGCTTGTTCTTCAGGATGTAGGACACCTCGCTCTTGGGATCGAGGATGTTGCCGAACTTGCGCGAGCCCGTCGGGCAGACCTCGACGCACGCGGGATAGCGGCCGACCCGGCTGCGCTGGATGCAGAAGTGGCACTTCTCCACCACGCCCTTGTACCTCGGGCGGTTGCCGAGGTAGGACATGTTGGTGTTGAGCTGCTCGCTGGGGATCGAGGGGGACGCGAAGTTGAAGCGCCTCGCGAAATACGGGCAGGCGGCCTCGCAGTAGCGGCAGCCGATGCACCAGTTGTAGTCGATCACCGTGATCCCGTCGGGCTCCTGCCAGGTCGCCTTCACGGGGCAGACCTTGACGCAGGGCGGGTTCTTGCACTGGTGGCACTGGACCGGCATGAAGAAGAACCCGGGCTCGGGCACCGACTTCGGCGCGTAGTTGTGGTCCCCCTTGTCCATGTCGAACGTGCCGTCGTTGGGCATCTTGAGGACGCGGATGTACTGGATCTCGGGATTGCGGGACTGGTTGTTCTCCGCGACGCAGGCGTGGACACACTTGCGGCAGCCGACGCAGCGGGTCAGGTTGAGGGCGTAGACGTACTCGACGCCGTTCATCGGCTTGTAGTCGCGCACGTGGGGCCGGACGCCGTACTGGCGCTGCACCTCGGTCTCGATGCGCTCCAGGACGGTCTTCATCTCCTGCGGCGTCAGTTCCTTGTAGTACTTCTGCAGGAATTGGTCCACGGACGTGAACTCGCCGAGCTTGCGCAGCGGCGCGAGCCCGGCCGCCACTGCGGCCACGCCGGCCGAGAGCACGGTCGAGGTGCGAAGGAAGCTCCTCCTAGACATGCCGTCCTCTTCGGTGTCAAAGGGCATGGTCGTCGGGTTTGGAGGGGGCGGGTTGGCCCTTCGGCAGGGGATGGAGCAGGTGGGGCCCGGGCATGGGGATAAGGCCGGTGAAGGCGGGCGCGTGGGGGTCGTGGCACGAGGCGCATTCCTGCCGGTCGATGGGGCCCGCACTGCGGTCCCAGTAGCCGGCCGTGCGGCCGTGCGCCCCGGCCAGCCAGTCGCGGTAGGTCGGGCCGTGGCACGAGGCGCACAGAAGGGTCGCCTGCTCGAACTTGAGCTTCTCCCCATCCGGGGTGTGGAGCTGGTCGAGCTGGTCTCGGTCGTGGCAGTTGTAGCAGTTCTCGTTTCGGAAGTTGCGGCCGTGGGCCATCGACACGAGGCCCTTGTGCGCCTTCGGGACGATGACGTTGCCCGAATCGTCGTAGTCCAGCTTGACCGGATCGCTCGGCGGGTGGCACTCGGCGCAGTTGCGCATGCCAAGGATCAGGTCCGTATGCTCCCTCGGCAGGACGATCCGATGTGCGGCGTCCGACTTGATCTCCGGCGGGGACTCCTTGTGATGGCAGGCATAGCAGTCGAGGCCCGACACGTCGCCGCCGCTCTTCACAAGCTGGGCGGCCGAGATGCGCACGGTCATCGGCGCGATCGCCAGGGCGCTGCGGGGGACAATCGGGACCCGTACCGGCGCGCCGGGCTGCGCGGGGACAAGCGCAAATCCGACCGCGAGGGCCAGGAATAAGGCCGTCAGCAGGGCCAGGACGTTTCGAGCCTTGGGGTCCCCATTCATCAAATAATCGCGGGGCCAGTATAGAGGACGGTTCCGGACGCCGTCTTGCCATCCCTTGGCCATCCCTGCGCATCCTTTGCCGCCGCGAAAGGGGGCCTGACGCAAGCCCCGCGCAGCGAATCGCAATAATTGCACACAGTTTCCCTTGGACAGCCGTCCTTGTTGCCTCAACCATCGCGCGGTCTGCAGGCAACATGCCGGCGGACCAACTCACCGAACCACATGAAAAAAATAACGTTACCCCTGTTGGCGGCCGCCGTCCCGATGCTCCTTAGCGGCGTGGCCCGTTCGGCCGACATCCCCGACACCTGGAGCAAGAACTGCGCATCCTGCCACGGGCCGGATGGCACCGGGCACACCAAGGCGGGCCGGATGGCCCAGGTGAAGGACATGACGAGCGCGGATTACCAGAAGAGCTTCACCGACGAGCAGGCCACCAAGCAGATCAAGGAGGGCTTCAAGGACTCGTCGGGCAAGGAGCGGATGAAGGCGTTCGCCGACAAGCTCTCCGACGGCGAGGTGAAGGCCCTCGTGGCCTATGTCCGATCGCTTTCGAAATAACGCGGGCGCGTGCCTCGTGCTCGCGCTTGCGGGCTGTTCCGGCAAGGACATCACGAGCTACCGCGTCCCCAAGGATGCGGGCGCGGCCGCTTCGGCGCCCTCGGCCGTTGCGACCGCTCCCGGGGCGCAGCCCGGCCTCCACTGGGACGCGCCTGCGCCCTGGCAGCCGCAGGCCGCGAGCGGGCTGCGCGTCGCCAGCTACCTGACGCCGGGCAAGGCGGGCGGAGCCGGGGCCGACGTCTCGGTCGTCACGTTCGGCGGGGCCGGCGGCGACACCCTGGCGAACATAAACCGCTGGCGCGGGCAGCTTAAGCTGGCGCCCATCTCCGCCGAGCAGCTGCCGGCCGAGGTGAGCGCCCTGGAGGCGCCCGCGGGCCATTTCTCGGTCGCGGACATCCGCGGGGAGCCCGCGGACGGAAGGGCGGCGGCGCGGATCCTCGGCGCGTGGCTCGAAGAGCCGGGCCAAGTCTGGTTCTTTAAGATGATGGGGCCCGAGGATGTCGTCGAGTCCCAGAAGGAGGCCTTCTTCCAGTTCATCAGGTCCGTCTCGCAGGGGGCCGCGGCCGCAGGGACGGCGCCCGCCGAGCCGGGCGCCTCGAGGGTAGCGGCGAACACCAATGACCTTCCCCGCGCCAACTTCGCCGTGGTGCCGACCGACCAGGGCGACGCAAGGACCCTCAAATGGCAGGCGCCGGACGGGTGGAAGCCGAAGCCCGCGACCGCGATCCGCAAGGGCAGCTTCACGATCGCGCGGGGCGGGCAGGAGGCGGACATGTCCATCACGGCGTTTCCGGGCGACGTCGGAGGCCTGTCGGCGAACGTGAACCGCTGGAGGGGGCAGGTGGACCTGGCGCCCGTCGACGACTCCGCGATCGGCACGGTCACCGAGTCCCTCGACGCTAACGGGCTGCATTTCACGCTGGTCGACTTCGCGGGGCCGGAGGGTTCCGGCCAGCAGCGGATCCTGGCGGCATTCACCCCGTGGCAGGGCGGCACCTGGTTTTTCAAGCTGACGGGCCCCGCGGCGCTGGTCGAGGAGGAGAGGCCCGCCTTTGCCGCCTTCCTGAAGACGGTACAGCCCAAATGAGCAAGGGGAAACCAGGCCAGCCCCTTAAGCCGGAGCCCGCGGCGCCGCGGCCCCGGCCGGAAGGCGCCTCGCTTGTCCGCACCCTCGTGTCGGGGTTTGCGTCCCTGCAGCTCACGGTGGCGCTCCTGGTGCTGTCGCTCGTGATGATCTTCGTCGCCACGCTCGACCAGGTGCACCTCGGGGTCTGGGGCGTGCAGCAGAAGTACTTCCACTCCTTCTTCGTGATGGCGAAGGTCGCCGGCACCGGCTTCTCGTTGCCGGTCTTCCCGGGCGGCTACCTCCTGGGAGGCGCGCTGCTCCTGAACCTCGTGACGGCGCATGCCGACCGTTTCCGCCTCACGTGGCGCAAGTCCGGAATCTGGCTGACCCACGTGGGCATCATCCTTCTGCTGATAGGGGAGGGGCTCTCCGGCCTCATGCAGCGCGACGGCCAGGTGCGCCTGGACGTGGGCCAGACCAAGCGCTACGTCGAAAGCTTCAGGGAGAGCGAGCTCGCCGTGGCGGACATCACCAATCCGGGCTACGACGATGTCGTGGCTATCCCCGTTGCGCGCCTGGCCGGCCAAGACGTGATCCAGCACCCCAAGCTCCCGTTCACCATCAAGCCGCTCGCCTTCTTCCCGAATGCCGTCCTGCGTTCGCGCACCCAGGTCGCCAACCCGCCCCCTTCGATGGCGACCATGGGCGACGGGACCGACGTGATCGCCGAGCCGGCCCCGGTCACCTACAAGCCGGACGAGGGCAACTTCCCGACGGGATACGTGGAGCTGGCCGGGCCCGACGGCCCGCTCGGCACGTGGCTCGTCTCGGCGATGCTGGACCAGCCCCAGACCTTCACCTACCAGGGGCGCACGTGGCAGCTGGCGCTGCGAGCCCAGCGCGACTACCTGCCGTTCACGCTCACGCTCGGCAAGTTCACGCACGACATCTATCCGGGAACCGACATCCCCAAGAATTTCGCGAGCACGATCCGGCTGCGAAGCGACGACGGCCGCGACGACCGCTCGGTGCTGATCTCGATGAACAATCCGCTGCGCTACGGGGGCTTTGCCTTCTACCAGGCCGGCTTTGCCAACAATGACCACACCTCGGTCCTGGAGGCCGTGCGCAACCCGAGCTGGCAGATTCCTTACCTCTCGTGCGCGTTGATAACCCTCGGCCTCGTGCTCCAGTTCGGGATCAACCTCTTCGGGTTCTTCCGCAGGCGCGCAGGCCCCGCCTCGGGCGCCTCGCCGGCGCAGCGCGCCCCTTCATCGCCGTGAAGAAGCACGTTCCCCTCATCGCGCTTGCGCTCGGCCTCCTTTGGGTGGGCGCGACCCTATTGCCACGGGGGAACGCCGGGCCCTTCGATCTCGCCGGCTTCGGCCGCCTTCCCGTGCTTTCAGGGGGCAGGATAAAGCCCCTCGACACGATCGCGCGGACCGGGCTCCTCATGCTGCAGGGGCGCCAGCGGGTAATGACGCCGAGCGGCAAGGAGGTGACGCCCGAGGAGTGGCTGCTCGACGTCTTCTTCCTGCCGGAGACGGCGGACGCCTACCAGGTCTTCCGCATCGACAACCCGGACGTCCTCTCGATCTTCAGCCTCACCCGGGCCGACGGCGAGGGCGGCGTGCGCTTCTCGTACCGCCAGATGCAGGCGGGGCTTGACGAGCTTGACCGGCAGGCCCACCTGGCCGAGCCGGTCGAGAACGCCGAGCGGAGCGCCTTCCAGCGGGCCGTGGTCGAGCTGCGCAGCCACGTCGAGTTCTATGTCCGGCTGAAGTTCGGCCTTGAGGCCCCGGGGATCGCCGACCTGGCCGCGGAATTGTCCGACGCCGCGCGGATGGCGGCGCTCCACGCGTCCTTCGAGACCATGGACACGTTCAGCTCGCTTCGCGCCGTGCCGCCGGCCAGGGCCTCGGGCGACCCCGCGGGCTGGCAGAGCGTCGGGCATTCGCTGCTGGGCGCGGCGTCCCCCTCGGGCGTCGACCCGCACGTGCTCGTCTACGCCGCACTCGGCAAGAGCTGGCGGGATTCGCAGCCGGACGCCTTCAATTCGGCGGTCCGGTCCTACCGGGCGGAGCTCTCGGCCAACTTCCCGGCGGCCGCGCGGCGCTCGAACACGGAGGCCTTCTTCAACCAGGCCGAGCCCTTCATCACCAGCCTCTTCCTTTACGTGATCGCGTTCCTCCTGGCGGCGATATCGTGGCTCTCGTGGCCCGGCGAACTGGGGCGCGCGGCGTTCCGGGTCATGGGGCTCGCGTTCCTGGTGGCGACGCTCGGCATCCTGGTGCGCATGTGGCTCGAGGGCAGGCCTCCGGTCACCAACCTTTACTCCTCGGCCCTGTTCATCGGCTGGGGGTCGGTCGCGCTCTGCCTGGTGCTTGAGAAGCTCCACCGAAACGCCGTCGCGAGCGCGGCCGGCAGCATGATCGGCTTCAGCACGCTCGTCATCGCGCACCACCTCTCCCTCAGCGGCGACACCCTCGAGATGATGAGGGCCGTGCTGGACTCGAATTTCTGGCTCTCGACCCACGTGGTGACGGTCACGACCGGCTACGCCTCGACGTTCCTTGCGGGCTTCCTGGCCATCATCTACATCCTGCGCGGGGTCCTCACGCGCTCGCTCGACCCGCGCACGGCGGACGCCCTCGCGCGCATGGTCTATGGCATCGTCTGCTTCGCGACCCTGTTCAGCTTTGTGGGGACCATGCTGGGCGGCATCTGGGCCGACCAGTCCTGGGGGCGCTTCTGGGGATGGGACCCCAAGGAGAACGGCGCGCTCCTCATCGTGATCTGGAACGCCGTCATCCTGCATTGCCGCTGGGGCGGGCTCGTTCGGCAGCGGGGCATGATGGCCCTCGCGGTCTTCGGCAACGTGGTCACCGCCTGGAGCTGGTTCGGCACCAACATGCTGGGCGTCGGCCTGCACAGCTACGGATTCACGAGCGCGGCCTTCTACGGCCTGATCACCTTTGTCGCTAGCCAGCTGGCCGTGATCGGCCTTGCCTTGGTGCCGCTCGGGTCATGGCGGAGCTTTCGCGGCGTCAAGGCGTGACAACCACGGCCCCTGCGGTGACCGCGGCCATTGGACCGGCTTAGCGTCCCCGGGGCGAGGCGCCCTGCGGCTCGCCTGGTTCTAGGATGACGCGGCGGTCAGCCCCAGACCTCGTCCCCGAAGTCCCAGCCCCTGCGGGCGGGCTCGCGCACGTACCGATCGAAGTCCCGGTGGTTGGTGACCCTCATGTTGGCGCCGTCCCACTCGATATCCTCGTTCGTGCGCTGCGCCATGACGCCCACAAGGGCCATCTCGGTCAGCCGCGCGGAATAGTCGAAATTCGATCCGGGCAGCGGACCCTCTCCCTTGATGGCGCGCAGCCACTCGCGGAACGGCCCACCCTTGACGCGCGGGATGGTCTTTGCCGGCAGGTTCTTCTTGAAGTCCTCCCAGATGGCGTCGTTCAGGAGGTGGGGGCTGTCGGGGCGCTCGCCGGTCATCAGCGTGTTCTTGGAGCCCACCATGAGCATTCCGCCCTTCGGGAACGGTTTGGAGCGGTCCCAATCGAGCGGAGGGGCGGGGTGCTGGCCGCCGTCATACCAGTGCAGCGAGACGGGCGGCTTGTCGCCGCGGGCCGGGAAATCGAACTTGAGGTGGGAGGAGCGCGGGACGAATCCCTCGTGGATGATCTCGATGTTCTCGACGGACACGCGGCTCGGCGAGCCGAGGTCGAGGGCCCAGAACGGGGCGTCGAGCGTGTGGCAGGCCCAGTCGCCGAGCTCGCCGCAGCCGAAGTCCCAGAATCCCCGCCAGACAAGCGGGGCGTAGGCCGGGCTGTAGGGCCTCTTCTTCGTGGGCCCGAGCCACAGGTCCCAGTCCAGCGTCGCGGGAGCCTCGGCGGGCGCCGGCGGGAACGTGGCGGGTATCCGGAAGTAGGGGCCGACGGTGAAATCGGGCCCGTCGAACCAGGCATGCACCTCGCGCACGTCGCCGGCCACGCCGGCGTCGTACCATTCCTTGATGTAGCGGATGCCCTCGGTCGTGTGGCCCTGGTTGCCCATCTGCGAGATGACCTTGTAGTGGGCGGCGGCCCGGCGCAGGGTCCGGGCCTGCCAGATATTGTGCGTGAGCGGCTTCTGCACAAAGACGTGCTTTCCAAGCTGCATGGAAAGGAAGGCAGCGCAGAAATGGGTGTGGTCGGGCGTCGAGACGACGACGGCATCAATCTCCTTGTGCATCTTGTCCAGCATCACGCGAAAGTCCTTGAAGCGCTTCGCCCCCGGGTACTTGGCGTAGGCATCGGCGGCCCGCTTGTCGTCCACGTCGCAGAGCGCGACGAAATTCTCGCCCTCGCACCCGGAATAGGCCGCCTCGGCCTGGCCGCCCGCGCCGATGAACGCGAGGTTGAGCTTGCGGCTCGGCGGCGGGCCCGCCTGGCCGATGGCGAAGCGCGGCAGCACGAGAAGCGAGGCCGCGCCCAGGGACGTCTTCAGGAAATCGCGGCGGGAACAGGCGTGTCGATGGGACATGGGGTCGTGGATTGGGATATTGGAAGAGGCTGGGAGGCCTACACCGGATCGTGGGCATTGCAAACGCTGGAGCTTCACGGCAGAAGCGCTCCGCTTCAAATGTCAAATGCGCGGCGCCGGCGATTTTTTCCTGCGAAGCGGAACGGGAGCCGAAGCCGCGGGCATCACGATACTGCGCGATCCGCTCCCGCTCCATGATGCGGGCTAGTCCCGAAGAATGGCGTTTTCGGGCAGGATAGCGGCGCGCTGATCCGCGCGACGGTGGCGATTGACGGGGCGCCCCGGCCAGTGCGAGGGTACGGCGTCCCGCCGAACCGGACGAGCGCGGGATAGCATCCCAGAGTAGCGTCCTAGCCGCCCAATTCACGTGAACCCCTACGCCCTTCGCGCCCCGTGCGCCCTTATCACTGCGGTCCTTCTTGCGCTATGCGCCTCCGGCGCGCAGCCCGCCAGTGCCCCTCCACGGGCGGCGTTCCTTCCGTCGATGGACGTCGCCACGTTCCCGCTCTGGGATGGGGGCGCCCCGGGCGCCCTGGGGGTCGCCGACGAGGACGTCCCGACCCTCACCGTCTTCGAGCCGGCCTACCATGAGGGCAATGGCGCGGCGGTCGTCATCGCCCCCGGGGGAGCCTACCGCGGCCTCGCGATGAACCACGAGGGCCGGCAGGTCGCCGACTGGTTCGCCGAGAGGAAGGTGACCCCCTTCGTGCTGAAGTACCGCCTGGGCGAGAAATACCTCTACCCAGTGCCGCTATTGGACGCCCAACGCGCGGTCCGCCTGGTGCGCTCGCTTGCGAAGAAATACAACCTGGCCCCGGACCGGATCGGCATGGTGGGCTTCTCGGCGGGCGGGCACCTGACGGCGATGACCGGCACGTCCTACGACGACGGCAGGCCCGATGCCGCCGACCCCGTGGACCGCTTCAGCAGCCGGCCGGACTTCCTCGTGCTCGGCTATCCCTGGATCAACGCGATGCAGCCGGCGAAGCCGGGCATGATCGACTCGTACCCGGCGCTTATGAAGATCCCCAAGGAGAAGCAGGCGGCCCTCGAGGAGCTCTACACGCCGACGCGCCTGGTGACCGCCCGGACGCCCCCGGCGTTCATCTTCAGCACGACCGACGACAACGTCGTCCCGGTTGAGGCCAGCATCGAGTTCTACAGCGCGCTCAAGAAGGCGGGCGTCCCCGCGGAGCTGCACGTGTTCCGCCACGGGGCCCACGGCGTGGGCCTGGGGAAAGGGGACGCGACCCTCGAGCAATGGCCGGCGCTCCTGGCGCAATGGCTTCGCGATCAGGGCCTGCTGGACATTGCCACCCCGTCCAAGTGAGGCGAGAAAGTGGGGCCTGCGCACGGTGAGGCGGGCTGGCCGGGAATAGAGGATCCGGGGGCTATTTGATCGCAAGCGGCGAGCTTGACCTACGTGGCCCCATAGCAGGCCGGGATCTAGCGCCGGCGATAGGCGGGTTGGGGGCGCCTTTGGTCCTGGATATAGGTTCTACTATCGGTGAGCGACGCCCGGGCACAAGGCGATAGGCCCGGGGCAACGGGTGCGGCGAACAACCCCAAGTTGGGTTCGCTGCGCTTGCCGCGCGTTGCCCTGAGGGCAAGAATGGTCGGAATATCGACGCCGGCTGAAAGTGAAAGCGAAGAGTGTAAGCCGCTATTTCTTCGCCGGGGTTACTAACTTTAGTGACAGCATTGCGGAGGCTTCGCTCGAGGTAAGCGCGATCGAAGGAGAAAACGCAGGTGACTCGGCGTACGCCAACAGGCTGGAACGCAGTTGGGCTGCCTCCGGGTGTCCCACTGCAAGCGCATCCAGGTCGGCCGCACAGACAAGCAGACGACCGGAACCGACGGCCAGCTCGTAGACCAATCCGAGGCGCTCGCAGCGGACCGGGTTATCAATCACCTGGACGATCGGTCGGGTCCCAGGGGGCAACGCGCTCATGACCACGGGACGAGCTGCATGGGCGATCGCAGTCCATTGCCGCTCGCTGTAGAAGCGGGTCGGAAATCCCGCCAAGGCGGGATGATGCTCTTCGACGAGGAGTCCGAGGGTGCCCGGCTTGTTGTGGAAGAAATTCCAACTCCAGTAGTCGTTGGCATACCCACCCGACGTGGGATCGCCCCGGTCGTCGGACAGAATGAGAAATACTCGGCCGCTCGCAGCAAGTTTTCGTTCCACCGCGGCACTCCAATCCTTGGCGACCAGCACATCGGGCGCGGCGGGCTGGGTTATTGCCGCCGGATAGACCCACAGCGGCCAGCGGTTTTCAGTGCGATTGAAATTGGGCTGACCGTCGCGCAGGCCGCCGGCGCCGGCGCGCGATTCAACGAGCAATTCGAGGCGGGCCGGGGCCGCTATCCCGTCTAGAGGCACATCAACGCGGCCCAGCATATGAACCTTGCCTTGGGCGAGAACGGGGACGCGGAATGCGCCGCGCGCTACGATCCGGCCGGTTGCATCGACCAGGCTCCATTCCGTGGTGACATCGCTCCAATCCGCCGGTCCGTAGTGGGCGAGCTCCAAGTCGGCGACGTAGTGTTGGTCGGTCGTCCACGTGCAACGGTCAAATCGAGCGAGAACAGTCACCGGCGAGCAGGCGCGCCGCCAAGCCAGTGGCGTGGTGACTCCCTTGTCTTCCATCAGGGCGTTCAGCATGCCCACCAGGGCCGTGCCTTGGCCGGGAAAGTCCTGCAGATCGAGGACCTGGAACCCGCCGAATCCTGGCGTTCGCAGGTAGCGCTCCTGGTCCTCCTTGTAGAGGTCGGCGGCAAGCGCGCCCGAGGCGAGCACGAAATCGTGGGCCTGGTCGATCATCCCGCGCCGGATGAGGGTCTCGCGGTCCTGCTCAAGATTGCGCGCCTGCACCACTCCTGTGTAGTGGGAAATCTCCCGCAGATCGGGGAAAACGCTGAACTGCCCGGTCTCATGCGCCACAAGGGGCATCGTCGCTCCGACCAAGCCCTCGCTGAAGTCATCGCGAGTCGAGCCGAAGCCGGTCTGGACGATGCCTTCATCGGCAAATTGCCCGCCAAACGTGCCGCGGACTTTCACCTGCTTGCCGTTCACGGGCACGGTGGCGGTCGTTCTCCAGTCGTTGTGGGGCTGTTCACGGGCGTCCCAATGGATCGTGTTGCTCCCGTCGGAATACAGCCGGCCCGGATCTTGGCTCCGCAGGGTTGTGATCATTTGAGCCATGAGCTTGCGGTCGCCCTGCAGCTCATTGCCGAGGCTGAGCATCACGAAGGAAGGATGGTTGCATAGATTCGCGAGGAGGGCTTCCCCCTCAGGCATGAGGCCGTCGCGAATCTTTTCGTTCAATATGCCCCAAAACGGCAGTTCGGGCTCGATGTAGAGGCCCAGGCGATCCGCTGCGGTGAAGGCGGCTTCAGGAGGGATCCACGTGTGGCAGCGAAGCTGGTTGATTCCCCAGTTCTTGAGCGTGCCGAGGTAGGTGATCCAGCCGTCGACATCCATCGGCGGGTGCCCGGTAAGCGGGAATACACAGGCGTCATGTTTGCCGCGCAGGAACGTGACCCGCCCGTTTATCGTGAACTGTCCGCCCTTTCCCGAGAATTCGCGAAGGCCAGTCTCGACGGTCTGCGTTTCGGTTCCGGCCGGCGTGCGCAGGCTGATCGTGACGGCGTAAAGGCTCGGGGCAAACTCGTCCCAGCGCAGCGCGCCGCCTCCCATGGGCAGATCCGCCTCGATCTCCACCGTTGGCTCGGCCGTGAGATGGACGGGGACGTCGACCGGTGTCGGCACGTGGGGTGATCCCGCGTGGTTGGTGCTGACCGCAGAAAGGGTCAAATTGCCAGAAATCTCCTTGCCGGTTGTATTGCTGACGGCCAACCGCACATGGAAGGATGAGGTGGATAGATGCGGCGTGATCGTCACACGGCTCAGGCTAATCGGATCCAGCGCTATCAACTCAATGCGGCCGATGATTCCGTTCCAGTTGGTCTGCGTCGCATCGGAATTCTGGTGGGCGTCCCATCCCTTCGCGGGCCAGCGCTCTGAGCGGTTGTCCACCATGATGGTGATTCTATGTCGGCCGGGGACCGCCGGTCCCAGGTTGCGCACCTGTGGGGACCCAAAGAGGGCTTGGGCGCCCACGGGTTGGCCGTCGCACCACACTTGACTGTATTTGGTTCGCTCAAGCAGCAGTTCGAGATGCTTGCCGCTCCAAGCGGCCGGCACCTCCACCACACGTTCGTACCATACTGGACCTTCGTATTTGCGGACCCGGGTGAGATTCCAGGTTTCGCGGGCGTCGTTAAGGGGACCCATGCCGGCCGTCTCTGTCGTGGCCGGGAGAGCAATCCGGTCATTGTAAGAGATGTCGGGCAAAGCCGCCTGCGGGAAGGTCGGCGCCGGTCCACCCAGTACGATGCGCCATTCACCGGCCAGCGACAGAACCTCCTTCGCCGGGAGTTGGGGCGCAGCGCACACAGTAGAGATCATGGCAGCGAGCTGAAGACACCGGCTTAAGCGAAGACGCGTTATAGCACGTGGCGGCATTAGGGCGATTACGGTAGCCTTCCGGGGAATATAGGTCCAGACGCGCCTGAGAGGCCACTCGTGTGCCACTTCGGCCCGACGGGCACCATGGCAATCAGGAAGGGGCAGGGTGCTTCGCAAGTTCGAAAGCTCTCGCAGCGGAAAACTATCGCTCCCACTGGCTCGATACCAAAATCGGTTTGGGTTTATGCGCACGCATGGTCAAGGTCGGCACAGGTTCAGAGTCCAAAGGGGGCTAGATGCCCAGATTGTGCGTCGTCAAAGTTTGTCGAGATCTCGGGTGGTAACGGAAGCAAATGTCGGTTGTTTCGATCACTTTTATAGGTATTTATATATGAAGCTTTAATGTATTTTGAAATCGAGATTTACTTCCGATTTGAATCAGTTTCGGCATGTCCAGCCGGAAGCAAAACTCGGTTGTCTGTTGGCCAACAGCCCTATCGCTGCTGGAGTAGGGGGTCGATCGATCAGAATTTGGTATTTCGAAACTAATTCTCGAACGTTTGCTCGGCTCGCTTCAGCTTTCAGTTTAAGGTTCTCCTTCCGTTTGCGATATATCGATTCGTACGATCGAGCCAATCTTGACAAAGGTGGGATATCCCACCTTCCTCAAATTATGGCGACCTTGACGACCGATAAGAAACGCAAGTCCACCAACGCACTTACCGTGGTGGATGTATACGATATTGCCGCTGATGCAAAAAGACGCATCAGCCTGCGAAAGGCCAAGGCTAAGTATTTCCATGTTCAGGCGCTCTCCAACGGCTCATTTCTCCTTGAACCTCGCGTCTTGGTGCCAATGAAGGTTCGCATCGAGAAGATCGAGACGGTTCAGGCGCCGGAGCACCTTCGGCCATTGATGAATCGTCTCGGCCAAGCGCTTGACCGGTTGCCCGTGTGATAATGGACATCATTGTCCCATTCAGTGTCCGCAAGAGGGAGATGTCTGGTACGGTCTCAGATGAGGCAAAGAAGATATTCGCAAAGATTAAGGAGAAACCAGAACTAGCAACCGCGATAGCGGCCAGGGAGCTCCCTAACCGAACGACACTACATAAAGTCTATGCGACTACTCCGGGCGGGGCTCGCAGGTTGCTTTTCTTTTGCCGTCACGCCCCAACTGCACTGGCAGAATCGCCGCAGGTTCCGGAACGCTGGGTATTAGTCTTCTATCGAAACAAGGGAGATCCCGTCGGTGACAACATGAGCCACAAGAACGCGACCTTCGAATCGCAGCATGAAAGGATTGAGGGGAAACCTCAGAGGGAGAAACGCACAATCTATATTATGTTAAGTACGCATTTAAGGCGCCCGTGTCGGCCAATACGACATTCATGTCACTACCGTCGCAACCCACTCTGAATCCTCCAACGAACTGCCGGCAGGAAGAGCCCCATGGTGGGCACCTACCCCTACCATCTTGCGAGGTCTATTACCTCATCAGACTGCGGCTCCGAGCGCAGCGCCCGCTCGCGTTCACTCAACGTCGGGTGGGAATAGAAGACCGCGCTGTAGAGCGGATGCGGCGTCAGGTTCGACAGGTTCCTGCGCGAGAGCGTGCGCAGCGCGCCAACCATCGGCTCGCTTGAGCCGATGACCTTCCGCGCAAAGGCGTCGGCCTGGAATTCGTGCCTGCGCGACAGCCAGCTGCCGAAAGGCACAAACCAGAACGTCACGACCCCGCCAAACAAGGCCATTAGAAGAAGAACCGGCGCGAGCGCCCCCTCGGGCAGGCCGAATGCAGCGGCGATCCAGTGCGTGCGCATCAGCCAGGCGACGAGGGCGAACCCGCCGAATTGAAGGAGGGCCGACAAGGCCAAGGCTTTCGGGACGTGGCCGCACTTGTAATGGCCTATCTCGTGGGCGAGCACCGCTTCGAGCTCCGCGGGACTGAGCTGGGCAATCAGGGTGTCGAGAAGGACGATCCGCCGGAAGCGGCCAAAGCCCGTGAAAAAGGCGTTTGAGTGCCCGGAGCGCTTGCTGCCGTCCATCAGCTCGATTGTCCTTGCGCGGAAGCCGGTGCGCTCCGCAAGGGACAGGAGCCTCGTGCGCAGGTCGCCGTCCGGCAAGGGCGAGAGCCTGTTGAACAGCGGCAGGATGAGCTTGGGAAAGGCGACCACCATCAGCAGCTCCAGGCCGAACAGGAGTGCGAAGCCCCACACCCACCATGACAGTCCGGCCCATCCGGCCAGCGCCAGCACGGCCCAGGCAGCCGGGAAACCGATGCCGAGCCCAAGAAGCGCGAACTTCGCGTGGTCGACCGCCCAAAGCGCGGGCGTGCTCCTGTTGAAGCCGAAACGCTCCTCCAGATGGAACTGCGCCCACCAGGACAGGGGCAGGCCCACCACCCAGAGGAGGCCCATCGCGAGGACGATCGACAACGCCCCACTCCATGCGGCGCTTGGCGCCAGGGCGTCGGCCCTGGCCCACCACCATGGCAGCGCGCCGCTGACGAGGAGGGCCAGCAGCACCGCGGCGTCGAAGGATGACGCCACCAAGCTGAGTCGCCCTTTCGCCAGGGCATAGCGGACCGACTTTGAATATTCCGCCGCGTCCAGCACTCCGGCGAGCGCCTCCGGGCAGTGCGCCTCATTGCGGCGCGTCTCGATCTGGTTCAGCGCGTCAAGCGCCAGCTGGGCCGCAAGGCGCGCCAGCACCGCGAGACCCACGCAAATCGGAATCCAGCCCATCCCACCACATGATTCGAGTTTGGACACACGCCAACCCTATAAACGCTCCGGGCGATGCTCTTCCGAGGCCTTCGGGGGCGCTACTTCTTCAGCAGCTCGGCAAGTCGTGCGTTAAAAAGAAACGGCTTGGGGCCGGAGACCCATTTCCAATCCCATTTGGGGTGCCGGCTGTTGAGCATCAGGTTGTGCTCCCCGGGGGTCACAGTGCTTGGCGCCTGCAAGGCGGGGCTTGCGGACCGGTCGCACCACCTGTTTCCGATCGCCTGCGCCGCCGCAAGCAGGTCGACGCCATCCCACCCGCGCGGCAGCGAAAGCACCGTTTCCACATGCTCGTCGGGCACGTCGAGCGTGTAGATGACGTGGGGCTCCAGGCAGTCGAATCGCTTGTAGTGGACAAGGCGCTCGAGCGTAGCAAGGGAGCGGCCCTGCGCCGCGTAGTCCAGATAGCGCCCGCGGCCGTGCCAGCGGCCGTCGGCGCAATACCCGCTCCTGCCGTTGAGCGCCTCCCGCGCCGTCGCCCCGAACCGCCTGAGCGCGATCCGGTAGGCCATCATGCGGGAACGCCGTGGACCATCGCATAGGCGAGATTCTCGACCTTCGCCGTGCCCACGTCCGTAGCGAGCATGTCCAGGGGCGTCTTCATTCCCAGGCTCCGGTCTGGCATGCTCAGCCATTTGGCGACGGCGTCGTCCGTGGTGAAGACCTCGCGGGCGATGCGATGGACGCGCAGGACGCGCAGCAGGCGCTCGGACTCCTCCAGCCTGAACGGCCTTTTCGATTTCTCCCGGTCGGAGACCGTCCGCTGGGCGAGCTTCAGGGCCGCGATGATCCTCTGCTTCGGCAGCCCGAGCATCTTGGCGATCTGGCTCAGGGAATTGCTCGGCAACCCCCGTTCAATGGCGGCAATCTGCTCCGAGTCGGGCCGTTCGGCTAACGCGAGAATAGTCATGGCAGTAATACTTAATCATAATGGCAGAATAGCCATGTGCCCTACCCTGTCAAGAGCCCCACTGGGGATCCTGGCCATGGCGTTGACCCCGGGCTCTTCGCGTGCCGCGGCGGCTTGCATGGGGGCACCTTTGGTTTAGCCTGCCTCCGAAATGGCCGACCCCTCGCCGCCCCCCAAGCCCCAGGGTGAAATCGTGATCCGCGCGATCGCGATGCCGGCCGACACGAATTCGAACGGCGACATCTTCGGCGGCTGGATCGTCTCCCAGATGGACCTCGGGGGCGCCGTCCTGGCCCGGTCCATCGCTGAGAGCCGGGTCGTCACGGTCGCCATCGAGGCGATGAGCTTTGTCGCGCCGGTCAACGTGGGCGACACGGTGACCTGCTACGCGCGCCTCCAGGGCGTCGGGCGCACCTCCATGAAGGTGGAGATGGAGGTTTGGACCCATCACTACTCCGACGGCACCGAACGCCGGGTGACGCACGGCATCTTCACCTACGTCGCGATCGACGAGCACGGCAGGCCCCACCCGGTCAGGCGCCCAGGATAGCAATGGCCTGCGCGCCCGGCGCGGGGGACCCGCTGCTGCCGCGCCTGCGCCCTGCGCCGCGGAGGCCGCGACCACGGGAAGGATCGCATCCGGCGTTTTTTTTGGCATCCTTGCGACCATGCGCAAGGTGATCCTGTTCTGCCTCGTCAACGCGCTGCCCGTCCTCGGCGCCGCAGCAGAGAACGCGGCTCCCGCCCGGAGCTTCAACTGGTCGACGGCCACGGCCGACACCTTCCTCACGCGGTTCCCCGACCCCGATTCGATCCACTGGGTGAACGACCCGAACCACTTCAGCTGGCAGGCCGGGTACGCCATGTTCACCTTCGAGAAGCTCTGGCGGCTGACGGGAGACGTGAGGTACTTTAACTACATCAAGCGCTACGTCGATCAGCAGGTCGACGACAGGGGGAATGTCCCCAACTTCTCACCCAAGGCGCTCGACAACTTCCTGCCGGGCTACGCGATCCTGTTCATGTATGAGCAGACCAGCCTAACGAAGTACAAGATTGCGGCGACCCACATCCGCGACGGCTTCCGCGGCTACCCACGCAACGCGGATGGCAGCTTCTGGCACGGCGAGTGGGCCCGGCACCAGCTCTGGGTGGACGGCCTCTTCATGGGCCAGATGTTCCTCGCGCGCTACGGTGCGGACGTCGGCGAGCGCGAGTACGCGTTCGGCGAGGTCACCCGCCAGATGAGGCTCGCGCTCAAGCACTGCCTCAAGCCGAACGGCCTCCTATTGCACGGCTGGGACGAGTCGAGGTCCGCGAGTTGGGCGGACAAGAGGACGGGCCTGGCGTCGGAGGTGTGGAGCGAGGGGCTCGGCTGGTACGCCCTCCTGATCGCGGATGTCTTTGACTACCTGCCACGCGACAACCCGGACCGATCGGAGCTGCTCACCGCGCTCCGGAACCTCTGCAAGGGTCTCAAGTCCGTCCAGGACCCGCGGACCGGAATGTGGTGCCAGGTCGTCGACAAGCCGAACGAGCCCGGGAACTGGAACGAGACCTCGGGCACCGGCATGTACCTTTACCTGATAAAGAGCTCCATCGACAGGGGCTTCATCGACCGGGCCGAGTATCTCCCCGTTGTAGAGAAGGCCTACGCCGGGATCATCACCAAGGCCAGCATCGATGCCGCGGGCCTGGTCAACATCCGGGACTGCAGCAGCATCGGGATCCAGGACAACTACAAGGCCTACATCGACTCCCCACGGGAGGTTAACCCGTTCGCCCCGGTCACCTCCTTCATCCTGGGGACAAGCGCCATCGAGTTCCGGCGCGACCGCTGACTAGCGCCAGATCTCGCCCCGAATGGCGTCGCCGGGGACGTCCAGGAGCTGAAGGCTCGATACCGTGCCGAAGCCGGCGTGGTCGGCAAAGGTCCACACCACCCGCTTCTGCGGGGTCACCTCGATGATCTGCGGGGCCTCCCCGAAATGCCCGTGCCCGAGCCAGTTCGCCATGACCGTGTTTCCGTTCGGCAGGCGCTGGAACCCCGCCATAAACTTGAGGGCGAGGCCCGGCAGGTCTCGGCTCTCCACCGACCACACGGTCTTTCCGGCGGGGTCCACCTCAAAGACCCGCGGCGTGCCATTCGGGTGATCGGCGCAGGAGATCAGCGTGTTGCCCCCCGGCAGGCGAATCGCCGTGTGCGGCCCGCCGGGGGCGGGGATCTCGCGGACGAGCCGGCCGGAGGGAGCGTATTCCCGGACGACATCGAGGCCGTAGTGGGCCACGAGGTAGTTGCCGCTCGGCAGGCGGCGGGCGTTTCGCATGAAGGCCCCTCCCCCATCCACGCCGGGCGGCAGGAGCCGCACCTCCTTGGCGATCCGGCCATCGGGGCGGACCTCGAGCAGCCTGCCGCTGTTGCACTCGCCTATAAAGGTGTTTCCGTCGGCCAGCCGCTGGCAGGCATAAATGGCGCTGCTCGACTCATAATCAAAGACCACGGCCTTCCCGCGAGTCACCTCCTTGACGCCGTGGCCGGTGTTGAACAGGAGATTACCGCTGGGAAGCACCCAGACGTCGTTGCACGACGGAGCCGGGTATTCCCACTCGATCACGCCGGACCTCGAAACCACGCACACCCTGCCCTTGGTGTAATCGGTGCAGACGAACGAGTGACCATAGGAGGGCGAGGGCGGCTCCTGATTAGCCGCGAAGGCTACGCCGGCGCCGAGCAGCGCCCATATTGCTCCGGAGATCCGGCCCAGCGTGAAGATGAGGATCCCCGCGATCGCGCGCGCCACCGCGGCGCGCGGCCTTTCACGGAGGGAGTCGTCAGCTTCCATGGCGAGGTACGATCTTCAGCCCTCGCCGGAGGCTCAACGGGAATCGTCACGGTTGCGTCGGTTTCCGGGAACCGCGCACGCGCGATTGAGGCGGTCATTGTGCTGGAGGACCCCCCGATCGGCGAGTCCCATTTCGCATGGCTCACCGGCAACTGGGCCACACCCGGGCACGGGGTGCTACCGGACGGCGCCCGAGGCCTCGAAGGTGAACTTGACGTCGGTCCGGACGGAAATCGTCTCGGTGCTGAGGTACTTGAGGTCATCATTCGCCGTCTTCTCCCAGTAGACGAGCCGGGCGGGCTCGAATCTCCAGGTGCCCACCGCGGCTTTGACGGCGTCAAGGAACTCGTCGGAGAACCGGTTCGGGATGTTCAGCCTCTGCCAGCTCGGCACCACCTCCGTCACCCGGCCGTGGGCGTCGATCGTGATCGTGGCAAAGACGACGCAGTTGCCGGCGGCCGCCGCCAGTGCGGCCGCGGGATACGCGGGCCGCGCAAGCTCCCCTATCGCCGATGGCGGGATGTCGTTGATGACGATGTTGCTCGAAACCTCACCCGTCTTGTCCGTCCCCGCCTGGGGAGAGGCGATGGGCGGTAGCATCTCAATCGAACTCCTTCCCCGGACTTCCAGCACCGTACATGCGCCGGACGCCGAGATCAGCGCCGCAATGGCAGCCCAAAAGATGCTATGGGGCAGGCGTCTCAGGGGATTGCGGGTCGCCCCTCAGGATACTCTGGTAACCCGAAAGAACGCTCGCCGGAACCATGAGCTGCCAGCCGTCGGCCGCGCGATGCAAATGGTAGATGTTGGTACGGGCGTGGCCGTCGGAATGCCCGACCGTCATCTGCACGCCGGCGTCCTGGTCCCAGGACTTGCTCAGGAGAAGCGTCATCGAGTCCGCGTCCTTTGGGAAGCTTCCCGCAAGAAGCGTCGCAACCACTTTCTCGGGGCTGCCGAATTCCTCCCGTGATTCCGCGGGCAGCTGGGCAAAGGCCGCCTCAGCCTGAACCCTCACGTCATGCGTAAACCCGATGAGCTCCGAGAGCTGGTCGACATCGCCCCGGGAGGCGGCCCAGAGGACGCTTTCAATCGCCGCCCTGGGGTCCGCGCGTCCCGCGTATATCCAGTCCCCGGCCGCAACCACCTCGGGCGCTTCGCTTTCCAAAGCGGCGGTGGAGTCCGCCTGCGCGCCCTTTGCCTGGAGTTCAAGCAGGCGCGCGCGAAGGGATTCCGCCTCGGCATGCCGGAGCCCGAGGCGCTTGCGTTCCGATTCCGAAGGCTGCTCCGCCTTCAGTCGGCCGTTTTCGCTCTGGAGCCCGGCGAACTCAGCGTGGCGCTGCCTTTCCGCGGCGAGCGCGTCCGCCTGCCCGAGAAGGCGGAGTTCGCGGCGCGCCACGGCGACCGATACCGCGACGGCCGCCGCAGCGAAGAGGACCCAGCAAAGGCGGTTTCGGCTCATCGGATCAGAACCACGTATCGGATGTCGGGACCGGCGGCTCGCCGATCTTGAACACGATCGGGACCTGCATATGGGTGTAGACGCTCTGGCCGTTCTTCTGCCCGGAGGAGAAGGTCCACTGGCTCACGGCATTCACCGCCGAATCCTCGAAGGCCTGGTCCGAGGAGCTGAGCGCAAACGCGTTGTAGACCAGCCCGTCCGTGCCGACGATGAAGTCGACCACGACCTGGCCGGAGGCCCCGGCGTTGCGCATCTCCGGGGGATACTCCGGACGGTTTTGCTTCAGCATCTTCGGCATTTGGTCCAGCACCGAAGGATTCCACAGCGACGTGCCTGCGTCCAGGTTGAGCGCTCGGCGATTCGGCACGTGGGCGACCGCGGGTCGCCGGGAGGCGTCCGACTTTGCCTCCAGGTCCCGTACCTGGCCGCTAAGGATGCCCACCGTCGCCTCCTCGTCCCTGAAGCTGCGTGCCTGGGCCGCCGCCGCGGCCGCGAGACCCTGGTCCTGCGCCAGGAGCCCCGGGAACGCCGCGTCCTCTCTTGAGAGCTCGGCCATCTCCGCCGCGCTCCTTCGGCTCGAGCGCTCCTGGGTCGCGACAATCGCGCCGCCTCCGGCCACGAGCAGCGCCGTAAGCGCGAGGGGCAGTTTCGATGTGCTCATAAGGGCTACCCAGGAGGCGGTGGCGCCGCCTGCGGCGGCGATTGCGGCGGACGTGCTGGCGACCGCGACCCCGCTCGGTGCTGCCACGACGGCCTGTCCGGTTAGCGCCGCGGCCAGCGCCGCGGATGACGAGGTAATCCCGCGCTTGGCAAGGCGACCTTGCAGCTTGCCCAGCGCGCGCTCCACCCGCATGCGGGCTGCGTTCTCGGAAAGCCTGAGGCTGCGGCCCACTTCGCCGAAGGGCCGGTTTCCAAAGTAGCGCAGGAGAATCGCCTGCCGGTCGCGCTCATCGAGCTCGTTGAGGGCCTCGTCAAGCACGGGTCCGACCCCCTCCCATGCGTGCGAGTCGACCGGGTTTTCCGAGACGGCGGTCTCGGCTCCCGCGGCCCGCTCATAGCGGGACCGCCTGCCCTCCCTGCGGTGCAGGTCGAGGGCCGCCAGGTGCGTGCTGCGGTGGAGCCATGCCGGCAGGACCGGGTGCCGAATCAGGGCAGAGGCCTTTCGCGCGAGGTCGGTGAAGACCATCTGGGTCACCTCCTGGGCCCGGTGATGGTCGCCCCGCGTCTGGCGGAGCGCGGCCGAATACACGAGGTCGACGTGCCGTGCCACCAGCTCGGCAAAGGCCGCTTCAGAGCGCTCGTGGGCGTATCGCCGGAGGAGTTCGGAGTCATCTGTCATTGCTTCCATACGTATACTGCCGCCGGACGTGAAATCGCACAAGATTCGGCGCGGCGCCCGCATGCCGGACCGGCGCTGGCTATGGCCCGACGATCGCCGACCAGGCGATCAGGACGCCCATCGTTGCGATCGTGATTGGGATCCCGAGGCGGGCGAAGGCGCCGAAAGAGATGACGATCCCCTGGCGGCGCGCCTGCTGGACCACGATGATGTTCGCGAGGCTCGAGGTCACTATCGCATTGCCGGCGAAGCTGTTGGCCACCGCCATGACGTAGGCGTTCGTGGCGTGCACGATCGGCACGAGCTTCACGAGGAGCATCACGGCCGGTGCGTTGCCGATCAGAACCGACAGGCCCCCGGTGAGCACAGCCAGGTTTGCCGGGCGGCCCGGGTCGAAACCGATGCCATCCATCCACCGCACCAGCTGCTCCCCGTAGCCCGTGGCCTGGAAGGCTGCGCTGACGACGAAGAGTGCCATGAACATGAGAAGAATGTGCCAGTCGACGAGGGCCAGCAGCTGGTCGGTGCGGAACTTTGTGCTCAGCAGGTGCATGCACGCCGCCACCAGCACGGTCACTTCCCTCGGCACCGGGGTGAAGAACAGGGCGATCACCGCGGCGAGGATCACTGCGCCCTTGGCGGCGTGGTAGCGGTCGAGGGCGTAGGTCGCCGAGGCCCCGGGATCGATCTCATCGGTCCGCAGCTCGGGGGGCCCTCCGCGGTGCGCCAGCCGGGCGACGAGGAACGTGACGGCGACGCCGACCGCCACCGGGACGAGGCTCCACAGGAGGTACCTGAGGAAACTCAGTCCGGCCAGGGTGCCGATCACCATGTTCTGCGAGTGTCCGATCAGCGTCGCCGCGCCGCCAATGTTGCTGGCGGCGGCGAGCGCGATCAGGTATGCGACGGGATTGATCCCCTTTTGAACCAGGGCCGCGGCAACGACGGGCGTGAGGACATAGCACACGATGTCGTTGTTGAGAAAGGCGGAAAGCCCCGCCGTCGTCACGACCAGGTACAGCATGAAGGAGGTCGGATCCTTCAGGCGCTGGGAGATTACCGCGGCGAGGCGGTCGAAGAACCCCGAGAGTCGCAGCTGGGCGGAGATCACGAAGAAGCCGAACAGCAGGAAGATGGTGGGCCAGTTGACGCTGGCCGCGATCTGCTCGGTCGAGCTTCCGGAGAAGATCATCATCGCGATGGCGCCCAGGAGCGCGATGCCGGTCCGGTTGAGCCTCAGGCCCGGGATACGGCCGATCGCCAGCACGACGTAGGTCAGGACAAAGATGACCAGGACGACGGGCCTCTGTTCAATCGGGACATTCATGGGCTCTGGGGCTCGGGTGGAACGACCTTGATACCGCGACCAACCGGGCACAATCTCCTAACATGGGTACAGCGACAAAAATCCTGATTGGCATCATCGCCCTGGCCGTGATCGCGGGGCTCATGGTCACCTCCAGCTACAACCGGCTCGTGAGCCTCAGGCAGGGCACGGACGCCCAGTGGGCTCAGGTCCAGAATGTCTACCAGCGGCGGGCCGATCTCGTGCCCAACCTGGTCAGCACCGTCTCGGGCGCCGCGAACTTCGAGAAGTCGACGCTGCTGGCGGTCACCGAGGCCCGCGCCTCGGTCGGCCGGGTGTCGCTGCCCGCCTGGGCGGCGCCGACCGACCCGGCGCAGCTGGCCGCCTTCCAGCAGGCCCAGGGCCAGCTGGGCGGGGCCCTCTCGCGCCTTCTGGTCGTGGCGGAGCAGTATCCGCAGCTCAGGGCCACCGCGGGGTTCCGCGACCTTCAGGCGCAGCTCGAGGGGACGGAGAACCGCATCTCCGTCGAGCGCGGCCGCTTCAATGACGCCGTGCAGGCCTACGACACGGCCATCCAGCGGTTCCCCGCGGTCATCCTGGCGGGCATGTTCAACTTCACCTCGCGGCCCTATTTCACGGCGACCGCCGGGTCCGAGACGCCGCCGAAGGTGCAATTCGACTTCAACAGCGCCGCGCCCTCGAAGCCGTGAGCCTGCGCGGCATAGGCTTCGCGATCCTCGCCCTCTGCGCGCTCGGCATCCGCGCGGCGGAGGTCATCCCCCCTGCCCCGCGGGCGCACTTCAACGACTACGCGTCCCTTGTCAGCGCGCAGACGGCTGCGGCGCTCGACGCCAAGCTCGCACAGTTCGAGAGGGACACCTCTAACCAGCTTGTCGTCGCAATCTTCCCGACGATGCAGAGCGACTCCTCCATCGAGGACTACACGGTGCGGGTCGCCCAGTCCTGGCATGCCGGACTCAAGGGCAAGGACAACGGCGCCGTCCTCTTCATCTTCGCGCAGGCCCATAAGGCCTATCTGCAGGTCGGCTATGGCCTCGAGGGGTCCCTGCCCGATGCGCTTGCCAAGCGGATCATCGAAAACGAGATCGTCCCGCGGTTCCGCAGAGGGGACTATGACGGCGGCGTGACCTCCGGCGTTAACGCGATTCTTGCGGCCACCCGCGGGGAGTACCGCGGAACGGGGCGAACGGTTGCTGATGCACGGGGCAATGGAGCCCCCCCGGTGCTGCTCTTTGGCGTCTTCCTCGTCATCGTGCTGCTTTCGATCTTTAGGCGCGCAGGCTCCATGTACCACGGCGGGGGGCGCAGCGGCGTCGGCGGGTTCGTGCCGATGATCTTTCCGGGCGCAGGAGGCGGAGGATTCGGGGGCGGCGGCGGTTTCGGCGGCGGTGGCGGCTTCTCGGGAGGCGGAGGCAGCTTTGGCGGCGGCGGCGCCGGTGGGAGTTGGTGAGGCCATGAACCTGCCCTTCCTTTCCCCGCGGATCGCCCACAAGCGCGTGCTGGAGGCCATCCGCAAGGCGGAGGCCGGGACCTCCGGCGAGATCCGCGTCCTGATCGCCCGCCACAAGGCCGCGGACCCCGTCGCGGCGGCGCAGTCCTACTTTAAGAGCCTCGGCATGGCGAATTCACCGCACCGCAATGGGGTGCTCATCTTCGTCGCCCCGAGGTCGCGGCGCTTCGCCGTGATCGGTGACACGGGGGTGCACGAGAAATGCGGCGACGCCTTCTGGACGGCCCTGGCGAAGGCAATGGGCGACTTTTTCAGGCGCGGGGACTTCACCGACGGCATTATCCACGGGATCGAACGCGCCGGCGAGATGCTCGCGAGGACGTTTCCGCGCTCGAAGGATGACCCTCCCGCGAGGCCCCCTGAGGCGGACGAGGTCGACTGAGGCGCGTGGCCGGCGCAACAGAGCCCTCTCGTAGATGGGGATCGTTGCGCAGGCGGGTGTCATGGAACGCGACGATTGCCCGAGCAACCCCTTGGGACGGCTCCTCATGAGCGGGGCGTCTGTCTTCTTCGGGAGATTTCGCGCGCCTTCCTTGAAAGTGTGGATTGTCCTAGATCGCTCAAATTTGGTTCGAGCCGACCAGCTCATGGGAACTGACTCTCGCAACCGATTCCGATGAGCAATCCGGGCGACTCAGATCTCGAGGTCCCGCTCCTTCCCTTGGTTCTTGGACGGAGCATCAATGGGGATTTCGGGATTGCGACCAGAATGTGGCGATTTTCCGGCAGAAATCTGCCGGCAAATGAGATTAATGCTTGTAATTACCGGGGTGCGGTCGCCTACGTAGTCCACCAGCGCCTCCATCCCCCTATTCCGAAGCTGGTCTGCTGAAAACAGGCCGATGCTGGCCAGCTCGAGTATGTCCTCGCGGTCCTGGGGCGAGTAACGCGAAACCTTCGTCACGGCGAGATCGACGGGCGACAGAACGAAGAGATGAATCTTTCGCCTTTCGTTGCCGATTCCCGTCCACTCTATAGCATCCTTGTCATGGCGCTCGTGGAGGAGCCCAAAGGTTGGGTTGTAGTTGTTGTCCAGATAAAGAAACGAGGGTTTCCCATCCCGGTGCCGGTAAACTACCTCGCAAGGTCCAACATGCACGCGGCGAGTGTAGAAGGCATCGACATCCTCCGTATATCGGGTTCCACAGTAGTAATTCACAGCCATGCCACCGGCCAGGAACATGGTGATGGGGGGGCCGTCATAACCGCCCCTTTTGATAGAGGCATCCATCTGGTCAAGAAGCTCGCTAAGAGCCTGTGAAAGCTCAGGAAACGCTTTGTTCATGGGCAAGTCTCGCCTGGAGGCGGCCTCTAAAACGGCTTGGGTCGAAGGCGGTCAGCCTTGCCATTTCGCTGAAATGCCCGACGCATCCTTGACGCAGCGTCTCCGCGACAGCCAAGAGTTGATGCCTGTGTCCAAACCAGGAGGTATTGGCCAGATAGAGAGCCACTGTCGCCTTGGCATCGTTCGAGACAGGAAGATCTAGCCAAGGCGAAAGCCCGAATCTCTCCTTCTGCTGGACGCAGAATTCAAGCAATTGGTCTTCTAGGTCGCGCTTCATATCAGGTGTGCTCTTACAGGCCTTTTCACATACCGCTGCACGGAGCTTCAGGCGACAAAAATGGTGGGGGTGCCGGGATCGTGAGCCGGGCACCCGGACCGGCTGGGAGCTAGTGGGCCAGCAGGCGGCCGGCCAGCTGGGCCTCGAACCCGTCCCTGTTCTTCCAGCGAATCGCAACCCTTGCCCTGTAGGGCCCCGAGGGCGAACGGCGCGTGTAGCCGTCGTCAGTCACCTGGAAGGTGATCGTTTCCGTCTCGACCAAGTCCTCCGAGTAGGCGAGGTAGACCGCGACGCAGTCGAACAGCGTCGTCGAGCGCGTGGCGAAGTAGTCGCACGTCATCCAGTTCTGCTGGTTCGAGAAGAGGCAATAGCTCTCGATCAGCGCGCGAAGGGTGGGATCGCCCGTGGCGCTCCAGATCGCGTGGTAGCGCTCGCCGCCGAGGCTCACGAGGCCGCAGGTGTCGAGCGGCGTCAGCAGGATGTCGCGCCACGGGGCGGCCAGCACCGCCCGCAGGCCGGCCGGCTCCACCCGCACGTTCGTCTCCGCGGAGGGCGGGCCGCCGCCGTAGCCCACGTCAAAGCTGCCGTACATCCCGACGAAGCGGCACTTTGACGCGATGCCGGGCGCCCGGCCGAGGGCGAGGGCAATGCTGTGGGCCGGCCCTATAGCGACGATAGTCAGGGGGGCGGGCGACTTCTCGATGACGTCTATCAGCGCGCCGACGCCGTCCGCGTACACCTTCCCGGGGTATTTCCCGATGTCGTAACCGGCGATCCAAGCGGTCAGGGTCTTCAAGCCGTCCCCCATCGCACCGGAGTTGTCCCCGATCGCGACGGGGATGTCCGCGCGGCCGGCCGCCTCCAGGAACTTTGCCGCCACCTTGGCGCGGTACTGCGTGTCGGCCGGGTCCACGAGCACAAGCTTGAGGTCCAGCTCCGGCGAACGCAGGAGGAGGGCCAGCGCCCAGCTGTCGTCGATGTCGGTGCCTATGTCCGTGATGAGCACCACGGGGGTCCGGGTGGCCGCCATGGGGGCCCCCTGCGCCCACGCGAGGGGCGCCAGAAGCGCGGTCAGAAGCAGGGGCAGTCGGGGGAGTTTCATCGGCGGAGCTTGGAGAGGATTTCCCGGCGGGTGGGAATCGAGGGCTGCGCCCCGGCGCGCGTCACCGAGATGGCCGCCGCCGCGTGCGCAAAGCGGACGGCCTCAGCCAGAGGGCATCCCTCGGCGAGCCGGACGGCGAGGGACCCGCTGAAGACGTCGCCCGCCGCGGTCGTGTCAACGGCCCTCACCTTGAAGCCCCGGATCCAGCGCTCCCCGTCCGCACCGGCGACCAGCGCTCCCTTGGCGCCCAGGGTTACGATGACGGTGCCAACGCCCCTGGCCCTTAGCGCCCGGGCCGCGCGGGCGGCGGACGCGACGTCCCTCACCCTAATGCCGGTGAGCAGGGAGGCCTCCGTCTCGTTGGGCGTAAGCACCGAGACGCGGCGCAGCAGGCTGTCGGGAAGGGGCCGGGCCGGTGCCGGGTTCAGGATCACGGAAACCTTCGCGCGGAAGGCCAGCCTCGCGGCGGCCTCGACCGTTGCAAGGGGGGTCTCCAGCTGGACGAGAAGGACGCGGGCGCCGGCGATGGCCCGGCGGGCGGCGGCCACGTCGGCCGGGGATAGCCGCAGGTTGGCGCCGCCGGCGACCCCGATGCTGTTCTCGCCGTCGCCGCCGACGAAGATGAGCGCGACTCCCGAGGGATGTGAGGGGTCTCGCACGAGGTGGGAGACTGCGATCCCCTCCCTCTTGAATCCCGCCAAAGCCTCGTCCCCGAACGAGTCCCGGCCGACTCGGGCGACGAAGGCGACACGGCCACCGGCCCGGGCCGCGGCGACCGCTTGGTTCGCGCCCTTGCCCCCAGCCGCCGTGCTGAACTGGCCGCCGAGCAGCGTCTCGCCGGGCCTGGGCACGCGGGCGACCCGAAGGATCATGTCGGTGTTGGAGCTACCGACCACGACGACGGCCGGTCCCTTCGCGCTTGCGGGCTTTTCTGGCATCGGCCGGGCCATCAGGACTTTGAGAGGATCAGAAGGGCGAGTCCTGCGACGTAGCAGGCGAACATCGCCGCCAGCAGCGCCGGGGTGCCCTTGGGGGCGCCCTTGAACTCCCTCCAGACAAAGACACCCCAGAGGGCGCCGACCAGCGTGGCGCCCTGTCCCAGGCCGTAGGAAAGCGCTGCCCCCGCCCGCGTGCTGGCGATGATGCTAAATGCCATGCCCGTGCTCCAGATCACGCCGCCGAGGATGCCCACCGCGTGGAGCTTCATGCTCCCCTTGGTGAAGTAGTCGGAGAACGGAACGGGATCGCCCGTGATGGGCCTGATCATGATCGCCGTGTTCCAGATGAAGTTGGAGAGCAGGACACCCGCGCTGAACAGGACGACCGCGGTATAGGGGCTCAGCTTCCCGGCCTCGAGGACCGGGAGCGCCCCCTGCGTGTCGATGCGCCCCATCGACTGGGCCACGAATTTGTAGAAGAAGCCCATGAGGGCGCCCGCTGCAATGGAGAGCACAATCCCTTTTGCGGACGCTCGGCTGTTCGGCCCCGAGAGCCTCTTGTAGGCGAGGGCGTCCAGCACGATAGCGGCCCCGATGAGGCCGACCCCGGCCGCCAGCATCGGCACGTTGCCCACCCTCGTCGAAAGGTACGTGGTCAGCACCCCGAGGACGAGCGCAAGGCCGACGCCCACCGGGAAGGCGACCGCCATGCCGGCGATGTCAATCGCGGCCACGAGCAGGATGTTCGACAGGTTGAAGACGATGCCGCCGACGAAGGCGTAGAGCAGCCAGTGCGGCTCGGCCTGCGCCAGGTCCGCGGCAAAGGGCCGCCCGCCCGCCCCGGAGCTTCCGAGCGTGTACGCGAGCAGGAGCGAGAGCAGGAACACGCCGACCGCGTAGTCCCAGTAGAACAGCTGGAAGCGCCAGCCCTCTCGGGTGAGCTTCTGGGTGTTGGCCCACGACCCCCAGCAGAGCATGGTGACGACGCACAGGGTGACGGCGAGGGGGTATGACTGGACGATGAACATGCCTGGGCGGGCCGCCTGCGGCGGCTCGATGGGGTTTCTGGGCGAGGCCTAGGATTGATCCCTTCCGAACCCGGGATCAAGCCCGCTCTGCCCCGCCGCGCTCCGCGAACCCCGTGAGGCGCTCCCGGATCCCCGCGCGCCACTCGTCGTCCGTGATGCTGTACATGACGGTGTCCCTGACGGTGCCGTCGCGCCGGAGCGCCTGCCGGCGGATCACGCCGTCCTTCTTCGCCCCGAGGCGCTCGATGGCCGCCTGCGACCGCGTGTTCAGGTTGTCCGTCCTTAGCCCGACGACCGCGCAGCCCAGGGTGTCGAACGCGTGCTCGAGGAGCCTCAGCTTGCAGGCGCTGTTCACGTGCGTGCGCTGCCAGCTCCTCGAATACCAGGTGTAGCCAATCTCGACGCGCCGGGCCGCTGGGATGATGTCATGGTAGCTCGTCGACCCGATGATCCTGTTGCTCGTCAGCTCGCGGACGACCCAGGGCACCCGCACGCCCCGGTCGCGGTCGGCGAGCGCCGTCTCGATGTAGGCGAGCGTGTTCTCGGGCTCGGGGACCGAGGTGAAGGTCAGCTTCCAGAGTTCGCCGTCGGCGGCGGCTGCCCGCAAGTCCGCCTCGTGCTCGCGGCGCATGGGTTCGAGCCGGATGCCGCGGCCCTCGAGGACCGCGGCGGGATCCACTCGGAATTCGGGCGCCGCCATCAAGAGGACGGAAACGGGGTCGCCCGGCGCACGAGCTGCAGCGGCACGCCCCAGGGGTCCCGCACCATGATGAGGAACGAGCCGTCCGGGAGCGTCTCCTCGTAGGCGGGCGTCGCCCCCGCGGCTACGAGCTTCGCGCGCACGGCGGCCGGGTCGGCTGCGATGAAGGCGACGTGGAAGCAGAGCGGATGCGCGGCCTTGTAGTCGGGGTAAGGGGCCGCCGGGTTGCTGTAGACCTCGAGGATGACCCGGCCCGAGTCGTCGGCCAGGAACGAGGTATAGGGCGAATCGTCGCGGCTGCGCGCGACCCTTAGGCCCAGATGGGCCACGTACCAGCGGGCCGCGGCCCTTGCGTCGGGAACGTTGAGGGCGAAGTGTTCGAATTTCATGGTGAAGAAGGCCGGGTGAGAAAGTCGCGGATCCTCGCGCGGGCGTCGGCCCCGGCGTCCTCGAGGACATAGTGTCCGGCCCTCTCGAAGCGTTCAACCCGCGCGTCGGGAAAGAGCCCAAGCCAACGGGAAAGGAAGGAGCCGTCGAAGCAAAAATCACGGCAGCCCCACAGGATCAGCTTCTCGTGTCCGGAGAGCCGCGGCAGGCCCGCCGCGATCTCCTCCAGGAGGCGCCTGCTCGGGTGCCCCTGCTCGATCGGGATGTCCTGGACGAAGCGGTGGACGGCGATCCGGTTCGCCCAGCTGTCGTAGGGGAAGAGGTAGCCCCTCCTCTCGTCCCACGTGAGCCTCCTCGACGCCATCGCCATCCATGTGGCCGGCTCGGCGAAACCGTTCAGGCCGCGCACGATGAATTCGCCCGCGAGCGGGATCCGGCAGAGCCGGATCCTCGCGGGGATCCGGCCGGAGGGGAAGGCGGCCGTGTTGAGGATCACGATCCGGCCCACACGCTCCGGGCGCCTCACGGCGGCGCCAAAGCCAATCGCCCCTCCCCAGTCGTGCAGGACGAGATGGATGCGGCGCAGGCCCAGCCTTTCGGCGAGGGCCTCGATGTCCGCGATCCGGGTGGCCAGGCGGTAGTCGTAGTGCGCGGGCTTCTCGGAAAGGCCCATTCCCACGTGATCCGGAACGACGCAGCGCACAAACGGCGAGAGCTCGCGCACAAGGTCCCGGTAGTGGAAGGACCAGGTGGGGTTGCCGTGGAGCATGAGCACGGCCTCGTCCGTGCGGGGCCCCTCGTCCACGTAGCTCATCCGCGCCCCGGACGGCGTGTGGAAGGACCCGGTCGGGAACGGATAGAGGCGCGCGAGCCAGCCGGGAAGCCCGGTTGGGTGTGGGGCGGTCACCATTCGAGCGCCAGCATCAGGCAGTTGAGGCCGCTGCCAATCCCCATCAGGGCGACGCGGTCGCCGTCGCGCACGGCGCCCGCGTCCACCGCGGCCGAGAGGGTCGCCGGCAGCGAGACCGAGCCCATGTTGCCCAGGGTCTCGAAGGTCGAGAAGTCCTTGGCGAGGTCGAGGCCCAGGGTCTCAAAGAGGAGCCGCCGGTGGGCGCTTCCGACCTGGTGGCAGATCGCGCGGTCCACCGTGTCGCGCGTCCAGCCGGTCGCCAGGGTGAACTCGTCCCACGTCTCCTTGGCGAGCGCGACACCCGCCTGGAGCATCCGCTCCGAATCGGTCTGCATCGCGAGGGCCCCGGCCTCGGCGGTGTTGCCCTGGCAGAGCTCGCTGTGCTCGGTCGCGGAGCGGCACACGCCCCCGAGTATCCTGCGCGCCCGGCCCCTGACCAGGTCGCGGTGGCAGACGACCGCGGCGACGGCGCCGCATCCGATCGTGAGGTTGGCGAAGAATGGCTTGATGGCATTGCGGTCGAGCGAGCCGGCAAGGAGGGTCCTGATCGTCTCCTCGACGAGCGGCCGCCCGTTCTCGCCCGCGGCGATCAAGGCCGACCGGATCTGGCCGCTCTCGATCATGGCCCCGGCGACCACGATCGAGTTGAGGAACCCGAGGCAGGCGTTCGACAGGTCGAACACCTGGGTCGAGGCCGCAAGCCCGATCTTGTGGTGCGCGAAGGAGGCCGACGCCGGCTCCAGCATGTCGCGAGAGACGGCCGCGTGGATGAAGAGCCCGATCTGCTCGCGTCTGAGGGAGGACACGCCGAGGACGGCGCGGCCGGCCGCGGCGCTCGCCTCCGAGGGCAGCGTTCCGTCCGGCCACATCCGCCGCTCACGGATCCCGGTCATCAGCTCCAGGCGCCCGAACGGCAGGCGCAGGCGCTCGTAGAGGGGCCTGAGGCGCTCCTCAATCTGCGCGGAGGTCCATGTCTCGCCCGGCAGGACGACCGCGATCGACTCCAGGCAGACGTTCGTGAAGCGCATGGATCCCCGGGGGCGGCCCGCACCTAGCGGCCCGGCCTCATGGCCAGCCTGATCACGTCCTTGTCGAACATGTTGCACCCGAGGCCCGCATCGACCACGAGGGTCGCCCCGTTGATCCCGCTGCTGCGCCCGCTCAAGAGGAAGAGGGCGGCGTTGGCGACCTCCTGGGTCTCGAGGTTTCGCCTCCTGAAGGTCAGCTTCTCCGCGAACAGGTAGCTCTCGAGGTAGCCCGGGATGCCGGCCGAGGCGCTGGTTTTCAGCGGGCCGGACCCCACGACATTGAACCGGACCTCGGATTGCGCGCTGAAGGACTTGGCAAGGAAGCGCGCCGTCGACTCGAGCGCCGCCTTGATGGGGCCCATGTAGCCGTAGTTGTCCGGGGTGACCAGGAGGGATGAGATCCCGATCGTCACGACGGACGCGTCGCGGGCCAGGTGGGGGGCGAAGGCGCGCGCGATCTCGACCAGCGAGAACGACGAGACGGCGGCCGCCTGCAGGAAGTCCCCCCGCTTGGTCTCGTGGAAGGGTTTGAGGCCCCCCGCGTAGTTCGCGAAGGCGATGGAGTGCACGATCCCGGCGACGGGGGCCTTGGCGGACGCGGCGACCTCCGCGGCGAGGCGCTCCACCTCGCCCTCGCGCTCGACGTCGCACACGAAGGCCGGGCGGTCGCCCAGCAGCGCCCGGAGCGACCGGCGCCTCTCCTCAGAGCGAACGCTGTAGAGGACCCGGGCGCCCTCGTCCTCGAGCGAGCGAGCGATCGCCCAGGCGACGCTGCGCTTGTTCGCGACGCCGAAGACCACGAAGACCTTCCCCTCGAGTCCCAGGAAGCTCATCTCGGGGCCTCCGGATTTCTCCAGGCGACCGAGAACTCGACCGCCAGGATGCGGGTGTCCCCGCGCTTCATCGTGCCCGCCATGATGTAGAACCCGCCCACGGTCTCCTTGCGCCTGACCTCGATCGCGACCGTGTCGCCCGGGTAGACGGGGTTGCGGAAGCGCACATTGGAGATCTTCACGAGGAGGGGGACGCCCTTCGGGGCGTCGCCGGCGGCGGCGCCCGCCAGGTAGAGGGCGCCCGCCTGGAACACGGCCTCGCACAGGAGGACTCCCGGAGTGATCGGGGCGCCTGGATAGTGCCCGCCGTAGAAGTCCTCCTCCTTGCGCCACGAGCGCCGTGCCACCAGGCAGTCGGGCGCCTCGGAGACGATCTCGTCGACGAAGAGGAACGGGGGGCGGTGGGGGATCCGCCTGAGGACCTCCGCTGACGCGAAGCTCATGCCGCCCTCCCCTGCTTCTGGGCGCACACGTAGCGGTCCACCTTGTTGGCGGTGATGACCCCGTAGTTGATGGTCCCGAGCCACCCCGACATGATGATTCCGACCGAGCCCGCGTGGTAGAGGCCGGGGAGCTGGTCGGGCAGGTCCATGGAGACCTTGAGCCCCTCGAACTTGGTCCCGAATGACGTGCCGCCGAAGTGGGTGGTGTAGCGCTCGATCGTGCGCGGCGTCGCGGCCTCCTTCCAGTCGATGAGCCCGCGGACCCCGGGGATGAACTTCTCCAGGGCCGCGAGGGACTCCTCGATCAGGCGCTCCTTCTCGGCCGCGTACTCGGCCTCCGAAAGGCGGCTCCAGTCGGAGTAGAGCCCGTTGAGGGACGCCACGATCGTGTACCTCCCGAGCCCCGGACGCGTTTCCGGGTAGTACACCGAGAACGTCCGGCTTGTCGTCCGCAGGTCCGTGAGCTCCCCGCTGCTGAACGAGGGGCTGGCCGACGTGAAGACCAGGTCCCCGATGTGGGGGATCGTCTCGCCCTTGCGTATGCCCAGGTACACCTGGCACGAGCTCGAGTTGATGCGGACGGCCTGGGCGGCAGCGGCGTACTCCGGCGTGAAGTTCTCGGCGCCCGCCAGCCGGAAGATCGTGTTCTTGATGTTGGCGTTGGAGAGGACCGCCTTGGCGCGGACGACCCGGCCGCCCTTGGCGACGATCCCGCACGCATACCGGGCGCCGCCCCGCTCCTCGACGAGGACCCGCTCGACGAGGACCCTCTTGCGAAGCTCGACCCCGTTGCGCCTCAGCTCGGCCGTCATCTTCTCGATCAAGAGGTCGGAGCCGCCGCGGAACGTGTACACGCCCGATCCCATGAAGTTGGAGAAGACGATCCCGTAGGTGATCGCCGGGTCGTCGAGCGTCGAGCCGTTGGCGTAGGCGATCGGCTCCATGAGGAGGCGCTTCACGTCGCTGCGGCCCGGGAAGAACCGCTCCAGCATCTCGCCGGTCGTCTCGGGGTTGTTGTCGTAGAAGTTCATGCCGCGCAGGTGCTCGTAGAACCGCTCGACGTGCTCGCGGGCGAGCCCGAACTTCTCGACCAGCACGCGGGTGTAGTCTTCTCGGGTGAAGGTGGTCCAGACGTCCATCTGCGGGTTCACGAAGCGGATGTCCTTGAGCTGGACGATCGAGTCGGCGATCTCGCGGGTCCAGTACTTGCGGCAGGACTTGATCATCCCGACGGGGAAGCCGTGCAGCGAGATGTCGAAGATGTGGCCCCCCTTCCGGGTGAACCAGGTCGCCAGGCCGCCGTACTGGTAGTGGTGCTCGAGGAGCAGCACCCGGTGGCCGGCCTTCGCGAGCACGTTGGCGCCGGTGAGCCCGCCCAGGCCGCTTCCGATGACGATCACGTCATACTCGTCGGCGACCCCTTTTAGCCAGTCATAAGCCATGGAGGATCAATGGTGGAGCAGCGGCCCGGAGGTCGGCAACTGGTTTCGGGGCGGTCAGGGCTCCGGGGCCGGGGCCTTCAGTATGTGCCCGTTGGCCATGGAGATGCCGCTCAGCATGGAGCCCACGATCCCGAGCATTCCCTGGTCGGTGCCGCAGAGGTAGAGGTTGGACAGCGCGGTGCGCCCGTCCCTGGCCTTCACCGCCGCTCCGTAGATCGCGCCGCGAAAATGACCGGTGTACCGCTCGACCGTCGTCGGCGTGAACATGTCCCGGGCGACGATCGCCCGCTCGAGGGCGTCCCCGGGGGCAAGCGCGGGGAGGAACCGCTTGGCCGACTCCTGGATCTCCCCGAACCAGCGGGTCTTGTCGGCCCGGTAGCGCTCCTCGGGAAGGCGGGCCCAGCGGTCGTAGTTGGCGAGGCAGGTGACCCGGAAGAAACCCTCCGGGAGCTCCCGGCCCGCTCCGTAGTCGAAGTTGTTTGGGAAGCAGATGACCCCGCTTCGGGGGTCGACCTGCTCGGCCGGGTTGCGGTAGCTGAAGCGCTCGGAGTCGTTGAAGAACACGATCGTGTCGTCGCCCCAGCCGAGCGCCGAGGGCGGGCGGTCCAGCACCGAGATGGTCTCGACGTAGCCGAGCGTCCGCCCGGGCTGCGGCGGCTCGCCCAGCAGGGCCGCCGTCTCCGCGGCGCCGATCGAGGAGAGGACGTGGCTCGCGGTGATCTCCTCGCCGGAGTCGAGGACGAGCGCCGCCGCCCGGCCCGCCTGGGCGACGATCCGCCTGACGCCGCATTTCATCCGGCGCTCGCCGCCCGCTTCGCGGTATTTTGCCAGAAGGACGCGCATCATGACGCGCACGCCCTCAAAGGGGCGGGCGAAGCCCTCGAGAAAGAGGGCCCGGAACATGATCGTGAACTGGTCCAGGTCCATGTCGTCCTCCCGGGCGCTTCCGTAGAACATGAGGGCGCACAGCAGCATGTCCTCAAGCAGCGGGTCGGAGACCGCCTCCCGGATGTACCCGCGGGCCGAGGCGCCCGAACCGGCGCCCATGAGGGGGGCCTCGCGCACGAACCGGGCTATCCTGCGGAACCCGTCGGCCTGCGCCGGGAACCTCGACACGACCTCCGACTCGAGAAGCGCGAAGTCGTTGCTGAATCTGAGCACGCACTCCCCGCGGGGCCCGAAGGCGACCCGCGAGCCCTTCTGGGGGCAAAGCGCAAACTGCTCCCGCTCGATCCGCAGCTGGCGCAGGATCTTGCCGAGAGGCGTCCCCCTGACTCCTTGCGGGACGAAGTTGGTGACGGCATGCAGTCCGACGTCGTACTTGCGCCCGTCCAGGCTGTAGAAGCCGTTCAGTCCGCCCACGGCGTTGTGGCGCTCGAAGATGCATACGCGCTTTCCGAAGTGCGCCAGCCTAATCCCCGCCGCCAGGCCGGAGAGCCCGGCTCCGATGATGGCGACATCGTACTTCGGGGACGGGGGGCGGAGCATGACGCGGAGGGAGTGTGGCTTGGGTCGGCGGGTCGCTTGGGTCGGCCACCGTGCGAGGCCTACGGCGGCGGCTTTAGGGCCGAGAGATTTGAATCGGCGCCGGGTGGGCGCAAGCTCCCACTGGCCACCGCGCCCTTGCGCGGCCATGGCCGAGCCGCCTTCACTTCAGGTAGTCGAGGACGCCGCTGAAGAATTGGACAGGCATGCCGATCTTCTCGGCAAATTGCTTGGCCTGCGAGATGCGCAGCCGGACCTTGGCGGGCGCCCGGCCCAGCATCTGCTCGGCATAGACGAACTCCCGGCCGTCCCTTTCAACCCGCCAGCCGGACCGCGGAATCGGCGAATTAAGGCGCCCCACCTCGGCCCACGACACGAGACTCGGCTCAACTCTTCGCAGCGAGCGCGTTGAACTTCGGCGTCAGGTACTCGGCGCTGCTGTCGAGGCTCGCCAGGCGGATGTAGTCGGCCTCCGGCACCTCGATCCCGTGGCGCTTGCGCAGCTCCATGACGATGTCCAGAAAGTCCATGCTATCGAGCTGGAGCTGGTCGCGCAGGCGCACGTCGGGCTTCACATTCGATAGGTCCTCGTCGGGGGCGATGTCGGCGATGATGTCGAGCACCACCTTCTTGCATTCGTCGTTGGTCATGTGTGAGTCGGCGCGGTCCTTTATGTCACGAATCGCTTCACAATCAACGTGGAATTTATGCCCAGCATCCCGAAGGAGTTGTTGAGGATCGTGTCGACCCTGGCGGCCTTGACAGGGGTGTTGAAAACCAGGCCCGGCAGCGCGCACGCCGGGTCCAGGTCGTCGACGTTGATGGTCGGGTGCACGGTCAGGTCGTCGAAGGACGGAAGGTTGCCCGCGAGCTCGAGGGCGCCGGCGGCGCCCATGCAGTGGCCGATGAAGCTCTTCGTGTTGTTGATGTAGGTGTCCGGGCACCCGGTGCCGAAGACGGCCCGGATGGCCTCGCATTCCTGGATGTCGCCGAGCGGCGTGGCCGTCGCGTGGGTATTGACGATGTGGATGTCGGGGGGCGTCAGGCCCGCGTGGGCGATCGACTTGCGCACGCACTCGGCCTGGCGGGCGGGGTTGGGAAGGACGTAGTCGCTCGCGTCGCTGTTGACCCCGTAGCCGGCGATCTCCCCGTAGATGCGCGCCCCCCGGGCGAGCGCGTCGTCCAGCCGTTCAAGCGTGTAGAGGCAGCCGCCCTCGGAGACCACGATCCCGTTGCGGGCCTTGTCGAACGGCCGCGAGGCCTTCGCGGGGACGTCGTTCGTGGCGAGAGCCCCCTGGGACTTGAAGCCGGCGAAGATCCCGAAGGTGTGGATGCTCTCGCTCACCCCGCCGCAGACAGCAAGGTCGACCTCGCCCAGCCGGAGCATCTGCGAGGCGTGGATGAGGCCCATGTTGCCCGCGGCGCACGCGGCCCCGATCGTGTAGGCGGGCCCCGTGACGCCGAGGTTCAGCGACGCCTCGCCCGCAGGGTTGTTGGCGACCGTGCGGGGGTTGTGGTAGTGGGACCAGTACTTGGTGTCGTAGCCGAACTTGGAAATGGCGAAGATCTCGTTCTCCGTCTCGACGTTGCCGTGCTCGGTGCAGCCGATGTAGATGCCCACGCGGTCCTTCGGGAAGGCGTCGAAGCCGATGCCACTGTCCGCCAGGGCCTCTCGGGCGCACCAGATGCTGATGCTGCCCGCGCGGGTCCCGACCCGCACCTCCTTCCTCTTCTGGTGCCTAAGGGGGTCAAAGTGGCATACGCCGGCCAGCAGCCGGCCCATGTAGCGCACCTCCAGCCACTCAATTCCGGCCACTCCGGCCAGCAGGTTGCGCCGGAACTCCATGAGGGAGTTGCCGTTTGGGGCGGTCAGGCCGACGCCTGTGATGACGATTCGCGGGAGGATCATTTGCTGCGCAAGGAGGAAATCGCTAGCCAACAACCGTCGGAACGCAATAAAACCTTCCTCTCAATGAACGTACTTGTCGTCGGGGGCGCGGGATACATCGGAAGCCATTGCGTGCGGCAGCTCTCCGCCGCCGGCCACAGGCCGGTCGTTCTCGACAGCCTCGTCTACGGGCACCGGGGCGCGGTCGCGGTCGGGGTTCCCCTGCACACGGGCGACCTCGGCGACGAGCGCCTGGTCGCGGACATCCTCGCGCGCGAAAAGATCGACGTCGTCATGCATTTTGCGGCCTTCTGCTACGTCGGCGAGTCGGTCACCGATCCGCTCAAGTATTACCTGAACAACTCGGCGGCGACGCTCCATCTGCTGAGCGCGATGCTCGGGTCCGGGGTCCGCAAGTTCGTGTTCTCCTCGACCTGCGCCACGTTCGGGATTCCCGACACCCTCCCGATGCCGGAGACGCTCCCCCAGGCCCCGATCAACCCTTACGGCCAGACGAAGCTCGACATCGAGAACGCCCTGAAGGCGCTGGCCCGCGCCGGCAAGCTCTCCTTCGCGGTGTTCCGCTACTTCAACGCGGCCGGCGCCTCCGAGGACGGCTCGATCGGCGAGGACCACGACCCGGAGACGCACCTGATCCCGCTGGCGATCGACGCGGCCGTCGGCAAGCGCCCCTCGCTCCAGCTGTTCGGAACAGACTACCCCACCCCGGACGGCACCTGCCTGCGCGACTACGTCCACGTTGACGACCTGAACCGCGCCCACATTGCCGTGTTCGACAAGCTGGCCGAGCCCGGCGCCGCTCACTTCTACAACCTGGGGACCGGGACACCCTCCTCCAACCGGGAGGTGATCCATGCCGTCGAGAAGGCGACGGGCAGGAAGGTGAAGGTGGTCGAGAGCCCCAGGCGTCCCGGCGACCCCCCGGCGCTCTACGCCGACTCGGCCAAGGCGAAGCGGGAGCTCGGCTGGAAGGTCAAGTTTCCCGACATCGACTCGATCGTCGCCACGGCCTGGAACTGGCACCGCACCCACCCGAACGGGTTCGGAGGACGCTAGAGCCGCTTTTTGAGCGCCGCTTTCGTTAGGCCGAGCCGCTTCGCGGCCGCCGCCTCGTCGCCCCCGAGCGCCTTGACGACCCTCCGGGCGATCTCGCGCTCGAAGTGGGCCAGGATCGGCTCCTCGGAGGACTTGAGCTGGTCGGCAAGGTAATCGAGGGCCGAGTCCACGGTGAGCGCAAGGGGCGGCGCGGACTCGCCGGACGACCCGCGGATCTCGGGCGGCAGGTCCTTAACGAGGATCGCGTCGCCCTGGGCCACGACGGCGCTCCGGTACACGACGTTCTCCAGCTCGCGCACGTTCCCCGGCCAGACGTGACGCGTCAGAACGGCCATCGCCTCCGGGGAGACCCTGGACGTGCGCGCCTTCTTCTGCTTCACCAGGTTCTGGACGCAGAAATCGACGATCTGCGGGATGTCCTCGGTGCGCTCGCGAAGCGGGGGCATCCGAATCCTCACGACGTTCAGGCGGTAGTAGAGGTCCTCCCGGAACGCCTTGGACTTGACGATCGCCTCAAGGTCCTTGTTCGTCGCCGCGATGATCCGCACGTCGACCTTGATCGTCTCGGTCCCCCCGACCCGCTGGATGTCCCCCTGCTGCAGGACGCGCAGGATCTTCGTCTGGGTGGCGAGCGCCATGTCGCCGATCTCGTCCAGGAAGATGGTGCCCCCGTCGCAGAGCTCGAATTTTCCGATCCTCTGGCCTGTGGCGCCCGTGAACGAGCCCTTCTCGTGCCCGAAGAGCTCGCTCTCGATCAGGTTCTCGGGGATCGCCGCGCAGTTGACCGCAATGAAGGCCTTTGCGGCCCTGTGGCTGTGCTTCCAGATGGAGCGGGCCACGAGCTCCTTGCCGGTCCCGCTCTCCCCGGTGATCATGACGGTCACGTCGCTTGCCGTGACCTGGCCGATCACCTTGAAGACCTCCTGCATCACGGGCGAGGACCCCACGATCCCCTCCTTGTAGTCCTCGGTGTTGATGACCGGCTTGTACTCGCCGACGGCCCGTAGGTCGGCATGGGTCTTGAGCGCGTTCTCGGCCAGGGCCAGCACCTTCTGGGGGTCGAAGGGCTTCATGACGTAGTCGAGCGCCCCGAACTTCATCGCCTCGATGGCCGTCTGCGCGGTCCCGAACGCAGTCATCAGGATCACGAGCTGCTTCGGGTTGGCGGAGCGGATGTGCTGGAGCGCCTCCAGGCCGCTCATCCCGGTCATGCGGATGTCCAGGTAGATGAGGTCGGGGAAGGGACCCTTCTTGACCATGGCCACGCCCTGCTCGCCGCTGGGGGCCTCCGACACCTGGTAGCCGCGCGACGAGAGCACGCGCGAGAGCGAGTAGCGGATCTCGGCGTCGTCGTCGATGACGAGGATGGTGGGTGCTTTGATGTGGGTGTCCAAGGTTCGGCTCGCGATTTCGCGTAACCCGGCTTCATTAGACGCCATGCTTGGCTGGTCAATCAACTTGTTCCGTATACGGGGAATCAGAATATCCCTGCACTTCAGCTTCCTGCTGATGCTGGCCTACGTATGCGAGGAGGGCTGGCAGGAGGCCGGCATGACGGGGCTTTGGTGGAGCGCGGCGACCTTCCTGGCCTTCTTCACGTGCGTCGTCCTCCACGAGCTGGGGCATTCGCTCACCGCCATGCGGTTTGGTGTCCACGTGAGGCGGATACTCCTGATGCCGATCGGCGGCATGGCCGAGTTTGACCGGATTCCCCGGCTGCCCAGCCAGGAGTTCCTGATCACCATCGCGGGCCCGGCGGTCAACTTTGCGATCGCGGCGCTCCTGTGGTGCGTGATCGACCTGCCGGGCCGAGGGAATACGGATGCGGCGAGCGGCTCCATCCTTGACCTCGGCACGACGCTCCTCGTCTGGAACATCTGGATGGGCATCTTTAACCTGCTCCCCGCGTTCCCGATGGACGGGGGCCGGATCCTTCGCTCCATCCTCGCGATGCGCCTGCCCTATCTCCGGGCCACTTACTGGGCCGTCACTGTCGCGAAGGTCATCATGGTTCCCGCGATCATCTGGGAGCTCTACAGGGGCAGGTATCTGGTCGTTGCGATCTTCATCTTCATTTACCTGGCCGGTGAGGCGGAATACCGCGCGGTCTTGCGCCGGGAGTTGGAGGAGGCTCATTGGCGCGAGGCCCTGCTTCAGCATTTGGCGACCCCGCCTGCCGAAGAGCCACCCGTGATCAATGGCTGACGCTCGGCCGAGTGCCCTCCTCGGTACCCAAAAACTCCTTGCCTTCCGCCCGGAAAGACCGATTTTTCTTATCCTCGCACACGCGAATGGGCTCGTAGCTCAGTTGGAAGAGCGCCTCAATGGCATTGAGGAGGTCGTCAGTTCGAACCTGATCGGGTCCACCAATTTTCGGCTCTCCACCATGAAGTGGGGACA
>PLTZ01000048.1 GCA_003164715.1 Opitutaceae bacterium | reverse complement strand
ACAGGAAGTGCCACCAGGGCAGGCAGCTACGTTTGCCTTTTTGCCAATGGCGTTGGATCGTTCGGCTCCCTGCCAACGACGCTGACGGTAGATGCTACCGATGACACCGGGCGGCTCATCAACAGCTCGTGTCGGGCCCCGGTTGGATCGGGCAACAACGTCCTTATCTCCGGTTTTGTCATTGGCGGCGGCGGCACGGAGGGATCCGAACCAATCCTGGCCCGCGTCTCAGGTCCAGCTCTCACTGCCTCCTTTGGCCTCACTGGCACCCTGCCCGACCCAACGCTTAAGCTTTACAAGGGCTCCACCGTGCTGGGAGCCAACCAAGGCTGGGCGGGAAATGCGCTGATCACCGCCGCCGCGAATGCGGCCGGAGCCTTCCCGTGGACCAGCCCGTCGAGCCCAGACTCCGCGCTTCTGACCAGTCTTGGCCGGGGGGCCTATACTGTCGTAGCCGCCGGTCAGTCCGGCGACACCGGGATGGCCCTGGCCGAGGTCTACGACGTCACTCCGATGGGAACATACACCCCCGGGATGCCGCGGCTCGTCAACATCTCCGACCGCGCCCAAGTCGGCACCGGCAGCTCCGTACTAATCGCCGGTTTTGTCATCGGCGGCTCCACTTCGCGAACCGTGCTGATCCGCGCCTCGGGGCCGGCCCTTGCCAACACGTTTGGCCTCGCGGGCACGCTATCCGACCCCCAGTTGCAGCTTTTCGACGGCTCACAACAGCTTGCAAGTAACAGCGGCTGGGGCGGCAGCGCCCAGATTTCCAGCACCGCCGCGTCCGTGAGCGCGTTTCCATGGAATAATCCGTCCAGCATGGATTCGGCAATTCTCATCACACTTCCGCCCGGCGCTTACACGGCCCAGGTCTCCGGGGCCGCCGGTGACGGTGGAGTGGCCTTGGTGGAAGTGTACGAAGTTCCCTGAGTGGTCACATCGAACGCCTCCTCCACGGCAAGCTAAACTTGCTTCATTCCTTGCTGAGTGTCCAAAAAACCACCCATTCAGGAACAATGCCAAGTACTTTTCCCCACAAAGAGGACGACGATAGATTATTGGAATGGGAGGTGCGTGAACGGGGATAGGGCATTGACCGTATTCGATCGGAGCGCAGCGAACCGAGGCTTCGGCTTACAGGTCCAATGCTCCATGCACCGATGCTCGCATCAGGGATGGACCGGGTTCGAGGGCGGATAGATTAACGTCCGGCCGTCCTTAAGGAAGAGGCGAAGCGGATGACCCTTCATGAAGAGAACCGAGCGGTAATTCTCTCCGGCCACCGGAACCAATTCAGGAATCATGGTCCCGGGCCCAACAAGATTCTCGAGGGTCACGGAGGTGGTGCCGTTGGCGTCATAATACGCATTCGCGGCGTCGTTCAGTTTCCGCAGGTTCTCCATGATCGCCGCATCGCTTGGGTTCACATACTGCTGAACTTGGAGGGGCGATGGGTTACCGGGCACGACCGGACCTTCTTGGGCACCTTTGCTAACGAGCCGTTCGGGGCCATAGGTCGCCGCCGAGGCCCGCACGACGCGACCGTCGGGAAGCTGTACCTGAACGGGAGTACCCTTTTCCAGTACCACCGATCGGTAATCCTCACCCATGATGGAGGTTATATCAGGGTGGATCGGCTCGCTCATGACCTCGCTGAAGGTCGTAGTCGTTGCACCTTTGGCCTCGTAGAAATGGGTAGCAGCCCTTTCCAGGGCCTTTAGGTTATTGACCACGCTCATCCGTTTGTGGACGTCGTCGCTCGTAACCGGGACTCCCATCGCATTGCGCGGGTTCCAGGTCTGAGATGGATCCGCCGGGTAATTGAACACCCGGCCATCCGGCAGGTGAACTGTGAGCCGCCGCCCCTGGGCAAACACGACCTGCCGGTAGTCTTCGCCGGCGACCGACACGACCGCTTTGACGTACTTGCCGGGCCCAACCAGGTCTTCATAGGTCGCGGTATTCACCCCTTTCTCGAGGTAGTGTTGGTCTGCAGCTGCCGAGAGCATGCGCAGGTTGTTCATGATCGCCATTGCCTGGGAATTGGCCCGCACCTTCTGGAAAGCGGGGATCGCCATCGCAGCCACGAGGCCAACCGTAAGCGGATTATAGATCGTGAGCATGGCGACGTCCGCCTTGAGCGAACGATTCCAGGTCGACCGGATCAGGATGCCGTCGGGCAGGTTCGTGCGGACCGAAAGCAGGGGGGAGCTTACCGTCGGGAGGTTGGCCGCGTAGATGTCGATGAAGCCGCGTGCCTCTGGCGAAACCTCCTGGTTTATGTCAGGAAGCGCCTTAATCCGGGAAAAGAATCGAGGAGAAACCCATGTTATGCCGTTTCCATCCGGCCCGAGTTCTGCGAGCGCCGAGACAAAGTCCGGGTTCTTGTCCAGTCCGTCGGTGCGGCCCAAGCATTCGTGAAGGAACTCCGGGGACGTTGCCGCATACAGGGCCTTCCCGTCGACGGCCAGCACGAGCTTGATACCCTCCAGGGGCGAAGCGTCCTTGGCCGTGTAGAGGTGGAGCGATCCTTCCTGGGAAGGCACGAACGCGGCGGCGTTAGCCGCCAGAGTGGTCTCGATCGCGGACCCGACACCATCAACTCGGACCAAGACCGAGAAGGCAGGGATCTTCACAGGCTTTGGGCCCGGGAGAGAAACGTTTTTCACCGGATCCAGCCGCACGATGAACGTCGCTCGGCCGTTCAGCCCCTCAAGCAGGTCGAGCAGCGAGAAATGGGCGCCTGATCCGGCCTTCTTCACCATCTTCTCGAAGGCATCCCCTGCATCGGGCCCGTTCACCTTGGTGATCAGCGCCTTTACCGTCTGGTAGACCGCATCGATGTCGAATTCATGCTCGGCGAAAACGTCCACGTCCTTCGGTGCAAGCCGGGTACCCACAAACCCGCCGGGCTTCCCGCCAAAGATTGCGAATAGACCGTGGCGCCCCTTCGGAGTGTAGAGAAACGCCCGATTCCTGTAGGTCCCGCCCGCCTGATGCACCGAGCTGAGTCCAACCGCCTTAATATCATCGAGCCCAAGGTCCATCATCAGGACCTTGAAGTCCTGCTTCGCGAACATGGAAAGTTGCGGCTGCACCTTGGCGAGCTGCGCCACCACACGCTGAACGGACCCCGCCAGCTCGAGCATGTCGCCGTCGATGTCCACATACCCGTACATAGTGCCCCCAAGCTCAATATGTGCGTTCACCGCGTCGAAATGCCGGCTCTTTTCATCGCCCTTTACGAGAGGGACCGCCGCGGGTCCAGGCGCGACGCGTTCCGTGGTCTCCGCCTTTCTTGCGCAGGCGCAGAGGGACACGAGGAGGACAAGCGCCACAGTCAGGGTCAGTCTGCTACGGGCAAGAGATGTGCTTTGATAGCTCATAGTGGGTGGGTTGGCATAGGGAGGGTTGCGGCCCGGCCCTCGCCTAGATTGGGGACGTTGCGGCCTTTCATGCAGTGCGAACCAGATGGACGTAGCTCATCCCGTCGACAATCGAACAGCAGATCAAGGGATTTCCTGGATATACGGGCAAAAGAGAATTGTCTCAAGTAGCACCAAGGATCAGTTCAGCGGCTTGGCGCTGCCATCGCTTATTGGCTCCTGAGATAGGCGGCAATCACGGCCGAGGTTGTGGTGATTCCCTGAAGCAGATTGTTTTGCTATGCGGAAGATCGCACGAACGTTATTGCTCTCCTTCAGAGTTCGAAAACCCACCCATTTCCGGACCGTGCGCGTCAGGGTCTATGCGTGTCGGGAAGGCAGCCGCCTATTTCTGAGGTGCCTCGACTTCGCCAAGCGATCTCGGCTCGCCAATCAATACTTTCCCCTCCGGGACTTTCGTCCTCACCAACCCGTGGCTATCCTGTCCGAAGTACGCCGAAGCATATTGCGTCATCACCGGCAACGCCTTGTCGAAGAGATTTCTGGCTTCCTGGATGCTGAAGCGCGTCTCCCAGAGCAATTTGTGCTTTTTCTCAGTGCGAAAAGCCTGGAAATCGAACGCGAGCAGAACGACATAATATCTGCTGTCTTCGAGCTCTGCCCGCAATTCGCCTCTATGTAAGGCCGCCGATATCCCGTCGCTCCCAGCCGACCCATCAGAATCGTAGCCCAGCACCATCGCGTTCTTTTTGTCAATCTGGTTGCGCATGATGTCATCCGTGTAGAGTTGCCCTAGCTGCTGCACATCGGTCTTAGGACCAATCTCGTTGTTAAGGCCCGTCCAGGCCGGCGACATTGACATCGGATCGGGCACAATCGTGGTTCCCCAGTAGACCATGATGAGCAGCTTCTCCGTATCTGGCTTCTTTGCTGGACGATAATTCTGCGCCGCCAACGGACCCGTGACGGCCCGCGCAATGTCGATGAATCTCGAGTTGTCGAAAGAGGGATCACGAAAGGATCCATCGAGCCGCCCACCCTTCCCAAGGGCGTATTCCTCGGGTTGGAACGAACCGTCAGGCAGTTTCGTGCGGACGTAGTCCTTGCTCACCCTTGAACACACGGCCGTTATACCCACGACTTTATCCATGGATGGGGCTGCAGGCGGCTGGGCATTCAATAGCGCGCCGTAGCCGGCAAGCAGCCACACCGGCACTTGAAGAATTTGGCGAGCGACCATGTTCGTTAGCGGGATTGCTTAGACCGGCCCTCTACGTCCGACGAGTCTATCGTTCGGGTTTCATAGCAGCAAGACGAAGTGAAACCAAAATCGGACCGAAACCGGGTGTCCGCCACCCGTCTCAAAAAGGACCCGTTTGGGAACAGGTCTGCTTCTCGCAAGAGCGCGGACGGAAGCGCCCCGTTGCTGATTGGAGAGGGGCCTTTGGAAACAGCGGGAGCTGCCAGCCAACGGTCCGAACACCGACGGCAACGCCCGAGGTGGCGCGTCGGCGCCTGAGGACAGGGTCCCTCAGGGCTGCGGCTTCGCTGCGGAAACCGGCCCGGAAACTGCGGGGGGCATGGGCGGCAGCTCGGACTCAGCTGCGTCGGGGTGCGTGGTCCCCTCGAAGCTCTGCGGCAATGCCGCCACGAAGCCGTGATGCAGCCCGTTCATTATTGTCCTCAGCGTCCTGACATCCATGCTCTGTGCATCACCAGAGAAAGGGATGCGGGTGGCCAGCTGCTGGGTGTCATTATTCCTAAATAGCTTGATCACCGAAACAAGGGCGTCCTTCCGAATGCGCGCACCAAGCTTCCTGCTCGCATCGTCATGGTTCCTGAAGTCGACGTGGTCCAGGAACGGCTTCAGGTATCCCTCAAAATGTCCCTTCTGCATGGCCATCTGCCCGAATACGTCGAACTGCCCCTGTGACACGTCGATGCCGACATAGGCCCTCAGCAGGTCGTTCAGCGCCGGCAGGGAGACCTTCCTCAGCTCAAGGGCGAGCTTGAAATGCGGCTGATCCGCGAGGGGCTCCAATTTCGCGTTCAGGCGCAGCTCTCCATTTCCGATCGACCGCCCTGAAATGTCGATCGTCGCGGGGAAGACCTCGGCCCTCCTCGAAGGGCGGTTGCGCAGGCCCGTCGCAACAACGTCAATGTGCTCGATCCCGATGTCGACGCGCGGTTCGCGGGTGGTGTCAACAAAGCGGATGACGCCACCCTTTATCTCGAGATGCGTGATGTGGATCGGGAAGACATCGCTGATGACGTCCTGCCAGCGGTGATCGGCCGTCAGCTGGCTGGTCTCGTCGGTCGGGCCGCGGAGGAATATCAGGCGCCCGTCGGTCACATAGATGCTGCTGACGAACTTCTTCTTTAACATCTCCCCCCACGCGATGGAGAAGTCGACCGTCCTTGCGGTGAAGAACGGCTCCCGGACCTTGCCGTTGCTCTTGACGATATTGATGTTGTCGATCCGGTATGCTCCCCGCCACAGCTGCAGTTCGACGTCGCCCACGTGGCCCGCGTAGCCGGGGATATGGCTGAGCCGGCGGTTGATCGCGCGGTGGATATACCCGGGCGCCAGCACTCGCGCGATTCCGGCAACCGCCAGGAGGGCCAGCAGGATGCATACGATCATCTTATGCCAGCTCAGGACGCGGCCCGCATGGGGCCTCTCGGCCGGTCTAGAGGATGAGTCCATCTCACCTACAGTATATCGTCCGCAGCCACTGTTCCCTGCGAACCGTTGAAGGCCAGCTCAATTCGGAGCAATCCCGAGGGGAATCCCTTGGCAATTGCGAAACCCAACCAATGCACAGAACCTGGGGAGCCTAGGCGAAGGCTGGGCGCGGCAAACCATGCAGGCCTTCCTTCCGGCGGCCCTCAAGAAGCTGGAGGAAACGGTCGAAATGCTTGGAGGTGTTTCGCAACTCACCCGTTTAGACACACGGGAGCACTAATAAGTAGCGTTCCGATCTTAAGTAATGCGGCTAGACGGTCGGGGCGTTCGGTGGGCGATGTGCCGACTCAGAAGATTGGAATCGCCACCAGGAGTAGGGAATCGACAAAGCCCCTGTAACCAAGAAAAAGGCGACGAAACACGGCATGACAAGCGACTGTTTGATTGCAAACTGCAAAGCGAGGAATGCCAGTGCGCCGAATACCCAAACCCGCCCGATCATCCTATGGGTCGCACGCCAGACCATGTCATTTTCCAGGGTCCACGGCGTCCTGACGCCGACGAAGTAGTTTGGCCGCACCGTGCCTATGTAATTGCCTAGCACGACGAAGAACAGGAGCAGCACGTTGATCCCAATCCTGATGGCATTGAAATAGTAGCCAAGTCCGGTCGCGGCGATAAGCAGCGACCCAAATGACATTAGAGCGGTAACAGCCAATCTGATGACCCCGATTGCAGCGGTCGAACGCTCATTGGCATCGGGGTCTCGGCGGAGCCTGGGATCCAGCCGAGGGATCCATCCGGTGAAGAGCGCCACAGCGACGTTGATCAGAGGCGCCCCGAAAAGGCCTGGGGCCTTACTCATCCATCCGTTGGGCTGCCCGTCGCCGCCCCAGTGGGTTACAACTCTATCGGGGAACTTATCCCAAAACGCTGCGACTACGATAAAGGGGACTCCCAATATGACTACTTGAAGCCAGTTTTCTTTCAGCCAACGAAGCGTTTGCATTGGTCTTTCGTTTTTCAACCAGGTTAATGATCCAACCAACCGACTCGTCGAGAACCGTAGTCTCAAGGGAATAGACGATGAACTGACCGTCTCTCCGGGCAGAGACCAGATTTGCCTGCTTTAGAAGGTCGAGATGGTAGGAGATGCTCGGCTTACTCATCTTGAAGGCCTCGGCGATTTCGCCGGCATTTAGGTCACGCTTCTTGAGCATCTCCAGTATTCGTCGGCGGGTAGGATCCTGAAGGGCTTTGAAAAGTAGGTCCATCGAGTAATTAGGTAATTAGATAATTAGATAACGATCTAAATAAAGTCAAGTGAATGCCAACGGTCGTCCAACAAAGGACCCGTTTTGGAACCGGTCAGCCCGGACGCGCAAACGACACAATCTGATCTCTTTCACGGTGGTTGCTCCAGAATCGCACGCCGTCGAAGGCAAGGGCGCGGGCTGCGAACGGGATGCGTGCAAGGTCCTCGATCCGTGGAGTCGCCGGGCGCGGGTCCACGCGGGTAAGCCAATAGTCGCCGGTCTGCTCGTTGTCGTTCGTGATGAGGAAAATGAAGCCGTCGACGAAGACCTGCCCGCAGATGCCGTGCGGGACACGGATCACGCGCTCGACCTGTCCCTCTGCTCCGAGTGCGAGCACCTTCTGGGGATGCCATTGGCTGACGTGCAGCCGGTTTCCGTCATAGCCGAGCTGGGAGCCGGTGTCATCCGGGCACGGAATGCCGAATCTCCCGTCAAACCCCCTCCACGGGATGCAGCGCCGGATGATCCTATGGTCGTCCGCCGTCTCGCCGCACAGGACCCGTAGCTCGTCTTCCATTGCGGTCATGCCCCACGGAGTGCCGGGCGCGGTCGCTTCCCAGGCGACCGTCCATGTCTGCGGATTGATTCCGTAGATGCGCTTGGTTTCCCTCGAGCCCATCCAGAGAGTTGAACCATCCCACGCGAGCGACTGGGGCTTTGGAGCCGGCGAGGCCAGACGCTGAAGTTCGTCGATGTTGTTCATTCGGGTGAGGCAGGGATCCTGTGCTTCTCCTTCATTCGGGAGACTAGGCGATCCTCCTTGGCTATTGAATGGGACGCAGGTGGCAATACCCCATTGGGGTAGGTCGGTCGATTCGCCACAGCTGCGGGCCGACGCGTGCGCCGCGGCCTCGCCCGCGCGGGTTCAGTGCCGCCTGTCGCACCCGGGCGGCGCGCCTGCGCCGGCCCTATAAAAAGCCTAGGCGGGGTCGCTTGCGCGACCCCGCCAGGTCCAGCTTCAACTAAGTGCTCCCGCGGGCTTACAGCCCACCGAGATGGCACGGAGAGTTTGACCGTACCGGGCGAAGGTGGTTCCCACAGAAAGCTTGCCAGCCGGGAAGCCCGCTCTGAGCGTCCCGCAACCCCGAAATGCCCCCAAAAGCAGCCAAGACCCCCTCCGATCCCCCGGCTGCGGCGCCGGCGGCGCGCATCACCGACCTCGAGATCAAGGACGCGCAGATCATCTTCGGGGCCGTCTGGCAGCGCCTGGAGGCCGATGTCGGCCTGGAACACCTGCGCTTCCCGAAGGAGATCATCCTCTTGGGCGGCGCGCCGGGCGCCGGCAAGGGCACGCACACCCGGTTCATCTCCAAGGCCCGGGGGCTCACCCACGGCCCGATCGTGATCAGCGCGCTCCTCGACTCGCCCGAGGCCCGGAGCTTCAAGGACGCGGGCATCATGGTCGGCGACCGCGAGGTCATCGACCTCCTGTTCCACCGCCTCTTGAGGCCCGAGTACCGGGACGGCGTCATCCTGGACGGGTTCCCGAGGACCAAGGTCCAAGTGGAGTGCCTCAAGCTCCTGGTCGACAAGATGCACGCGCTCCGGCGGCAGTTCTACCGGACCCCGCTCGGGATCCATTTCCGCCAGCCCACGATCCACATCATGGTTCTCTTTGTGGACGAGGCGACGAGCGTGGCCCGGCAGCTTAGGCGCGGCCAGGAGGTGCGCGCGCACAACAAGGAGGTGCGCCGGACCGGAATCGGGGAGCTGCTTGAGGAGCGCGCAACCGACTTCGACAAGGCGTTAGCGCAGCGAAGGTACAGGGTGTTCAAGGAGCAGACCTGGGACGCCCTCCAGGAACTGAAGGAGATCTTCCACTACCATTTCATCAACGCCCAGGGGACGATTCAGGAGGTCGAGAAGAACATCCTGAAGGAGCTCGACTACCAGAGCACCCTGGAGCTGGACCCGAGGACGGTCGACCGCCTGCGCGGCATTCCGGTCGCGAGCGAGATCGTCGTCCACGCCAGGCAGGACCTCGTGAAGCGCCTCGACTCGTATGAGCTCGAGCATGAGGAGCTCTTCGGGAGCGTGGCGGCCTTCATCGAGCGCAAGATCATGCCGATCGTGCTTCGGCACGCGATTTCGGGGACGGCGCTCGTGAACACCGAGGACGCGCTGCTCGACGACCCGCGCGCGCTGGCCATGCTGATCGACATCTTCTCCGAGCGCGGCTACCACGCCGCCGTGGACATCCACCGGATCGAGGTCCCCGAGCACGTGGACCTGAAGACAGGCGCGGTCAAATGCCGGCAGAAGAAGGTCTACCGGATCCAGATCCGGTTCACGGGCTCCGAGATCCGCAGGGGCTGAAGGAGGCTACTCGAAGCGCAGGGCGTCGATCGGGTCCAAGGTCGCAGCCTTCCACGCCGGATAGAGGCCGAAGGCGACGCCAATCACGGTGCACACGACGACGCCGACGATCGCCCATCCCCAGGGAAACACGATCGAAACCGACAGCCACATCGCGAGCCCGTCGCCCGCGATGGTCCCCAGTAGGATTCCGAAGAGGCCGCCCGTGACCGACAGCACGACCGCCTCGATGAGGAACTGGGCCAGGATGAAGATCTTCCGGGCGCCGACCGCCTTTCGGACGCCGATCTCCCGCGTCCGCTCGGTGACGCTCACGAGCATGATGTTCATGATGCCGACTCCCGCCGCAAGGAGCGCGATGGCGCTGATGATGAACGCCCCCATGCTGATGACGTCGGCTATCTTGGCGAAGGCCGCGATGAGGGAGTCGTTCGAATAGACCTCAAAGTCCTCCTCCTGGCCGGGCCGCAGCCCGCGGACGATCCGCATGGCGCCGATCCCCCTGTCCAGGGTCTGGTTGTACAGGAGCTGGGTCGGGGCCTGGGTCGCAATGTTGATGGTGTACCTCTCGGCGCCGAAATCCATGAGGAAGCGCGTGATCGGCACCATGATGACCTGGTCCTCGCTCTCGCCGAACATGGAGCCCTTCTTCGCGAAGGTCCCGATCACGGTGTAGGTGCGCCCGTTCGCCTTCACAATCTTGCCGAGGGGGTTCTCGGCGGGATAGAGCTTCGAGACGATGTCCTGCCCGATAATCGCCACGGGCCGCACGAGATCGACGTCGGCGCCGGTGAAATTGCGGCCGGTGTCCATCGTGTACTGGTTCGCGGTCAGGAAGTACTCGTTCGTGCCGCCGAACGTCACTCCCGGGGTCGTCTTGTGCCCGCCGTAGGTCGCCTGCACCGGGTTGTTGTTCTCGAACGCCTTGAGGCAGATGACGTCGGCCGTCCCCCGCATGAGCTCGATGTAGCGCTCGGCCTCGTTGAGCCTGATGATCCTGCGGGAGGCGTACTTGTGCCAGTCGTTCCCGTTGTCCACCTGGATACCCGTCGGCCACTTGGCAAACTGAAACATGTTGGAGCCGAGGAAGCTCAGGCCCGTCTCAATGGAGCCGCGCAGCGCGGAGACGGCCGTCATGACCCCGATGACCGAGAACACGCCTATCGTGATGCCCGACATTGTGAGGAACGACCGGAGCTTATTCACCCCGAGCGAGCCGAACGCCATCCTCAGGATCTCACTCATAGCGGAGGGCAACGACGGGATCCAGGCGCGAGGCGCCGAGGGCCGGCACGAAGCCGGAGACGATGCCGGTGGCGACCGACACGAAGATGGAGGTCAAGACGAGCCCGAACGAGAACACGAGCGGGAACGAGGGCATGGCGGACTTGACGGCGATGCCGAGCATGTAGGTCACGCCGAGACCCACGATCCCCCCGGCGAAGCAGATCGAGACGGCCTCGATCAGGAACTGCAGCAGGATCGTGCGCCGGCGGGCGCCAAGCGCCTTTCGGGTGCCGATCTCCTTCGTACGTTCCCTCACGCTCACAAAGGTGATGTTCATGATCCCGATCGCGCCGACAAAGAGGGAGAGTCCGGTGACGAAGAGCCCGGCGAACGCGATTCCCTGCTTGATGGGGTCAAGCTGCGCCTTGAACGCCTTCTGCTGCTCGACCGAGAAGTTGTCCCTTTGGCCCGGCAAAAGCCCGCGGACCCGGCGCATCGCCCCGATGAGCTCCTCCTGCGCGTCGTCCATGTGAAGCTTGTCCTTCATCTTCACGTGCAGCTCGACCTCGCCCCACCGGATGTCGAAGAACTTCCGGAAGGCGTTCATCGGGATGATCGTCTGGTTGTCCATGCTGAAGAGGCCGAGGAACGACCCCTGCTTCGCGAGGACGCCGATGACGCGGAAGGGCTGGCCCTCGATCCGCACCTCCTGGTCCATCGCGGACCGCCCGGGGAAGAGCTTGTCGACGACGTCGAGCCCCAGCACGCACACCTGGCGGCCCGCCTTGGCCTCGGTGTCGTTGAAGAGCCGGCCCTCCTGGAAGTCGGCCGTGATGGTCCGCCCGTAGTCCGCGTTTGTGCCAATGGTGTACACGCCCGACACCTGGTTCTGGGCCGACTTGATGGTGGACCCGCGGCCGGCCACCGGCAGGGCCACCTCGAGGAGCGTGTTGGGGGTTGCGTCAAAGATCCGGTTCAGGGCGTCGGCGTCCTCGGGGTGGAAGGGCGGCCGGTTCGCGTAGTTCCACCAGTCCTCGACGTTGTGCCAGGGCCATTTCTGCACGTAGAGGATGTCCTCGCCGAGCATCGCCATGCTCCGGTCGAACCCTATGTCGATGCCGTTGATCGCCGTCCCCATGAGCGTCACGGCCACGATCCCGATGATCACCCCAAGGGCCGTGAGCGCAGAGCGCATCTTGTTCGCCCGGATCTGCGCCATCGCGATCCGGACCGACTCGGTGACCTCGTAGAAGATCCTGTCCATGGCCGCGCCCCTTCCGTCAGTCGGCCGGCCCGTCGCTCTCGATCAGCCCGTCGTGGATCCGGATGATCCGGCGGGCGTGGCGGGCGATGGACTCCTCGTGGGTGACGACGATGATGGTGTTGCCCCGCTCGTAGAGGTCGTCGAAGAGGGCCATGATCTCGACGCCCGTCTTCGAATCCAGGTTGCCCGTCGGCTCGTCGGCCAGGATGATCGACGGCCGGTTCACGAGCGCCCGCGCGATGGCGACCCTCTGGCGCTGGCCGCCCGAGAGCTCGTTCGGCTTGTGGTGGATGCGCGTGCCAAGGCCCACGCTCTCGAGGGTCTCCTTGGCCCGCCGGTGGCGCTCGTGCGGGGCGACCCCCGCATAGATGAGCGGCAGCTCGACATTGCGCAGGGCGTCCGAGCGGGCCAGCAGGTTGAAGGTCTGGAACACGAACCCGATCTCGCGGTTGCGGATCTCGGCCAGCTCGTCGTCCACCATCGTCGCCACGCTCTGGCCGTTGAACTCGTACCTGCCGGAGGTGGGCGTGTCCAGGCAGCCCAGCATGTTCATCAGGGTCGACTTCCCGGACCCGGACGGACCCATGATGGCGAGATACTCGTTCTTGTGGATGTTCAGCGAGACGCCGCGCAGGGCGTGGATCGTCTCCTCTCCCATCTGGTAGAGCTTGGTCACGCCGTCGATGGCGATGACCAGGGGACCGACCGGGCGCACGGTGCGCAACTCAATGGGTGCCGGAGGCGGAATCATGGCGCGGCTGCCTACTTGGTCTCGGCGGTCTCGGGCTTCGGCTTCTCGACCTTGACCTTGGCGCCGTCCTTCAGCATGCGGCTGATGGCGGCGTACGTCCCGGAGACCACCTCGTCGCCGACCTTGATCCCGGACTTCACCTCGATGACCGAGTTGTCAGCGATGCCGGTCTCGACCTTCCGGAGCTTCACCTTGTCGCCGTCGAGGACGAAGACGACCTTCTGGAGCTTCTCGCGGTCGCGGATCGCGTCCGCCTTCTCCGAGCTCTGGTCCTGGTCGTTGCCGGTGCGCTCCTTGGCGTCCTTGGCGTTCTTCTTCTGGAGCTCGTCCGCGGACAGCCCGCCCTCGGCGCGCACGGTGACGCTCTGGATCGGGATCGCGACGACGTCCTTCGCGGTCTGGGTCTCGATGTCGGCCGTTGCGCTCATTCCCGGCCGCAGCGACGCGTCTTTGTCCGAGACGCGGATCTTGACGATGAAGTTCGTCACCTGGTCGGAGGCCGCGGACGACTGCCCGGTCGCCCCGGCATTGTCCGCCGAGGCGCCGATCTCGCGCACCACGCCGCTGAACTTGCGGTCCGGATAGGCGTCGATGCTGATCTTGACCGTGTTGCCGACCTTCACGTTCACGATGTCGTTCTCGTTCACCTTCACGCGGACCTCCATCTTGCTCAGGTCCGCCACGCGCATGATCTCCGTTCCGGCGAACGAGGTGGCGGCCTGCACGCGCTCGCCCACCTCGGAGGACCGCGAGCTGACGGTGCCGTCCATCGGCGAGAAGACGGACGTCTTGGACAGGGAGTCCTTGGCCTGGTTGAGCATGCCCTCGGCCTCGTCGACCTGGGCCAGCGCGGTCTGGTGGTTGGCCATTGCCGCGTCGTAGGCCGTCTTGTAGGTGCTGTAGTCAAAGTCCGAGACGAGCTTCCGGGCGTAGAGGTCCTTGTACTTCTTGAAGTCGGCCTCGGCCTTCTCGAGCTGCACCTGGCTGGTGTTCGCGTTCGAGTGCGCGACCGCCACCGCGGCCGCCTGCTGGTCGACCTCCGCCTGGTAGAGGTCCGGCTTGATCCGGACGATCAGGTCGCCCTTCTTGACCGCCGCGCCCTCGCGGAACGGCAGCGCCGTGATCTCCCCGTACACCTCGGGCGAAATCTTCACCTCGACCTCGGGCTGGACCTTGCCCGTGGCGGTGACGACCTGGACGATCGTCTTCTTGACGGCCTTCTCGGTCGTCACGGTTATCCCCACGTTCGCGCCCTTCTTCTTGATGACGGCGATCGTGACGAGCACACCCAGAAGCACCGTTGCGCCAAGCAGATACCACTTGAGCTTCGATTTTCTGCGCGGCTTGGCAACCGGGGCGGCCACGGCGTTACCTGACGAGAGGGAGGCAGTCATGGTTGTAGCATTCACGGGTAATTGGATCCGGGTCAAACGTTCAAGCCGGGCCCCGCACGCCCGAATAAACGGCGTGGAGAGGCCGGAACCGGCCTCCCCACGCCAACACAACTGACAACGGGCAAGGGCGGAGGAAACATGCGTCCCCCGAAAGGAGAATTCTATTGCGGCCCATCGTCGTAAAAATGGGCCCAACCGCGTTCCGGGCGGGCTCCAGGCACGGGGCTACAGTTTGGCCATCGATCGGCATGACGACACAACACCGTCCCGAGGCCAATAGTTACACTAAACTTTGATGAGCGGGTGTGCCGGAGGATGGACGGGGCGCCGGTCCGTTCCGCGGGCCCCGTCCGGCAGCCTGGGCGCGCCCCCGGCTGGTCCGGCGTTCGCGCTCCGCCCACAAGGCGGCGCCGACGACGCCCGCCTCGTTCAGGAACTCGGCCGGGACCATCCGCGCCCGCGGCTTCACGTACTTGAAGAACTTGCCGTGCTTGGCACTGATGCCGCCGATGATGATCAACTCCGGCCAGAGGACGTTCTCGAGGGTCTCGATGTAGCGGCCAAGCCGGGTCCCCCACTCCTTCCACGACAGGTCCTTCCTGTGCTTCACCGACGCCGCGACACGCCTCTCGGCATCCTTGCCGTCCATCTGCAGGTGCCCAAGCTCGCACGGGAAGAGGCAGCCGCGGAAGAAGAGGACGGAGCCGACCCCGGTCCCCAGCGTGAGCATGAGGACCTTTCCGCTGAAATTCCTGCCGGCGCCGAAACGCATCTCGGCCAGGCCCGCGGCGGCGGCGGCGTTTGCCAGCGCGACCGCAAGGCCCATCGCCTTGCCGAAGAGCTTGATGGCGTCGCAGCCGATGAACTTCTTGTCGAGGTTTGCCGACGTCAGGATCGTGCCCCCGTGGATGACCCCCGGAAAGCCCATCCCGACGGGCCCCCTCCACCTGAAGTGCGCTGCGATCATGCCCGCGGCGTCGGCCATTTCGCTCGGCGAAAGAAGGAGCGGCGTCTCGATCTTGAACCGGTCGGACAGCAGGCGCCCCGTCGACGTGTCGACCGGGGCGCCCTTGATCGCGGATCCGCCGATGTCTATGCCAAGGACCTTCATTGGCACAGAGAGACAGCCCGCCGGGCCCATTTCAATGCCGTGTTTGCGCCCCGGGTCAGTCCCCTTGACGCGGGGGCCGCGCCGCGTTCCTCTTCCCCGAATGAAAGTCACCTATTACCTCGAGGTCCTGTCGTCCTGGTGCCATTGGGTCGAGCCGGTGTGGGCGGACTTGAAGGCCCGGTACGACGGCCGTGCCGAATTCGAATGGCGGATCGCGCTCATGCGCCAGGAGGACTTCCCGGTCTCCCGCAGCCAGTGCGACTGGTTCTACCGCCGAAGCGGCGGCACGGTCATGCACTCGCCGTACATGCTCAATTCGGGCTGGTTCGAGGAGTGGCGCAGCGACGGCTTCGTGAACCCGAGCCTGGTGGCCGAGGCCGGCAAGGACTTCGGGTTCCACGACGACAAGATCCGGCTCGCGCTTTCGCGGGCCGCCGTGATCGACGGCCGCAAGATCGGCGGCATCGAGGAGGCCGTGGCGGTCGCGTCGAAGGCCTCTGGCGTGCCCGCCAAGAAGCTCCGGGCGCGCGCGGAGTCGGCGGCCGTCAGGACGAGGGTGGACGCGAGCACGGCCGAGTTCTACTCGCACCGGATCACGCAGCGCCCCGCGTTCGTCCTCGAGGACTCGATCGGCGACAAGGCGGTGTTCTCCGGCCTGGTGAGGATCGAACCGCTCGTGGTCACAATCGACTCCATGCTCTGCGACACGGCGGCCTACGCCGCGCACGCGGCCCACCACGGGCCGCCGCCGAAGAAATAGGCAGGGGGAGGCCGCCATGGACTACGTTAACCTTGGACGCACGGGACTGAAGGTGTCCCGGATATGCCTGGGCACGATGACCTACGGATCCAGCAAGTGGAGGCCGTGGGTCCTCGACGAGCAGGAGAGCCGGCCGTTCATCAAGCGGGCGCTCGAGGTCGGCATCAACTTCTTCGACTCGGCGGACATGTACTCGCTCGGCGCGAGCGAGGAGGTTCTCGGCAGGGCGCTCAGGGACTTCGGCCCGGGCCGCGACCGCGTCGTCATCGCCACGAAGGTCTTCCACGCGACGGGAGAGGACCCGAACCAGCGCGGGCTCTCGCGCAAGCACATCCGCCACGCGCTCGAGGACAGCCTTAGGCGCCTCGGGACCGACTATGTGGACCTGTACCAGATCCACCGGTTCGATCCCGAAACCCCCGTCGAGGAGACGATGGAGGCGCTCAACGACCTCGTGCGCGCGGGCAAGGTGCTCCACCTCGGCGCGTCGTCGATGTTCGCCTGGCAGTTCTCGAAGATGATCCACGCAGCCGAGGCGCGCGGCTGGACCCCGTTCGTCACGATGCAGAACCACTACAACCTGTTGTATCGCGAGGAGGAGCGGGAGATGGTGCCCTTCTGCGCGGACCGGTCGGTAGGGCTCCTGCCGTGGAGCCCGCTCGCGCGCGGCATCCTCGCCCGCGGCCCGGACGCCGCGACGGCGCGGGCCTCCACGGACGACTACGCGCGCATGCTCTACGGGCCGGGCCTCTCGGAGGCGGACCGGGCGATCGTCGCCGCGGTCCACAAGGTGGCGGCGGCAAGGGGCGTCCCGCCCGCCCAGGTCGCGCTCGCCTGGCTCTGCCAGCGGCCCTGCGTCGTAGCGCCGATTGTGGGGGCGTCCAAACCGCACCACATCGAGGACGCCGTCGCGGCCCTGGCGCTAAGGCTGCGCGCCGACGAGGTCGCGGCGCTCGAAGCGCCCTACCTGCCCCACGCGGTCGCCGGGCACCGATGAACCGGAAAGCGACATTCCCGGGGCTGATGACGCTGGCCGCGCTGGCCGCCCTCGCCGCTGCGCGCGCCCTGGGCGGGACCGGGATTGTCTTCGACGACAGGAACGGGGACGGCGTCCGCGGCCCCGGCGAGCCGGGCCTCGCCTCCGTCGCCATCTCCAACGGCGTCGACGTCGTCCTGACCGGCCCGGACGGCGCCTACCGGATCCCCGACAGGCCGGGCGCGCGGGTCTTCGTCGTGAAGCCGAGGGGATGGCGGCCGCCCGTCGACGCCGAGAACCTGCCGCTCTTCCACGCCGCCGCCGGCTCCTCCGCCGATTTTCCGCTGCGCCGGGCGGACGAGCCGGACTCCCTTCGGGTGCTCGTCCTCACCGATCCGCAGCCCTCCAACGCCACCGAGGTCGGCTACCTTTCCCGCGGGCTCGTCGACGGCGTCGGCCGGCGTGACGACGTCGCCTTTGGCGTCACGCTCGGCGACGTCGTGTATGACCGGCCCGACCTGTTCCACGCGGTGAACGCCGTCCTGGCCCGCATCGGCGTCCCGTGGTACAGCGTCCCGGGCAACCATGATCTCGCGCTCGGCACCCCCGATGAGGCCGCCGCGGTGGCGCCGTTCGAGACCGTCTACGGCCCGTCGACCTACGCCTTCCACGCGGGTCCCGCGCTGTTTGTCGCCCTGGACGACGTGAGGCCGCTCGGCGGTCCGCGCTACGTCGGCGGCCTGCGCGACGACCAGCTGCGGTTCCTGGGGAACCTTCTCGCGGTGACACCGGCCGACGAGTGGCTGGTCCTCATGATGCACATCCCGCTGTTTCCTCCGGATCCGTCGGGAGCCGAGACGTTCCGGACGGCCGACCGGCAGCGGCTCTTCGGCCTGCTCGGCGGCCGCCGGCATGTCCTCGTGCTGTCCGGCCACACGCATTACCAGCGGCACGTGATGCATGGGCCCGCGGACGGCTGGAGCGGTCCGGAGCCGCTCCATGAGTACAACGTCGCCGCGGCCTGCGGCGGGTTCTGGGGCGGCCCGCCGGACCGCGGTGGGATTCCCGTGGCGACCATGTGGGACGGCACGCCGCCCGGATACGCGGTGCTCCAGTTCGCGGGGGACAGGGTCTTGCTCGACTATGTCCCGGCAAGGCTGCCTGCCGACCGCCAGATCGCCTTGCACGCCCCATTGGCCGTGGCGCCCAGGCAGGGCTACGTCTCATTCTACGCAAATGTCTTCAACGGCCACGACGGATGGGTCGTCGAGGCGCGCGTCGACAACCGTGCGTGGAACCCCATCCGCAGGATCCTCGGGTGGGACCCCGCCTATGCGGCCGAATTCCTTGCGCAGGATTCGGACGCCCGCCCGTCCGGCCGGCCCAGGCTTCCGGACCCGGCGATCTGCTACCATCTGTGGCGCGGAATGCTCCCTGCGGACCTCGTCCCGGGCCCGCACACCCTCTTCGTCCGCGCCACCGATCCCGACGGCCGGACCTACTCGGCTCAGAGCGCGCTCGCCGTCGTGAGGCCGTGACCTTCCGGGAAGCCGGTACGGGCGGTACATGATTTTGCGTACGAATAATCCATGACGGCCCAGGGAAAAGGCGTTTCATCTCGGGCGTCGTTTCCGCATCACAGCCCTCGGTCCGCGTCCTCGCGGGCTGCGCCCTCCTCTGGGTAGCCGCCCGGGGCGCGACGGCGTCGACGGTGTCCGCGGCCGGCCCATGGGACGGGACGGAGGGCGTGCCGCCGATGCGCGTGTTCACGGCGCGCGAGACCGGGGTGGCGACCATGGCCTGGTCGGCTGCGCAGGACCGCACGGGAAGGATGTACTTCGGGTGTGACACGGTCGTGTCGTTCGACGGGGACCGCTGGCGCACCGAGAAGATGGACGCCACGTACCTGGTCCGGGGCCTGGACGTCGGGCCGAACGGCCGCATATGGGCGGCCGGCGTGAACCAGGTCGGATGGTTCGAGCCCGGGGCCCGGGGGCGCCTGGAGTACCATTCCCTGATGCCGCGCATGCCTGCGGGCGCGGCCGATCTCGGCGACGTCTGGAGGGTGTACGCGGAGGGTGACGACCGCGCCGTCTTTGTCGCCCGCGAGCGGATCCTGCGGTGGGACGGGCAGAGGTTCGAGACATGGGAGTATCCGGGCATGAACCTCCTCTGGTCGACGCGTTCGGCCGGCACGGTTTACGTGCACTACCCGCCCCTCGGCCTGCTGGCCCTTGGCAAGGGGGGCCCGTCGCTTGCCGTGCCGGCCTCCGTGATCGGAGCCTCGGAAGTCCGCTGGCTCCAAGACACCGGCAGCGGCCTGCTCCTGCTCACCCCCAGGGCTTCAAGACGCTGCGCGGCGGCGCCTGCGCGCCCCTTGAGACTGAGGCCTCGGATTTCGCCCGCACGAACACCCCGACGTCCGTGGCGCGCCTCAATGACGGCTCCCTTGCTATCGGCACGCTGCAGGGCGGCGTCGCAATCGTCACGCCGGGGGGAGGCGTGCGCAGGGTTTTCAACCTGCGGGCGGGCCTTCCGGCAAACCAGGTCTACTCGCTCTTCGTGGACCGCGACGGCGCGCTCTGGGTGACCGGCCCCTCGCAGATCGTCCGTCTCGCGTTGGGATCCGACACCGCGGTCTACGGACAGCGGAGCGGCTATCCGCCCGGCGGGTGCTGCTCGATTGACGAATTCTCGGGGGCCGTGTTCGCCGTGTCCCACAGCAGCCTCTTCCGGCTGGGCGCCGACCCGCAGTCGGGCGGCGCGGGCCAGTTCATGGCGCTCGGCACCACGAGCAGCAGGTTCTACAGCCTGCTCTCGACGAGCGAGGGGCTTGCCGTCGGGCATTTTCACGGGCTCGGGCTCTGGTCCCACGCGGGCATGAGGCCGCTGCTGAATCTGGACGACGTCGTGTTCCGGACGGCACCGTCCCTTGCGCGGCCCCGGCGGATCCTCGCCTCCCTGTTCGACCGCGTCCTCAGCGTCGACCCGGAAACCGGCGGCTCGACCGTGGTCGCCGACGCACTCCCCGACTACGGCGACTCGGTCGCCGATGAGCCGTCGGGCAGGGTTTGGATAGGCACGCCCTCAAAGGGCCTGTTCGTCGCGGGCCCCGGCTCGACCAAGTCCGAGCCCGCCGGCCCGCGCTACGGCCCGGTCGCCTCCACCGGCGCCGCGTTCGTGACGCGGGCGGGCGCAACGATCGTGGTGCTGACCCGGGGGGCGGCGTTTTTTCTCGACCACAAGGCGGACCGGTTCCTCCCCATAGCGGGCGTGCCGCAGGGAAATCCTTCGGCGGTGTCCAATCAGGACAGCAGCGGAGCCGCATGGGCCGCCGTATACCCGGAGGATGGGGGGCATTCCCCGCGGCTCGGGAGGATAACCGAGACAACGGACGGGGTTCGATGGACGCCGCGGTCGGTCGAGGGCGTTGCCGGCCTCGGATCCCTGCTCGGCCTGCACGTGATCCGCTTCCAGGGCCGCGATGATCTCTTCATCTGCGGGACCGAATCCCTCATCCGCGCAGGGCCCGCCGCGCTGTCTCCGCGCCCGGCGCCGCGCAGGCCGGACATCCGCGCCTGGGTGGTGGCGGAGGGCGGCGCACCCGAGGGTCCCGTCGCCGGCGCACTACCGTACTCGACGACGCGTATCCACATCGAATACAGCTCCTTCGACTATGGGATGCGCGAGTCCGAGGGCTTTCAGACGATGCTGGGCGGCGTCGAGAGGGAGTGGTCGCAGCCCACCCAGTCGGCCGAGCGCGACATATCGGGGCTAAGGGAGGGGAGCTACGACTTCAGGGTGAGGCTCGTGTCCGACTCGGGAGAGGCCGGCGAGGCCGCCCTGCTCCACTTCAGCATCGCCCCGCCCTGGTGGGCGACGGCGCCGGCGCGGATTGCCCTAGCCCTGTGCGCCGCGGCCGGGATCCTCACCCTCCTGCGCTTCCGCACGAGGGCGCTCAAGCGCAGGGCCGAGGCGCTCGAGGAGGTCGTGCGCCGCCGCACCGAGGAACTCGAGAAGGCGAACGCCGCGAAGACGGAGTTCGTCGCGAGCATGAGCCACGAGATCCGCAACCCGATGGGCGGCATCGTGGCGTCCGCCTTGGCGCTCTCCGAGATGCCCCTGGGGCCCGAGCAGCAGAGGCTCGTGGGCACCATCCGCAGCTGCTCTAACTTCCTCGCCTCGCTGGTCGAGGATGTGCTCGATTTCGCGTCGATCGAGGCCGGGGCCTACCGGATCGCGCCCTCGCCGTTCAGCCCGAGCGAGCTCCTTGGAAACGTCGTGAAGATGCTCGAGGCCCGCTCGACGGGGGCCCGGATGGAGGTTGCGGTCGGCGCCGGGCTGCCCGAGCGGATCCTCGGCGACGCCGCGCGGATCCAACAGGTGATCGTGAACTTCGCCGTAAACTCGCTCAAGTTCGGGGGGCGCACGGTGCGGCTCTCGGCGGACCCGGAGGGCAGCGACATCGTCTTCAGGGTCGCCGACGACGGGATCGGGATCCCCCCCGACGAGCAGAAGCACCTCTTCATCCGCTTCTCGCGGCTGAAGTCGGCCCGCAACTTCGCGATCCCGGGGACGGGCCTCGGCCTTGCGGTCAGCCGGGCCCTCGCCGAGCGGATGGGCGGCTCTGTCGGCTTCTCGTCGCAGGCGGGGCGTGGCTCGACCTTCTTCCTGCGCATCCCGCTCGAGACCGGACCCACGTCCGCCCTCGAGTTCGGCGCGTTCGACGCCCGCGGCGCGCGGGCCCTCGTGGTCGAGGACATCGAGTACAACGCACGCGCCCTGGGCCTGATGCTCGAGCGGCTCGGTTTCCAGGTCGAGTTCGCGTCGGACGGGGAGGAGGCGCTGGCGCGCCTCGCCTTGGCCTCCTACCGGGTCGCCCTTATCGACTGCGACCTGCCGCGGGTGAGCGGCATCGAGGTGGCCCGGCGTTTCCGCGCCTCCGAGGCACCGCGGACCCAGACGTATCTGGTCGCGACAACAGCCCTGTTCACGGTCGCCGACCGGAACTCATGCATGGCGGCGGGGATGGACGCCTTCATCAGCAAGCCGATCACCCCCGAGAAACTGCGCACGGTCCTCGTCGCGTTTAACGGATCCGGCCCCCAGGAGGCGCGCGGGGCGCCTCCCATTCCCGCGGCCCAGGCGGTTCCCGGCATCAGGCTGGATCTGCTCTCCCATCTGGCAGACGGATCGCCGGACGGCCTGCGCCGCGAGCTGGCGAGGTTTGCCGACGCGCTCGAGGAGGCGGTGCGGGAACTCGCGGCGGCACACGCCTCTCATTCGAGGCCCGCGGTTGCGTCCGCGGCGCACCGGGTGCTCTCCCTCGCCCGCATGGTCGGCGCCGAGCCGCTCTGCGAGGCCGCCGTCGACCTTCAGGGTCTTGCCTCGGCGCTCACGGAAGCGGAGCTCGACCGGCAGATGGAGACGCTGCGAGCGCGCGCGGGCGACCTGAGGGAGCTGCTGGCGCGCGCCGCCAGAACGGCCCCCGTCAGTCCTTCTTCGGCTTCTTGAACTCCTTGTGGTCCTTCTTCTCGAGCTCGCCAATCTCGGCCACGATCTTCACCGCGTCCTCGTTCCTCCCCGCGCTGAGCGCGTCCGCAAGCATCGAGAACTCGTCCTGCATCCCCTTTATCCCCGCCTTGAAATCCTCGACGAACTTCGCCCGCTGATCGGCCGGAAGGTCCGCGGTCTTGGCGGGAGTCAGGTCGATGGCCTCCTTCGCGGCGCCCTGCATCGTCGCAAGGAGCTGGAGCGACGACGCGCTCTGGGCGGGATCGGCAACCTGCTTCTTCAACTGGCGGAAGGCCTTCCCCATGCGGTCCATCCGGGTCTCCAGCTCGGTCTTCTGCTCATCGTCGCCCCCGCCCGAGGGCGCGGAGTTCGGGGCCGCAGGGCCGGCGGGCGCGTCGGCGGCGGTCAGAATCGGAGAGGCGATCGGAAGGGCGAGGAGCAGGGCGAGTGCGGTGCGGATCTTCATGGTGTGGAAGTGGATCTTGTTCGGGAGTGGAAGGACGCGGCGGAGTCTTTCAAATGACCCTTGCACGGGCAATTCGTTTCACGGCGGCCGCCGGCGCGACCTGCCCGTCCGTCGGCCCAGCTCGTGGATCAGGATCGCGGCCGCCGCCGAAACGTTCAGGGACTCGACGCGCCCGCTGCCGGGGACGGTGACGAGGCGGGTGCAGGCCGACTCGACCGCCGGGGCGAGCCCGTGCTCCTCGTTGCCCAGGACCAGCGCCCAGGGCGCGCCGGGAGGGCCCGCGGCCGGGTCCGAGACGGCGCCCCCCCGCGTTGCCGCTCCGACGACTTCGAAGCCCGCCGCCGAAAGACAGCGAAGGAACGCCGCGACGTCGGGAACGGCGAGGACCTCGACGGCGTCCATCCCGCCCTCCGCCACCCGGTAGGCGGCGGCCCCGGGTCGCGCCGCGGCAGGGTCCCCGGCGATGACGATCCTCGGGACGCCGAGGTAGGCCGCGGTCCTCGCAATGGCCCCTAGGTTGTGGGCGTTGCCCACCCTGTCGAGGACGACAAGGTTCTCGCGCCGGCGGCTCCAGGTCCCGGCGTCCTGCGCCGTGGCGACCCTCGGTGGCCTGTCGTCAACGACCGCCACGATCCCGCCGTGGTGCACGGATCCGGCGACCCGCTCAAGCTCTGCCGCCTCGACGCAGCGATACACCTTCCGGTCGGCGGCGAGCGCGCGGCAGATGATGCCGATCCGCTTGGAGGTTTGGCGGTCGAAGAAGAGCCGCACGATCGACGAGGCGTCGCGCTGGAACCTCGCGCGCACGGCGGCGAGCCCGCAGATGGTGATCTCGCTGCCCTTCATCGGACGGTGCCGGTCACGGTGAACTCCTCGCGGTCATGGTAGAGGTGCACGATCCTGACCCCGTCGGCGCGCGTGGCAAACGGTGATTCCGGGGAGCGCAGCTCGGCAAGGAGCGCGATCGGGTCGACGCGGCCGAACTTGAGGTTGACGACGAACCGTCGGCACCAGGCCCCTTCGAGCCAGGGACGCACGATCGCCTGCAGGACCCTCCTCGGGTCCTCAAGCATGTCGCAGAAGAGCCAGTCATAGGACGCGCTCCTGCCCGGGCTGAACCTGAACGCGTCGGCCCGCCTGTGGTCGATGAGCGGGTGGCCGAGCGCCCCCCCCTTCATCGGCCCGTTGTCGACCGCGACGACGCTCGCGCCGCGCTTGGCCGCGCTGTAGCTCCAGCCCCCGGGCGCGGCCCCGAGGTCGCAGACCGATTCGCCGGGCCGCGGCTCCGCCCCGATGATGGCATAGGACTCCTCGACCTTGAGATAGGAGCGCGACGGGGCCTCCTCGTCGTCGGCCATTCTGCAGGGTCCGTTCATGTGCGCCGTCCGGGCGACCTGCGCCCGTCCAAAGTCCGTGAACCAGACAAACAGTCCGCGTGCGGGGCCGACCCTCGGTTTCTCGGGCGTCGCGAGCTTGGCCACCCTCCCGAGCTTCCTCTTCAGCAGCCCCAGGAACGCGGCCTCGACCGACGCGGCCCGCCGGCCGAGGCCGGCGGCGTCCTGGCTTCCCGCGAAGACGCAGGGCCAGGGCGACTCGATCCGCTCGCCCCTCAACCCGCCGGCGAACAGGTCCAGGACCCCCTGCGCGAGGGCGTTCACGCTCTCGCCGGCGACCGGGGCCGGCGATTCGAGCACCGCGTGGGGAAACGCAGCCCGACGCAGGCCTTCGAGCGCCGAACCCGGGACCGGCTCGGGCGCGGGTCCGGCAAGGACCCAGCCGGGGCCGCTCGATGCGCCCTGCAGGCCGAGGCCCCCCATCTCGCGCGCGAGGAGCCCCTCGAAACCGGATTGGCAGACCGCTAGGGCCCCGTTGAACGACATGGCGGCCGAGCTAATCCGAGCGCCTCCGGCCGTTCAAAGCAAAAGGCTCCGGGGCCTGACGCCATGGCCCGCGCCGATGTGGCCGACGGACACGCGGCCACCGTCGAGGGTAAACCCCCCTTCGAAGGGGTTCTGCGCGAGGAAGAGCGGCGTGTCCAAGTCGGCGTACTCGAAGCCCCCGAGGCCCGAGGCGAAGCACGCGGATGCGGTCATCGCCAGGACCGATTCGACGTTGCCCCCGATCATCAGGCCGATGCCGGCCTGCCGCGCGACCGCGGCGACCTCGAGGGCCTCCGCTATCCCCGCCTTCATGAGCTTCACGTTGATCACCTGCGCCGCGCCGGCGTCGGCCACGAGGCGGGCCTCGGCCGCGGTGCTCACGCTCTCGTCGGCGGCCACCCTCCAGCCCGACTCGCCGGCGAGGGCCCGCATCCCGTCGAGATCCCGCTTCGCAAGCCACTGCTCGAGCAGCACTGGGGAGATGCCGCGGGATTTCAGCCCGGCGATGAGCAGGGATGCCTCGGCGCGCCCCAGACCGGCGTTGCCGTCCAGGATGAGGGGCGATCTGGGCGACGCCTCGTGGATTGCGCAAATCCGGTCAAGGTCGGCGTCAGGCCCCCGTGGGCCGCCTATCTTGACCTTGATGATGCGTATCCCGCGCCTCCGGATGTCGAGCGCGGCCTCCGCGGCCTCCCCGGGCGTGCCCGTCGTGACCGTCATGTCCGTCTCGAGAACCGTGCCGGCGCCGCCGAAGTAACGCCAGAGCGGGACGCCGGCGCTTCGCGTCACGGCGTCAAGGAGCGCCGTTTCGAGAGCGCAAAGCGCCGAGCCGCACGCCGGCCCCTCGGCGGCGCGGAATTCGGCTGCGATGCCCCGCCAGTCCGCCGCATCGCGCCCCGGCAGCCACTTGACCGCGTGCGCCAGGCGCCCGAGCGCCGCGGACTGCGTCTCACCGTTGTAGGCCGGAAACGGCGCCGCCTCCCCGTGGCCGACGGTGCCGTCCGAAAGCTCCACGGCGACGAGGACGTTGGCCGCCGTTCCGAGCGAGCCCCGGGAGATCCCGAACGGCGCGCGAAGCGCCATGTCCAGCGGGGCGACGCGCACCGCGCGAACCGAGGTCGGCCGGGGCGCGAAGTCCATCCCGCGAACCTCCACCGGCCGCGGTTTATTTGCAAACCCTCAGAGTCCCCCTATAGCCTTGGCCCCGATGCGCGTCCTGGTTGCGTTCGACAAGTTCAAGAACTCGATCCGCGCCCCCGCGGCGTGCGACATCGCGGCCGGGGCGATCGCCTCGGCGCAGGACGGCTGGGACTGCGACCCGTGCCCCCTCTCGGACGGGGGCGAGGGGTTCATGGAGATCCTCACGCGCTCCGCGGGGGGAACGCTGTTCCCCGCCGAGGCCGACGGCCCCAGGGGCGGAAGGGTCTCGGCCGCGTTCGGTATAGTATCTAATGAGAGGATACCTGAAGCCGCCAGGGCCCGGCTCGGCGCCGCGGCGGCCGCGCCGGGGGGCTCGGTCGGCGTGGTGGAGATGTCCGCGGCGAGCGGGCTCGCCCTGCTTGAGCCCGGGATGCGCAACCCCCTTCGGGCGACCACGCGGGGCACCGGCCAGCTGATCCTGGCCGCGGCCGGCGCCGGCCCGGGGGCGATCCTGCTGGGCGTCGGCGGGAGCGCGACGCACGACCTGGGGCTCGGGGCCCTGGGCGCCCTTGGGATCACGTTCACCGGCGATGCGGGCGAGGTGATCGGCTCCATCGTCCCCGCGGACTGGCCCGCCCTTCGGGGCATCGCCGGGAGCGTCTCGGACCGGATCCCGCCCCTTTTCATCGCCTGCGACGTGGAGAACCCGCTCCTCGGGCCCTGGGGGGCCCTGGCGGTCTACGGCCCCCAGAAGGGCCTACGGCCCGAGCAGGCCCCCGCCCTCGAGGCGCAGGGCGCCCGGATCGCGGCGATGCTCTGCCGCCATTTCGGGCGGTCCGTGGAGCTGGCCTCCATGCCGGGCGCGGGTGCGGCCGGGGGGATCGCCTTCGGCCTCATGGCAGCCGCCGGGGCCACGCTGCTGCCGGGCTTCGACCTGGTCGCCTCGTGGCTCCGCTTGGATGAGCGGCTCGCAGCGGCCGACATCGTCGTGACCGGCGAGGGGCGCTTCGACGAGACCTCGCTCAGCGGAAAGGGACCCGGCTCGCTCGTGCGGCGCGCCCTCGCGCTGGGAAAATCCGTCCACGTGTTCGCGGGCGAGGTCGCCCTCGCCGCAGAGATGCCCGGGCTCCTCACGCACGCTCTCACGCCGCCCGGCATGGCGCTTTCCGAGGCCCTCTGCGCGGCGCCCGCCCTCCTCTCCGATGCCGTGCGCCGCGCGTTCGCGCACCGATGAAACGGCTCGACCGGACCCGACCTGCGCACGATATGTCTCCGATGCCAATCAACGTCCCGCGGTCGATCCGGTGCGCCCTCCTAGGCCTGGCGCCGCTTGTCGGATTGATCGGATGCAGCGCGACCCCGCCCCCGGCGCCCGCCTTCCCCGTGGCCAAGGAGGCCCCCGCGCCGGCCTCGCCGGCGGCGCCCAAGCCCTATTTCGACCCCGCCCATCCCGTCATGCTGGGGATCGACGTCCTGCAGGAGGAGGGGTTTGCGCCGCTCCGGGGCAAGTCAATCGGGCTGCTGACCCACCCGGCCGGGGTGAACATGCACGGCGTGAGCACGATCGACGTCCTGCGGCACGCGCCCGACGTGCACCTGGTCGCCCTCTTTGCGGCCGAGCACGGGCTCTACGGAGAATACGCGAGCGGCATCAATTTTTCGGACCGCCTCGACCCGAAGACGGGGCTGATGGTGCGCTCCCTCTACAACGGGATCCGCAGAGACGGCGTGGCCAACCGCCCCACGAAGGCGCAGCTAAAAGGCATCGATACGATCGTCATCGACCTGCAGGACATCGGATCGCGGAGCTACACGTTCATCGGCGCGATGAAGGTGTGCATGGAGGGCTGCTTTGAGAACGGCGTCGAGGTGGTCGTGCTCGACCGCCCCAACCCGTTGAGCGGGCTCAAGGTCGACGGGCCGCCGCTCGACCCGCAGTGGGAGGGGAACTATGTCAGCGAGTTCCGGATCCCGTACGTCCATGGGCTGACGATCGGCGAACTCGCGAGGCTGGCCAAGGAGGCCCCGGACGTCCTGAAGATCCCCGAGGCGATGAGGGAGAACGGGAGGCTGGTCGTGGTCCCCATGCGCGGTTGGCGCAGGAGCATGCGCTGGCCCGACACGGGGCTGCAATGGGTGCCCACCTCGCCGTACATCCCCGACTTCTCGGCCGTGGAGGGCTACCCGATGACGGGCCTGGGCTCCCAGCGGGGTGGATTCAGGAACGGCATCGGCACCGCCTACCCTTTCCGCGGAATCTCCTACCACGGGGTGCGGTTCGAGACGCTGGAGAAGGACATCAACGCGTGCGAGATTCCCGGGATAGGCCTGCGGCGGGTGAGCGTGCCCGACCCGAAGACGGGCAAGCCCGATCTCGGCCTGTATGTCGAGATCACCGACTGGGACCTCTGGAGGCCGACCGAGCTGAGCGCCTACCTGCTGAAGCTCGCGTGCAAGTACGACGCGCACAACCCGTTCGCCGCGATGACGCCGGGCGAGGTCCGCTCATTCCTGATCTATTGGGGCTCGACAGCCTTCTACAAGGATCTCGCGGCCCACGGCGCGAGGGTCGACGTGGCGGCCTACGTGCGCGACTGGCAGGCGAAAGCCGCGGTCTACCAGCAGCAAAGCAGGCGGTACTGGCTGTACCGGTGACGGCGCCAGAAACCGCCAAAAGAATTCGCCAACGGCCCCGGACAAGGCAACGATCAGGGTTTTCCCGTTTGCTCGATTCGAATCATGAAAACCCGTCGCAGGAAGTCCCATTTCAACGTAGCGGTCATAGGAGCCGGCGCGATCGGAGCCGACCACCTCGCGAGCTTCGGGCTGCACCCCGCGGCCAAGGTCGTCGCCGTCGCCGACATCTCGTCCAAGCGGGGGCGGGAGGCGGCCGAGAGGTTCGGCATCCCCGAAGTCGTGCAGGACTACAGGCTGCTCCTCGGGCGCGACGACATTGATGTCATTTCGATAGCGCTCCCCAACTACCTCCACGCGAAAGTCACGCTCGAAGCCCTGAGGGCGGGCAAGCACGTCATGCTCGACAAGCCGATGGCGACCAACGCCCGGGACGCCGCAAAGCTCGTGGCCGAGGCCAGGGCCCGCGGCGCGCTCTTCATGGTGGGGCAGAATTTCCGCTTCAACGCGGAAACGCAGACGGCCAGGCAGATCGTCGGGCGGGGGAGCCTGGGGGACGTGTACCACGCGAAGACATCATGGAGCCGCCGGTCGGGGATCCCGCGGATCGGGTCCTGGTTCACGCAAAGGCGGTTCTCCGGCGGCGGGTGCACCTACGACATCGGCGTGCACGCGCTCGACCGCTGCCTGTACCTCCTGGGCGAGTTCGAGGCGGCCGCCGTCAGCGGCCAGACGTTCGCCAAGTTCGGGCCGCGCGGCAAGGGCAACGGCGGATGGGGCAAGAGCGAGATCGACCCGAAGGCGCCGTTCGACGTGGACGACCTCTCCGTGGCGCTCATCAAGCTTAGGAGCGGCAGGACGGTCATCCTCGAGGCCGCATGGGCCTCGCACGGGCCGGCCAACGACGCGAACGCGACCCAGCTGTTCGGGACCGAGGCGGGCCTCAGCCTCCCCCCGGTCCAGCTCTTCAGGCAGACGCGTACCGGATACTGCACGGAGGCGGTCGACCCGCTGCCGCCCCTCGTCAATCCCAACCGGATGGTCCACTTCATCGACTGCCTCCTCGGGAAGGCGAAACCCTTCGTGAAACCCACCGAGTCGCTGGCCGTGCAGAAGATCCTGGACGCGATCTACGTCTCGGCGGCAACGGGCCGTGAGGTTCGAATCAAGTGAAGCCGGAGGCCGCCACCTCGAGGAAGGCCAGGACGCCCGTCGCGCTTCAGCTCTGGTCCGTCCGGGACGACATGAGGCGCGACTTCGCCGCCACCGCCTTAGCGGTGGCCGAGATCGGCTACGGCGGCGTCGAGCTCGCCGGGTACGGCAACCTGGACGCCAAGGGGGCGAAGGCCGCCCTTGACGCGGCGGGCCTCAGGGTGGCCGGGATGCACGTGAGCTATGCCAGCGTCAGGAACGATCCCGGCTCGGTGATTGGCGACGCGCTGCTCTTGGGGGCAAAGTTCGTCGCGGTCGCCTCCTGGCCCCGGGCGCAGTTCGTGTCCGCGTCGGCGTGCGAGCGGATCGGCGAGCAACTCGGCGAGGCGGGCCGCGCGATGCGCCCGTTCGGGATACGGTTCGGCTTCCACAACCACGACTGCGAGTTCGGGATGTTCGAGGGCCGCACCGCGTTTGATTGGATCCTGGGAGCCGCCGAACCCAGGGACCTCTTTGCCGAGCTCGACGTCTACTGGGCGCAGCACGGCGGCTACTCGCCCGCCAGGTTCCTGCGCGACCACGGCGCCCGCGTCCCGCTCCTGCACCTGAGGGACGGGAAGGAGCTCGGCACGGGGCCCGTCAACTTCGAGGAGATCTTCGCCGCGACCGACTCGGTCGGGGCGGCCGAATGGTTCATCGTCGAGCAGGAGGTGTACAACCACGCGCCCCTCCAGTCGGCCCGGCTTTGCTACGAGCAGATGAAGGCGTGGGGGCGAGCTTGAACCCCTGCGCAATCATAGTAGAACAATCACCCCAACCCAAACCCACCCCGCCATGCCCCGCCCCGTCACCCTATTCACCGGCCAATGGGCCGACCTGCCCCTGGAAACGCTCGCCCCTCTCGTCAAGAAGATGGGCTACGACGGCGTCGAGCTCGCCTGCTGGGGCGACCACTTCGACGTCGACAAGGCGCTCTCGTCCAAGGGATACGTCCGCGAGAAGTGGGACCTGCTGAGGGCGAACGGCCTCTCGTGCCGGGCGGTCTCGAACCACCTCGTCGGGCAGGCCGTCTGCGACCTGATCGACGACCGCCACCGGTCGATCCTGCCGCCCGACGTGTGGGGCGACGGGAAGCCCGAGGCGGTCCGCCGCCGCGCCGCGAAGAAGATGATCGCGACGGCGAAGGCCGCGCGGAAGTTCTTCGACGCGCGCCCCGGCGAGAAGGCGGCCGGCGGCTTCCCGGCCGTGGTCAACGGCTTCACGGGATCGTCGATATGGCATTCGCTCTACGCGTTCCCGCCGACCTCCCAGGAGTTCTGGGAGAAGGGATTCCAGGACTTCGCGACCCGCTGGGGCCCGATCCTCGAGGCCTACGAGGAAATCGACGTCAACTTCGGCCTGGAGGTGCATCCCACGGAGATCGCCTTTGACACGGCGAGCGCGCAGCGCGCTGTCGACGCCGTCAAGGGGCACCGGCGCTTCGGGTTCAACTATGACCCCTCGCACCTGGGCTACCAGGGCGTCGACTACGTGAAGTTCATCCGTGCCTTCGGCAAGCGCATCTTCCACGTCCACATGAAGGACGTGTGGTGGGGCCACGGCGACGGCTCGGCAGGCGTGTTCGGGGGCCACACGAGCTTCGGCGACCCCCGCCGCCAGTGGGACTTCCGCTCGCTCGGCCACGGCGACATCCGGTTTGAGGACATCATCGTCGCGCTCAACGACGTCGGATACCGCGGGCCCCTGTCGGTCGAGTGGGAGGACATCCGGATGGACCGTGTCCACGGCGCGACCGAGGCCGCGGCCTTCGTCCGCAAGGTCGACTTCCCGCCCAGCGCGCTGGCCTTCGACGCCGCGTTCGACAAGAAGAACCAGTGAGCGGGGCGCCCGGCCGCGCGCGCGGCGGCGGGTACGCTTCAGACTCATTCATCACGCAGGAAACCCAGGATACCCCAGAATCATGAGCACCAAAATTGGCATCATAGGCGCCGGCGGAATGCTCGGCTATCACGTGGCAGGCTTCCGCAGGGCGGGCGCCGACATCGTCGCGATCGCCGACGTCAGGAAGCCGGCCGCGCAGAAGGCGGCCGCGAAGTACGGAGTCGGACGCGTGTTTGGCAACCTCTCCACCATGCTGCGGCGCGTGCCCGACCTCGACGCCGTCTCGATCATCGTGCCCAACAAGTACCACGCGCCCTTGGCGCTGCAGGCGCTGCAGGCCGGCAAGCACGTGTTCTGCGAGAAGCCCCCCGCGCTGAACGCCCGCGAGATGCTCGGGCTGCGGGCCGCCGCCGCGAAGGCCAGGCGGGTCCTGATGTTCGACTTCAACAACCGCGCCCGGCCCGAGAGCTACGCGATGATGAGCTACATCAACAGCGGCACCATCGGCGACATCAACTCCTGCCAGGCCAAGTGGATCCGCCGCGCCGGCATCCCGGGCTTCGGCGGCTGGTTCACGACCAAGGCGCTCTCCGGCGGCGGGCCGCTGATCGACCTGCTGCACATGATGGACCTCGGGCTTTACTTCATGGGCTACCCCAAGCCGGCCCATATCCTTGCGCGCACCTACCGCGACCACATCGGCAACAAGGCCTTCAAGGGCCCGTGGGGCATTCCGGACGTGGCCAAGGGCGTGACCGACGTCGAGGCGGCGGCGCACGGCTTCGTGACGTTCAAGGGCGGCCAGGCCATGTCGTTCCAGGTCTCATGGGCGGAGATGATCCAGCGCGAGGAGGTCTCCGTCGCGTTCCAGGGCAAGAAGGCGGGCGGGCTTGTGCGCCGGCTCTTCGGGTCGGACGGCCTCGACCAGACCGCGGCCGACACGTGCGAATTGTACACGCTGGAGCACGGCCGGATGGTGAACCGCAGCATCCTCGTCCCCGCGGACGAGACCATGGGCCGCGTCCGGTCCGCGGAGAACTTCGTGCGCGTCGTGGAGGGCGACGAGAAGCCCCTGAACACCCCCGACCAAGCATTGACGTTGATGACCATCGTCGACGGCGCCTATAAGTCCGCGGCCACGGGAAAGCCGGTCGCCCTTTAGGGCGCCGCACCGGAACCCGCGCAGGGCAACACGCGTTTCACACCAAGGGCAGCACAACTCGAAATACCATGCGCAGAAAACTTCGTTTTGGAATGATCGGCGGGGGGCGGGGGGCGTTCATCGGCGGCGTGCACCGGATCGCCGCCGCCATGGACGGGCGCGCGGAGCTTGTCGCCGGCGCGTTCTCGAGCGACGAGATGCGCTCGCGGGCTTCCGGAGCGGACTTCTTCCTGGACCCCGACCGCGTCTACGGCAGCTACGCGGCGATGGCCAAGGCCGAGGCTGCGATGCCGCCGGAGAAGCGCCTGGACTTCGTCGTCATCGTGACGCCCAACCACGAGCACTTCGGCCCGGCGCGGCTCTTCCTGGAGGCCGGCTTCAACGTCGTCTGTGACAAGCCCGCCACGTTCGATCTGGCCCAGGCGAAGAAGCTCCGGGCAATCGTCCGCAGGAAGGGCAAGGTCTTTGCGCTGACCCACAACTACACTGGCAACGCGATGGTGAAGCAGGCGCGCGAGCTCGTCAGGGACGGCACCGTCGGGAAGATCCGCAAGGTCGTCGTCGAGTACCCGCAGGGCTGGCTCTCGGACGCGGTCGTGCTCCTCGGGCCGAAGCAGGCGGAGTGGCGCACCGATCCGAAGCGCAGCGGGGCCGCGGGATGCATGGGCGACATCGGCACCCACGCCGAGAACCTTGCGCGCTACATCACGGGGCTTGAGATCGAGGAGCTTTGCGCGGACCTGACCACGTTCGTGAAGGGCCGCAAGCTCGACGACGACGGCAACGTCCTCGTGAGGTACAAGGGGGGGGCCAAGGGGGTCCTGCACGCGTCGCAGGTCTGCATTGGCGACGAGAACAACCTCAACATCCGCGTCTACGGCACGCGCGCGGCGCTCGAGTGGTACCAGGAGCAGCCGAACGAGCTCGTGGTGAAGTTCCCCAACAAGCCGAGCCAGGTGTGGCGCAGGGGAAACCTCTACCTCGGGGACGAGGCCAAGCGGTTCACCCGGATCCCGCCGGGCCATCCCGAGGGGTACCTCGAGGCGTTCGCCAACATCTACCGCGAGGCGTTCCAGGCGATCGCCGCCGAGGTGAAGGGCGAGCGGATCCCCAAGAACCTCGATTTCCCCACCATTGACGACGGCGTCGAGGGGATGGCGTTCATCGAGGCGGTCGTCCGCAGCAGCCGCCTCGGCGCGACGTGGGTGAAGCCGCTCCGCTAGGGGCCGCCGGGCTCTACGGGCTCGCGCCCGTCACATCCGGCAGATGAGCAGCTCCCGCTCGTAGATCATCTCCTTCGGGAGCCGGTCGTGAAGGTCGATGAAGAGCTCCTCGTGGCTTATCACCTCGGCCCTCCACGCCTTGCGGTCGAACGACTGCAGGTCTTCGAAGCGATCCTTCGGGAAGTCGAGCCCGGTCCAGTCGATGTCGCGGTGGTGGGGCATCCATCCGATGGGGGTCTCCTTGGCGAGGGTCTTGCCGGTGGCGCGCTCGACGATCCACTTGAGGATTCTCATGTTCTCGCTGAAGCCCGGCCAGAGGAACTTGCCGTCGGCTCCCTTGCGGAACCAGTTCACGTGGAAGATGCGCGGTGTCTCGCTCAGGTTCCTCTGCATGAAGATCCAGTGCGCGAAATAGTCCCCCATGTGGTACCCGCAGAACGGCAGCATGGCCATCGGGTCCCGGCGGACCTTGCCCAAAGTCCCGCCGGCCGCCGCGGTCATCTCGGAGCCCACCGTGGCGCCGGTGTACACGCCCGAGCTCCAGTTGAAGGCCTGGTAGACCAGCGGGATCGTCCCCGCCCGGCGGCCCCCGAAGACGATCGCGCTGATCGGGACCCCGTTCGGGTTCTCCCAGTCCGGGTCCATCGTGGGGCACTGCGAGGCCGGCGCGGTGAAGCGGGCGTTGGCGTGCGCCGCGTGTCGCCCGCAGCCCGGGGTCCACTCGTTGCCCTGCCAGTCGGTGAGGAACGGCGGCGGCTTCGGCGTCATGCCCTCCCACCAGACCCCGCCCTCCGGGGTCAGGGCCACGTTCGTGAAGATCGTGTTCCTAGAGAGCGCGGCCATCGCGTTGGGGTTGGTCTGCATCGAGGTGCCGGGAGCGACGCCGAAGAAACCCGCCTCCGGGTTGATCGCATGGAGCCGCCCGTCCGCGCCCGGCTTGAGCCACGCGATGTCGTCGCCGAGCGTCGTCACCTTCCACCCCTCGTCGGCCAGGGCCTTCGGCGGGACCAGCATCGCGAAGTTGGTCTTGCCGCACGCGCTCGGGAACGCGGCCGTAACATAGGTCTTCTCGCCCTTCGGGTCTTCGACGGCCAGGATCAGCATGTGCTCCGCCATCCACCCCTCGTCGCGGGCGATGTTTGACGCGATTCGAAGCGCGAAGCACTTCTTGCCGAGGAGCGCGTTGCCACCGTACCCGGAACCGTAGCTCCAGATCTCGCGGGTCTCGGGGAAATGCACGATGTACTTCTCCTTGTTGCAAGGCCACGGCACGTCCTTGTCCCCCTTTGCCAGCGGCGCGCCGACCGAGTGAACGCAGGGGACGACCCGCTTCTCGCCCTTGTCGATCTCCTTGAACACCGGCAGCCCGATCCGGGCCATGATCCTCATGTTGGCGACGACGTATGGGGAGTCCGTGAGCTGCACCCCGATCTGCGCCATCGGGGAGCCGACCGGCCCCATGCTGAACGGAAGCACGTACATCGTGCGGCCGCGCATCGACCCGTTGAAGATCGACCGGAGTTTGCGCCGCATGTCGTACGGGTTCATCCAGTTGTTGGTCGGGCCCGCCCCCTCGCGCGAATGGGAGCAGATGAACGTCCGGTCCTCCACCCGCGCGACATCGTGCGGATCGCTCCGCGCGTAGAAGCATCCCGGCCACAACTCCTCGTTCAGCTTAATGAACGTCCCGCTGGCCACCATCATCTTGCACAACGCGTCATATTCCTCCTTGGAGCCGTCCACCCAGTGAAGCGAGTCGGGTTTGCAGAGTTCCGCCATCTTCTCAACCCAGCGAAGCAGGTGCTTGTTCTCGCTCAGCGGCTTTGAGGTGTCGTGTTTCTTCATAGGTTTCGCCCCTGAAACTCTTCAAATGGGACCATTTCAAATCTGTCGAAGGTCGGTGTAACTAGTAAACTAGAAATTCCCGTTTTTGTCCCCCGGCAGGGCAAACGGGGGCCGTTGGCGGTCTTAGCGGGCGGGACCGCGGCCGGGTTGGCGGAGCCATTGGGGATTAACGGCTTCAGGGCGCAGCGGTTTTCATTTTGATGTGCCTGGGCGCGCGCCAATAGTATCTCTGCTGCCCGAGAGCCACCCAACTTATGCAATCACGCCATCCGAAGCACGCGCTCATGCTCGCCGCAGCGATGCTCCTTGCGGGGCCGCTTCTCGCGGTCTCGCCAAGGTACCAGGGCGCACTCAAGGCCCGAATCGACGGCGGCTACGCCATCGTGATGCTCGCGGACGGCTCGAGGACCATGGTCCCCCTGGATTCGCTCAAGGAGGAGGACCGCGAGTGGCTGACGAAGCTGAGCGATCAGAGCCCGCTCGCCCGGGGCAAGTCGGAGGTCAAGGTCGTGAAGGAGCAGGTCCAGGCCAAGAAGACGATCGCGGTCTCGACGGTCGTGGGGCCCCTGGAGACGGTCCAGCTCAATCCACCCAATGTGTTCAGGGACCAGATCGGGGCAACATGCATGGTCTACGCCCGGGTCCACTGGCTGGATATCGCCGGCTTCTACGTGAACAACGTCGACATCTACAAGGTCATCAACAACGCGGACACCGACCATCCGTGGAAGAACGCGCGGTACTATGACTCCATGGACAGCATGGTGACGGGGTTTTCCCCGCGCCCGGTGCTCCACCGGTGGACGCCGAAGACGAACGGCTTCGAGTGGACGAGGGCGGAGCTGCGGAAGGGCCGGCCTGTCCTGGCGGCCTTCCCGAGGGAGATCTGGCAGGACCTGCCGCCGGGATTCGTGGGCCAGCATCCGTGGAGCGGCGGGAACGTCGGCCACCAGATCGTCATCAACGGCTTCACCTGGAACCGGGAGACCAAGGACGGGACCTTTCACATCGTCAACTCGTGGAAGGAGTTGCCGGAGTTCGACCTGAAGACAAAGGCGGCGGAAGGCGCGATGATCGTCGAGCAGAGTCTTTCTCCAAAGGGGGAGCCGATGGAGGCAGTGGAAAAGGCCCGGATCACGAAGGTGACGCTCATCAAGACCCTCGGGAAGACCAGTCTCTTTCAGGTCGACACCACCAGGGGCACCGAACGGGTCGCGGCCGCGGACGAGGACTCGGCCCGCAGAATGGTTGAGAGCGAGGATTCCGCCCAGTAGCAGGCCCGGCTTCGGTCGGGAACGGCGCCCGCGCAACCCGGGAAAGGGCGGCCCCCCGCGCGCCGATTTGACCAGCTGCAAAAAAACGCCATTCAGGAAGTCCACCCCATGACCAACAAGGATGGCCCAAAGCACCGCATGACACTTCAGGAGATCGCCCGCCGCGCGATGATAGAGCGGGGCCTGGACCCGGACTTCTCGCCGGCTGCCAAGGCAGAGCTTGCCGCCATCCGGGGGCCGGCCGCGGGGTCCGACCGGGCCGCGCGCGACCTAAGGGACCTCCTCTGGTGCTCCATCGACAACGACGATTCCCGCGACCTGGACCAGCTCTCCGTCGCGGAGGCGCTTCCGGGCGGCGCCGTCAGGCTGCAGGTCGCCGTCGCGGACGTCGGGGCGCTGGTGCGCCAGGGCTCGGCGATCGACGGCCACGCCAGCGCGAACACGACATCGGTGTACACCGCAGGCGGAATCTTCCCGATGCTGCCCGAGAGACTCTCGACAGACCTCACCTCGCTCGGATTCGGGGTGGACCGGGTCGCCTTCGTGATCGAGATGGTCTTTGACGGCGACTGCATCCTGAAGAGCTCAGACATCTACGAGGCGGTCGTAAGAAACAAGGCCAAGCTCGCCTACAACGGCGTGGCCGCGTGGCTCGAGGGCACGGGGCCCGTGCCTGCGGCGGTCGGCGCCGTCGCCGGCCTGGACGAGAACATACGCCTCCAGCACCGGACCGCCGAGCGGCTGAGGGAGCAGAGGCACATGCGCGGCGCCCTGTCGCTGCAAACGCTTCAGGCACGCCCCGTGTTCGAAGGGGACATCCTGCGGGACCTGCTGGCGGACGAGAGCAACTCCGCCAAGAGCCTGATTGAGGAGCTGATGGTCGCCGCCAACGGGGTGACGGCGAGGTACCTGGCCGCGAGGAAGTTCCCGGCGGTCCGCCGCGTCGTGCGCACGCCCGCCAAATGGGACCGGATTGTCGAGCTGGCGGCCGAGCGGGGCACGACCCTCCCCGGCAAGCCCGACGGGAGGGCGCTCGAGCAGTTCCTGCTTTCGGCAAGACGGGCGGATCCGGGGTATTTCCCGGACCTGTCGCTCTGCATCATCAAGCTGCTCGGCAGCGGCGAGTACGTCGTCGAGTTTCCCGGGGGCACCGTGGCCGGGCACTTCGGCCTGGCGGTGGCGGACTACGCGCACTCGACAGCGCCGAACCGCCGCTTCCCCGACCTGCTCATCCAGCGCCTGCTGAGGGCCTCCCTATCGGGCACAAGGCCGACCTACGGGAACGACGAGCTGACGGCGCTCGCGAGGCACTGCACCGAGCAGGAGGACGCGGCCAAGAAGGTCGAGCGCCAGGTCGTGAAGTCGGCCGGCGCCATGCTTCTGTCGGCGAGGATTGGGGAGACGTTCGACGCGACGGTCACGGGCGCATCGGAGAAGGGCACATGGGTCCGCATCCTCAGCCCCACGATCGAGGGAAAGCTCGTCCAGGGTTTCGAGCGCAGGAAGGTCGGCGACCGCCTTCGGGCAAGGCTCGTGTTTACGGACTATGAGCGGGGCTACATCGACTTCGCGGCCGCCTGACGGGCGGCTCAGCCGGCCAGCCAGCCCTGGATGAGGAACACGATCCCCGTCAGGCCGAAGCCGAGGCTCACAAACCAGAAGGCGCGGCGGTTGGTCAGCGCCGAGATCGCGCCCACGGCTATCGCGATCTGGAAGAGCGTCACGCCGCGCGAAAAGACCACGTGCCGCTGGAGGTGCCTCCCGGAGGAATGCTCCTTCTCGTTCGCCTCGGCTGCGATCTCGTCCTGCTCCCTCTTGTAATCGGCCACCTTCTGCTGGTCCTTTTCGGCGACGGGCCTGCCGTCGGCCTCGAGAAGCTCCATTTTCGAGCCCAACAGAGCCGCCTTGATGCCCTTGGCCTGGTAGTACGCCCACCTGTCGGAGCTCTGGATCTCGTCCACTATCGTCTCGTTGGCGTGGTGGCCGGCGAGCAGCGCGCAGATCGCCGCGAGCCCGGCGAGGAGCGCCGAGCTTAGCGCGACGCCCATGGTCCACGGGGACCTGCCGTGGGCCGCCTCGTGCTCGATCTCCTCATGCAGGTGTTCGGTGGGTACTTCGGGGGCTTCCATAGGGGCCCCTAACAATCGAACCCATGGCCCACGGCCAAGCAGAAAATCCGAGGCCAATGAAGCGGGAGCGCCGGACCGCCTAGCGGCGGCTCCGGCGAACCCGGGAGGTCCCCTCAGAAGTGGTAGCTCACCCCCGCGCGCAGGCCCCAGTCCCTTACGCTGTGATCGTCGAGGTCGGCGCCCAGCGACGCGTTCCACTCGCGGTTGATCCGGTAGGTCGCCTTCACCCCAAAAAACGTTGTGTGGTTCGGGAAGTCCGCCACCGGCAGCGCGCCGTTGCGCAAGCGCGGCTCAGCCTGGTATTCCACGTACGGGGTCAATGCGAGGTTCTTGAGCACCTGGAACTCGACGCCGCCGGTCGCCGTGTATTCGAAACCCCTCTGCGACGCGCCTCCCGCATCCTGCCAGGCCATCCCAGCGTCCGCGGTCACGAACGGCTTGCCCCAGGTCTCCATCAGGAAGCCCGTCAGGCCAACCTGGGCCAGGTTGCGGTGGTCGTTGTAGCCCTGGCCGTAGCCGTAGAGGTAGTCGTACACGAAATCCGCATCGATTCCGATGGCGTCGTTCTTGAAGACGCTCCCGTTGGAGATGAGCTCGAAGTCCCTGAGGTCCTTCGGTTCGCCCCCCTGCCTCTGGTATCCGAAACTGAACTCCGAGTAGTTTGTCCCAACGAGGCCTGGGCCGGGATCCGCGGCCGCCGGGGTGCCCGCGGCGTTCGGCGCCGTTTGGGCGGGAGCGGAAAGGGCCACGCCGAGCGTCAGCGCGGCCAGGAGACTGTTCTGTCTGTAGGTTGGTTTATTCATTGTATTACTTTTTTGGATATATTCAGGCCGGTCTCCCGACCGACCCGACCCACTGTTTGACCCCGCGCGCGGGGAATGTTCCAACACTCGGATCCGGGAGAAGGGACGCTGGTGACTTGCAACTCGCGGCCTCTTGCGAAATTCAGCGCCAATGTTATCGTGTGGACGGGTTAGCACGACACCCGTGCAGATTCTTGGAACAGCGATTTGGCGCCGCCGGTCAAAGGACGACGGCGGACTTGGGCTTCAGAAATCAAATATCATGAATTCAAAAATCCAAATGGCCCTCGCGGGGGCGGTCTGCGTCATGGGGATTGCCTTTGCCTCGGCCGCCTCGCCGGGCGCAACCTCCGGAAGCTCCCCGGCAGCGATTGACATTGCCGGCGCCGGCCCAGCCCCTTCTCCGGCCTACGTCTGGATGACCGGCCACTGGAATTCCGAGGACGGCCAATGGAAGTGGGTCTCGGCCCACTGGGAATTGCCGCCGTCAAGAAGCGCTTCCTGGGTCGGCGGGCACTGGGTCCCGCAGGGCTCAAGCTGGGTCTGGGCCAACGGCGCCTGGAGCGTCGGCGACGCGCCGCAGTCCCCGTCCGGGCCGCCTATGCCCCCCGGGCAGGCGGTTCAGTCGCCGGCAGCCGAAGGCCTGGCTGTGCCGATGCCCACAACGCCTGCTCCCTCCGTCTACGGCGAGTACGGGCCGGATGGCGTCCAGAGGGCCATTGATCAGCCGCCGGTGACGACCGACTACGGCCCCGTTCAGTACGATTCGCCGTACCCGGGTTACTACTGGACCTACGACCCGTGGTACTGGGGCGGCTACCCTTGGGCGTATCTCGGATGGGGACCGGGTATCTACGGCTGGGGCGGCGGCTACGGGTACTGGGGCCATTACGGATACTACGGACGGGGCGGTGGCTACGGAGGTCATTCCGGGCGCGTTTCAGGCGGGTTCTCCGGTCGAGGCAGCTTCGGAGGCCGCTCGGGCGGCGGCCGCACCCACTGACCGGACCCTACTTCTCCGGCACGACGCCCAGCGACTTGGGCTCGCCGATATCGACGCGCCCTTCCGGCAGGGGCCGGCGGACAAGGCCGTTGGTGTCCTGGCCAAAGAACTGCGAGGAATACGCCACCATCGAGGGAAGAATCCTGGCGAAGTCGCCGCCGCGCTCGCGGACGCTCATCCGCGTCACCCAGACCAGCCGGTGCCTCTTCTGCTTCCAGAGCGCCTGGAAGTCGTAGGCCATCAGGACGACGAAATAGCGGTTCTGCTCAATCTCCGACATCAGGTCGTCCCGCCGCAGCTTGAACGTCGAGATCTCGGTCCTGCCGGTCTGCGCGAACTCCGAGTCGTAGCCGAGAAGCTGGGCGTTGCGCATGTCCGCCAGCTCGCGCTGCTCCTCCAGGGCCGCAACCGTCGCCAGCTCGCGGGTCATGCCGTCCGATTGCGACGGCAGGATCGCGGCGGCGACGCCCCCGCCGCCGCTCGGGCCGCCGTGGCTGCCCATGGACGGGGGCGGCGGGGGCGGAGCCCGGAGCGAGGACTTCTGGCTGCTCTGAAGATTCTCGTACGGGGCCGAGCCCGAGGTGTCCTCGGTCCCCGTGGTCGTCCCCCAGTACACCATGATCAGGAAATTGGTCTTGTTGGGGTCGTGGTCGGTCTGCGGGACGTACTTCCGCTTCGCCAGCGGCTCCACGATCGTCTTCGCCACATCCTCGAAGTTCAGCTTGTCGATGGTGTCGTCGCGCACGGGGCCGGCCAGGCGGCCGCCGTTCCCAAACGTGTAGGTCTCTGTCTGATACGCACCATCGGCCAGCCTGACCCTCACGTAGTCGTTGCTCGTTCGCGCCGACACCGCCGTGATCTGGCCCTCATCGGCTCTAAGGGCCGCCACGGGGGCCAGCCGGAGGGCGGCGGCGCCCGCGAGCAGGCAGATCGCCGCCCGGAGGGGATGCGAGGCGCTCAGACCGTTCGCGCGCGCGATCATCTTTGGACGGGGGGTATACCGGGATTAACACCGCCGGACGAGATTTCCCTTCGCCTTTTGCGCGGCGAATCCCATGTTGGCCGGGTGACAAAGCTCTGCATCACCGCCGGCATGTTCATCGGGGGATACGTCGCCGCGTACCTCGTTTCGAGCTTCGGCATGATGACGGAGATAATCGTGAGCGGCCTCGGCAGCATGGTGGGCGTCTACTTGGGCTGGAAGCTTGCCAGAAGAATCGAGCGCTGATCGCCGGGCCCTCCCCCGGAAACCCTCAGGACGGCTCCACGTGGACGGAAACGTCGCTCACCCGCAGGCGCGACGCAAGCAGGGTGTCCTTGACGGCGTGGGCGATGTCGTGGCCCTTTCGGACGCTCATGTCGCCGTCCACGCGGATCTGAATGTCGACCAGGTAGCTCAGCCCGCTCTTGCGGACGCGGCATTTGTGGAGGTTGGCGACGCCCGGGACGCTGGCCGCGATCGCCCTCACGGCATTCTCCATCTTGACCGGAACCGCGATGTCCATGACCTCGTTCAACGCCCTCCGGAAGATCATCACGCCGTTGTACGCGATGACGCCGGAGGCGGCAAGGGCCGCCCACCCGTCTGCCGCGGCGTACCGCGGCCCGCCGATCACGGCGACCGATATCCCCACAAACGCCGCCGCGGACGTCATCGCGTCCGAGAGATGGTGCCACGCCTCCGCGCCGAGGGCGGTGCTGTCCGTCTCGCGCCCGGTCTGGTCGATCCGGCGGAAGAACCCGACCTTGGTCGCGACGACCGCGGCAAGGATCAGGAGCGTCCACCATTGGGGCAGGCGCTGCGGATCGCGGATCTCGGTCACGGCGTGCCACCCGATCCCGACGCTGGCCCCGAGGACTACGAGGGCGGTCAGGAGCCCGGAGACGGCGTCCGCCTTGCCGTGCCCGTAGGGATGGTTCTCGTCGGGGGGCCGGGCGGCCCACTGGAGCCCCGCCCAGATCAGCACTGAGATCGCGATGTCGCTCATTGACTCGACTCCGTCGGCCACGAGCGCATAGGCGTGCCCGACAACTCCGCCGGCGACCTTGATCAGGGCGAGGACGGCGTTAAGCGCCATGCCGCGCGCGATCATGCGGGCGCCCTTGCGCGCCCGCTCTGCAACCGCAGCTTGGTATTCGGGGAGGTCGTGTGGCATCGCCTTCGGGACGCTTGTGCGACGTCCCGAAAATCTCAACACCTCGCCGTTGACCCGGGCGGGCCTCGCTCCATGATCGCCGCACGCCATGGCAGCACGGACAAGCTCAATGCCGCATGATCCCGTGAAGCAGTTCTCCGTGTTCGCGGAAAACCGGGTCGGCCGCCTCTACGACCTGACCTCCCTGCTGAAGGACAACAACGTGCACATCATGGCCATCACCGTCCTCGACACGACGGACAGCTCGATCATCCGCCTCGTCGTGGATGATCCGCCGAAAGCCCGTGAGTTGATGGTGAACAATGATTTCCCCTACGGAGAGTCCAACATTCTGGTCGTGGAGATTGGCGATGAATCCGAGCTCCGAAGCGTGCTCTCCGCCCTCCTCGAAGCGGAGATCAATATCCACTATGTCTACAGCTTCATTAAGCGGCCCTCCGACCGCTCGGCCATCGCGATAAGCGCGGAAGACCCCGAGACCGCGGCGCAGGCCCTGGGGCAGCGCGGTTTCAAGGTTCTCCAACAAAACGACATCTCCCGATAGGCGCGGGGCGGTGCCGCGGCGCCCGGCCCCGGCTGCGTCACTCCGCGATCTTGCCCGGCCCCTCGGCGTCCAGCTGGTAGATTCCCGTCATGTACCCGCTCTCAAAGGTCGCGCTGACCTTGAAGGTGCCGCGAAACGAGATCGGGACGTCCTGGGTGATCGGGACGCCCTTTGGGGTCCTCACGATCACCCAGTCGTTCATGTTGGGAACGGTGCCGTAGCAGCAGGCCATCTGATTCGCCATCAGCAGGAATTCGACGGCCTTGCCGTTGTCGAGCTTCGTGGGGAGCATGAACCCGGTCACGATGGCCTTCTTGCCGCTCCATGTCCTCACGATAGGCGGGATCTGGTCCTCACCCGTTGGCGGCGGACCCTTCGGGTTCGCGAGCGGATCGTATTCCGGGGCGATGAACTTGTAGCCGGAGAGCCGGTCGAAGCCCAGCTTGAGGTAGCCGTTGTCAACCTCCGGCTCCGGGATCTGTGCCTGCGCGGGCGCGCCCGTGAGGGCAAGCGGGAGCATGGCAAGCGCCAGGAGGAAGAGCTTCACTCCCCCAACCTACCACAACACCCGGGTTCGTCAAAGGGGCGTTTGGCCCGCGAAAGCCCGGCCCGCTATGAAAGCGGCGCCAGGTTCTCCGCGACCGGAAGCCGGTAGGCCTTGGCCGCCGGAACGACGCCGCCGAGGGCGCACAGAATGATCAGGCCCGCCGGGGCGAGGGCGAGGACAGGATGCAGCTCGGCGAGCGACAGCACGACTCCGGTCTGCGCCCGGATGATCCGCGCGACCGCAGCAAAGAGGACGATGTAGACCCCGAAGCCCGCCGCGGCGCCAAGCGCGCCGATGCAGGCCGACTCCGCGACGACCGACCCGAACACGAGCCTCCGCCGCGCGCCGAGGGACCTGAGGATGGCGATGTCGCGCTTCCGTGCGTTCATGGAGTTGTAGATGCTCGCCAGCACGGACGCGGCCGCGACCAGGGCCACGATGTAGGCGACGAGCGCAAGCACCCGGTCAAACCAGCTGATCTTGCTGAACAGGTCCGCTAGAATGGCCCCGATCGGGTATGCCAGGGTGAGCCGGTTGCCCTGCTTGTTAATCATAATGTCCAGCATGAATCCGGCCGCGGGCGAGCGGAGCTTGATCAGCACCGCGCTGATGTCGGTCGCCGCCCTGGGATCGTGGCCGCTCATCGTCTGGACGCCCTTGATCGGGATCAGGATCACCCGGTCCAGGGGGGTGTTCGTTGGGTTGAGGATGCCGACGACCGTGTAGGTCTCGGCGTGCTGGGCCGCCGGGTCGTAGGCGAGCCCGTGGAACGGATGGAAGGTGTCCCCGACGCCGAGGCCAAGCCTGCCCGCGGCGAAGCTGCCCACCACCGCCTCCTTGGCGTCCCCGGCAAACAGCCGGCCGCCGGGCGCCACCTCGTAGCGTTTCCCCGGGGCGTACTCCACGTCGCTGAAGAGCCCGGGGATCGTCCCGACGATCCGGTATCCCCTGAGGTTGTCGCCCACCGCGATGGGGATAGCCGCCTGGACCGCCGGCTGGCGCCGGATGAACTCATAGTCCTGCCATGCAAGGTTCCCGGGCGAGGCCTCGAGGTGGAAGACCGCGTTCAAGACCAGCTGGAGCTTCGAGCCGCGCGCCCCGAGGACGGCGTCGAAGGCCGTGGTCGTCTGGAGAAACGACTTCTGCGCCTGGGCCTTCACCATCCACACGGTCATGAGAAGGCCGCCGGCGAGCGCCAGGCTGCCCGCCGTCACGACTGTCGAGAGCGCGTGCTGCCTCAGGCTGCGGTAGACGATGAGGAGAAGCGTCATGGGGCTCCCTCCGCGGCGGCGACATTGAGCGAAGCGAAGTCCTGGACGCGGCCGAACTCCCTAAGCACCTCCTCGTCGTGGCTCACCAGAAGGAGCGCGGCGCCGTTCTCACGGCAGGCCTCGCGGATGAGCGCCAGGGACTCCCGGGAGTTGCGGCGGTCGAGGTTGCCCGTGGGCTCGTCGGCGAGCACCAGCGCGGGCCGATTAGCAAGGGCGCGGGCCACGGCCACCCGCTGCTGCTGCCCGGTTGAAAGCTGCCTCGGGAAATGCTCGAGCCTGTGGCCGAGGCCCACACGGCCCAGCAGCTCCCGGGCGCGCCGGAAATCCGCCCCACCCGGGGAGAAGCTCATGCCGAGGACGACATTCTCGATGACGGTGTATCCCTGCAGCAGGTTGAAGGTCTGGAAGATGTACCCGAGCTTGGCCGCCCGAAGCCGGTCCCGGGCGGGTTCCGGGAGCGCCGCCATGTCCGTCCCGTCGATACTAATGATGCCCGAGTCAGCCGCCAGGATGCCGGCCACGAGGTTCAGGAACGTCGTCTTGCCGCAGCCGCTCTCGCCGCGGAGGGCGCGCTCCTCGCCCGCGGCGAGCGCGAACTGCGGGATGCGGACAACCTCCACCCGCGCACCCTCGGGTCCGGTGAACGACTTGCGGAGCTCTCTGACGTCAAGCATGTCTCCTCAACCATGCGATGACGCGCGCGAATGCCAAACGTTTTGCGCGGCCTGCGCAAACCGGGGAGGGGTTGCATCGGCGCGCGGAACCCGCAATATCCGCCCCATCACATGCCGAATGCCGCGAACGAGTTGCTGATTCTTGGGCTCCTCATCGTTGCGAACGGGATCCTGACGGCGGCCGAGACGGCCGTCGTGTCGGCGCGCAAGGCGAAGCTCAGGCGGATGGCGGAGGCCGGGGGCGAGGGGGCCAGGGCGGCGCTGGCCATAGCCGAGCATCCGGGCCGGTTCCTGGGGCTCGTCCAGTTCTGGCTCACCGTCACCTCCGTGATCGCGGGCGTCGCCCTAGTAGCCTCCGCCGCCCAGGGGTTCTCGTCCTGGTTCTCCAGGTGGCCCGCGGTTGCGCCCTGGGCCGAGGTCATCGGCCTCGTGGCGGGCACGCTGGTCATCAGCGCGCTCATGCTCTTCTTCGGCGAGCTCCTTCCCAAGCGGATCGCCCTCTCCAACCCGGAGCGCGCGGCCGCGATCCTCGGCCCCGCCATGCGCACGGTCTCGCGCCTGGTGAGCCCGTTCTCGGCGATGCTGGGGACCGCCTGCGACGCCACGGCGACCTGGCTCGGCTTCAAGCCGAGGCCCGTGGCGGAGACTGTGGGCGACGAGGACGTTCGGGCGCTTGTCGAGCGAGGGCTCCATGCCGGCGTGTTCAAGCGGGCCAAGAAGGAGATGGTCGAGGGCGTGCTGTCGCTCGACAACCTCCCCATCACGGCGATCATGACCCCGCGCTCGAAGATCGTCTTTCTCAATATCGACGACAACGAGGAGACGAACTGGAGGAAGATCGTCACAAGCGGGCACTCGTACTTTCCGGTCTTCCAGAAGAACCGCGACCAGGTGGTCGGGATGGTCTCGGTCAAGGCCCTCTGGGCGCATTCCGCGATCGGCCTGCCCACCACCCTCAAGAACTTGCTCGTGCCGCCCCTGATCGCGCCGGAATCGATGACGGCCATCCAGCTGCTCGAGCAGTTCAAAAAGACGGGCCGGCACACGGCGGTGATCTCCGACGAGTTCGGTGCCGTGCAGGGGCTCGTCACGCTGATCGACGTGTTCGAGGCGATCGTGGGCGACCTTCCCGAGCCGGGGCAGCGCAACCAGGCCCCTGCGAAGCGCAGGGAGGACGGCTCGTGGCTGGTCGACGCTTCCCTCCCGATAGCGGAGTTCAAGTCCCTCCTCGGGGTCGCGGGGTCGCTTCCCAACGAGGCCGAGTACCGGACGGCGGGGGGCTTCGTGGTCACCCAGTTCGGTCGCATTCCCTCCGTGGGCGACCAGTTCGAATGGCAGGGATGGAGAATCGAGGTGGCGGAGATGGACCGGCGCAGGGTCGACAAGGTCGTGGTCGTCGCGGTGGCGCCGGCGGCCGGGGCGGCGAAGCCCGCGGCGTGACCGCCAGGCGGCGAACAACTTGTCGGCAAACGAGCGTTGCGTTCTAGGGGGTCGCAGCCGACGTTTCGACCAAGGCGGAACCATGCAAGATGCCTTCACCGGACAACTCACCCGCATCCGCGGCACCGCCCTCCCCGACGCGCCAGCCAGAGCCTCTCTTCAGGACGATCACGAGCGACGACTGGAAGCGCTCGCACGCCTTGGCGCGGCGGCTGCCCAATGCGGTCTCCGAACAGATACGGACCGCGATCTCGTCCTCCTCGCCGAAGACGAAGTGAGCCTGCTGGAGGGCGCGGCCCCTGGCCCGTCGAGGCGCACCTGCTCGACCCGCTGATCGCAGCGTGGTTGGAGCGCGTGAGTGCGCCAACCCGGCGGCCACGCCCCTGCCCGGCGCCCCGGACGCGGAGCTCTGAGGCCCTTGGGCTCAGCCTTTCTCGGCGGCCAGCACGCCTAGAATCGCCTCGGCCTGCTTGCTGGTCGTCCCCTTGTAGTCGGTGTAGATGATCTTGCCGCCCTTGATCAGGTAGGCCTGGCGGTGAGCCATCCCGCCCAGGTAGGTCGTGACGCCGAAGGCGTTCATGACGCTCCCGTCCGTGTCGGCAATCAGCGTGAAGGGAAGGTGGTACTTGTCCTTGAAGGCCTTCTGGGCGGCGACGGTGTCGTGGCTGACGCCGATCACCGCAACCCCCTTGCTCGTAAGCGCCTCGTAGCCATCCCGCAGCGAGCAGCCCTGGGCCGTGCATCCGGGCGTGTCGGCCTTGGGATAGAAGTAGACCAGCGTGTAGGCCTGCTTGGAATAGACGCCGGCGAAACTGATCGACTGGCCGGTGTCCGCGACGCCGGTGATCTCAGGGGCCTTGTCGCCCACTTTGAGCTCTGCTTTTGCTGTGTTGGACATGGCGAGGGTGGCTGACAGGATGAGGAGTGGAAGAACGGTCGGTTTCATGGGCGTCGCAAGCTGCCCGCAGAAGGCTCCTTTTGCAAGCCGGCCGCGCGTTGCAAGAATCGGGCGCTCCAGGGCACCTTTTCCGGAACCTTTGGCAGCGCTCCGGAGACTAAAAACCTCCCTCCGGAAAGCGCTGCTGACCGGCATTGCATTTGTGCGCGTTCTCTGTAAGCAGCATTACCTTCATGCCATTCCTATTGTCCCCAAGAACCCGCCCTTTAGGCACACAGATTGCGGGTCTCGCGTTGCTGGTTTCCTTGGGCGCAACGCCCTGCTTGCGGGCCACTACGCTGCCGATCGACGGGTTCAACCCAAACCCCAACAGCATCGTCAACGCCATCCTAGTCCAGCCTGACGGCAAGATATTGGTGGGAGGGTATTTTACACAACTTCAACCCTACGCCCTGCCCGTCTCTGGCCATGGCTACATCGCCCGGCTCAATCACGACGGATCGCCCGATGGTACATTTAGCCCGAACGCCAACGGCGTGGTCCGTGTCATGGCCCTGCAGCCAAACGGTCAGATCCTTGTCGGCGGCTCCTTCACGAGCATCCAGCCCACGGGCGGCACCACGCAGATTACCCGCAATTATGTGGCGCGGCTGAACGCCGACGGCACGCTCGACTCGGCGTTCAACCCCGGCGTGAACGGCATTGTCTACGCCATCGCGGTGCAGCCCAACGGCCAGATCGTGATCGGCGGCTCCTTCACGTCCGTGCAGCCCAACGGCGCCGCCAGCACGACGACCCGCAATCGCATCGCTCGGTTCAACGCTGACGGGTCCCTTGACACCTCGTTCGACCCCAATGCGGACAAGCCTGTCCTGGCAATCGCCGTCGAGCCCAATGGAGAGATCGTCATCGGCGGCGGGTTCTCGAAGCTTCAGCCCAACGGGGTGAGCGCGGCGACCACGCGAAGCTGCGCCGCCCGGCTCAACAGCGACGGCTCCCTCGACATGGGCTTCGATCCCGAGCCGAACGCGTCGGTCAGTTCCATCGCCGTCCTGCCAAGCGGGCAGATCGTGATTGGCGGCGAGTTCGTGACCGTCCAACCCAACGGGGCCACCTATACGACCCAATGCGACTTCCTGGCGAGACTCAACGCGGATGGCTCTCTCGACACGAATTTCATCATCAATCCCTTGGACAGCGTAACCACGGTGGTCTATGAGCCTGACGGTAAGCTGTTGATAGGCGGCACATTTACGCAGGTCTATCCCGAGAACGACCTCTCACCTAGCGCGACGCTGTACTGCGCCCGCATCAATGCGGACGGCTCCGTTGACGAGACGTTCTACCCAAGCCCCAACCAGGCGGTCAACGCCATCGCGGTCCAGGAAGATGGCAATGTCCTCATCGGGGGGTTCTTCACAAGCCTCCAGCCGTTGGACAAGGCGACGGCCACGCCTCGGATGTACCTGGCCCGCGTCAATTCCTACGGCGTCCCCGACTCGACGATCGCCCCGGATGATGCCGGCACCGTCTTTACCACCCTGACCCTTCCAAACGGGCAGTATTTGGTCGGCGGAACGTTCCTGAGCATCGGCGGGGTGACCCGAAGCTACTTCGCAAGGCTCAATGCCGACGGATCGCTCGACAACACCTTCGCGGTGACGATCAACGGACCCGTCCAGGCGATGGCCCTTCAGTCGGACGGGAAGATCCTGATCGGCGGATCATTCTCGCAGGTCGACGGATTCTCGCGCCTCAACATGGCCAGGCTCAATCCGGACGGCACGCTCGATGGGCCGTTCAACCCGACCCCGAACTCCACCGTCAACGCCATCCTGCCGCTCTCGACGGGGCAGATCCTGATCGGCGGAGGTTTCAGCGCCTTTACGCCCAACGGATCCACGACGGCCTTCGGGCTCAACTATTTAGCCCGCCTGAACAGCGATGGCTCGCTTGACCTGACGTTCAATCCGAACCCGAGCGGCGGGGTCTTCGCCATCGCCCAGTTGAGCGACGGCAGGCTCGTGGTCGCCGGAGGATTCACCACCATAGCAGGATATACTCGCAGTTTCATCGCCCGCCTGCAGGCAAACGGTGACATCGACACCAATTCGTTCGACCCAGAGGCAAACAGCGTCGTCTACGCGGTGGCGATCCAATCGGACGGGAAGGTCATCATTGGGGGCGGATTCAACGGCGTCCAACCGCAGACCGCGAAGGCGGCGGTGGCCACTACGCTCAGAAACGCGCCGAACGCGCCCCAGACGGTCCTTCCGGCGGCGGGCGTCAGCGCCTACGTGCCCATCTACGTCAACCATCTCGCGCGGCTGAACACGGATGGGACGCTCGACACGACGTTCTTCCCCAATCCCAGCGCCGACGTCCTCGGGGTGGCCCTGCAGGGCGACGGGGGCATCGTGGTCACGGGCATCATGACCTCGTTTGCGCCGAATTTCTCGCAGACGGGCACCATCCGCAACTACATCGGCCGCGTCTCGGCCAGCGGCGTGCTCGACCCGAGCTTCAATCCCAACTTCAACGCCCTGGGCAACACCGTGAGCGTGCTGTCGAACGGCCACATCATGGTGGGAGGGTCGTTCACGACGGTGCAGCCAAACGGGGCCTCGACGCCGTCGTTCATCGACAACGTCGTGGTCCTTAACCCGGACGGGACCGTCGACCCGTCATTCGCCTTGGGCAAGAACTCCGCAATGACTGGGCAGGTGCAGGCGTTTGCGGAGCAGCCCAACCTCCAGGTGCTGGTCGCTGGGTCGTTCAGCCCCATTGGCGGGAGCCCCGGGTCCTATTTCTCAAGGCTGAACGGAGACGGATCGGCTGACACGTCGTTCAACGCCTACGTGGACGGCACGGTCAACACGGTCGCCGTCCTTCCCAACGGTGCCTCGACCTTGACGCCGACAAACTCGGGCGCGTGGCTGAACGCGAACGGCAGGGTTCGGTACGCCTATTCGGCCGCGTCCAACGGCGAGGTGGTGTGCTCGGCCGTCCAGGCGGACGGAAGGATCATCATCGGGGGCCTTTTCAGCAACTTCGGCGGGGTGAGCGGGCTTCAGAACCTGGTCCGCCTTAACACCGACGGGACGGTCGACACGACATTCACGCCGACGCCCACCGGGGTGGTGAGCGCCATCGTCGTCCAGGGAGACGGGAAGATAGTGGTTGGCGGCGGGTTCACCAACATCAACAGCGTGAACAACGCCTACATCGCCCGCCTCAACCCGGACGGCACGATCGACTCGGCCTTTGCGCCGCAGCCCAACCTGCAGATCTTGTGCATGGCGCTGCAGCCCGACGGAAAGATCGTCATCGGCGGAGACTTTACGCTCCTCGTCCCGACCAACGCCACCGGGGGCACACCCAGCACCTACGCTTACAACTACATCGCACGGGTGAATACGGACGGCTCGATCGACACCACCTTCAACCCCGACTGCAGCGGATCGGTGTACTCGATAGCCCTGCTCCCCAACAAGCAGATCGTGGTCGGCGGAGCCTTCACCTCGTTCACGCCCAACGCCGGAAAGACGACCTCCTATGTCCAGGACCTCGCCCGGCTGAACAGCGACGGGACCGTGGACACCACGTTCTACCCCGATCCGAACGCACCCGTGTCGGCGATCGCCGTCCAGTCGGACGGCAAGATCGTCGTCGGCGGCACGTTCACCATATTCCAGCAGAACGAGAACGTCGGCAACTTGTCCCCGGCGCCCACGGTCGGGGCTACCGTCACCCGCTATTACATTGCCCGCATCAACACCGACGGCAGCGTGGACACGACGTTCGACCCGCACCCGAACGGCGGTCTCACCGTCGTGGCCATCCAGGCCAACGGCCAGATCGTCTTCGGCGGCAACTTCACCGGCATTCAGCCGAACGAGACCGGAGCCGTGGCAATCCGCGAGGATATCGCCCGGGTCAACGCCGACGGATCGGTTGACCCCTCGTTTGACCCTTCGTTTAACGGCACCGTCGACACCATCACGCCGCTGCCTGACGGCTCGCTGTTCGTCGGCGGCAACTTCAACACCGTCCAAGTGGGCGGAGCGCTCCTGATCGGCGGCAATTTCTCCAGTGTCGGCGCGACGGCGGCCGCCCACCTTGCCCGGCTCAACGCCGACAGCACGCTCGACTCCTCCTTCCTTGCGCACCCGGACGGGCCCGTGAACGCCCTGGTCCCCCTGCTAAACGGGACGGTGCTGGTGGGCGGGGCCTTCGCGAACATCGATGGCGTGCCGCGGGCCAACCTTGTCCGGATCAACACCGATTCGTCGATCGACACGTCGTTCAACCCGGCGGTGAACGGTGCGGTCAACACGATCGCGCTTGAGCCGAACGGGCAGGTGCTCATTGGCGGAGCGTTCACCAGCGCCGGCGGCCCGAACTCGGCCTATCTTGCCCGGCTTGGACCGACGGGTTCCCCGGATGGCTCGTTCGCGCCCGCGGTCAACGGCATCGTCAACGCAATCGCGATCCAGCCGAACGGCCAGATTGTCATCGCCGGATCGTTCACGAGCGTGGACGGCGCGGCCGTCTCCAATCTGGCTCGGCTCAACGGCGACGGCTCGCTCGACGCGACCTTCAACCCCGCGCCAAACGGCACCGTGCTGTCCCTTGCGCAGGTGCTTGACGGAACGTTCTACGTGGCGGGCCTGTTCACGAGCATCGGCGGCCAACCCCTGCCCTATGCCGCGCACATCGAATCCAGCGGCGCCGCCGACCCGTCGTTCACCCCGAATGTGAACGCGCCGGTAAGCGCGGTCCTGGTGCAGCCCGACGGCAAGATATTGATCGGCGGGGCTTTCACGACGGTGGGCGGCCTCTCGCGCGTCGGGATCGCCCGCTTTTCCGCGCCGACACCCGTGACGCAATCGGTCTCAGTGAGCGCCGACCAATCGACCTACACCTGGACAAGGAGCGGCGACGCACCCGTGTTCTCGTCTGTGTTCTTTGAGGAGACGACCGACGGCACCCACTGGACCACCGCGGGCCAGGCGTCCACCTCGGACGGAGCCACGTGGCAGCTCATCGGCGCGTCTCCGACCGGCGCAGCCCTGTTCTACGTCCGCGCGACGGGCTTAACGCCGTCCTCGGAGTTCAGCTCCTCGGGCCTCACCCAGGTCTTCTACCTTGCGAATTCGACCCCGCCTCCCCTGATCACCTCAGCGTCCTCGGTGACGGGCACCTCCGGTCAGCCGTTCCTGTTCGTTGTCACCGCGACGCGCTCCCCGCAGACCTACACGGCGACGGGACTGCCCCCGGGGCTCACCATCAATTCCACGACCGGAGTCATCTCCGGCACGCCGACGGCCGTCGGCACGTACAAGGTCGCGGTTACCGCCAACGGCACAGGCGGTCTCGCGTCGTCGACGATGACGATCACGATAGGCGCCGCGAGCGGGACGCCGTTCGTTCCGGCGTCGACGTCGCTGGACAATCGGCTCCTTAACCTGTCGACGCGCGTCAACCTGGCCGGAAGCCAGGTTCTGGTCGCCGGATTCGCCATATCGGGGACGGCTCCGAAGACCGTGCTCGTTCGCGCCGTCGGGCCGGGGCTGACCGAATTCGACGTCCCCGGCGTGATGAAGACCCCTGAGCTCCAACTCTACTCGTCGTCCGGCTCGGTGATCGCGCAAAACACCGGATGGGGAAGCTCCCCTGCCATTGCAGCCACGATCACTCAGGTGGGGGCGTTTTCGCTCGCCCCGGGCAGCGCGGATTCCGCCATCGTCGCAAGCCTCGGGCCCGGCACCTACACAGCCCAGGTGTTCGATCCCTCGGGGACCGGAGGGATCGTGCTCCTGGAGCTCTACGATGCCGATGCGTCGCCGATGACTTCACCTCAGCGGCTGACCAATATCTCGGCCATGGGTGCGGTCACCCCGACAACCGGCGCGCTGTTCGGGGGGTTCGTCATCTCCGGAAGCTCGACCAAGAGCATCCTCATCCGCGGGATCGGACCCGGGCTCTCGGCGTTCAAGATTGCCGCCGTGCTCCCCGACCCCGTGCTGAGCGTCTTTGACTCCGGCGGAAACCTCGTGGCCCAGAACTTCTCATGGACGAGCCAGTCCGCGACGGGGCCGGACCAGCCGGCGATCACGGCCGCCGACATCACGGCTGCCGACACCAGCGTCGGGGCATTCGCGCTCTCCGCGCTGAACTCCGACACGGCGCTCATCGCCAACTTGGCGCCCGGCGCCTACACGTTCGAGATCTCCAGCGCAAGCGGCAGGACGGGCGTCGTGCTGGGAGAGGTCTACGAGCTTCCCTGACCGGCGACGGCCGCCTTACCAGTCGTCGCTCCTGAAGGGCGCTGCGGGGAGCCCGGCACCGTTGTAGAGATTGGCCTCCGGGGCGTTGCGCCACGCGTAGCGCACGGCCACGGGCTGCGCCACCGCCGGCGACCGGACAATGACCGTGTCGCCCCTGATGGCCGCCTGCGCCGGGTGAAACACCCTGTCGGGGCCTGCGACCTCAAACGACTGGAGCGGCTTTCCGGAGGCGGTGAGCCCCTCGCCCGCAAACTGGAACTGGACACGGATTGCGGGGCCCTCCGGGGCCGCGCGGCTGAAGACCGGCCCCGAGTGCTCGACCGGGATTGAATAGACCATCGCCTTGGCGATCAGGGCGAGCCGCCGCCCGACCTCCCTCTTGTTTCTCGGGTACATGCTGCCGGGCTCCCCGATGTCGATGGCTACGGCCTGGCCCGTCGACGGAAGGGAAAGGACCCTGGACTGCGCCTCGCGAAGGGACGCCCATGGGTCCCCCTGCCCCTTCGCGGGCGGTGAGAAGTTCGCGAGCTGAACCCAGAGGAAGGGAAAGTCGCCGCCGCCGAAATGGGAGCGCCAGCTGGTGATCAACGCAGGAAACTGGGTGGCGTACAGGGAGGCGCGCCCCACGTTGCTTTCACCCTGATACCAGACGGCGCCCCGCAGGGCATAGGGCAGCAGAGGCTGGATCATGCCGTTAAAAAGCGAGCCGGGGGCCCAGGGATCCCCGCCCTTCGTGCCGGCGCCGGCGGCCGGATGCCCGTTGGAGAAGCCGGGAAAGGCGGCGAGAGACGCCGGGCTCATCCACGCCTCGATCGGCGTCCCGCCCCACGTGCAGTTGATGATCCCGACGGGCGTCCCGAGGCGTGCGAAGAGCTCACGCGCGAAGAAGTAGCCTGCGGCCGTGAACCGGCCCACGGTGGCAGGGGTGCACGCGCTCCACTCGCCTGGGGCGGACTCCATCGGCGCGGCGGCCGCCTGACGTGCGACCTTGAACTGCCGGATCAGGGGGTAGCGCGCCGCAGCGACCTCCGCAGCTGCGTTTTCAATCCGGTAGGACCCGCCGTCGTCGACGGCGAACTCCATGTTCGCCTCCCCGGCGCACAGCCAGACCTCCCCGACCACGACGTCATGGAGCGTCACCGTGGCCTTGCCGCTGACGGTGAGGTCCGAGCCGGACGCGTTCTCAGCAAGCGGTGTGAGCATCACAATCCATCGCCCGTCGGAACCCGCCGTCGCGCCGACCATCTGGCCGGCAAACGCCACGCTCACATGCTCGCCCGGGGTCGCCCGGCCCCAGACGGGAACCGGCTTCTCCCGCTGCAGGACCGTGCGGTCCTGGAACGGCGGGGCGAGTTCCGGGGCGGCGGACGTCGTCGGGGCCATCCCGGGCAACGCAGCAAACGTCAGCGCAATGATGCGGAAGGAGGACATGGAGGTCTCGTAGCAGGCCCGACCCCGCGCCGGGATCAAGGAATTTTCGGGCCGGCTGCCCGGATTGCCCCGAGGAAGGCGTGCAGTTCGGAGGCCAGCCGCGGCCCGAAGCCGTCCGCCTCGGCAATCTCGGCAGCCGTCGCGCCTCGCAGGCGCTCGATGCTTCCAAACCGGTCCATCAACGCCGCGCGGCGGACTGGGCCAAGGCCTGGAAAGTCGTCCAACAGCGACTCCCTTATCTTCCTGGACCGTAGGTCCGCATTGAAGGTGTTCGCGAAGCGGTGGGCCTCGTCACGGAGGCGCTGCAGGAGCCTGAGCCCGGGATGGTCGAGTGGGATGTCGAGCGGCGCCCTGCCGTCGGGGAACACGATCGTCTCCTCCCTCTTTGCCAGGCCAACGATCGGGGGCGGATCGAGGCCCAGCGCAACGAAGGCCTTCAGCGCGGCTCCCACCTGCCCGCTGCCCCCGTCGATCACGACGAGGTCCGGGAAGGCCCTCCCCTCTTGACGCAGTCGCCGGTAGCGGCGCCCCACGACCTCCTCCATCGCGCGAAAGTCGTCATTTCCCATGAATCCCTTGATCCGGAAGCGCCGGTAGTTGTCCCGGTCGGGCCTCCCACCGGCGAACCGCACCATGGAAGCCACCACGAACGTGCCGGAGATGTGCGAGATGTCGAAGCACTCGATCGAGCGCGGGGGGCCCGCCAGCGCAAGCGCCTCCCGAAGGGATTCGAGCGCGGCCTCGTCAGCGCTCGGGGCCGTCGGGTCGGTCCGCTCGAAATGCCGGGGTCTCTCGAGCGTTTTCTCCAGGGCAAACACGATGTCGCGCAACCCCGCGGCCCTCTCAAACTCGCGGCGTTCGGACGCGGAGGCCATCTCCGCGCGCAGGGAGGTGAGCCATTCTCGGGACTTTCCCTCGAGGAATGCACAGGCCCGGTCCACCCGCTCCCTGTACTCCTGCGAGGTCACGCTTTCGGGAAAACCGTAGATCTCCGCCCTGGCGTCGTCGTAGAGATGCCAGGAGCCGTCAGCCAGGCGGCGGGGGGTGCCGTCGCCAAGCAGGATGCCGAACTGCCGGCGCATCTGCGCCAGCGCCTTCCGGAGCGGGCCGCTGTGCGCAAACGGGCCGAAATACCTCGAATGATCGTCCTTCCGGAGTCGGACGATGCGGAACCTAGGAAGCTCCTCGCGCGGATCGACGCGCACCAGGGGAAAGCGCTTGTCGTCCGTGAAATCCGTGTTGTAGCGCGGCTTCCACTGCTTGATCAGTTTGCCCTCCAACAGGAGGGCCTCCGGCTCCGACTTCACCTCTATGGCGTCGAAGTCCGCGATCATCTCGACCAGGGCCCTGATCTTGGGGTGGAGCGTGAAGGCCCGGGACGGCTGGAAGTAGGACGAGACCCTCTTTTTGAGCGCCTTCGCCTTGCCCACGTAGATGATCCTCCCGATCCGGTCCTTCATCAGGTATACACCGGGCCGGTCGGGCAGCCGTCGCACCTTTTCCTTGAGCGTCGGAGGAACCCCGCTATCTGAGTCAACAGCTGGCATTTTCCGCAGATTAGCCTAATTTCAACGTCCGCAAAGCATGCTTTCTCCTGACTTTAGGCACTCCGTTTGAACAAACCTCCGCACAAGCTCCATTTTGAACTGCTAACGATCGGCGACGAACTCCTGCTGGGGCTGACCGCCAACGGCCACTTGACGTTCATCGGAGCGCAGCTAGGCGCACGCGGGGTCGAGCTGCGCCGCAACGTTACGGTAACGGATGATGCCGAGGATATTGAGGCGCAATTCAGGGAGAGCTGGGCCCGCTCCGACGTCGTCATCATCACGGGCGGCCTGGGGCCGACGTGCGACGACCGCACTCGGCAGTCGGTCGCGCAGGTGCTCGGGCAGAAGCTCGTGTTCGACCCGGAGATAGAGGGCCGCATTCTCGAGCGATTCGCCCTCCTCGGGCGCAAGATGACGCCAAACAACCTCAAGCAGGCGTACCGCTTTGAGCGCGGCCAGGTCCTTCCGAATGCAAACGGCACGGCGCCGGGCCTTTGGGTCGAGCAGGACGGCAAGGTGGTGTGCATGATGCCGGGGCCGCCGAACGAGCTACAGCCGATGTTCACCGAGCACGTGATTCCCAGGCTTGCGCAGCTTGGCCTTGTGCTCGACCGCAAGGCTTACGTGCAGCTTCGGACCTCCGGAATCGGCGAATCCATGCTTGAGACGAAGCTGCAGCCGGTCTTCGACCGCCATGCCACGGGCCTTGGCGTCGCGTTTTGCGCGCATGCGGGCCACGTCGACTGCCGGCTCAGCTCCCCGGGCGGCGAGCTCGGACCCGCCGAGATCGAGGCGATTGCCGCCGAGTGCGCCAACGTGCTGGGCGAAGATTTTGTCACGTTTGGGGACGACTCCCTGGCCAAGGTGTGCGCCGACCTCCTGCGCTCGCAGGACAAGTGGCTCGCGGTCGCGGAGACCGCGACGGGCGGCCTGCTCGCGAACGCATTCACCGACATCTGCGGCGCCTCGAAGTTTTTCTCGGGCGGCTGCGTGTGCTACTCGAACGACTCCAAGATGCAGCTCCTGGACGTGCCCGAGTGCCTCCTGCTTCAGCATGGGGCCGTAAGCGCGGAGGCCGCAGTCGCCATGGCCACCGGAGCCGCGGAAAAGCTTGGGGCGGACTACGCCCTGTCGATCACCGGCTTCGCGGGGCCCTGTGGCGGCATGAACGAGAACCCCGTCGGGACGATCTTCGTGGCCCTCCACGCGCCGCACGGAGTCTGGTCCCGCAAGCTGAGCTACCCCGGCCCTCGCACCACCATCAAGTGCCGCGCGGTGAATTCCGCGCTCGACTGGCTCAGGCGCGAGCTGGTCCGTGGCAAGGACGGAGCCGCCGTGCCGCAGGTGCGTCAGGGCGTCATGCAGTAGTCGTGTCCCCGGCCGAGAGGCTTCGCAGCGCGGCAAGGTACTTCTCCCCGGTCCTTGCAATCACCTCCTTGGGGAGCCGCGGGGCCGGCGGCTTCTGATCCCAGGAAAGCTTGAGCAGGTGGTCCCGCACAAACTGCTTGTCGTAGCTCGGAGGGGAGCCTCCGGGCATGTAGCTCTCCACCGGCCAGTACCGCGAGGAGTCGGGCGTCAGGACCTCGTCGATCAGCACCAGTCCCCCGGCCGAATCCGTTCCGAACTCGAACTTGGTGTCGGCGAGGATCATCCCGGCCTTCTGCGCCGTGTCGTGGCCGAACCGGTACAGGGCCACGCTAACCGCCTTCACCCGGCCGTAGAGCTCGGGTCCCACGGTCGCGGCTCCCTGGGCGTCGTCAATCGCCTCGTCGTGGCTGCCCTTGGGCGCCTTCGTCGTCGGGGTGAAGATGGGCTCTGGAAGCCGATCGGCCTGCCTGAGACCGGGGGGAAGCGCGATGCCGCACACGGTTCCCGTCTTTGCGTAGGAGCTCCATCCGCTGCCCGCCAGATACCCGCGCACCACGCACTCGATCGGGAGGGGGCGAAGCTTGCGTACCACCATGCTGCGCAGGTGCAGGTCGCGCCCCTTGATCCCGCGCCGCTCGAATTCCGCCTCCTGATTGGGCAGCAGGTGGTTAGGAACGATCCCCGCCGTCTTTGCGAACCACCATAGGCTCATTTGCGTCAGCAGGATTCCCTTGCCCGGGATGCCGTCGGGGAGGATCACGTCAAACGCCGAGAGCCTGTCCGAGGCGGCAAGCAGCAGCGCGTCCCCCAGGTCGAATATTTCCCGCACCTTGCCCGACCCGATCCTAGAAAATGACAGATCGATCGACGTGACGGCCCGGTCAGGCAGCGCGCCTGCGATTTCGGAGAATGTCATGGAACAAGAATTCCCCATCACGCACTCGCGTCCAGACGGAAAAATGCTCTTGCTTGGTCAGGCCTGCCGCCTAGCTTGCCCGATCCCGTGCTACGTCCCCATCGTCTAGCCCGGTCAGGACACCACCCTTTCACGGTGAGAACCGGGGTTCGAATCCCCGTGGGGACGCCA
>PLTZ01000087.1 GCA_003164715.1 Opitutaceae bacterium | reverse complement strand
CAAGATCTGTCTGGACCTCCCGCTCGGTTGGCGAGGGAGATCCCGGAGAGGATGCAGTCGGGCAGAGCGATGCCGTCGCGGACGCTTCCACCGATGAGGAAGCCCGGGTGGTCCCGCTCGCAGGCCGCCATGGCGTCGAGATGACGGCCGTAGCCCAGGTTGTACTGGGCGATCGCGCGCGGCCAGTACGTCCGGCGCGAGAACACGGGCTTTCCCTGTGCGCCGACGTACTTCTGCAGGTCCGCCGCGAGGCGCTTGTTCAGCTCCTCCTCGGAGAGGCGGGCGACCTCTGGCCGCAGGGCGCCGCCCGCAAACACGGTGAGCGCGACGTGCCCTTCGGGCGCGCGCCCGGCAAAGAGGCTTGACGAGAACAGGATGCCAAGAGTCGTGCTGCCCTCGGTCGCCGGAATCAGGGCCCCGAAACCGTCGAGGGGATGGCGCACCTGGTCCCTCCGGAACCCGAGGAACACGGAGGCCACCGGGGAATACTCGACCTCGGCGAGGCCCGCGAGCGGGCGCGCCCCCGGGGCGCCGATCTCCAGGGCCGCCAGGCTCCAGGCCGGAAGGGCCGACACGACGCCGTCGAATTCCGCCGCGTCGTCCCCGGCGGGCCCGCTCCAGCCGACGCGCCAGCGGGCGCCCGAGCCTTTCGCGATCGACCGGACCTCGGCGCCGAGCGAGACCGAACCGGGCGGCAGCCGCGCCGCAAGCGCGTCCGGAAGCGCCTGGAGGCCGCTCCTGAACGAGACGATCGGGGCCGAGCCCTTCAGGCCCCGCGCGCGGCGCCGGCGCGCGCCGGCGATCGCCGAGCGGATGATCGAGCCGCTGGTCCTCTCGGCCTCCCAGAGCTTCGGGAATCCGTATCTCGCCGAGAGGCGCCGGGCGTCGCCGGCATAGACCCCCCCGATGAAGGGCTGGAAGGCCCGTTCCAGGACCTCGCCCCCGAAGTGGTCGCTGATCAGCTCGGCGACGCTCACGTCCTCCGGGCGGGCCCGGGGCCGGCGCGCGATCTCCATGAGGATGCCCATCTTGGTGCGCAGCGAGAAGAGCGGCGTCGAGAAGAACCCTCCCGGCCCCATCGGGGCGCCGACAAGCGCCCCGTTCAAGGCGAGGTAGCGGTTCTTTGCCGCCGGCGCGGAGCGGACAAGCTCCGGGCCGAGGCCCAGGTCGGCGAACAGGGTGCTGATCTCGGGCGCGGACTCCAGGAACGAGTTCGGCCCCGCCTCGACCAACCATCCGCCGGAGGATTCCGAGCGGATCGCCCCGCCGAGGCGCGGGGCGGCCTCGAGGAGCCGCACCGAGTGGCCGGCCGCCGAGAGGCGCCATGCCGCCGTGAGGCCCGTGATGCCGCCTCCGAGGACCGCGATCTTCACCGCGGGATCCTCCATGAGGTCACGGCGTGCACCATCGCCTCGACGCAGCCGATCTTGGCCTCGGGAAGGATCCCGTGGCCCAGATTGACGATATGGCCGGCGCTGCCGCGCATCGACTCGAGGAGGCGCGTCGCCTCCCTGCGCGCGATCTCGGGGGTCGTGTTGAGGATCACCGGATCCAAGTTGCCCTGCACCGCGACGTTCCCGGGAAGGCTGCGACGGACGGCGGCCAGCTCGTTCGAGGCGTCAATGCTCAGTACGCGCGCGCCCGTGAAGGCCTGGTCCGCGAGGTGCGCGCTCGTGCCCTTGCCGAAGATGATGATGGGGAAACCCTCCGGCATCGCCGCGATGATGGCCCGTATCCACTTGAGCGACGCCGCCTCATAGTCCTGGCCGGCGACGACGCCGCCCCACGAATCGAAAATTTGGATCGCGTCGGCGCCGGCATGGATCTGCATCCTGAAGTAGGCGATGAGCGCGGCGGTCAGCTTGCCGAGCAGCAGGTCGAACGCCGTGCGGTCCTCGTAGAAGAGCGCCTTCACGCGGGCGAAGTCCTCGGAGCTGCCGCCCTCCACCATGTAGGTGGCGAGCGTCCAGGGCGAGCCGCCGAACCCGAGGAGCGCCGTCCGGCCGGCGAGCTCCCGCTTGAGGATCGCCAGGGCGTCCGCGACGTAGGAAAGGCGCTCGGGAACCGAGTCCTCGGGCGCGAGCGCCTCAATCATCGCGCGATTCTCGAGACGGCGCTCCATGGCGATCCCCCCCTCGTCGCGGAACGCGTAGCCCTGGCCGAGCGCCTCAGGGATGACCAGGATGTCGGAGAAGAGGATCGCGGCGTCGAACGCGAACCGGCGGACCGGCTGCAGCGACGCCTCGGCCGCAAGCTCCGGCGTGCGGACCATCTTGAGGAACCCGTGCTTGGCCTTGAGCTCCCGGTACTCGGGCAGGTAGCGCCCGGCCTGGCGCATGACCCAGACGGGGGGCCGGTCGAGGGGCCCGCAGGAGCAGGCGAGGAGGAATCGTTCTCGGGAGTTCAAGGGGTGCGCCCCAGCCAGTCGCGGGGCTTCAGGAAGTAATCAAGGAGATGGGCCTCGGGCGAGCCTGGTTCTGGCGCGGCCCCGTAGTCCCAGCGCACGAGCGGCGGAAGGCTCATCAGGATCGCCTCGGTCCGCCCGCCGCTCTGCAGGCCGAAGAGCGTGCCGCGGTCCTGCAGGAGGTTGAACTCGACGTAGCGGCCCCGGCGCCGCAGCTGGTGCTCCCGCTCCCGCTCCCCGTACGGCGCGTCCTTCCTGCGCGCGACGATCGGCCGGTACGCCGGGACGAAGGCGTCCCCGACGCTCCTCGTGAGCGCGAAGCTCCGCTCGAAGCCGAGCTCGTCGAAATCGTCGAAGAAGAGGCCGCCGATGCCCCGGGGTTCCCCCCGGTGCCTCAGGTAGAAATAGTCGTCGCACCCCTTCTTGAAGCGCGCGTGGAGGGCCTCGCCGAAGGGGGCGACCGCGCCGTGGGCCGTCCGGTGCCAGTGCACGGCGTCCTCCTCGAACCCGTAGAAGGGCGTCAGGTCCCATCCGCCCCCGAACCACCACGCCGGCGCCGGGCCGTCCGCCCCGGCGACAAAGTACCTCACGTTGGCGTGCGAGGTCGGCACGTAAGGGTTCCCTGGGTGGAGGACCACGGACACCCCGAGCGCGCTCCACGGCTTGCCCTCGATGTCGGGGCGCCTGGCCGACGCGGTCGGGGGCAGCGCGGCGCCGACGACGTGGGAGAACGCAACTGCCGCCTTCTCGAAGACCGCCCCCCGCGAGAGGACCCGGGTGCGGCCGCCGCCGCCCTCGGGCCGCGTCCACGCCTCCTCCGTGAACCTTCCCGCGCCGTCCTCGGCCTCGAGGGCGGCGCAGATCGCGTCCTGAAGCCCGAGGAGGTAGGCCCTGACCGCCGTCGGGTCCGCCGTCATATCACTTGGCGCCGGCGCCCGGAATGCGGATGACCGGGCCGGTCTCGGGCGTGGGCGCCGGGATGGGCGTGGGCCTCGTCGGCTGCGCGGGCTCGGGCGCACCGGGCGCCGCCCGCGAAAAGGGGGCCTCCGAAATGGGGAGCTTAACAAAGGCCTCGTTGATCAGCTTCATCACGTTTAGGTCGCGCGTGGTGTGGTCGGGGCTGTCCATCATGACCACGATGATCCGGTGACCGTTGCGCTCGGCCGTGGCCGAAAGGCAGAAGCCGGCGCCGCCCGTGAAGCCGGTCTTCAGGCCGTCGACCCCGGGGATCCTCCCGAGGAGGTGGTTGTGGTTGTTCATCAGGACGGGCTCCAGCCGGAGCCCCGCCCCGAACGTGCGGCTCCTTACCGAGGTGTATTTGAGGATGTCCGTATGGAGCAGGAGGTAGCGGCACAGGAGCGCAAAGTCGCGGGGCGTCGTGAGGTCGCCGTCGGCGATCCTGCGGCTCGGCGGCGGGAAGCCGTGGGGCGAGCGAAACGTGCTGCGGGTCATTCCGAGCTCGCGCGCCTTGGCATTCATCTGCGCGACAAAGGCGCCCACCGTGCCGCCCGCCTTGTGGGCGAGGGCGTAGGCCGCGTCGTTGGCCGACTGGATCATCATGGCGTAGATGAGGTCCTCGACCGGGAACGTCTCCCCCTGCCGCAGCCACACCTCGGTGCTATCCTTGAGCGCCGCGACCCGGGCATCCTCCGGGGTGACCGTGACCGGCGTGTCGAGCCTGATCGCGCCCTTCCTGATATCGTCGTCGAGCACCGCGTAGGTCATGAGCTTGGTCATGCTCGCCGGCGGGCTCAGCGCGTCGGCGTTGTCCTCGAAGAGGACCGTCCCGGACCCGGCGTCCGTCGCGATGGCGCCCTTGTATGCGGGCGCCGTGCGGGCGGACGCGACGACGGCGGACGCCGCGGCGGCGACCGCCAGAACGACGGCGGGGAACAGGCGCTTCAAGGGCATGGCGAAAGGCAAGCGGTGCTCGGCGTCATGGCAACAGGGATCCGCTCCCGGCGGCTCAGGCCTGCGCGGCCTGCTCGAGCGGCAGCTCCCGCAGCTTCAGGTCCGGGTTCTTCTCGACGAAGTAGCGCATGGTCCAGTCGTTCGGGAACAGCGCCACCGGCTGGTCGAGCTTGTCGGAGCCGAAGCTCACGCCCGAGGCGACGATGATGCCGGAGGGGTTCCCGAGGGAGGGGTGGGGCTCGATCCAGCGCAGGAGGGTCCACGGGGCCATCTCGAGGCGGGACTCCGCGCCGTACTCGCTCTTGAGGCGGTACTGGACGACCTCGAACTGCAGCGGGCCCACGGCGGCGAGGAGCGTGGAGCCGGGCGGGGCCGACCTCGCCGAGAGGGACTGCACGACGCCCTCCTGCAGGAGCTGCTCCAGGCCGGCCCTGAACTTCTTCGCGTCCGAGGGGTTCGGGTTCGAGATGAAGGCGAAGACCTCCGGGGGGAACCGCGGGATCTCGTCGAAGAGGATCCCCCGGTCCTGGGTGAGCGTGTCGCCGATCCCGAAGGCGTCGTGGCCGACGAGGCCGATGACGTCGCCCGGCCACGCCTCGTCGACCGTCTCCCGCTCTTGGCCGAAGAGCTTGTGCGAGGACGAGAGGCGCACCGTCTTGCCGGTCTGCGCGTGCACGACGGGCATGTCGCGCTCGAACTTGCCCGAGCACACCCGCATGAACGCGATCCGGTCCCGGTGCCTCGGGTCCATGTTCGCCTGGATCTTGAAGACAAAGGCGGAGAACTTGTCCCCGGCCACGGGCACCTCGCTGGCGACCCCGCCGGCGATGGAGAGCCTCGGCTGCGGGGGGATCGAATCCTCGAGGAAGCCGTCGAGGAGCAGCTGGATGCCGAAGTTGTTGACCGCGCTCCCGAAGTAGACCGGCGTCTGCCGGCCCGCCCGCACCGCCGCGAGGTCGAAGGGGTGGCCCGCGCCGTCGAGCATGGCGAGCTGCTCGCGGGCGTCGTCGAACGCGGCCTCGTCCAGCCTGGCGCGCACCGCCGGGTCGTCGAGCGACGAGACCTTCTCGGGGGCCCGGTACGCGCCGCCCGGCACGCGCTCAAAGAGGTGCACCTGCCGGGTCCTGCGGTCGAACACCCCGCGGAAGGACGGCCCGTTGCCGAGCGGCCAGACCACCGGCGACGCCTGGATCCCGAGCACCGCCTCGAGCTCGTCGATGAGCGCGATCGGGTTGCGGGTCGGCCGGTCGCACTTGTTCATGAACGTGAAGATGGGGATGCCCCGGCGCCGGCACACCTCGAAGAGCTTGCGCGTCTGCGCCTCCACGCCCTTGGCGGCGTCGATCACCATGAGCACCGCGTCGACGGCCGTCAGGACGCGGTACGTGTCCTCCGAGAAGTCCTTGTGGCCCGGCGTGTCCAAGAGATTGACCACCCGGTCGTTGTAGTCGAACTGGAGGACGGTCGAGCTGATCGAGATTCCCCGCTGCTTCTCAAGCTCCATCCAGTCCGAGGTGGTGGCCCGCTGGTTCTTGCGGTCCTTGACGGCCCCGGCCAGGTGGATCGCGTTGCCGTAGAGCAGGAACTTCTCCGTCAGGGTCGTCTTGCCCGCGTCGGGGTGCGAGATGATCGCGAAGGTGCGCCGGCGCGCGATTTCGGGCGGAAGGGACATTGGAATCCGCCAATCAAAACCCGCCCGCGCCGGCTTGGAAGCATTTTCGGGGCGATGGGTCCCCATTTTGGGCTTCTCCGCGCGTTGCGCGCGGCGATGATCGTGGAATGGCGGCTCCCTCCTACAAGCTCAAGGCCAACGCCAACTCGCGGGTGCTCTCGGGGCATCCCTGGGTCTTTGCCAACGAGGTCGAGGCCCCGCTGCCCCCCGAATGCGACGGGGAGGTGGTCGAGTGCCGCGACCGCGCGGGCCGGTTTCTCGGGACGGGGATCTGCAACGGCCGCTCCCAGATCGTGTGGCGACGGCTCGACCGCGACCGCGTGGCCCTCGACGAGGCCTATCTCGGGGGCGCCCTCGAACGGGCCGTCGCGCGCAGGGCGCCGGGCGACTTCCGCAGGCTCGTGTGGTCGGAGTCGGACGACCTTCCGGGCGTCGTCGCCGACCAGTACGGCGACACCGTGGTGGTGCAGATCCAGACCCTCGCGATGGAGCGCAGGTCGGCCCTTATCGGCGACCTGCTCGACCGCATCCTGCATCCGGCCGAGGTCGTCTTCAGGAACGACGCCCACATCCGCAAGCTCGAGGGCCTTCCGCTCGAGACGCACACGCGCTCCGGCCGCGCCTGGGAACCCCGGTGGGCGGCGATCGACGGCTTCGAGATGTGGCTTGACCTCATGGGCGGCCAGAAGACCGGCTTCTACCTCGACCAGCGCGCCCAGCACGGGGCGGTCGCGAGGCACTGCGCCGGCAAGAGCGTCCTCGACGCCTTCTGCAACCAGGGCTCTTTTGCAATCCACGCCGCGAGGGCCGGGGCCTCGCGGGTTCTCGGGCTCGACAGCGCCGGGGACGCCATCGGGGCGGCCCGGCGCAACGCCGAGCGCAACGGCGTGAAGGCCGCCTTCGAGGTGGCGAACGTGTTCGACTGGTTCAACGACCCCGCAAACCGGGCGGCCCCGAGCTGGGACGTCATCATCCTCGACCCCCCGCCGTTCGCGAAGTCCCGGTCGGCGCTCGAGGGCGCGCTCCGGGGGTACAAGGAGATCAACCTGAGGGCCCTGCAGCGGCTCTCCCCCGGCGGCGTGCTGGCGACCTACACCTGCTCCCACCACATGCAGGACGCCGACCTTAGGTCGGTGCTCTCCGCGGCGGCCAGCGACGCGAAGCGCCGGGTGAAGGTGCTCGAGTTCTGCCACCAACCGGCGGACCACCCGGTCCTCATCTCGATGCCGGAGAGCGAGTACCTGCGCGGGTATATCCTGCGCGTCGAGTGACCGCGCCTGCGCAGGCTTGCAACTGGGCCCGGCCTTCTGACACATCGAGCCATGCCAAGGCCAGTCAATGCACTGATCGTAGATGATGAAGCACACGTGCGCGTGCTCATCCGGATGCTGCTGAAGCAGCTGGGGATCGAGACGGTCTGGGAGGCGGCGGACGGCGCGTCGGCCCTCGACCAGGCGTCCGCCCACAAGCCCAACGTCATCCTGCTCGACATCAACCTGCCCCAGGTCGGGGGGCTCGAGGTCCTCGCAAAGCTCAAGGCCGCGCACCCCTCGATTCCCGTCATCATCGTCTCCTCGCAGAGCACGATGAAGACGGTGATCCAGACGCGCGAGCTTGGCGCGGAGGCGTACGTCCTGAAGCACGCTCCGAAGTCGGAGGTGCTCCAGATGCTCTCGGACGCGTTCGACAACATCGCCGCCAGCGCCGAAGGCGACGCCGCGGCCCCGGACGAACCGAAGCCCGCGGCGCCGGCCTGACCGGCCGGGGGGCCGCTCAGAGCTTCCCGCCGTAGATCGCGGAGGCGCCGAGCTCCTCCTCGATGCGCAGCAGCTGGTTGTACTTTGCGACCCGGTCGGTGCGGCAGAGGGACCCCGTCTTGATCTGGCCCGCGTTCGTGGCGACGGCGATGTCCGCGATCGTCGTATCCTCGGTCTCGCCGGAGCGGTGAGAGATCACGGCGGTGTAGCCCGCCTCCTTGGCCATCGAGACCGCGTCGAGCGTCTCGGTCAGCGTGCCGATCTGGTTCACCTTGACGAGGATCGAATTGGCGGTGCCCGTGTCGATGCCGCGCTTCAGGAACTCGGTGTTGGTGACGAAGATGTCATCGCCGACCAGCTGGACCCTGTCGCCGATCGCGTCCGTGAGCTTCTTCCACGTCTCCCAGTCGTTCTCGGCGCAGCCGTCCTCGATCGAGATGATCGGGTACTTTGCGATGAGCTCCTTGTAGAAGGCCACCATCTGGGCCCCGCTCAGGGCCTTGCCGCCTGACTTCTTGAAGACGTAGCTCTTCTTCTCGGCGACGTAGAACTCCGAGGCCGCCGGATCCAGCGCGAACGCGATGTCCTCGCCGAGCTTGTAGCCTGCCTGCTTGACGGCCGTCGAGATCGAGTCGAGGGCCGCCTCGATCGACTCGAGGTTCGGCGCAAAGCCGCCCTCGTCTCCGACCGCGGTCGACAGCCCCTTGGCCTTGAGGACCTTCTTCAGGGAGTGGAAGACCTCGCAGCCCATGCGCAGGCCCTCGGCGAACGTGTCGGCCCCGATCGGCATGATCATGAACTCCTGGAAGTCGATCGGCGCGTCGGAATGGGCCCCGCCGTTCATGATGTTCATCATCGGCACGGGCAGGACCTTCGCATTGGGGCCCCCGATGTACTTGTAGAGGGGCTGGCCGAGCGCCGCGGCCGCGGCCTTCGCCGTCGCCAGCGAGACGCCGAGGATGGCGTTCGCACCGAGCTTCGACTTGGTCTTCGTGCCGTCGAGCGCGATCATCGCCCGGTCGACGGAGACCTGGTCGCAGGCGTCGAAGCCCACGAGGGCGGGGGCGATCTTCGACTTGACGTTTGCGACCGCCTTCAGGACGCCCTTGCCCGAGAACCGCTTCTTGTCGCCGTCGCGAAGCTCTATGGCTTCGAACTCGCCGGTGGAGGCGCCGGACGGGACTGCCGCGCGGCCGAAGGCGCCGCAGGCGAGCCGTACGTCGACCTCGACGGTCGGATTGCCGCGCGAATCGATGATCTCGCGCGCTGTGATGGAGGCGATGGATGTGTTCATAGGTGGGAAACGGAAATGGGAAGGGAGATCATACGGGCGGCGCGCCTCCGGGAAAAGGCCAAAAGCGCGAATCCGCACCATGGGCGGGGAGCGGCGCGCCGGGGCCGCGGGCGTGCCAGGGTCGCCTAGAACGGCGAGCGTGCCAGGCTGATCCTGCGCAAGAGCCTGGAGAGGGGGCCGTAAGCCCTGGGCCGGGCCCCCTCGGGAATCTGGTCGATGAAGCCGCGCTCCGCTGCGAGCGCGACCACCGAGACCGCGTCGTAGTTGCGGGTCGCGACGTTCTCGGCGGTGAGGACCGCCGCGGGGACCTGGTCCACGTGCCCCTCGTAGGCCGCGGCGTGAAGCGGCGTGTCCCCGTTGTCGTTGTGGATCGTCAGGAGCCTCGCCGTGAGCTCCGCCGCGGGAATCTTGCCCAGCTGGCCCGTCTCGGCCGCGGCGTGCGCGGGCGTGAACCCGGTCTTGCTCGGGATCGAGAGGTTCTCGAAGACGAGCTGCTCGGCGGGCACCTGCTGGAGGTGCCCCGAGATGGCCGCCGCGTGGTACACGGTGTCGCCCGCGGAAGTGGCCTCCCTCATCGCCGCAACCGTGAGCAGGCCGGGCGGCAGCTGGTCCAGGTGCCCGTTGAAGGCCGCGACGTGGAGCACCGTCTCACCGCTCACGTTGCGCCTGCTGAGGTTTCCCGCCGTCAGGTACTCCCTGGGGATCCGGTCGAGGGTCCCGTTCTCGGCGGCCTCGTGCAGGAGGGTGTTGCCGACGTCGTTGGCGCTCCGGAACGCCTCCGGCGTGAAGAGGCTCGCCGGGATCTGCGCCAGGTTGCCATACGCGGCGGCGGAATGGAAGACCGTGAAGCCGGCGTTGCTGCGAATCGACAGGTTCTCGAGCGTCATCACCGCGGGCGGAACCTGGTCCAGGTGCCCCCCGATGGCGGCGTGGTGCAGGGGCGTGTAGCCCGCGTCGTTCTTCAGCGTGAGATACTCGGCGGTCAGCGCCTCCGGGGGCAGGCTTCGCAGCTCCCCGTACCGGGCGGCGAGGTGAATCCGCGTATGCCCGGCCGAGTTGGGCACGGCAAGCGCTGCAGCGGATGCTGGGGCGGGATCGGCCATTTGCTGATAGGAGACAGCGAATCCCCGGGGCCCGGCCTAAGCAATTCAAAAGGCCCCGGGGGGAACCTTGTGCCTCAGGGTTTGATCGCAAACGGCGCGCAAACCCGGCCGGCTCAGAGCGGAGTGAGAAGGGCGAGGCCGAGGAGGAGGGCTCCGCCGAGGGCGCAGCGTGTTTGCAGGAGGGGCCATGCATGCATGGGGGCGGGCGTGGGGTGGGCAGGCGTGGTCGGGCAGGGGATGTATAAGTGAAGGTGGCCGGGCTTGGCGACGATCGTTCGAGAGGGCTGCCCTCAGGGGACGCGTCGCCGCGCAGCACCGCAGTTCTGGCAACCCGGTGGGCACCTTGCTCCAATCATCCGTGGAAAGGGCAGCGAATTTCCTTAAGGCTAAACACTCATGCAGGGGGCGTGCAAGGGGGCCTGTGGCCGCTCCATGAATTCGATTTGCAAACCTCCGCGCGAGAAAACATCCTGCCCCCCCATGTATCCAGCCGACTCGAACCCACCAGCGGCCAAGGACTCAATCCTTATCGTGGACGACGAAGTGCCCATTCTCCAGGCCTTTGTGGCGGCCCTCTCCCCGTACTTCGACGTGGTCTCGGCCACCTCGGCGCGCGACGCGGACTTCATCCTGCGAAAGCGCCAGTTCAAGGTCGTCATCTCCGACCACCTCATGCCCGGCGGCAACGGCATGAGCTTCCTGGTCCGCGCGAGGGAGGAGTACCCGCAGATGCAGCGGATTCTCGTGACCGGCTACATGAAGCCGGAAATGCTGATCCGCAGCGTGAACGAGGCGGCGCTGTTCCGCTACCTGCTTAAGCCCGTGTCCCTTTCCGAGCTCATCAAGGTCGTCCAGGACGCGGTGCGCGCGGCGGGCCCCGCCAAGGACTAAATCCTGATGGCTGACCGGGCCCCCACACAGCCTGCGCTCCCGGTCGTGCTCCTCGTGGACGACGAGCCGCTCCTCCTCGACTCGCTCGGAGCGGAGCTAAAGGGCACCTGCCGGCTCTTCACCGCTGCCTCGGCCGCCGAGGCCGACCTGAAGCTGGCGGCCAGGCACTACGACGTCATCGTGTGCGACCACATGCTCCCCGGGGAGCAGGGCCTCGACTTCCTCAGCCGGGTCATGGAGCTGATGCCGTCGACGAAGCGGATCCTGATGACGGGCTACACAAACCCGGAGTTCATCTCGCGCAGCTCGGCCATCGCCGGCCTCTCGGCGTGCCTCGTGAAGCCGCTCCGGGCTTCGGACATCGCCACCGCCGTCAAGGCGGCGATCACCTCCTAAGGGGAGGCCCGCATCCTCGAGCGTAGGAACGGCGCGGTGGGGCTGCGGCGCGACCGCAGGAGGCCCGCGAGCGCCCCCTGGTAGAGCAGCTCGCCGCCGTCCGGGCCGCCGCCCGGCCCGAGCTCGACGACGTAGTCGGCTTCGGCGATGAGGTCCAGGTTGTGCTCGATCACGACGACCGTGTGCCCCTGGTCGACGAGCGCGTGCAGGACGCCGATCAGCCGTTCGCAGTCGCTTAAGTGGAGCCCGATCGTGGGCTCCTCGAGGATGTAGAGGTTGCGGGGAAGGGAGCCGCGGCTGCGCTCGCGGTAGGTCGCCAGGCCCCGCGAGAGCTCGGTCACGAGCTTGAGGCGCTGGGCCTCGCCTCCGGACAGGGTCGACGAGCTCTGCCCCAGGGTGAGGTAGCCGAGGCCGCAGTCCGCCATGAGGCGGCACACCTGGGAGAGCTCCGCGTGGAAGCCGAAGAAGTCCGCGGCCTCCTCGAAGGTGAGCTGGAGCACGGCGCCGATGGTCTTGCCCCTCCACATGACGTCGGAGAGCTCCGGGCCGTACCGCAGGCCCTGGCAGTCGTCGCACGGCAGGTAGGTGTCCGGCATGAACGCCATCTCGAGCCGGATGCGGCCGGCCCCCTCGCACGCCGGGCACCGCCCGCCCGCCGTGTTGAACGAGAACCGCGACGCCGTGTACCCGCGGATCTTGGATTCCGGCAGCGCCGCAAAGAGCTTCCTTATCAGGTCGAAGATCCCGAGATAGGTGGCCGGCGTCGAGCGCGGCGTCTTGCCGATCGGGGACTGGTCGACCTCGATGACCGAGCGGAAGCGCTCCGCGTTGCGCAGCTCCCGGAAACGGGGGACGGGATCGCCCGAGAGCCGCGCGAAGGCGCGCCCGGTGAGCCGCGCGCAGCGCGCCTTGATCGCGAACGCCGCCGCGGGGCCGAGCAGGTCGCGGAAGAGCGTGGACTTGCCGGCGCCGCTCGGCCCCGCGACCATCGTGAGGCGGCCCTGGGGGATCCGGACGTCGAACCCCCGGAGGTTGCGGTGGCGCGCTCCGGAGAGTTCGATCCACGGCTCGCCGGCGGCGGGGATGTCCCGGTAGGCGCCCCGCAGCGGGTGCCGGATGCCCTTTGCGAGGAAGACGCCCGTAAGCGACGAGTCGTTCGCCCGGATCTGCGCCGGCGTCCCCACGGCCAGGAGCTCGCCGCCGTGCACGCCTGCCCCCGGGCCCAGGTCGATGATGACGTCCGCGCGCCTCATGAGCTCGTCGTCGTGCTCGACCACGACCAGCGTGTTGCCCTTGTCGCGCAGGGCGAGGAGCGTCGAGATGAGCCGCCGGTTGTCGCGCGCGTGAAGGCCGATGCTCGGCTCGTCGAGAACGTAGAGGACCCCCGCGAGGTTGGTGCCGAGCTGCGCGGCCAGTCGGATGCGCTGGGCCTCGCCGCCCGAGAGCGTCTTGGTCGGGCGGTCGAGCGAGAGGTAACCGAGGCCCACGTGGTCCATGAACCGGAGCCTCTCGCGGATCTGCGGAACGATGTCGCGGGTGACCAGACGTCCGCGCAGGTCGAGGTCGAGCGCCTCGAGGTTCGCGAGGAGCTGCGAGGGCGGGCAGGCGAGGAGCGCCGGCAGAGAAATCGGCTCGCGCCGGCCCCTGAGGTGGAGCTTGACGGCCCTTGAAATGCGGTTGAGGCGCTCCCCGCGGCAGTCGGGGCAGACTTCGCCGCCCTCCGCCTTCTCGTCGGCCGCGAGGCCGAGGTGGAGCAGGCGGGCGGCGTCCTCGTCCTCCTCCTCCTCGCCGGGCTTGGCCATCCAGGGGTAGACCTTCCCGTACCCGCGGCACCTCGGGCACCAGCCGCGCGCCGAGTTGAACGAGAAGTCCTTGGGGTCGAGCTCCGGGAAGGACTCGCCGGTCTCCACGTCGGTGCGCGTGGTCGAGAACCACGAGAGGACCTCGCCCGCGGGGGTCAGGAGGAAGCAGGCTCCCTTGCCGAGGAGGAGGGCGCGCTCGAGCGCCGGGCCCGGCTTGGCGGCGCCCTTCAGGTCGGCCACCACCACCTCGATGTCGTGCTCGCGGTAGCGGTCGAGTTTCCGGAACGCGTCGACCCGCGTGAGGCGCCCGTCGGCGCGCATGAGGGCGAAGCCCTGCCTCCCGATCCAGTCGGCGATCGGCTGGTGGTGACCCTTACGCCCGCGCACCAGGGGCGCGCACAGGTAGAGGTGCCGCGCGCGGCGGGCCCGCGGCGTGGCGAGCGTGCGCGTGAGGAGCTTCCTCAGGGCGCCCGGGGAGAGCGGGGTGACCGCCCGGCCGGTGTCGGGGTGGTGCTGCACCCCGAGGCGCGCGTAGAGCAGGCGCAGGTACTGGGCCACCTCCGTGATCGTGGCCACGGTCGACTTGAGCGAGCCGCGGGTGACCCGCTGCTCGATCGCGACAGCCGGCGGGATGCCGGAGAGCCGGTCGATCGCGGGCCTCGGCAGCTGCTCGACGAACTGCCGCGCGTAGGGCGACATCGACTCCATGAACCTGCGCTGGCCCTCGGCGAAGATGATGTCGAAGGCCAGGGTCGACTTCCCCGAGCCGGAGACCCCGGTGACGACGCTGAGCTTGCGATGGGGGATCGAGACGGAGAGGTTCTTCAGGTTGTTCTCGCGCGCCCCGACGACCTCGATCGACGCGGCGGCCTGCGTCGCGTGGCGGTTGTCGTCCCCGCGCTCGGCGGCCGCCAGGGGGAGCTCCCGGTCCCCGGCGAGCGCCTCCGCGAGGAAGGGCGAGGTCGCGGACCGGGCGCGCGCGACAAACTCGGGCGTGCCCTCGGCCACGATCCGCCCGCCGTCCCCGCCCGCCTCCGGGCCGATCTCGATCACCCAGTCCGCGCACTTCAGGACGTCCTGATTGTGCTCGATCACGACCAGGCTGTGGCCGCGGTCGACCAGCGCCTGCAGGACGCCGAGGAGCCTGCCGACGTCATGGCGGTGGAGCCCGGTGGTCGGCTCGTCGAGGAGGAGTAGCGCGCCCGCCGCGCCGGGGAGGGCGCCTAGGTAGCGCACGAGCTTGAGCCTCTGCGACTCGCCCCCGGAGAGCGTGTTGAGCGGCTGGCCGAGCGCGAGGTAGCCGAGGCCGACCGCGTCGAGCGACGCGAGGCGGCTGCGGACCAGCGCGCAGTCGGCGAAGAGCCCGAGCGCGTCCGCCACGCTCATCTGGAGGACGCCCGACACCGTCGTCCCGTTCCATTCGACGGCGAGGACCTCCGGCTTGAACCGCCGCCCCTCGCACACGGGGCATGGGACGAACACGTCGGAGAGGAACTGCATCTCCACGCGCTCGTAGCCGAGGCCCAGGCAGTGGTCGCACCGGCCGTCGCCGCTGTTGAACGAGAAGCTGGAGGCCCCGAGCCCGGCCTCCTGGGCGGCGGGCGTCGCGGCGAAGAGCTCCCGTATGGGGTCCCACGCGTCGACATAGAGCGCGGGATTGGAGCGGGGCGTCCGGGAAACCGGCCCCTGGTCGACCAGGACCGCCTCCGAGACCAAGTCGGCCCCGCGGATCTCGGCGAAGGCGGCCGGATCGTCGGCGGGGCGCCCGCGGTGCGCGAGGAGCCCCTGGTAGAGGACGTTGTCGAGGAGGGTCGACTTCCCGGAGCCCGAGACCCCGCTCAGGCACACGAGCCGGCCGAGGGGGATCCTCACGTCCAGCGATTGCAGGTTGTGCTTCGTTGCGCCGCGCAACTCGATCGACGGGAGATCGGCCGGCACGGGCCTGCGCGCGCCGGGCGTCTGGATCCGGCGCCTTCCCGAGAAGTACGCGCCCGTGACGCTCGCCGGGTCCCGCAGCATCTGCGCGACCGTGCCCTGGAAGACGACGTGGCCGCCGCGCGCGCCCGGCTCGGGCCCGATCTCGATCACGTGGTCCGCGGCCCGGATCATCGCCTCGTCGTGCTCGACCACGATCACCGTGTTGCCGGCCGCGACCAGCGTGCGGATGATCGCCACCAGGCGCTCGACGTCCCTCGGGTGGAGCCCGACGCTCGGCTCGTCCATGACGAAGAGGGTGTCGACGAGCGACGTTCCCAGGCAGCCGGTCAGGTTGACGCGCTCCACCTCTCCCCCAGAGAGCGTCCGGGACGGCCGGTCGGGCGTCAGGTAGCCGAGGCCGACCTCGCGCAGGTAGGCGAGGCGGGTGAGGATCGAGTCGAAGGCGAGCTCGGCGTGCCGGCCCCCGGCGGCCGGTCGCGAGTCCCGCACGAGGCCGAGGAGCCGGTCGACCGGCATTGCGTAGAGCTCCGGCAGCGTGTGGCCGCGCCACTTCCAGCACAGCGCCTCGGGCTGCAGCCGCGCGCCCTTGCACGCGGGGCAGGTGTTGTACGAGCGGTACCTGGAGAGGAACACCCGCACGTGCATCTTGTACGTGTTCTTCTCCAGCCAGCGGAAGAAGCCCTTCACGCCGTACCAGTATTTCGGCCACTCCTTGCCGTTCTGCGTCCCGTACCCGGGCTCGCCGTCAACGACATAGCCGCGCTGCTCCTCGGTGAGCCTATCGAACGGGATGTCGGTGGGGATCTTCCTGCGCCGGGCGAACACGCGCAGGTCCTTCTTGGACGAGCTGTACACGGCGCCCTCCCAGCAGCGGATCGCCCCGCCGTCGATCGAGAGCGACGGGTCGGGAATCGCCAGGCGGTAGTCGATCTCGATGATCCGGCCGAAGCCCCGGCACGCCGGGCAGGCGCCGAGCGGGGAGTTGAACGAGAAGAGCGGCGGGGTGGCCGGCCGGAACTTGCGTCCGGTCTTCGGCGAATGCAGGCCGCGCGAGTAGTGCCCGAGCTCATTGAGCCCCTCGGCCGCGAAGACGCGGACCTCCCCGCGCCCGAAGTGCATCGCCGTCTCGGCCGCCTCCGTGAACCGGGCCATGGACGCCGCCTGCGCCGTCACCCGGTCCTGGACGACGAAGATCCGCCCCACCCCCGAGAGCGCTCCGGGCTCGGCCGCGAGCGCGTCGATGCGCCGGACGGCGAGCCCCGGGGCGCCCGGCAGGGGCGCGAGCACGCGGACGTAGGCCTGTGCCTTAAGGCTCGCCAGGATCTCGGCCCACGCGAGGCTGGCGGGGCGGGCGACCTCGAAGGCGACGAGGACCGAGGCCCCGGGACTCGAGGCGAGCGTCTTCCTCCATACCGTCTGCGGGTTGTCGTCCTCGACCCGCTCCCCGGTGTCCGGGTCGAAGCACTGCGCGACGTGGCTGAACCACACCTTGAAGAAGTCGGTGAGCTCCGTCATCGTCCCGACCGTGGAGCGGGACGACTTGACCGTGTTGGTCTGCTCGATGGCGATCGACGGCCGGATGTTCTCGATCGAGTCGACGCGCGGCTTGTCGAGCAGCTCGAGGAACTGGCGGGTGTACGCGCTGAACGTCTCGACGTACCGGCGCTGGCCCTCCGCGTGGAGCGTCTCGAAGACGAGGGAGCTCTTGCCGGCGCCGCTCAGCCCCGTCACGACGACGTAGCGGCCGAGCGGCACGTCGAGGTCGAATCCCTTCAGGTTGTTCTGGCGGACGCCGCGCAGGCGTATGCACTCCGGCCTCGACGGGGAAGCGCCGGGTTGTCCCCCCTTTCGAGGCGTCACAGCGGTGAGGCGGGGTCCGGGCCCCGGGCGAGGGACTCAAAGAGGCGGGCGTAGGCAGTGACCTGCCGCGCGGGATCGAATGAGGCGCGCGCGAAGGCCCGGGCCTCGGCCGCCCTCGCGAGCCGCTCCTCGGGCGTGTCGGATGCAAGCAGGGCGAGGGCCTTCCTGAATCCGCCAAAGTCCCCCTGCTCGACCATCCATCCCGTCCTGCCGGGGACGAAGCACTCGCGGATGCCGAGGGCCCGGCACGCGACGGCGGGCAGCCCGTGAGCCTGCGCCTCGATCAGGAAGTTCGAGAGGGCCTCCTCCTTCGAGGCGTGGACGGCGATGTCGGCCGCGCGGTAGAACGCGGTCGGGTCGGGCTGGAACCCGACGAACCGGACCCTGCGGCCGAGCCCTTGGCTCTGCGCCAGCCGCTCGCACCGGGCCCGCTGCGGCCCGTCGCCGGCGAACCAGAGCTGCCAGTCCCACCCCTGCGGCAGGCCGGCGGCGATCCGGATGAGGTCCCGCTGGTTCTTCTCGGGCCTGAACATCCCGACGGAGAGCAGCACGGTGGTGCCCGGGCCGGCCCCGAGGCGCGCGCGCAGGTCCAGGTCGCGGCCCTGGGAGACCTCGGCGAAGACGAGGGAGTTAGGGATGACCGAGACCCGGGCGCGCTCGAGGCCGTGGAGCTCCACGAGCTCGTCGGCCGCCTCGAGGCTGTTGGTGACCAGGTGCGCGGCCTTGCGGACCGAGCGATAGTAGAACCAGGGAAGCCGCCCGCCCGCCCGGAGCGTCGCGACCACCCGGGTCGGCAGCCCGCGTGCGGCGGCGCGGCCCTGGAGGCCGCCGGCGAAGCAGTTCGCGGTCTTGCCCATGCAAAGGACGATGTCGGGGGGATCCCCGAGGACCGCGCGGGCGAGGCCCGGCGCCAGCCAGTCGATCCCGGTGTCGAAGGGCTGCAGGGCGGCGTGGGCCGCGCCCGCCGTCGCGGAGAGCGTGCCCCCGGGGCGGAACGTGAGGAGCGTGGCCGCGTGCCCGAGGCCGGAGAGCTCCCGGGCCAGGAGGATCGAGTGCCTCTCCGTCCCGCCGCTTCGCAGGTAGTCCTGCAGGACGATGATTTTCATTGCGGGCGACACCGGCCGGGGGAAAGTGGGAACACCGATGAAGTCACCTTTCGGCCAGCTCCTTGTGCGATGGATGGTCCTTGCCCTTGGCGTCGTGATCGCGGCCCATGTGGTTCCCGGGATTCATTACAGCGATTTCGGGTCGCTCGTCGTGGCGGTCATCGTCCTGAGCTTCGTCAACGCCGTCCTCAGGCCCGTGCTGGTGCTGTTCACATTGCCGTTCATCTTCGTGACGATGGGCCTCGGCATTCTGGTTATCAATGCCTTCCTGTTCTGGATTGTAGGGAAACTGACCGGAGGCTTCTCGGTCGACGGCTTCTGGCCGGCCCTCGGGGGTTCGCTCGTCCTGAGCATCACCAGCTTCGTCTTGAACGGGTTCATGCGCTCGTCGGGGCCGAGGCCCCCTGCGCCCCCGAGGGCGCCGCCCGGACCGGGGGGCGACGTGATCGATATTTAGTTGCGGGCGCGCCCCGCCGCAGCACGTTGACGGCATGTCCGAAGCGACCGAATACGATCTCGTTGTCATCGGGGGCGGGCCCGCGGGCTACGCCGGGGCGATCCGCGCCGGGCGCCTCGGCAAGAAGGTGGCCTGCATCGAGCTCGAGCGGGCCGGGGGGACGTGCCTGAACTGGGGCTGCATCCCGACGAAGGCGCTCCTGAAGAGCGCGGAGCTCTACCAGACGATGAAGAGGGCGGAGGTCTACGGGCTCTCCGCCTCGGACGTCCGTTTTGACTTCGCGAAGGTGATGGAGCGCTCGCGCTCGGTGGCCGGCCAGATGGCCAAGGGGGTCGAGTTCCTCTTCAGGAAGAACAAGGTCGAGTATTACGTGGGCACCGGCTACGTGAACGCGCCAGGGATGGTCTCCATCACGCAGGGCGAGCACAAGGGCAAGTTCTTCCGCACGAAGAACATCATGATAGCCACGGGCTGCAGGATGCGGAGGATACCCGGGCTCGAGTTCGACGGGGTACGCACCATGACCTCGCGCGAGGCGCTGGCCGCGAAGACGCTCCCCAAGTCCGTGGTGATCGTCGGGGCCGGGGCGATCGGCGTCGAATTCGCGTATTTCTTCAACGCCTTCGGCTCGAAGGTCACGCTCGTGGAGATGCTCCCCCAGATCCTGCCGGTCGAGGACGAAGATGTCTCGAGGGTCCTTTACCGGGCGTTCGAGAAGCAGGGGATAACGATCCACGTCGGGACCAAGTGCGAGAACTTCAGGGTCGGCAAGAGCTCCGTCCGGGTGGATCTCGTGGCGGGGGACAAGACGTCGACCGTGGAGGCCGAGGTGTGCCTCTCCGCCATCGGCGTCGTGGCGAACCTGGACGGGGTCCTGGCCCCTGGGCTCAAACCCGAGCTCGAGAGGAACTACCTGAAGGTGGGCGACGACTACCAGACGAGCATCCCCGGGATCTACGCCGCGGGCGACATCATCGGGCCCCCGTGGCTCGCCCACGTGGCCACCTACGAGGCCGTGAGCGCGGTCAACGGCATGTTCGGCCACGGGAAGTCGAAGCGGGTGGGCACCTTCCCCGGCTGCACCTACTGCCATCCCCAGGTCGGCAGCACGGGGCTGACCGAGAAGGCCGCGCGGGAGAAGGGCCTGGACATCAAGATCGGTAAGTTCCCCTTCACGGCCTCGGGCAAGGCCGTGGCGTCGAACGAGACCGAGGGCTTCGTCAAGGTGGTGACGGACGCGAAGACCGGCGAGATCTACGGCGCGCACATCATCGGCGCCGACGCGACGGAGCTCATCGCGGAGTACGGACTGGCCATGGAGCTTGAGGCCTCGGTCGACGACGTCCACCGCACGATCCACGCCCACCCGACGCTGAGCGAGGCCGTCATGGAGGCCGCGGCGTCCTCGACCGGCGACGCGATCCACATCTAGACCGATCGGGGCGGCTGTGGCGGGCCGCTTGAACCCGCCCGGGCAATCTGCGTAGAGTCGCGGCCATGACCGCGGAACGCCCCCCGTTGCACCTGAACGTCCACAAGCTCGCCCGGATGGCCCTCTTCGGCTTTATCCTGACCTTTGTCGCCGCGCGCGTGTGCGTGCTCCTGATCATGTCGCGGACGTTCCCGAACTTCTATTTCTTCCTCAAGGGGACTCACGTCCACCACTTGAACTACGGGATCTTCCTGCTCGCGGCCGTCGCGGGCTACGCCGTCTTCCGCCGGCCGGTCGGCCGGGCGGCGGAGGCTACGGCCCTGCTCTACGGCATCGCCATGGCCCTCACGTTCGACGAGTTCGGCATGTGGCTACACCTGGGCGGCAGCTACTGGCAGCGGGCGAGCGTCGACGCGGTGATCCTCGTCGCGGCGGTGCTGGGCCTCTGCGGTTACCTGCGCTCGATCGAGCGCTTCGAGTCCCGCCACCGCTGGGCGGCCCTGGCGCTCCTCCTGGCGCTCGGGGGGTTCTGCTGGGCCGTGTACGCCGCGGGCCTGCGCCTCGGGGACCTCGTGGGGCCGAAGCTCCAGGAGCTCGAGGCGTCGTCTTCGCCCTGAGGGCGAGGACGATGCTGGCGGCGCGAACGGAAACGGGGAGACATGGCCCGGCGCCCCCATGGCAGGCGATTGCGGTTTCAAGGAACTCGACAAGGCTTCTGGCCGAATCCTATCATCGCAGGATGAAGGTCTATCTGGACGGCAGGATGGTGGACGAGGCCGACGCCAAGGTGTCGGTGTTTGACCATGGTCTGCTCTACGGCGACGGCGTGTTCGAGGGGATCCGCCTCTACGGGGGCAACGTGTTCCGCCTGGAGGAGCACCTGGAGCGCTTCGAGTACTCGGCCAAGGCGATCCTGCTCGAGCTTCCCCTGACGCGCGCCGAGTGGAGCGCGGCGGTCTGCGAGACGTGCCGGGTGAACGGGCTCACGGACGGCTACATTCGCCTCGTCGCCACCCGCGGCATCGGGGACCTGGGCCTTGCCCCGTGGCTCTGCAAGAAGATCACGTACTTCTGCATCGCCAGCAAGATCGCCCTCTACCCGCCGGAGTTCTACGAGAAGGGCCTGGAGATCGTCACAGTTCCGACCCGCAGGATCGGGCCCGCGTCCCTGCCGGCCACGATCAAGTCGCTCAACTACCTCAACAACATCCTGGCCAAGATCGAGGCGAAGCAGGCCGGTGCGCTCGAGGCCATCATGCTCAATGAGCAGGGCTACGTCGCCGAGGCGACCGCCGACAACGTCTTCATCGTCCACAAGGGCGAGATCCTGACCCCGTCGGCCTCGCAGGGCGCCCTGAAGGGGGTCACCCGCGGCACGATCATCGACATCGCGAGGGACATGAAGGTCCCCGAGCGCGAGGCCAACCTCACGCGCTACGACCTGTGGTGCGCGGACGAGTGCTTCCTCACGGGGTCCGGCGCCGAGGTGATCCCCGTGGTGAAGCTGGACGGCCGGACGATAGGCACGGGCAAGCCCGGCCCCGTCACCCGAAGGGTGCTCGCCGAATTCAGGAAGCGCGTGCTTGTCGAGGGTACCCGCATCTGAGGAGAAACCCCTAATGCGCCTCAATGGCGCTTAGATTGGCACGCGCTGGGCCGTAATGTTACTTATGCACCCGGCTGTGCGTGTGACTTGCCCATTGGGGCGGGTCGTGGCACATTAGATGCATACCAAACCCGACGACCCATGGCCAACCCGCTTAAGTGCGACCTCTGCTCCAAGCCCGCCACGGTGCACCTGACCCAGATCCTGGACAACAAGGTGCACAAGGTGGACCTGTGCGAGGAGTGCGCGCAGGCGAAGGGCGTGACCGACCCGAGCGGCTTCTCCCTGGCGGACCTGCTCCTGAAGGCGTCGCTCAGCCCCGATCTCGCGGCGGGCGGCGTCCGCTGCGAGCAGTGCGGCTTCACGCCGAACGACTTCAAGAAGCACGGCCGTTTCGGCTGCCCCGCCTGCTACGGCGCCTTCAAGGGCATCCTGGACCCCATGCTCGACGGGATGCACAAGGGCACGGTCCACTCGGGCAAGGTCCCGCAGCGCGCCCTGGAGCGCAAGACGCTCTACGACCGGCTCACCCGCCTCGAGGGCGACCTGACCGAGGCGATCAAGGCCGAGCGCTACGAGGACGCCGCGCGCTGCCGGGACGAGATCAACCAGGTCAAGCAGGCCGTCGGCCAGAAGGCGCAGATCTGATCCGATGACCCTGAAGGCCCTTATCGACGCGCCCTCGGAGCTGACCGACTCGTCCAGCAGCAAGACCGCCATCGTGCTGATGACGAGGATCCGCCTTGCGCGCAACCTGGCGGGCCAGCCCTTCCCGGGCTGGGCGAAGCCGGCGCAGCGCGAGAAGATCCTGGAGGACTGCACGGCGGCGGTCGTCGCCACCTCAGAGATGAAGCGCGGCGTCTCAGTCGGGGTCGGCGAGCTCGGCGAGCTCGAGAAGCGGATCCTGGTCGAGCGCCACCTGATCAGCCGCGAGCTGAGCGGCTCGAAGCAGGGCAGCGGGGTGGTGATCAGCAAGGACCAGGCCTTCTCGGTCATGGTGAACGAGGAGGACCACCTGAGGATCCAGCTCCTGCGCTCCGGCTTCCAGCTGAAGAAGGCGTGGGCCGCGATCAACGCGCTCGACTCCGAGCTCGAGGAGACGCTCGATTTCGCATTCTCGCCCGTCCTCGGCTACCTGACCGCGTGCCCGACCAACCTCGGGACGGCGATGCGCGCATCGGCGATGATGCACCTGCCGGCCCTCGTGATCGCCAACCAGATGGAGAAGGTCGTGCGGGCCGTGAACCAGCTCGGCATGGTGGTGCGGGGCCTCTTCGGCGAGGGGTCCGATGCCTGCGGCAGCATCTTCCAGATCTCGAACCAGACCACGCTTGGCGAGTCCGAGGAGGGCATCATCAAGCGCCTGTCCGGGGTGCTCCAGTCCATCATCGAGCACGAGCTCAACGCTCGCTCGAAGCTCCTGGAAGCGGACGCGGGCAAGCTCTTCGACAAGATCGGGCGGGCCTTTGGCATCCTTCAGAACGGGCACGTGATAAGCTCCAACGAGGCCATGAACCTAATCTCGCTTATCCGGCTCGGGGTCGACCTCGGCGTCTTCCCCGACTCCAAGCGCTCGGTCACCGACCGGCTCTTCATCGAGGCCCAGCCGGGCCACCTCCAGCACGCCCAGAAGGGCGAGTTCGAGGCGGGCCAGCGGGACCTCCTGCGCGCCGAGAGACTGCGTTCGGAGTTTGCCAATTTCTCGCACCCGGACTTCACTCTCTCGGCCAACGGAAACAACTGACCCTCAGCAAATAGCACCCATGTCGCAGGAACCGATGAACAACTTTACGCCGCGCGCCCAACAGGTGCTGGCGCTTGCCCGCAAGGAGGCCGACCGCTTCCACCATAATTATGTGGGCACGGAGCATATCCTGCTGGGCCTCATAAAGTTAGGACAGGGTGTCGCCGTGAGCGTCCTCCAGAAGATGGGCCTTGACCTGGAGACCGTCCGGGCGGCGGTCGAAAAGCAGGTGGGGACGGGCCAGGAGGCCAAGTCGCAGGGGAGCATCCCCTACACGCCGCGCGTGAAGAAGGTCCTGGCGCTCGCCGGCAAGGAGGCGAAGGCGCTCAACCATTCCTATGTCGGGACCGAGCACATCCTGCTCGGGCTGCTCCGGGAGGGTGAGGGGGTCGCGGCCCGGGTCCTCAAGTCGCTCGACGTGGACATCGAGCGCACCCGCAACGAGATCCTGCGCGAGCTCGACCCGCAGTTCTCCGGGGGCAGCGAGGCGGGCGGCAGCGAGGAGGCCGCCGCCGGCACCCCCCAGCGCCCCGGCGCCCAGTCCGACGAGAAGAAGGAGGTCAAGACCCCGGCCCTGAAGGCCTTCGGCCGCGACCTCACCGAGCTCGCCCGCAAGGGCGAGATGGACCCGGTCGTCGGCCGCAAGCAGGAGATCCGCCGCGTGATCCAGATCCTTTGCCGGCGCACGAAGAACAACCCGGTGCTGATCGGCGAGGCCGGCGTCGGCAAGACGGCGATCGTCGAGGGCCTCGCCCAGGAGATCGCGGCCGGCAACGTCCCGGAGATCCTGTTCGACAAGAAGGTCGTGACGCTCGACCTGGCGCTCATGGTCGCCGGGACCAAGTACCGCGGCCAGTTCGAGGAGCGGATCAAGGCCGTGATGGACGAGATCAAGCGCGCCCGCAACGTCATCCTCTTTATCGACGAGCTGCACACGATCGTGGGCGCCGGCGCCGCCGAGGGCGCGATGGACGCCTCCAACATCTTCAAGCCGGCGCTCTCGCGCGGCGAGCTCCAGTGCGTGGGCGCCACGACGCTCAACGAGTACCGCAAGTACATCGAGAAGGACAGCGCCCTCGACCGCCGCTTCCAGTCCATCAAGGTGGAGCCGCCCTCGGTCGACGACACGATCACGATCCTCAAGGGGATCCGCGGCAAGTACGAGGACCACCACAAGGTGATCTTCACCGACCTGGCCCTAGAGACGGCGGCGAAGCTCTCGGACCGCTACATCACCGGGCGCTTCCTGCCCGACAAGGCGATCGACGTCATGGACGAGTCCGGGTCGCGCGCGCGGATCTCGGCCTTAAGCAGGCCGCCCGACATCGAGGGCCTGACGAAGGAAATCGAGGAGGTCTGCGCCCAGAAGGAGAAGGCCATCAGCGAGCAACATTTCGAGGAGGCGGCCAAGTTCCGCGACAGGGAGAAGCAGCTGCGCGCCAAGCAGGAGCAGGCCACCGAGCAGTGGAAGAAGGCCCGCGAGGAGAAGCGCGTCACGATCGACGAGGACCTGATGGTGCAGGTGGTCGCCGACTGGACGGGGATCCCGCTCTCGCGCATGGAGAAGAAGGAGAGCGAGAAGATCCTCAACCTCGAGGCCGAGCTCCAGAAGAGCGTCGTCGGCCAGGGCGTCGCCGCGGGCTCCATCTCCCGGGCGCTGCGCCGCTCAAGGGCGGACCTGAAGGACCCGCGCCGGCCGATCGGCTCGTTCCTCTTCGTCGGCCCCACGGGCGTCGGCAAGACCGAGACCGCCAAGCAGCTCGCGGCGCAGATGTTCGGCAAGCAGGACGCCTTGGTGCAGATCGACATGAGCGAGTACATGGAGAAGTTCTCCGTGTCCCGGCTGATCGGCTCGCCCCCGGGCTACGTGGGCTACGACGAGGGCGGCCAGCTGACGGAGAACGTCCGGCGCAGGCCCTATGCGGTCATCCTCTTTGACGAGGTCGAGAAGGCCCATCCCGACGTCCTGCAGATTCTGCTGCAGATCCTCGAGGACGGCCGGCTGACCGACTCGCTCGGGCGGACCGTGGATTTCCGCAACACGATCATCATCATGACCTCGAACGTCGGCGCGCAGCTCTTGCAGCGCCAGACCTCGATGGGCTTCGCTGCCGCGACGTCAAACTTCAACGACGCGGAGAAGATGCGCGAAAAGGTGCTCGAGGAGGCCAAGCGCGTGTTCAAGCCGGAGTTCCTGAACCGCATCTCGGACATCGTCTTCTTCAGGCCGCTCGACAAGGACGACTTGAGGCAGATCGTGGACCTTGAGATCGGGAAGTTCGCCCAGAGGTTGGTCGAGCGCAAGATCACCATGGAGTTCTCGCCCGAGGCCAAGGACCTCATCATGGAGAAGGGCTACGACGAGAAGTACGGGGCGCGCCCGCTGCGCCGGGCGGTCGAGCACTACCTGGAGGACCCGCTCGCGGAGGCGATCCTGCGCGGCGAGGTTAAGGAGGGCGAGGCGGTCCTCGTCGTCCGCGAAGGCGAGACCCTCAATTTCAAGCAAAAGACGCCCCCCGCCATCACGGGCGTGGCGCCCTAAGCGAAAGACGGCCAACCGCCGCCGCCAGAACCCCCCGCGCCCCCCGAGCACTACGGGTGCGGGTTTTCAGTCGCCGCCCGGGCGGGGATTGTTCTTGAATCGGGGGCAGGATGCCGTCGATTCGCCACCTAATCGTCCCCGTCGCGCTCGCGCTGGCACCGCTTGCGGCCGCACAGACGGCTGTGGGCGACGCCCCGCAGATCGCGATCCCCGACGCTGAGACCCGGGATCCGCCGTCGCGGGCGCGCCTGGCCGAGATCGAGCGCATCGCCGGCGAGTCGGGCTGGTATTCGCTCGCGCCCGCGGTGCGCTCGGCGGCGATGCGGGCCTACGCCCAGGACCGCTACGCGGCCGCGGACGCGTGGTACCACGTCTACTCCTGGCTCGGGCTCTTTGCGGAGCCCGAGAGCATGTTCTACTCGAACTGGTCCCGCGCGTGCATGTCCGCGCGGCTTCCGATGCCCCCGGGCATCGAGGGCTCCCAGGCGACCGAGCGGCCGATCGGGGACAACCTCACGGAGGAGACGAAGGAATGGCTCCTCTCGAACGAGGCGTTCTCCCAGGAGTTCTTCTCCCTGATCACGCAGGTCGACCACCTGCCGCGCGTCTTCGCGATCCTGGACGGCCTGCGCCGCCGCGGGGCCGAGAAGTTCGACCGGTACCAGTCGCTCGCCCTCGCTCTGGCCGTGGTCTACGACGTCGATCCCCCGGCGTACTGGCCCCACGCCCAGGTGACCGAGGCGTCGCTCTCCCGGAAGCTGCCCAACCCCGCGCAGACCTACGAGTGGCTGATCCACGAGGAGTCGCTGGGGCGCAATTACCACAGGCTCTCGAGCCTGCGGGCCGACGAGCTCAAGTTCGTGGTCGATATCTCCGCACAGCTTCCGGAGCTCGAGTGGTCCCTGCGCAACGTGCGCTACCCCCTGGACTCGTTTGACAAGGTCTACGACATGATCGCGTACCGGACGGACCGCTTCCTCAACGAGTCCCAGATGACCTGGCCGGGCGGCCCGTACACGCTTCCCGCCATATTGAAACAGGGAGGAATCTGCGTCGACCAGGCTTACTTCGCCACACAGGCCGGGAAGGCCCGCTGCGTCCCGACGCTCCTCTTCGCGGGGGAGGGGCTCGACGGCAGGCACGCCTGGTTCGGCTTCCTTGACGCCGAGAACCACTGGCGCCTGGACGCCGGGCGCTACGCCGAGCAGCGCTTCACCACCGGAACCGCCTACGATCCGCAGACCTGGGCGCCGATCTCGGACCACGAGCTGCAGTTCCTCTCCGAGGGTTTCCGGGCCCTGCCGTCGTACGCGCAGTCGATGGTGCACCTCGACTTCTCCCGCGAGTTCCTTTCGGAGAACCAACCCCAGGCGGCCTCGCGCGCGGCGCGCAAGGCGGTCAACTACGAGAGGCGCAACGTGGACGCCTGGGAGGCCCTGATCGCGGCGAACGCGAGGCTCGGGGCGAGCGCCTCCCAGCAGGAGACGATCATGAGGGAGGCGGCGCTTGCGTTCACGCCAAGGTACCCGGACCTCATGGCCATGTACGAGAACCGCGTCTGCGAAAGCCTCCGGGCGCGCGGGGAGCGTAGCCTGGCCGACTACGAGGAGCGGGGTCTCGCGCAGCGGCTCCAGGGGAACCGGTCGGACCTCGCGATCCGCCAGGCCTCCACGATCCTCTCGCGCAGCATCGCGGGCGAGCCGGTCGCCAGACAGATCGCCGTCTACAACTCCATCCTGGCCCAGTACGGGCCCGGTGCCGGCACGACGTTCTTCGACCAGATCGTCGTCGGGTTCGCGGAGCACCTAGCCCAGCTGCACATGAAGGCGCAGGCGCGCGAGAGCGTGCAGCGGGCGGCCGAGGCCCTCGAGGTGCCCCCGGGCTCCCAGCTGGCCGTGGAGGTGGACGCCCTCCTCGGAAAACTTCAGGATTAGGCGCCCCTTTGGCGCTTTCCAAGAGGCCGATGAACGCACCCTCCGAACGCAAGCCCGCCCTGGGCTTCATCTTCGTCACGCTGGTGCTCCTCATGCTGGGGGTCGGGATCATCATCCCGGTGCTCCCCGGCCTCATCACCCAGTTCAAGGGCGGCAGCGTGGCCGAGGGGTCCGAGTCCTACGGCTGGCTGGTCGGCGCCTTCGCGGCGATGCAGTTCGTCGCGTCCCCGATCCTCGGCTCCCTCTCGGACCGGTTCGGCCGCCGCAAGGTGATCCTGCTCGCGCTCACCGGATCGGCGGTCGACTACGTCGTCATGGGCCTCGCGCCGAACATGGTGTGGCTCTTCATCGCGCGGATGGTCTCGGGCGCGACGGCCGGCTCGCTTGCCGCGTGCAACGCCTACATCGCCGACGTCACCCCTCCCGGCAAGCGGGCGCAGGCCTACGGGCTGGTGGGCGTCGCGTTCGGTCTCGGGTTCGTGATCGGGCCCGCCGTCGGAGGCTTCCTGGGGCACATCAACCTGCGCCTGCCGTTCTTCGCCGCGGCGGGCTGCGTCGCCATCAACGCGATCTACGGGGCCCTCGTCCTGCCCGAGTCGCTGGCCGCCGAGAACCGCAGGCCGTTCTCGTGGAGGCGCGCGAACCCCGTCGGCTCGCTGCTGGCGCTGCGGCGCTTCCGGGGCGTCGTCGACCTGGCCTGGATGTACTTCATCTTCAATTTCGCGAACACGATGCTCCAGAGCGTCTGGGTGCTCTATACGGGCTACCGCTTCGGCTGGACGACGCTGCAGGTCGGCATGTCCCTCACGTACATCGGCGTGGTGGCGGTCGTGGTGCAGGGGGGCCTGGTCAAGCGCATCATCGCGTGGACGGGCGAGAGGAAGGGGCTTGTCTTGGGGCTCGTCGTTTCCGCGCTCGCGATGGCGGGCTACGGCACGGTGCCGAAGGGCTGGATGTTCTACATCCTCGGCACGATCGGCGGCCTGGGCGGCATCACCGGGCCTGCGGCGCAGGCGCTCTTGACCAAGCACGTGCCGCCCAACGAGCAGGGGGCCCTGCAGGGCTCGCTGTCGGGGCTCACGAGCCTGGCCTACGTCTTCGGGCCGACGTTCGCGGCGTGGAGCTTTGGCAAGTGCATCGCCGCCAACGCCCGCTGGCACCTCCCGGGCATCGCCTTCTACGAGGCCTCGGCCTTCATCGTGGTCGCCCTTGCGCTGGCGTTGCGCTCGTTCCGGCTGGACGACCGGCTGGCGGCGAAGGCCTAAGCCTTCGCGTGGCGGGCCGAGGCCTCGAGGAGCGCCGCAAGCGCGGGCTGGGGCGGGGCCCCGCTGCGCCAGCCGACGACGAGCCGGCTCTCCGGGGAGGGGCCGGTCAGTTTGCGGAAGACGACCTCGGCCGGCAGGTACCGCGACTCGGAGGGCTGGGCGAACGTCGCGCCGACGCCGGCGCGCACGAGGCCGACGCCGTTCGAGCGCGGCCACACCTCCTCGGCGATCCGCGGGGCGACGCCGCTCGAGGCGAACGCGGCGAGGATCCTGTCGTAGAACCCGGGGTTGTTGGCCCGCGGGAAAAGGACGAAGGGCGTGCCGCCGAGGTCCCTGAGCCGGATGGACTTCTTCGACCGGAGCGGGTGATCGGCCGGCAGGAGCACGCCGTTGCGCTCGCGCAGGAGGAGGGTGGTGCCGATCCCGGGCGTCGGGCCGTCGGGATGGAAGAAGCCGCAGTCGATCTCGCCCGCCTTCAGGGCGGCGACCTGCTGGACCGTCGGGGACTCGTTCAGCTCGAGCCGGATCTCCGGGAACTTGCGGTGGAACCCGCGCAGGATGTCGGGAAGGACGGTCGCCATGGCGAGCCCGGTGAACGCGACGCGCAGGCGCCCGACGCGGCCCTCTGAAACCGCCCTCATGTCGGCCGGCACCCGCGCGAGCGCCGCCAGGACGGGCTCGACGCGCTCGACCAGGGCGGCGCCGGCCGCCGTCAGCTCGACGCGGCGGCTGGAGCGGTTGAGCAGGCGCACGCCGAGCGCGGCCTCCAATTGGGCGATCTGCCGGCTGAGCGCGGGCTGGGCG
>PLTZ01000066.1 GCA_003164715.1 Opitutaceae bacterium | reverse complement strand
GACGACCACAGTGCAGGAAGCGACGCGGGCCGCGGTGCAGATTGCCGCCTCGAGTCAGCAACAACTGGCCGGGATGGAGCAGGTGGGGCGCGCCATGGAGAATATTAAGCAGGCCACTTCCCAGAACGCCGAGGGCGCCCGGCAACTGGCGACGGCGGCGCGCAGTCTGCAGGATGTCGGCGCGCGCCTAAAGGCGCTGGTCGATTCCGACCACGGCGCAGCTCCCGCGTCCGCGGGAAGATAGCGGCCCACGTCAACGACAACCACGGGCATGCAAGCCAGCGCAGATTTTCTGAAGAAGCTCACGGCGACGTTCCTGATCGAGGCGCGGGAGCATGTGCTAGCACTCGGCTCCAGCCTGATCGAACTCGAAAAGGCGGGGAACCGTGACGCTCAACTGCCGTTGGTGGAAACGCTTTTCCGCGAAGCCCACAGCCTCAAGGGCGCGGCCCGCGCGGTCAATGCGGGTGCGATCGAACGCGCCTGTCAGGAGATCGAGGGCACGTTCGCCGGTCTCAAGTCCGGCCAGAGCACGCTCTCGCCGGCGGCCCTTGATGGGTTGCACCAGGCCGTCACCGCCGTGGGGCGAATGATCGATGCACTGGAGGCGGGCCCGCCGGGTGCGGAAGGCGCCGGGCCTGGCGCGGTCGTCGCATCACCCATGCCTCCTACGCCGCCCGCCATGCGAAACGAAAACGCGAACACGGTCCGGATCGTCACGACCAAGCTCGATGCCATCTTCGTGCAAGCCGAGGAGTTGCGCGGTGTCAGGCTGGACCAGGCCGAACGCGGCCTCGAGCTTCGCAGCCTGGCAGGAATGGTGACCGACCACGATCGCCTTTGGGTCGAAACGATGCCGCTGATGCGGAGCCTGCGACAGCAGGTTGATGCCGGGGCGGACGCACCCGGACTCGGCGAGGGGACAGATGCGGGGTCGCTGGCGCTGCCGGCTCGACTGCTGGAGCTCCTGGATCGGGGTCGGGAGCAGGCCGAAGCCATCAGCACCCGCGTCACCGACCTGACGCGCAGCATTGCCAACGACCAGCGACGGCTTGATGCGGTGGCCGGCTGCCTACTCGAGGAAATCAAGAAGGCCCTGATGCTGCCATTCGAGAACATCTTAGCTGGTTTTCCCAAGATGGTGCGAGACATGGCCCACGAGGCGGGTAAGGAAATCGAGTTTCAGTTGCGCGGCGCCGGGATCGAAATCGACAAGCGCATTCTTGAGCAGATCAAGGACCCGCTGGTGCACTTGATCCGGAACAGCGTGGACCACGGCATCGAGCCGACCGCCGAACGGCTGCGCCGGAACAAGCCGGTGCCCGCCATCGTGTCGCTGGTCATCACCCAGACCGGGGGCCGCGTTGAGATTACAGTCACCGACGACGGGGCCGGAATTGATCTGGCGGCCGTAAAGGCCGCGGCCGTGGAGTCCGGGCTGATAGCCGCGGGTGAAGCGGCGGCGCTGGGGGAGCACGAGGTGCGGCAAATGGTCTTCCGGTCCGGCCTCACCACGAGCCGGCAGGTGACGGCAGTCTCCGGGCGAGGGCTGGGAATGGCGATTGTTGAGGATCGCGTGACGAATCTGGGCGGGACAGTGGGCATCGAGTCAAAGGCCGGCGCCGGGACCACGGTGCGGCTTGGGCTGCCCTCGACGCTGGCGACGTTGCGCGGTACCCTCGTGCGCGCGGTCAATCGCGATTTCGTCGTCCCAACGGCCAATGTGATCCGCGTGATCCGTGTTCCGCGCGCTAGCATCCGGCGGGTGGAAAACCGCGATAGCATCAACCTGGACGGCACGACGCTGGCTCTCGTCTGGCTGGCGGATGTGCTAGGCCTGGTATCAGGCCCCATTACCGTCGAAAACGCGGCTCCGCTGACCGCGCTGGTCCTTGGTCAGGGCCAACTAAGCATGGCTTTTGTGGTCGACCGGGTCGTGGGCGAACAGGAGGTGCTGGCCAAGCCGCTGGGCCGCCTACTGCCCCGCGTGCGAAATCTGGCGGGCGCCACGGTGCTGGGCACGGGCCGGGTGGTGCCCATCCTCAACACGGCGGATCTGCTGCAGACCGCGGCGGGATGCACGCCGGCCACCAGTTCGGTCGCCGCGGCGGCGACCATTCAGGCCAACCGACTCCTCGTGGTGGACGACTCGATCACCGTCCGGACCCTGCTGCAGAACATCCTCGAATCATCAGGTTACTCGGTCAGGACCGCGCCCGACGGCGCCGCCGCCTTCGATGCACTGCAGACCGGGTCGTTCGATCTAGTGATCTCCGACATCGAGATGCCCCGCATGGACGGGTTTGAGTTGACGAAAAGGATCCGCGGCCAACCCGCGCTGGCGGAGTTGCCGGTGGTGCTGGTGACTGCGCGCGAAACCAAGGACGACCGCGAGCGCGGTTTGGAAGCCGGCGCCAACGCCTACATCGTCAAGAGCAGCTTTGACCAAAGCGATCTGCTGGCGGTAATCGGAAAACTCATCTGAACACGAACGCCACCGGGATGAAAACGCGCCAATCACCGAGCCAGCTGAAGCCAGATATCTTCCGGGTCGTGACAACGACCTTCCGCGCGCCAGCGAGGAAAAATCTCCGATGAACACCACTGTCACCGTTCCGCCTCCTCTGTCCGCCAACTGCCGGATCCGTGTGCTGGTGGCCGAGGACTCTCCCGTGATACGCGATTTTCTGACGCACATCCTGAATCTAGTGCCGGACTTTCAGGTCGTGGGTCTGGCGCACGACGGCGAACAGGCTGTCGCCATGGCATGTGATTGCCGGCCCGATGTCATCACCATGGACATTCACATGCCCAAGCTGGACGGGTTCGAGGCGACCCGCCGGATCATGGAGACCCGTGCGACCCCGATTGTGATCGTCAGCGGGAGTTCCACGGTAACGGAGTCCGTGACGGCCTTCCGCGCACTCGAAGCCGGCGCGCTGGCCGCCGTGCCTCGGCCGCACGGAATCGGGCACCCGAAGTTTGAGGCGAGTGCGGCGAAACTCGTCGAGACCGTGCGCACGATGGCTGGGGTCCCGATGGTCAGGCGCTGGCCAAAGCGTGAAGGCGGAACAGGAGGGATTTCACTGGTTATGCCGGCGCCGACTCGATCGGAAATCCGGATCGTCGCCATCGGCGCCTCGACGGGCGGACCGGGAGCCATCGCCACTATCCTGGCGGCGTTGCCGAAGGATCTGCCGTTCCCGATCCTCATCGTCCAGCACATCTGCGACGGATTTACGGCCGGATTCTGCGAATGGCTGATCCAGGCGACCGGACTGCCGGTGCACATTGCCACCGGCGGTGAGCTGCCGTTGCCTGGTCACGTCTACGTCGCCGGGAGCGGCACCCACCTGGGCGTCAATGGCTCATTGCGAATCACACTTGAGGCCAGTCCGCCCGAAGACGGTTTGCGGCCATCGGTCGGGTATCTTTTCCGTTCAGTCGCCGCGGCATATGGCAAGTCCGCCGTCGGCGTTCTGCTGACCGGCATGGGCACCGATGGCGCCGATGCGCTCGGTCTCATTCGGAGCCGGGGTGGGCTGACGATTGCCCAGGACGCCGCCAGTTCGGTCGTGCACGGCATGCCGGGCGAAGCGATTCGCCGGGGCGCCGCCATGCACGTCCTGTCGCCTGAATCCATTGGCGCCTTTGTACGCAACCTCAGTGGAAAGTGAAAGAACCGCCCCAATGCCGACCGATATAATGATCGTCGAAGACAGTCCCACGCAGGCGGCCATGCTTGAGGAATTGCTGCGCTCCCACGGCTACGAGACGCAAACCGCGGTCGACGGCCAGCGGGCTTTGGAGGCAGCGCGGCGGCGCCCGCCGGCCCTGATCATCAGCGATGTCACAATGCCGGTCATGAACGGTTTTCAGCTCTGCCTCGCGGTCAAGCAGGATCCGAGGCTGTGTCATATTCCGGTGATTCTGCTGACGTCATTATCGGCGCCGCGCGACCTGCTCTCCGCCCTGGAGGCCGGGGCGGATTTTCACGTCCCAAAACCCTACCACGACGACCATCTGCTGCGGAAGATCGCCGAGGCCCTCGCACACCGCAGCGAAGCCGGGCGGGCGGGTCCCGTGAAAGTGGAGCCTGTGTCCGTCAACGGGGTCACCTATCGGATCTCGGCGTCCCGCGAAAAGACGTTGGGCCTGCTGCTGTCGACTTACGAGGTGGCCGTGGGGCAGTATCAGGAACTGGTGCAGACGCGCGACGAACTGGTCGCACTGAACGAGAGTCTCGAGCTGCGAGTGCGGGAGCGGACGAGCAGCCTGATGGATGAAATGACTGAACGCCGGCAGGCCGAGGCAGCGCTCCGCGAGCTCAACGTGAGTCTCGAACAGCGCGTGAACGACCGCACGGCCGAACTGCTGGCGGCCAACAAAGAACTTGAGGCGTTTTCCTACTCGGTGTCGCACGATTTGCGAGCACCGTTGAGAGCTATGGACGGCTTCAGCATGGCGTTGTTGGAAGACAGTGCTGGCAAGCTGGACGAGACGGCCCAGGGCTACCTGCGCCGCATCCGGGCCGGCAGCCAGCGGATGGCGGAGCTGATCGACGATCTGCTGAACTTATCCCGGATAACGCGGGCGGAGATGCGGCGCGAACGCGTGGATCTGACGGCGATGGCGGAGGAAATTGGCGCGGAATTTAAGGTGTCGTGCCCGGATCGGCAGGTCGAGCTGGTCGTGACCCGGGCCATGGTGGTCCGCGCAGACGGGCCAATGTTACGAGTGGTGCTGAACAACCTGCTAGGCAATGCTTGGAAGTACACGGCTCGTTGCGCGCAGGCGCGCATCGAGGTCGGTGCGCAGGAACAGGACGGCAAGCGTGTCTTCTTTGTGCGCGACAACGGGGCGGGGTTCGACATGGCATACGTCGGCAAGCTCTTCGGCGCCTTCCAGCGGCTGCACAGCGCCCAGGAGTTCGAAGGCACGGGCATCGGGCTGGCGCTTGTTCAGCGGATCATTCACCGGCATGGGGGCTGCGTACGGGCCGAGGGCGCCGTCGGACAGGGCGCCACATTCTATTTCACATTGGAAGAAAAAGGGGACTGACTCATGAACAACCTCAAAACAATCCTGCTGGTCGAAGACAACCCGGACGACTTGGCGCTTACTCTTCGGGCGCTAAAGAACCACAACGTCGCCAACAAGATTGTGGAAGCACATGACGGTGTCGAGGCGCTCGATTACTTGTTTTGCACCGGCGCGCACGCCGGTCGCGACACACGTCAACAGCCTCAGCTCATCCTATTGGACCTTAAGCTTCCGAAGGTGGACGGTCTGGAAGTGCTACGCCGGATACGCAACGATCAGAGAACAAGGCTACTGCCGGTGGTCATCCTCACGTCGTCGGATGAGGAGAAGGATATTGTGAGCGGGTACGCTTTGGGCGCCAACAGCTTCGTACGCAAGCCCGTGGACTTTGAACAGTTTGCGGTGTCCGTCCGACAGCTTGGCTTCTACTGGCTGTTGATCAACGAACCGCCGCCCGCGATCGGAGGGCTGCCATGAACAAGCCACTGAGCTGTTTGTTGGTGGAGGATTCGGAAGATGACGCATTGCTGGTGTTGCGTCAGTTGCGGGGCGCCTATACCGTGACCAGCGAGCGCGTGGAAACGGCCGAGGCAATGCGCGCCGCGCTAGGTCGCCAGAACTGGGACATTGTAATCTCCGACTATAGCATGCCTCACTTTAGCGGACTTGCCGCTTTGGAACTGCTCCAAGCGAGCGGCATGGACCTTCCTTTCATCATCGTGTCCGGCACGATAGGCGAGGAGGTAGCTGTGGAGGCTATGAAAGCTGGAGCCCATGATTACATAATGAAAGGCAAGTTGGCACGCTTAGTTCCAGCCGTGGAGCGCGAGCTGATCGAGGCGGCCATGCGTCGAGACCGTCAACGGATGGAGGCGGATATGATTGCCTCGGAAGCCCGGTATCGCCGGCTCTTCGAGTCGACCAAAGACGGCATTCTAATCCTCAATGCCGAGACAGGGATGGTGGTGGATGTGAATCCATTCCTAATCGAGGCGTTGAGTTTCTCGCGCGAGCAGTTTCTAGGAAAGAAGATCTGGGACTTGGAATTCTTTAAGGATATCGTCGGCAATAAGGCCCGTTTCGCGGAATTGCAGCGGAACGAATACGTACGCTACGAGGACAAGCCGCTGGAAACTGCCGATGGGCGCCGGATCGACGTGGAGTTCGTCAGCAATGTCTATCGGGTGAACGGCCACAGGGTGATGCAGTGCAACATCCGCGACATCACAGCGCGCCGCCTTGCGGACGAAGAGCTCCGACGGGAACAGGCCTTTTTCAAGGACCTAGCCAACACGATACCCGACCACATCTATTTCAAGGATCGGCAGAGCCGCTTTGTCCGCATTAACGAAGCCATGACACGAAGCTTCGGACTCGGCGATGCCGCCGAGGCGGTCGGCAAGACCGACTCCGAGATATTCAGCAAGGAGCACGCGCAAAAAGCTTATGCCGATGAGCAGCAGATCATTAGGACCGGCGAACCGATGATCGCCGTCGAGGAGAAGGAAACATGGCCTGATGGCCACATCACTTGGGTTTCCACAACCAAGATGCCCCTGCGCGACGCGCAGGGCTGCATCACTGGGATAGTCGGCATCTCACGTGACATCACCGAGAAAAGGCAGCTTGAGGAGCAGGCGTTGCGTGCGCAACGACTGGAAAACCTTGGGTTGCTTGCTGGCGGTATCGCTCACGATTTGAACAACGCGCTCGCGCCGATCATCATGGCGGGCCCGCTGCTTCATCAATACGTGAGCGACCCCTCCGCACAACGCATGCTCGGAATAATTGAGCAATCGTCCATGCGTGGCGCCGCCCTCGTCCGCCAGATGGTTTCGTTCGCCCGTGGGAGTGGCACGGAGATGCAGCTGGTGCAGGCCAGCCGCGTGCTGCGGGAGGTGATCGATCTTGGCAAGAGCACCTTCTCAAAATCGATCCAGATCGAGTCGCGCCTGCCCAATGATCTGTGGCCTGTCATGAGCGATCCGACGAAACTCGAGCAGGTCTTCGTGAATCTTCTCGTCAACGCACGCGATGCGATGCCGGACGGCGGCGAACTCACCCTAAGCGCGGCGAACCGTACGCTCGATGCCGCCGAGGCCGTAAAAATTTCTCCGGAGGCACGCCCAGGCGATTTTCTTGCGGTCGAAGTGCGCGATACTGGCACAGGAATCGCGCCCGAGGTAATGGAGAAGATATGGGAACCGTTTTTCACGACGAAGCGCGAGGGCAAGGGCACCGGTCTCGGACTATCCACGGTGCGCAGCATCGTGCGCCAGCATAATGGCTTTGTGACCTTGCAGACTTCCCACACACTGAAGAGCTCCCACGGCTCAACGTTCACAGTCTATTTACCGGCTGCGAATGGTGAGAGAAAGAGTGAGGCGAGTGCCCATCTCTTCGAATCACAATTGGGCAATGGCGAACTGATCCTCGTTGTCGATGACGAGAAACCGGTGTGCGAGCTCACCAGCAAGATTCTTACCCGCTTCGGCTACAAGGTGATGACGGCGAGCGACGGAGTGGAGGCGATTGCAGCTTTCGTTCCCCGCTCCGAGGAAGTGCGACTTCTAATCACCGACATGGAGATGCCCATCGTGAACGGTCTGGCGCTTGCTGCCGCGCTCCGCCGGCTGAAGCCCGACCTTTCCATCGTCGCGATGAGCGGCGGGAACAGCCCGAGCGACGAAGTGCACAAGCAGTTCGCGACGGCGTTTCTCGCCAAGCCCTTTGAAAGCGAAACACTGCTGTCGATCGTTCATCACGCGCTTGAAGCCCCCCTCCGGACCCCGCCTAGAACCTGATTCCTCTTATGGCCCTCATCCTGTTGATTGACGATGACAGGAATTTCCAATAGGTAACAGCCGAGCTGTTGCGGTCAGCCGGTCACACGGTGGACACTGCTGATGACGGCGAGCCAGGCATCGCGCTTTACAATGCGAGGCTGCACGACCTGGGCATCACGGACCTCGTGATGGCCGACATGGATGGTCTGAAGCCGATCGACGAACTACGGCAAACGGAGCCCAGGCCCCGTGTTATCGCGATATCTGGCGGCCATAGGTTTAGCCAGGAGGTCTACCTGCCGACCACGAAACGCCTCGGAGCAGAGCGAATCCTTGCCAAGCCAGTCTCACCTGATGTCTTGCTGCGAACCGTAGCCGATGTGCTCGCCGAACCGGCTCCAGCCCCAGTGCGTCACACCGTTGGCAAGGATGGATGGATCGGCCGCCCGACATTTATTTAGAACCTTACCTCAAGAACCCGTCTGATCGGCATTGCGCGTCGCCGGACAGCGATCAGGGCATCTCTGAACCGTATGCGTTCAATTCCAGCAGGTTGACGTGAAAATTGGACGTTTACTCTTGTACCGCTTCGCTCTGTCGATCAGCATCTTGCCCAATCAAGATATCTTGTAAGACTCGCCTGCCTCTTTTGCTCCGGACCTTCCAGTAGTCAGGATGTGCCGCTTGCCACGCCCGTACCCGTGCCGCGTTCTCCGGCCCCTTGAAGTAATCACGGTTCTCCGCCTGCTTTAGCCAGCGCCGCTGGCTTTCCGCCTTGCTCGCCTTCCGGCACGCCCGCTCCCTACAGTACCGTTGCCTGCGCCGATTGCGCGCGTCCGGCAGGAAAAACTTCTCGCAGCAAAGACACTTGCGTTCGCCGTCGATATGCATCGGCCAAAGCCTGCGACGGCCCGACCGCCGCCGACAAACCTACCGGTTCATCCAGAAGAACCCTTGATGTCGCGGGGCGATTGAACGGGCTTAATCCCGTTATCGCCCGTTGAAAGCCATTGAAAATGATCGGCGGCTGTTGAAACCATAATCCGGCGCGTATTCCCCTCCCCTATTAAGGGCACTCCCTTTGGCCAATTCACCTGGGTTTATCCAACAAGTTGCTCCAGTTCGCGGACCGCCAAGTACAGTTCTTCGGCGCCGAGTCCCTCGAGGTCGCCCGGCTCAGCCGCGAGGCCGGCCGGCCGTACGTGACCATCGACTGCGGGCCGGACAGCGCCCTGCACGCGGGCGCGAGCGCGACAATCGTCTCGAGCGAATACATCCGCAGCCGCCATCCGGAGGCCGCGCCGGAGGAGCTTCTGCGATCCTATACCGGGAAGGGCCCGGGCCTCGTGATCTTCACCTTTGGCAGCGAGGACATCCTGTATTGCCGTGGGCGCGGCACGATCCGGCACCTGAAGCCCTTCAAGGTGGCGCCCAAATCCACGCTCGGCGCCGGCGACGTTTTCCGCGGGGGCGTGGTCCACGGAGTCGTCCGAGGGATGGAGGACGAGGCGATCGTTCGCTTCGCGGCAGCGACGGCGGCGTGCGCCTGCCTGCGTTTTCCCATGGCCTACGACCCGCCGAGCCTCGAGGAGATCACAAGCCTGGCCGCCACCGCCGCGGGATGACGAGGGAGCGGCTTTGGTCCGTCACGCAGGCGAGCCTACACCGAGGCAGCGGCGCAATTCCCTCCAGCCAAAGACGGTCAGCGCGAGCCCCCGGCCGTCCATGTCGCGGATCAGCCATTACCTGCGGACGGCAAGGCACAGGATCGCCTCGCCAAGCGACCCCGCGACGTGGTGCCGGTGCTCGCTCCAGTCCATCAACTCGGCGCGCCAGCCTCCGCCAGCAGCGCCTTGATGCCGTTCCAAACGATCCCAACACCGATACATACCATGATAAAGGCAGTGAGCCGCACTACCGCCACCATGCCCGTATGCCCGATCCGCCCGCCGACCCGCTGGGCGTAACGATACGTCAGCAGAATTGACAAGGCGATGATACCGGCCCCGATGACGGCCGCGAAAACCTGAATCACAACGTGCTTGAACGTGTGTGCGTGATTTGCGCCGACCGTGATCGCAACCGAGATAACCCCAGCATCAATCGTCAGCGGCATGGTCAGCGGCGAGAATGCCCGCCCCAGCGCGATGAGATTCGCGTGGATCGGGTCGACGGTCACATCGGCCGGTTTGGGGCTGTCGGACAAGAGTTTCCAGCCCAGCGCGCACACCACCGCGCCGCCCGCCACCTGCACCAAGGGGATCGATATGCCGAACAACCGAAGGACGAACGAGCCGAGCAACATCGCACCCAGCAGCAGAATGAACGAGTAGACCGCGATGCGTTTCGCAAGATCGGCGCGCGTTGATTCATCGCAGCCAGGCGTCATTCTGAGAAAGATTGGGGCGTCTCCCAGTGGATTTACGACCGGCAGCAACGCCCCGACCATCAGCAGGACCGCACTGGTGAGCTGGCCGAGGTCGGACGAGATCATCGTACGATGCTCAGGAGAGCGTGGCCAGAGCCTCTTTGCTGAAGCCGCGCAATTCGGACGAACGTCCTTCGTGGATCTTGCTAGCCCAGCCTGCGTCAGAGAGCAGCGCGCGGCCTACGGCAACCAAGTCAAAGTCTCCCCGGTCGAAACGGCGGAGGAGTTCGTCCAGAGAACTTGGCGTCGAGGCTTCGCCCTTGAAGGCAGCCAGAAAATCCCCGGAAAGCCCAACCGAACCCACGGTGATCGCCGCCTTACTCGTCAACTTTTTGGCCCACCCGGCAAAGTTCAAATCAGAACCGGTGAATTCTGGCTCCCAGAATCGGCGCTGCGAGCAATGGAAGATATCGACACCCGCCTGCGCCAATGGAACGAGCCAGGTCTCCATCTCCGCGGGCGTCGTCGCGAGCTTCGCCGCATAGTCCTGAAGCTTCCATTGCGAGATCCGGAGGCAAATAGGGAATTCTGGGCCCGTGGCGCGGCGAACGGCCTGGATGATCTCCACGGCGAACCGAGCGCGCTCAGCCAGCGTATTCCCGCCGTAACGATCTGTGCGCTGATTGGTGGGGTGCCAAAAAAACTGGTCGATCAGATAGCCATGCGCACCGTGAATCTCCACCGCATCGAATCCCAGCTTCTTGGCCTCCGAGGCAGCCTGCGCAAAGGCGCCGATCGTGTCGGCAATATCGTGCTCCGTCATAGCGATGCCGCCGACTTTGCCTGGCGCGACGTAGCCCGAGGGGCCTTCAAATGGAGCGGGTGGCAGCCAGCCGGTGCTCTTGGGGGCGACCACGCCCATATGCCAGAGCTGCGGAGCCATGACCCCGTCGTCCGAATGCACCTTGTCAATCACAGCTTTCCATCCAAGGAGCGGCTTATCTCCATAAAAATGAGGAATATCCGGATCATTGGATGACGCCGGTCGATTGACCACGGTGCCTTCCGAGATGATCAGTCCGACTTTCCCCGACGCGCGGCGATCATAATAGTCCGCCACGTTCGCGGCGGGGATGCCTCCGGGTGAGAACGAGCGTGTCATCGGAGCCATGACGATCCGGTTCTTGAGCTTGAGAGACTTCAGGCAGAAGGGCCGAAAGAGTTGGTTGGCGGTCATAAGAGAATTTCGCTGATGCTGTGGTTTATTTGGCGGCATTCACGTTTCGAGCCCGCGCGGCCATAGCATTCGATTCCGCGCATGCCTGTCAGACTTTGTTGGGTTGAGAAGTCGTGATACCTGTTTTCCCCGCCTCCGACATGCATGGAAGCCGAAAGAACAAGCAATGTATGACATGGCCGTTTCACATGACCCAAAGACAATGCGCTCAATGCGAGAGCGTGGATATGGGGTGTCAGCCTACCTGAAGAATCACGAGCAAACGCGCGATTCTGCGGTCGGATCCAGGCCAGATTTGCATCAAAGGATCTGCTACGATCTGGATGTCACTCGAACGCGGATCGCCAAGGGAGCCCAAAGAAGACTTCTCACTGTAAGGCCACGTATCACCGTGCGCAATGGGTTGGCGCGCAGTCGGGGGGATGTCATGACCCTGCGTGGGCCGGCCTATGGGACAAGGACCGCGGCGCCTTCGAAACGGCCGGCGCGGAGGTCCGCCAGGGCCTGATTTGCCTGGGTGAGCGGATAGCTCGTGGTCTTCGTGATGATGCCCATCTGCGGTGCCGCGCCCAGGAAATCGAGGCCGTCCTGCCGCGTGAGATTGGCTACCGAGACAAGCTGCCGTTCTTCCCAAAGCAACCGATATGGAAAGCCTGGGATGTCGCTCATGTGGATGCCCGCGCATACAACACGACCGCCCTTGCGGACCGCCTTGAGCGCCAGCGGCACGAGGCTGCCCGCGGTCGCAAAGATGATCGCCGCGTCGAGCGGCTCCGGCGGCATCTCGTCGGACCCGCCGGCCCATGCTGCGCCCAGGCCGCGGGCGAACGTTTGCGTCGGCACATCTGCCGGACGCGTGAAGGCGAAGACGGATCGCCCCTGCCACCTGGCAACTTGCGCCACGATATGAGCTGCGGCGCCAAAGCCATAGAGCCCCAGTTTCCTGCCCGGGCCGGCGATCACGAGCGAACGCCAGCCGATGAGGCCGGCGCAGAGCAAAGGGGCGAGCGCCACGTCGCTGCCAACCTCGCCAAGGGGGAACGCAAAACGCGCATCGGCGATCACCGCCGTGGCGAAACCACCATCGCGCGTGTATCCGGTGAAAAGCGGCCGATCGCAGAGGTTCTCGCGGTGCTCGGCGCAGTACGGACAGACGCCGCAGGTATGTCCGAGCCACGGAATCCCCACGCGCTGCCCTACGGTGAGTCCATCGACCCCCGCGCCGAGCAGGTCGATCCGACCGACGATTTCGTGGCCGGGAATGATCGGCACCTGCGGATCGGGCAACTCGCCGTCGACAACATGCAGGTCCGTGCGGCAAACACCGCAAGCGGACACCTTGACGCGAATCTCGCCCGAACCGGGATAGCGGTCGGAAAGCTCCGTCCATTCCAATGCAGACCTAAGCCTCTTTAGCACCATCGCATGCATAATGCTTTCTGGCTCCTTGAGCGGTTCCGCAGCGGCGGTCTTGCTGAAGCGAGCGGGCATCCGCCGCCTGGCAACCACGTTGCTTGAGGTTATCGAGATGGCGGAAAACCCCGGGGAGCAAGTCCGGCAAATCCTCGGCAATGAGGCCCGGGCCAAATACGGTGGCCGCCGCACCGTGCATCCACACTGCTGCTGCGGCGGCGAGGAACGGCTCCATCCCTTGCGCTAGGAGTCCGAGAATGATCCCGCTCAGGACATCGCCCGCCCCCGCCGTGGCCAAGGTGGACGGCGCGTTAGCGTTGATGATGGCGCGCCCGTCAGGAGCCGCGATGACCGTATCGCTACCCTTGAGGACAATGATGGCGCCGCTGCGGCGCGCCGCCACGCGCGAGCGCGTGAGTTTGTCCCCACGCGGGTCAAAGAGACGGGAGAACTCTCCCTCGTGCGGTGTCAGCACGCAGGGCCCGGTGATGGCCCGGTCGAGGGATGCCGGGTTCTCCTGAAAGGACGTAAGCGCATCCGCGTCGAGTAGCGTCGGCCGCCCGGTCGCCAGCATGGCCAGCGCCCGTCCCCGCGTCTCGTCGCCGACGCCCGCCCCGGGCCCGATCAGCAAGGCGGTCAGGCGGCGATCCTCCAGCAAGCTCCCGAATTGCTCGGTCACCATGAGCGGTCGAACCATGACGCTTGTCAGGGCCGCGGCATAGATGGGCAAAGCGACCTGAGGCACCGCGATGGTCGTCAGGCCCGCGCCGGCGCGGGCAGCAGCGCGTGCAGCCATTCGGGTGGCGCCGGTCATGGGATAGCCCCCGGATATAAGCGCATGTCCCCGGTTGTATTTGTTGCCGTCATCCTGGGCTCGCGGCAACTCTCCCAGCCAAAGCTCCGGGCCGTTCTCGAAGATGTCAGGGGCAACCTGCTCCAGCACGGACGCGGGGGTTCCAATGTCGGCAACCACCACCTCACCACACAGCCGCCTGCCGGGCAGCAACAGGTGACCCGGTTTCTTGCGCAGAAAGGTGACGGTCAGGACGGCTGCCACGGCGCCCAACGCCCCGCCGGTATCTCCCATCACTCCGCTTGGGACATCGATGGCGACGATGGGTATTCCCCTGCGGTCGGCAGCAGTCAGGACCGCCAAGCTCGATCCTTCCAGCGCCCGGTCGAGTCCGGCACCAAAGAGTGCATCCACCACCAGTTCCGCTCCGTCGAGCGCGGCGCAGGTCAATGGCTCGACCATCCCCCTCCACTGCCCGGCGTGATGGCAGGCGGCGCCGGAAAGTTGGTCAACCGTCCCTAAGAGTGCGAGCCGAACGGCCCAGCCTGCCTCGGAAAGGTGCCGGGCGGCGACGAATCCGTCGCCGCCGTTGCCGCCGGTTCCGCAGAGCACCGTAACGCGGCGTTGACTCCAGCGCTGTCCAATTTCCCGTGCAACCGCCTTACCAGCATTCTCCATCAGATCAGTAGACGGTATCCCGGCCGCCACCGTCAGGCGGTCGGCTTCGCTCATCTGGCGGACATCGAGCAATGCGTTCTTAAGGTCCATTGTAGCTATCCTAAAGAAACACCGAGGAGATGGCCGATCGCGGCGGTTACGGCCATCGCGAGGGCGCCCCCGATCGTGACTCGCAATGATGCCCGGCCGAGTGGTGCGCCGCCGAGGTAACCGCCAAACCCGCCGAGAACCGCCAGGCTGACCAGCGAAAGCGCGGCAATCACCGGCATGCGCAGAGTCGCTGGGGCGACGAGAAGGGCCACTATCGGAACCACGGCGAAAGAGGCAAAGCTCGCCGCCGATATCCAGGCCGCCTGCATCGGACGCGCGAGGGCTCCCTCCTTGATGCCAAGTTCATCGAGCAGGTGGGCGCCGAGCCGGTTTCGCGCGCTCAGTTGTTCCGCGACTTTCATCGCGAGGCCCTGCTCCACCCCTCGCTTCACATAGATGGCAGCGAGCTCTTCCAGCTCGGCTTGGGGCTGCTCCAGCAGCTCCTTACTTTCACGCCCAATGTCCGCCCGCTCCGCATCGCGCTGCGAGCTGACCGAGACATACTCGCCTACGGCCATCGACATTGCCCCGGCCACCAAGCCTGCGACGCCGGCAACAAGGATGGCCTCTTTCGAGGCGGAGGATGCGGCGACGCCAATCATGAGGCTCGCGGTCGATACGATCGCGTCGTCCGAGCCCAGCACCGCGGCGCGCAACCACCCAACGCGCCCGCTGCGGTGCATTTCCACCTGTCCCTGGCGAAGGGCAGGCTCTATCATCGATCCCCTGCGTGCGCCTTCACGCCGGAGTGCGCCGGCAGTTGCTTGAGGATCTTCTTCCATGTATCCTCATGCACGGACTTTTTCGGAAGCACGCGCCCCATGGGCGATTTCTTCCGATCGGCCCGCTGCATGCCTTGATCAAGGTGCTCCATGTCGAGGTACTCGTCGCCGTCCGTTAGGTGGGCCGCCGTCTCGGCGGTGGCCACGGCAGCGACTTCGTCGTCGGAAAGCAGCATCAAGACACTCTCACGGGTTACGTAGGTGCTTCGTGGTATATTCTTCATGGTTCGTTCCTTGTTGGTTTCGTTCTTCACATTTGGTTGGAGGGGTTGCCGGCAACCCTTTTGACGGCGCCTGAAGATCTCGCTGGGCACCTAGCAAGGCTCGCCAAGCGTCGCTCGTGCAGCCGCGTTTCTTTCAGCTCTTCAATCTGCACACACATGAGTTTACGTTCAGACCGGCGCCTCGATAACGCCGGAGCGAACCAGCTTCTTGTTCACAAACTCCTGAATCCCCATGTCGCCCAGTTCGCGTCCGTAACCGGAGTTTTTGATGCCGCCAAACGGCAGCTCGGCATCGGACCAACTGATGTTGTTGACGAACATCATGCCCGTTTCAATCCGGCTCGCCACACGCTTGCCGCGCGCGACGTCCTGAGTGAAGACGGAACCGCCCAATCCAAAATCGGAGTCGTTGGCGAGCGCGACGGCCGCGTCCTCATCCTTGACGCGAAAGAACATCGCGACCGGGCCGAAGAATTCGTCACGGAAGGCCGGATTCTCCGGTTTGATGTCGGTGAGGATCGTAGGCTCCATGAACGCTCCAGGGCGTTCGATGCGCTTGCCGCCCAGCAGCACTTTGGCCCCCTTGGCGACCGCAACATCGACCTGCTTAAGCAGGTCGACCAAGGCCGATTCCGTGGACAGGGGCCCGAGCGTCGTTTTCTCGTCCATCGGATCGCCGGGTTTGAGCGCCGCCAGCGCAGCTGTGAACTTCTCCAGGAATTTGTCGGCAAGCTTATCGATGACGATGAAGCGCTTCGCTGCGCAGCATGTTTGTCCTGTGTTGTACATCCGGCCCCAGACGGCCCATTTCACGGTATGTTCGAGATCGGCGTCCTCCAGAACGATGAACGCGTCGCTGCCGCCGAGTTCCATAGACGATATCTTGAGATTCTTTCCGGCCCGGGCCGCAATGCTTCGGCCCGCCGCGACGCTGCCGGTCAGTGCCACGCCTTTGATGCGCGGATCGTCGACCACGTGGTCGGACTGCCTGTGCGAGATCAATAAATTCGTGTACAGGCCGACCGGCGCCCCGGCCTCGATCCAGAGTTTCTCGAAGGCGATTGCGCACTGCGGAACGCAGCCGGCGTGTTTTACCACCACGACATTGCCCGCCATAAGGTGAGGGCCGGCGACTCGGGCGAGCTGGTAGTAGGGAAAGTTCCAAGGCTCGACGCAAAAGATCACGCCGAGCGGGCTGCTCTCTATGTGGGCTTCGCCAATCGTAGGATTGAGCTTGAGCGGGGCTAGGAAGCGCTCGGCATTCTTAGCGTAATAGCCGAGGATGTCGGAGCTGAATTCCACCTCCCCGCGAGCCTCGTTGATGCGCTTGCCCATCTCGAGTGTCATCGTGTGAGCGAACTCGTCGGCCTTTGCGTGCAGGATCGCCGCCGCTTTGGCCATGATGACCGCCCGCTCCGCATAGGAGGCGTGCCGCCAGGTCTCGAAACAGCGCGCCGCCAAATCGAGCTTCCCCTCGAGCTGCTTGTTGGACAGGGTCTTAAAAGTCTTAATAGTCTTACCGTTGTAGGGATTAACGCTTTGGTAGGCCGGAGCTTTCTTGGCCTTCGAGACCGTGGGTTGGGATGCGGTTAATGTCGTCATGATTGATAATTGCAGGTCATCTGCCCCTTACCCGACCCTACCCTAACCACGCGCAGGCAATAAGGGGGTATTCGCCCCATAATCGGGGACACTTATCGGCGGCGCGGCCATGGAACTTTGCATTGGCCACATCAAGGCTACGATCGGCATGGACGTACTGCGTCCCGCTCGATCGGCTCGGCTTAAAATTCGATGTCGCCTGCTCACGCCATCTTCGCTCCATTTGCCCCGGACTGACCGAAGCGCAACCGGCTTCCGGCCAATGGAGCCGTCATGCCGCGATTGTGGGCCGTCTCATTTGGTGGGCCTTAGGCCTATACCCCATAGTGAACGCCCCGGAATGAGCACATGCTTGGCTGCATACGACGATGCCCCAGGGCGACAAATCCAGCTATACTGACAAGCAGAGACGACAGGCGGCATACATCGAAGCCGGCTACGAGAAGAAAGGTGTCAGCATGAAAACTGCAGAAGCGCAGGCATGGGCCACCGTGAACAAGCTCTCCGGTGGCGGCAAAAGGAGCGGCTCCGGCAGAAAGCATCCCAAACCAGGATGACGCTATCTATGAAAACCGAGTCAACAACACGGCCATCGGCCACACCGGAAGCCAAAGAAATTGCCGAGCCGACGACCACAGAATCAGAAGCCCTCATCAAGGATCTCGCCGAACAAAAAGATTTGCATCTGCGCCTGGCTGCAGACTTTGAGAACTTCAAGCGGCGCAGCCGCCAGGAGGCTGAAACCCGCGCGGTCGCGCAAAAGGAGGCGTTCATCGCTGAACTGTTGCCAGTCATCGACAATCTCGAACGAGCCCTGGCTTCTGGCTCCTCGTGCGACTCAGCGCAGTTTCATCAGGGTGTTGAGATGACGTTGAGGCAACTTCGGCAGTTGCTCGGGCGGCACGGTGTCGAGAGTGACGAAATCGTCGGCAAGCCGTTCGATCCGCATCGGCATGAAGCGCTTTCGCAAGGCCATGATCCGGCCCAGCCCGACCACGCCATTCTAAAGGTTCTCCAGCGCGGCTACCGCCGGGGTGAGAAAGCAATCCGACCTGCAAAGGTGCAGGTCAACGACCTGACGGCTTCCAAGCAAGGTCACGATGCCCGTTGAATTCAAAGACTATTACCGCGTGCTTGGGGTGACGCCCAAGGCGACCGACGATGAAATCAAGAAGGCTTTCCGCACACTCGCGCGCAAGTATCACCCCGATGTCGCCAAGGACAAGAAATCGGCGGAGGAGAAATTCAAGGAGATCAACGAAGCCAATGAGGTCTTGAGCGACCCGGAGAGCCGCAGGAAGTTTGATCAGCTGGGCGCCGATTGGAAAACGGGAGCGGAGTCGCGGCCACCGCCGGGTCGTTCCGGAGCGCAATTCACCGGACGCGGGGCGCGGAGCGGAGGGGAGGATTTTCAATTTGGGGGGACGGGCTTCAGCGACTTTTTTGAGCAGTTTTTTGGCGGACGCTCTGGCCAGCCTCGCGGAGCATCACCGTTTGATTCACAAGAGTTCTCCAACGGCCAAGGGGAGGCGGCGAGAGCACGGCGGGGCCACGACATTCAAGGCGACATTCTCATCACGCTTGATGAGGTGCTGAACGGGGCCGTGCGCGCCATTTCGGTGCGGCGGACCAATGCCAGCACCGGCCGGGAAGAGACGGAAACCTACCAAGTCCGAGTCCCGAAAGGTGTCCATGCCGGTCAGTCCATTCGACTGCCGGGCAAAGGGGGAGAGGGCTCGAACGGGGGCAGTGCAGGGGACATCTATTTGCGGGTGCGATATGCCCAGCATCCTGATTGGCAGGTGCGCGGCTTCGATTTAATCGGCCATCTGGAGTTGGCGCCGTGGGAGGCGGTCCTGGGGGCGACAGTTAGAGTGCAGACGCTCGAAGGGCACGTTTCCATCAAGATTCCTGCCGGTTTTCAACAAGGTCAAAAGCTGCGCGTTCGGGGAAGGGGGTTGCCCGCAGGCGCCGGCAAACACGGGGACCTTTACATCGAGGCATCCGTCCAAGTCCCCTCGCAAATTGGCAAGGAGGATGAGCGCTTGTGGAAAGAGCTGGCGGCCTCATCCACCTTCAATCCGCGGAAAACCGCTTGAAAGGGGTTCCCGTTTGGGCGGCCGATTCAATCAACGGCCGTCGCAGCCCCCACCGGGTGTTCCGAGCAGAATTCACGGCGAACGCCCTTAGGTTATTACCCCATAGAGAGAAACCAGCCGCGGGCGTATCGTACATCCAAAGAAGCGGTCATTCGCGACAGCAGACTCGGAATATCACCACGGGGTAACGATTTTATGGCAAAAATACTCGGCATTGATTTAGGCACCACAAATTCTTGCATGGCAGTCATTGAAGGCGGGGAGCCTGCAGTGCTGGAAAATTCCGAGGGCAAGCGCACAACGCCTTCGGTGGTGGCTTTCACCAAATCCGGGGAGCGAATCGTCGGTGACGCCGCCAAGCGCCAGGCCGTCACGAATTCGCGCAACACGGTCTATTCCATCAAGCGTTTCATGGGCCGCAAGTTTGACGAGGTGCAGGAAGAGATCAAACGGGTGCCTTACAAGGTCGTGAGGGCGAGCAACGGAGACGTCGCGGTCGAAGTCGAAGTGAACGGCAAGGCCAAGCGGTTCTCGCCGCCGGAGATTTCCGCGATAATCCTGTCCAAGCTGAAGGCCGACGCAGAAACGCGGCTGGGCGAGAAGATCACGCAAGCAGTCATAACGGTTCCAGCCTATTTCAACGACTCGCAGCGCCAGGCCACGAAAGACGCCGGACGCATCGCAGGCCTGGAAGTCCTCCGGATCATCAACGAACCGACTGCAGCCTCGCTCGCCTACGGCCTTGACAAGAAAAAGGACGAGAAGATCGCGGTTTACGACCTGGGCGGCGGCACGTTTGACATTTCGGTACTCGAAATCGGCGACGGCGTTTTCCAGGTAAAGGCCACCAACGGCGACACGCACCTCGGCGGCGACGACTGGGACAATCTGCTGATGGACTGGATCCTCGATGAGTTCAAAAAGGAATCGGGGATGGATCTTCGCAAGCAGCCTGAGGCGCTCCAGCGCATCAAGGAAGAGGCTGAAAAGGCCAAGATCGCCCTGTCCAGCGCCACGACCTACGACATCAACCTGCCCTTTGTCACGGCGGACGCGAGCGGGCCGAAGCACATCCAGAAGACACTCACCCGCGCCAAGATGGAGCAGCTCACCGACAAGCTCTTTGAGCGCACCCTCGCGCCGGTGAAGGCGTGCTTGAAGGATGCCGGCATAGAGGCGGCGAAGATCGACGAGCTCGTGCTCGTTGGTGGCATGACCCGCATGCCGCGCGTCGTCGAAACCGCGCGCACGCTGGTCGACAAGGCTCCTCACCAAGGCGTTAATCCGGACGAAGTCGTTGCGATTGGCGCCGCCATCCAGGCCGGTGTGCTCAAGGGCGAGGTCAAGGACGTGCTGTTGCTCGACGTGACGCCGCTGTCGCTCGGCATTGAAACCCTGGGCGGGGTATTCACCAAGCTGATCGAGCGCAATACGACGGTCCCGACCCGCAAAACCCAGACGTTTTCAACCGCAGCGGACAATCAATCCGGCGTGGAAATCCATGTCTTGCAGGGTGAACGCCAGTTCTCCAAGGACAGCAAGACCATCGGCAATTTCAACCTCGATGACATTCCGCCTGCCCCGCGCGGCGTGCCGCAAATCGAGGTGAGCTTTGACATTGATGCCAATGGCATCCTCCACGTGAGCGCCAAGGACCTCGGCACCAGCAAGGAGCGGAAGATCACCATCACGGCCAGCAGCGGCCTCTCAAAGGATGAGATCGAGAGGATGCGCAAGGACGGCGAACTCCATGCCGACGAGGATCGGCAGCACAAGGAGGAGCTTGAGACACGCAACGAGGCCGACAGCGCGGTCTATCGCACGGAGAAGATGATGAAGGACAACGCGGAAAAGCTCTCCGCAGACGACAAGGGCAAGCTCGAGGCCGCCGCCAACGAGGTGAAGGCCGCGCTGAAGGGCATGGACGCGGCAGCCATCAAGGCGGCCAGCGGAAAGCTCAACGAAGCCTGCCAGGCGGTTTCGACGGACCTGCATAAAGCGCCAGCAGAGAAGACCCGCGCGGACCAAGGTCCTGATGGCCCGGGACCCGGCAATCCACCGGACGCGGATCACGACCATGATTTCAGCAAGAAAGACGAAGAACCGGTCATCGACGCTGAGTTGGTGGATGAAAAGCAGGCGACGTAGCAGCACCGCCGAATGCGCGGTGCCCGCGCCATCCAGCGGTTGAATGCCTGAATGATTCCTCCACCTCCTGTCTCCTGACAATGTGGAGGGCAAGTGCGCTCCATGTGGAGGCATCTGGTCAGTTTGCAAAGGACCGACAGTATCCGTCCGGCGGGCGACCTCCTAGTCGGCGACGCTGAAACCGGATAATCTTGGGGGATGAAATCCTCCGCCGTCGTCGAGACGCTGCAACTCGCGAAGCACGACGAGAGGGGGCGGCGGATTGCGGACGCGCAGGAAAAGGAGGCGCTGCTGACGGGGTACGCGGCGAGCGGGATGACGCAGCGTGCGTTCGCGCAAAGGGAAGGGATCAATCCGTTCACGTTTGCGGGCTGGCTGCGCCAGAAGCGCCTGGCGCAGGCGCAGGCGAAGGAGCCGCCGATCGGTGGGCCGCGGTTCGTGGAGCTGGGGTTCCCGAGGGTGGCGACCGGGTATTGCCTGGAGGTGGTGTTGCCTGACGGATTGATCGTGAGGGGCAGCGAGGCAAGGCCGTTGGCGGCGCTCGTGCGGGGGCTGCGCTGATGTTTGGCTTCCCCGGGACGTGGAGGATCTACCTGGGCGTGGAGCCGGTGGACATGCGAAAGCATTTTGACGGGCTGTGGGCCGAGGCGGAGCTCCACCTCGGTGAAAACCCACGGACGGGAGCGTTGTTCGTTTTTGCGAACAAGGAGCGCAACCGGCTTAAGATGCTCTATTGGGACGGGACGGGGGTGTGGGTAATGGCGAAGCGGCTGGAGAAGGGTCGGTTCACCTGGCCGGTGGGCAGTGACCAGAAAAAGCTGTCGCTCACGACCGAGGCCTTGACGATGTTGATCGGCGGAATTGATCTGAAAGACGGTTGTCAGAAGGCATGGTACGAGCGGTGAACATGGCACGTATTATGCTGTATCCTAAGCACTTATACAATGCCTCCGATCGAACTAGTCCTCGAGGAGAACCAGGCCCTGAAGGGCAAGGTGAACAGCCTCACGGAGGAAGTGGCGGACCTGAAGGCCGAGCTGGCGATCTTTAAGAAACAAGTCTTCGGATCGGGCAAGAACGAGAAGCAGGACAAGGCGCAGCTTCTCCTCACGCTGGGCCAGCTCGAGGCCAGGATTGCGGAGGCGACGACGGAGCGGGTGAGCTACGAGCGGCAGAAGCCCGGGGCGCCGCGGCAGCCGCCGGGAGAAATATTTGATAAGCTTCCGGTCAGGGAGACGATCGAGATCATCCCTCCGGAAGTGAAGGCGGACCCGGACCTGTACGAGCGGATCGGGGAGGAAACGACCTTCGAGGTCGATATCGTCCATCCGCAGCTGTACAAGCGGATGATCGTTCGCCCGAAATACCGGCACCTTTTGGACCGGAGCCGGCCGCCGCTGGTGGCGCCGGCACTGAAGCGCCCGTTCGTGGGAGGCTACGCCTCGGCGGGGCTGGTCACCCCGGAAATGATGAAGAGAATGAGCGGGCTGGTTGCGCCTAGCTCGGCTAGTGGAAGGCCCAAGAAAAGGAAGCAAATAAGCGTCGACAGCAGGACAACAAAAAACCCTGGAATCCAATGGGCAATTATGTGGTGAGGTTTGAGGGAGAAATTCATTTTGGGACCCGTAGTTCCGCAGAATAGAGCGCAGCTCCAGGTGTTAAAGGGAGAAATCTTACGAACAGTCGAGGCCCCGATTAAGTTAAACGCACCATTTCCTCAATTTTGGTGCGGCTATCCGGAACCAAAATGCCCTAAGGCGTGACATTAGCGTCCCGCATGAGCGAATCGAGCGCCACTTTGTCCTGCGCAAGATCACTAATCCCGAAGGTATTCCTTGTATGCCACTCTCCGTTCACGGCTTCGAATTGAATTACCCAGAAGCCCACCGCTGCACTAGGGAACATCGTATTGGTCAGAGCTGCCTTGCCACCAGTCCCTTCCTTCCAGGGAGTCCACTTTCCGTCCCAGGTACGCCACTGATCGCATTCGACGACGAGCTTGAACCGGTCCGATAAGCCGTTCATTCGGTCCGTCTCGCTGACTGGAACCGAATATAGCGACGTGCTTGGGTTGTGCAGTTCGACCAGTTGGAATCTCTTCCCTCCAGACAGCCTATTCGCCGCGAACCAATACTCCTTTGAACCCTTGAAGGTTTGCTCCATCAACAATGTGGCCCTGGCTTCTCTCTCAGTCGGCGGAGCCGGCTGACGCGAGCAACTGCCAAAGCAGAAGCTAAACACGAGAAAGACAACGAAGCTTCGCGGGCTTTTCATAACATTAGTCCCATCAGTCTGGTTCCGAATGCCCCACAGGCGACACGGAAACAATATATGTTTCTTGCGCAGAATTTACCCAACTCGGCCTAATGACTCCGATTCCAAGCCACCCCACATCAAGTGCAACGTTCCGCGCCATTCGTTGTACTTGGGACTTCTAATATTCGCCCTAACGGGTTTAATGAAATATGGAACACGGCAGACCGGGGGCACATGTCTTGTCGCGAAACCCTTCTACCCCATCCGCTCGACATCACAAAGGTCTACGCATTCGTTCGGGACGAGTGGGTGCAGTGTGACTGCATTAAGCTCCTAAAACTTCGCAGGCTTTCGGAAGTCGATCTTGCCGCGGCGAGCCTAAATATCCGTAAGGGGCGCTCCGACTACAATCGGGCTCGTGAGGCAACCCTCGAGAAAGTGGACGCATTTCTCGATACGCAGCAGAAGTCGGGCGAAGCTCTTGCCCAACTCCTCAGGACCAAGGAATCGGCCAAACAGTTCCTAGACTCGATCAGGCCTCCGAAGCTTGACGATGATGACGAGCCCAAGTCCACATCCAGCGGCGATCCTTCACCCCGGACGCCGATTCCTGGCTTCTCCAACACGGCAGTAAGCGTGAGCTAGAGGTGCCACCATGGACAACATTCAATCGTCAGAGGCGAATGGCCAACGCTCACCATTCGCCAATTGGGCATGCAGTCATGCGTTCTATGAGCGTGTATTCCAATGGATTATGGAACGCATCTTTTGCCTCAGCGAATCAGCTGTTCTCCTCGTAATTGGGCCAACAGGCGCGGGAAAAACCACCCTGATCCAGCACCTCATTTCGCAGCTCGCGATCTGGATGGCGAGCGCGATGAAGGACGATCCATCACGGCTCCATAAGGTCTACGCTGAAGCCGTATATGTTCCGACCCGCGGTTTCGATTGGGAAGGCCTTTTCACTGGTCTCCTCAGCGACGCCAATGAAATTCTGCTAAACCGAAAAGTGGCCAAAGAATGGCCACCAGAAAAGCCCAACCTGAAGGGCTTGGCTTCCGCAGTGAATACCATGCTGCTGAGACATGCGCCACCCGCAGCTATTATCGACGAAGGGGGCTCATTTGTGGAATCCGATTCAGACGAAAGTCTCGATCGGGTTCTCGGGTTTCTAAAGTCGATTGGGAACCGCTCACACACACATCTCGTGATATTCGGCGATTATCGACTGGCGAAGATGAGTACCCTCAATGCTCAGCTAAATCGCCGCTGCCATATTATGCACTTCTCGAATTACCCAGTGGGATATAAAGACCAATTTGATTTGGTCGTTGGCACATTTGAGAAACGGCTTCGCGGCCAAAATGTACCCGCCGACCTCAGCGGCGCATCGGACCTATTGTTCGATGAAACGAGTGGCTGCGTGGGCCTGCTAAAACGGTGGCTTGAGAGCGCGTGGATAGCCGAGCGAGGTACCGGTCGAACCATTGACCGGAAAGTTCTCGAATCGACACGTTTTCCTGCGGGCTCCGTTAGCAAGTGGCGTGCGGAAATAGCCAATGGCCACGAGAACCTAAGGATTTTCTTCGACGGTCTGACAAAACCAGAAGGAGGACGTTGAGATGAACACTCCAGAGCTTCTGGTGCCGGACCGGACTTTACCTGAAATCGATTTGTCGCCAGTTAAAATACCAGTGCGGAGCCAACTCATGAGCCTGGTTCCGCACGGCCTTGACACCGGCGACGTCGAATCTCTTTGGAGCTATCTGCATCGACTAGCCGATGCTCATTCAGTCCGCTTCAAATGCCTATTGACGGAGCATCTTAGTCAGTACGTTCGAGAGCTTCTTGGGAGTAGCCGGCGAGCCGGAGAAAGTCGTGGCGACTGGCAAAACCTCGTTGAAGCCGTTCACGGCGTTACATTTGGGACTCGGGTTTCGCGCCTCCTGGAGCGATTGACTGGCCGAAAGGGTCTTGAGCGTCTCACGTTGGTACCTGTTTGCCGAACTGCAGGCCTCGAAGTGCGGTTAAGAAAAGATTTGGCATGGTGCCGTGTCTGCCTTGCCGAGGACTCCGATCCCTTCGCCCGTCTCATTTGGACGATCGCCGGTGTCACTCACTGCCCAAAGCATGGGACGCCTTTAGATACACTGTGCCGTGATTGCGGGAAACCTCAGCGGCTCTTTTCCGGCAGATCCGACATCCTCAAATGCATGTGGTGCGGCAGCCCACGAAACATATTCAGCGACCCAGAGCTCGGAATCATCCCACAAAATGACGATTTCGCCTATTGGAGTAGCAAACAGACAGGAGAGTTATTGCGCTGGGCTTCAAGAGGCGAACTAGAAACACGGCATATCGATGTCCGAACTCATAACCTCAGGCTGTCTAGTCAGATCCCGGGGATCGGCGGGGTGGTCAGCCTGTCGACCAAACTTGGACTCGGAAGATCCACAGCTCGGACATGGATTGGGCAAGGGGGAAGGATGCCATTGGATTCGGCACTCAAGTGGGCCTGGATAGTTGGTGCAGAATTGCCGCGTCTCTTCTCTGAAAAGCTGACTCTGAGCGAACTCCGTTTCAGGCCATTACCCGAGGAATTGACGCGACGGACGAAGCCTAAAAGGCGAACGCCGGTCCCCAACGATACCACTGCGCTCTACTTATCCACGTTAAAGCTCTCGGCCGCAAACCCATTCCTCGCACCGCGAGTTCGAGACCTGGAACTAGCCTCGGGAACCCACGCCAAGCATCCTTCATGGAAGGACGCTGAATTCGTACGGCTCATCGCACTGCTACGGGAAAAGGAGCGTCGCTTCCTTAAAAAGGAACTTGTGTGGCGGATCGTGGGTGATGTTCACGCCGCCGCCATCAAGGCGATCAGCATAAACAGGAGACCGGGGCAAGGAGCCGTGCGTCCGCATATGAATTCCCCGGGTTCACTTAGCGGAGCGACGGCGAGGTCTTACATCAAGTGGCTGAAACGGCGGTATCGGACGGGCGATCAATCGGTCCTGAGACCAAAACGCATACCCGTTGACGTAAGAGCATTTTGGAGCCTTGAAGAGGCCCAAGACTGAAGAAGGGCGGCCAAAAGCCGCCCTTCGTTTTGAACCCAGACTGAAAGTCTAGGCATTGTAAAATTCGAGGAAGCAATTCGCTGCCCTTAACGTGCTCTCCAAACTAACGCCGCATTCCGGAAGCAATTCGACAACCATAGAATCTGAACCAATTCGCTTACTTCTGGTCAGAGAATTGGTCCGAACGACAAACCAGGAGTCGGAAGCCGCCAAAAGTTGGTATCCCCGCCCGGACTCGAACCGGAATACTCGGTTTAGGAAACCGATGCTCTATCCACTTGAGCTACAGGGACATCCAAACCAATAGAACCGGTGCGAGAGTACGCCTCGATCCCGATCTTATCTTGTCCAAGGCCCCTCGCCCCGACGCAAGGAATGAATCAAATAGCGCTTTGGAGCAGGCTGTCGAGCCCCGCATCAGGCCCACAGGCGATGCCGTGGCGCCTGCCGGTCAGCCGCCGTCGGTTAGCGAACGGCAGGCAAGCAGCCTCCTCAGGCAAGCCACTGCGAAAGGGTTCGCACTCATGGCAGTTTCTCAATAAGTTGCCTCAGGTACAGGAGGCTCCTGCGGCAGTCGTCGCTCGGGTCGAAATCCTCCGGCTCATGCTCGATCGCAATCGGCCCGGCGTACCCGCACCGCCCGAGGGCGTTCACGCATCCCGCGACCGGGACGATCCCCGCGCCCAGCCCGCAGGTCTCGTGGCCCATGTCGATCAGCTGAAAGCCGGTCTTCTCGGCCCGCCGCGCCTTAACGTCCTTAAGGTGGACGTGGAATAGCCTCGGCGCGAGCTGCTCGAGCGCGCGCGCCGCATCGTAGCCCTGGGTCCCGAACCAGCCGGTGTCGACCGCGGCGCCGACGACGTCCTCGTCGCCCTTCCCCAGTCTGCCGAGGAGCTCCTCCGGGGTCTTCTCGGCGTGGTTCTCGACTGCCAGCTTTAGACCCTGGCCGCGCAGCTCTGAGACGAGCCCGGAGCACCACTCCGAGAGGAGCGGGGTGCCTCCGCTCAGGATCGAGGCCCCAACCGCCCGCGCCACGCGGCAGACGGAGCGGAGTTCCTCGGGCGTCGCGCCGAAATGGCCGGCCAGGCTCGGCACCGCGAGGCCGCGCCTTCCCAGAAGGTCGCGCGCCGCCTCAAGATGCCTTTCCGTCGCCCACGACCAGTGCAGCTGGGCGTCCCAGATGTCGAACGCGTCGAAGCCGAGCTCTTTCACCGCTCGCAGCAGGGCGTCGAACCGCTCCGGAAACGTTTCGACCGGCGAGAACCAGGCGTGGACCGCGTTCTGGCCCTGCATCCATCCGTCCGGCATGTTCCAGCGCACCTCCCGGGCGACATAGTTGGCGCCCATGAACGAGATTACGTTCCTCATGGCGAAAAGACTCTCATCGGTGGAGGGAGATCCTGCGGACCGTGCCGGGAACCCTGGGGCGGCCGTCGCCGGCCGAGCGCGCCGCCGCAAACGCGAGCTCAAGGCTGTGGAGGTTCTCGGACGCCGAGTTCTCGGGCTCGCGCCCCTCCTCGATGGAGCACAGCAGCTCGCCCATGGCGCCCGCGAATCCGCTCGTGAACCATGTGCCCTCGAGCTTTGGCGTCGCCCGCCCTACGTGGGTGCACACTTCCACCGACTGCTCCGAGAGGCTCGGCCCAAAGCTGCGCAGCGTGCCGAGGCTCCCCGCGATTACGGTGCGGTCCTCCTGGCCGAACTTCACGTGGCCGTTGAAGCAGATGCGCACCTGCGCCCCCGGATAGTCCACGACCGCCTGCGCCAGCATTGGCGGCTTGAGCGTCTGGAACGAGGTGCGCACCGCCGAGGCCCAGACCCGGTCCGGCCTGCGGCCGCGCATCAGCCGGGCCGCCATGTCGAACCAGTGGACCCCGAAGTCTATCAGCAGGAGGTGGCGCATGTCCTCAAACGGCGTGCCGGCCGTCCACGTATGGTCCCACTGCAGGGTGAAGTCGATGCTCGCCACCTCGCCGACGACCCCGGCGCGGACGGCCGCCGTAAGGTAGCTGAAGTGCGGCGCCCAACGGCCGTTCTGGTTGACCGCAAGCTTGAGCCCGTTCCTCTCTGCGAGCGCCGCGAGCCTCTCCCCGGCGCCGAGGTCGAGCACGAACGGCTTCTGGCTGAGGACGTGCTTGCGCGCCCGCAGAGCCGCCTCGATGACCCGCACCCTCGGGACCGGATGCAGCGCCACGTCGACCACCTCGACGCCACCGAGCGAAAGGACCTTCCGGTAGTCGGTGAACACCGCCGCATTTGGGAAGAACTCGACGCGGCGCCTTTCCGCCCGGCCCCCGTCAAGGTCGCACAGCGCCACCACGTCGAGCCCCATCTCCCGGTAGGCCCTGAGATGGTGTTCGGAAATCCCGCCGCAGCCGATCAGCGCGATGGACGGCCGGTACCTGGCCGGCCTCGGCGGAAGGTAGCCGAGCGCCGGTGCGGCGGCGGCCCCCGCTGCCGAGACCGCGCTTAGTCCGTAGCCGCCGCCGGGAACCGACTCTTGCATCATCTTATTCGAGGAGCTTCACCGTCCGGCGCAGCCGCGAGCTCTTCATCGCGCTGTCGACGATCTGCTGGCCGATCCGCGCGATCTCGGGCGCCAGCGGGCCCTCCACCGGAAGCCCCTCGCGGATGCAGTGCGCGAAGTAGGAGATCGGGTCCCGCCCGGGCGGCCGCAGCGTGTCGACCGGCACATCCCGCGCCGCGGGCCGGCGGCGCGTCTGCACCCTGACCGTCCGTTCGTAGTCGTAGGAGCTTATCGTGCCGTCCTCCCCCTTGAGCACGAAGCCGCACTTGGGCTGCGGCTGCAGGGTCCAGGGATCGGTGAAGGTGCCCCATCTCGTCTCGAATGTCGAAAGGCCGACCGCATAGCGGGCGATCGTCACGCTGTGCTCGTCCACCTCGAGCCCGTGGGGCTGGTCCGCGACGGCCGTCACCTCGGCCGGCTTCGCCCCGGCGTGGTACCAGGTCCCGAGCGTCGCCCCGTAGCCCAGGTAGTCCAGGAGCGATCCGCCGCCGCAGTCGCTGCGGTAGAACCAGCTCCGGCGCTTTATCGCCTCGGTCGGCGTGACCTCGACCTTGTCGGCCAGGTGCCAGAGCGGCCCCCGGTTCCCGTCGTAGTAGTGCACCTCCTGGAGCGCCCCGATCCGGCCCTCGCGCAACAGGCGGTGCGCCGTCACATGGCAGGGATACCACCGGAGCGGCCAGTTGATGGCGAGGAGCCGGCCGGTCCTGCGGGTCGCCGCGATCATGCGGTCCGCCTCCCGAAGCGAGGCGGCGAACGGCTTCTCCACCAGGATGTGCACGCCGTAGGGCGCCACCCTCTCGACGTAGTCGGCGTGCCGGGCCGTCGCCGGGCAAAGGATCACGAAATCGGGCTCCGTCTCCCGCAGGCAGCGGTCGGGGTCGGTGAAGACGCGCCCCTTGGGTAGATTGAAACTCGCGGCGGCCGCCCGCATGCGCTCGCGCCGCTCGTCGCAGATGCCGACGATCTCGACGCCGGGATTCTCGTGGCACAGGCGCAGGAGGTCGCCCATGTGCATGTGGTCGAAGTTCAGGCCGGCCACCCTCAGTCTTCTCATGGCGGGAAGGTTACGCGCGCGGCTACAGCGGCTGGACTCCCAGGGTTCCGAACAGGAAGGAGCGGTACTCGTTCGTGGCCACCCGCGCCGCCTCGGTCCTGGCCGCCGCCAGCCGCGCCTGCAGGCCGAGCCGCTCCACGACCCCCGCGTTCGCCGGGTTCGCGCAGAACTCCTCCAGCGTCCGCACGTGCCGCCCCCAGAGCGCGATGTCGCCCTTCTGCTTCGCCTCGAGCCGCTCGGTGTACCAGCCGCTGGCCAGGAGGTGCTCGCGGGTGAAGAGCGAACGGACCTGCGGCGCATCGAGCTCGTGGCCGTCGGGGGTCGCGCCGTGCGCCATGATCTCAAGCAGCGCCTTAAGCGGCGGGCAGGCCATTTCGATAGAGCCGTCGGCAAAGTAGCTCTTCGCCACGCGCTCGTGCGTCGCGCAGATGTTGTCCATGCCGTCGGCGAAGCCCTCCGGATCCTGCCTCTCGGGCTGGAGCATCTCCTCCGTGAAGATCGAGTGCGGGTGCGTGAAGAGCCTGCCCATGAACACGCGGCCGAACTTTGCGGTGATCCGGTAGCCGAGCCGGCTCGCGAGCACCTTCCTGCCGCCGGACTCGAAGTCCTCGCACTTCTCGAGGTAGCCGTGCTCCCGCAGGAACTTTGGCGTCCGCTCCTCGGCGGACATCCGGCACCACAGCTCGGGCACCAGGAGGCTGATGTCGTGGTTCACGCGGAACTTCGGCCCGACGTAGCCCGCGCAGGAGACGAACGCCTGGAGCCCCGTGAGCACCAGCGACACCAAGGCGGCGTTCAGGTCGATGATCGCGGGAAGCGCGTTGAACGGGCCCTTCGTCAGCGCGCCCTCAGAGCCGGCGCCCGTGGTCGAGGGCGACTTGCCGGTCATAGAGCTGATGAACTCAACGAAGAGCTCCGGCAGCTCGAGGTGGTGGATCGGGTTGAAGACCGCCAGCGAACGGATGTGGGCCTGGGGCTCCGGCGGGTTGTTGCGCCGGCCCGGCACCAGCGCGTCGACGGGCGTGTAGACCGGCGCGTCCGCGGGAAGCCTACGGAAAAGGCGGGTCGCCATCCGGGCCAGGTGCACCCCGCGCGCGTCGACGATGTCGGGTCGCAGCTGCAGGTAGCGCGGGTTCTTGGACGGCACGCCGTCGACCAGCCTCGGGTGCGCTGACGAGACGAAGTAGGCCGGCCCGTCGCCCCCCTTGGCCGCGGCGCGCACGAGCGCCTGCATCGGCGCCGTGTACTTGGAGAAGCCGACCGCCTCGTCCACGAGCGCCTGGGCGTCCGCCTGGGTGAGCGGCTCGAAGTTCGAGATGAAGTTTCCGGGCTGCGCGAGCTCCCGCTCAGTCAGCCTGTCGTAGCCCCGGTGGATGGCGTCGTCCGGGCGCTGGAACAGGAGGCGCTCGCAGTTCTCGACGAACTTGAACGCGGGGAACGAAGGGCCGGCGCCCGGGTCGAGCGCCCCGGCCGGGACGACGACCGAGGCCGTGATGTCGTCCTCCATCTGCACCTTCGCCGCCGGGTGGAAGTCCTCCCGCAGGCCGAACACCCGCCACGAGCCGTCGGCTTCGAAGCCCACGCGCAGGTAGCTTGCCGCGAGCCTGCGGTTGTCGCACTTGAGCTCGTTGCCTGGGTTGCCGTTCAGGATGTCGACCGAGAAATGCCCGCGCCAGCGGCCGTCCCAGTCCGCGCGGAAATGCCGCTTCACGACGAAGACGATCTCCCGGATGTACTGCGGGATCGACCGCAGCCACGCGTTGTACTCGTCGGCGTACTCCCTATCGGCCGGCGTCAGCAGCTTGATCACCGAGCCGAGCGAGCGCTCCGGGCTCAGGATCGGACGCTGGTCCCTGCCCCGCTTGGCGGGGTCGCGGAACCGGCCCGAGTAGTCGCGGTTGATGAGCTCCTCCACGCGGTCCATGTCGCGCTCGAAGTCCGCCACGAAGACGGGCCCGGGCAGGATCGCGTCGGAGATGGCTTTCGATATCTCCGACTTGCCGCCGCCTGACACGGTGCTCGGTTTGTGGCAGAGCGTGCCCTCGGCGACCGTGCCCACGATGTGCCAGGCCTTGTGGCCCGGGGGCTGCTCGAGGTTCACCTTGTAGCCCGACGGGCGCACATACGTGCGCGAGGCGAGGAACGGCAGCGTCTGGGTCGCGCCGCCATGGGGCCATGAGAGCTGCTGGCGGTTCAGGTCGAACGAGACGTCCTCCGGCACGTAGACGATGTCGGGGTACTCGCGGTCCACGGCGTAGCCCTCCGGCTTCACGTCGATCAGCGCGCCGTAGCGCCCGGCCATCTCCGCGAAGGAATGACCCCGCTGCTGCACGTGGAGGTTCCCCGAGAACTCCTCGCCGAGGTCGTACGCCGGGTATACGAGCGCGCCGCCCGAGTGCTCCTCCTCGGCCAGGCCGAAGAGGTTGGCCGAGTAGCTGATCATCGCCTTCACCTCCTTCTTGCAGTAGCCGTAGTAGTTGTCGGCGATGACTGTCACGATGACGCCCCCGGCGTCGCGGGCGCAGACCTTGAAGGCCGAGCCGCCGTTGTAGCGCTCGTCCGGCTTCGTCCAGCACATGGCGTCGCGGCGCTGGCGCTCCGTGGCCTCGGCATGGGAGGGAAGCCCGAGCTCGCGCTTGGTCACGGAGACTAGGTGCGGGGCCAGGATGACGCAGCCCGTGTGCCCGGTCCATCCGGCCGGGTCGAGCGCGGCGTCGTGCTCGGGCAGCCACGGGTCGCCCGCGTTGCCGAAGATCCCCTCCACGAAGTCGAGGTTCGAGACGAGCGAGCCCGGCGCGAAAAAGCGGACCTCCATCCGCTTCTCCACGATAAAGCCCGGCACGGCCGGCACGACGAGCGGCCGCAGCAAGAGCGACGCAAAGCAGGCAGCCTCGTCCGCGCTCCCCGCGGTGAACGGAAGCTTGAGGAGCTCCGGGTCCGGACGAAGCGCGAGCGCGAGCAGGCGGGCGAACGCAGCGGCCGGGACCGCCAGCTTGTCGTCGGGGACCGGCAGGCCGCCCTCGGCGATGTGGAACACGCCCTTGGTCGTGCGCCGGTCGCTCGCCGGATTGTGCAGGATGCCGTTTCGCAGGCGGTAGCTCTTGAGAAAGGGCGACGAGGCCGTGTCGCCCAAGGGCGGAAGCGAGAGCTCGCGCGCAAGGCCCGGAAGGTCGAGCACAAAGGAGCGCGCCGGCAGCCGGGGCGCCGGCCCGCCACAAGCGCAGATCCTGTCCAGGTAGGCCTGGATCCGCTCGTCGACGGGGCACAGGCGCACGGGCTGCAGGCGCGCCTGCTCCTGCTGCCTCGCCAGCAGGGGCGCGGAAAGCCTTGCCCAGGCCATGCTCGCCGGGTCGCCGAGCGGCGCAAAGCCGAGGACGGTCAGCCGCAGGTTGATGGCCTGCTGCAGCCTCGCTCGCTCCGCGGTGTTGGGCGTTTCGGTCATGGACGTCGGAAAGATACCGCATGGGACCGCCATGGGCCACCCGATTCTTCGGGCTGCCGGCATTCCTTCCAAGACCGGGACCCGGTGGTCATGCGCCGGTGCTGGACGCGCCTACGCGGCGGCCGGCGCCGGCGCCTTCGGGAAAAAGGCTCGGAAGGTGCTGCCGAGCCCGGGCGTGCTCTCCACCTCCATCCAGCCCCGGTGCTGCTTCACGATGCCGTGCACCGCGGCGAGCCCAAGCCCGAGGCCGCCGCCGTCGATGCCCTTGGTCGTAAAGAACGGCTCGAACAGGCGCTGCCGGACGGAGCTGTCCATCCCGCACCCGGTGTCCTGGAAGCTGAGGCGGACGGCCGCCGGGGGCCGCACGCCGCCGTTCGGGTCCCGCGCCAGCGAGGCCCCGTCCAGGTCGGTGACCTCGATGATCAGACACCCGCCGGCGGGCATCGCGTCGCGCGCGTTGGCGCACACGGCCAGGATCATCTGCTCGATCAGCTCCGGGTCCGCCTCGACCCACTGCGGGGCCGAGCCGCCCGTCATGTAGAGCTGGATGCCCTTGCCCAGGAGTTTCGCGATCTCGGGCTGCATCCTTGCGACCGTTTCCCTCAGGTCCATCGGCTCCTTCCGCAGGAACTGCCGCTGCCCGAACATCACGAGCTTCTTCGTGAGGTCGGCCGAGCGGCGTGCCTCCTTGTCGAGCGCCAGCACCTCCTGGACCACCTCCGACGGCAGGCTCCGTTTCTCCTTGAGGAAGCTCAGCCGCATCATCGTCGAGGTGAGGATGTTGTTGAAATTGTGCGCGATGCCGCCCACCAGCTGGCCGATCGCCTCGAGCTTCTGCGCCTGCCGGAGCCTCTCCTCCAGGGCGTCCCGGTCCGTGACGTCGCGCAAGTTGATCACCAGGCCCTCCACCGCCGACTCGTTGACCGCGTTGCTGCCGACGGTCTCGAAGTTGCGGTAGGTCCCGTCCGCATGCCGCAGGCGCCATTGGACGGTCTGGGGCGTACCCGGGGCGCCGAGGACGCGGTCGAGGAACTGCCCGCCCCTGGCGAGGTCGTCCGCATGGGCGAGCTCGAGGAGCGGCCGCCCCACGACCTCGTCCGCGGGGATGCCGAGCGCGGACGCAACCGCCGGGCTTGCGAAACGGATCGTGCGCGCGGCGTCGACGACCATGATGACGTCGGAGGAGTGCCTGACCAGCACCTCGAAGCGCTCGCGGCTCTCGCGCTCGACCTCGGAAGCGAGCCACCGCGCGCTGTCGCGTAACACGTAGGCCTCGCGCGCCGACAGGATCACGAACAGGAGCCCGAGGCAGACAAGGATGCGCTCCATCACGTCGGGCGCCGGATGCCCCCGGACCGCGAACACGAGCAGCCACACGCTCACCACGACGATCGTGGTGACCGGCAGGGGGCTCGAGGCGGAGGGCTGCGCGGACTGGGGCCTCGCCAGCCTGTCGGCCCCGATCCGGCCGGCGGCCAGGAGAAACAAGCTGATCGACACCGTGTTCAGGACGTTGGCCCAGTTGACCTGTCCGCTCTCCACGAACCCGTAGACGCCGTCCAGGAGGTACAGGAGGTCGGCGAGCCAGCAGACGCCCACGGCCGCCACGAGGAGCCGGAACGCGCGCTGGGAGGGCAGCGGCATCCGCGTCAGCAGGACGATGTTGAGGAGCGATATCCCAACGAAGGTCACGAGCGGATAGGCGACGACCATCGCCGCCCCGTAGCCGGACGACGACGCCAAACCGGGCATCACGGCGAAGAACCAAAGGGGGAGGCCCACGCCGACGATGAACACCGCGCTGTCGACCAGCAGGCGCCCGACGCTGATGGAGAGGCGCTCGACCCGCGGCATCCGGAAGAGGCCCGCCAGGATGACGGGGTAGCTTGAGAGGAACAGCAGGTCCGAGAGGTTGAACGCGGCCTTGCTGTCCGGATCCAAGTACGCGTCCACAAGGACGTACAGGCCGCCGAAGCCCACCAGGCACAGGCCGAGCGCGATCCCGTGCAGTCCCTTCCGGAACGCAGGCGGAAGGTCGCGCCTCCTCGACGAACGCGCGAGGGCCAGCGCCGCCACGAGGAAGAGCAGCGTGACCAGAAGGACGCCCAGACGTCGGTTGAACTTCGTGTGCTCCGGGGCGCTCAGCAGCCAGAGCAGCAGCAGGGCGCACAGCGCCACCCAGGCCTGGAATCCCGTGACGAGACGGCGGCTCCTCGCCGGTAATGTGGAAAGGAGGCTGGATATCTGTTTCATAATGAGGGCGATCCTCGACTAATCGGCCCATCGGGCGCCAATAGCCGGGGAAAAGAGCCTGCCAGGGGCGGGCCCGGCCTATCCTTCGGGGGTCGCTCCAGGGGGACCATCTTCATTAAGCCCCAGCCAGGCAATGGCTTCCTCCATACTCATGAAGACACGGATCCCCGTCTCGCCCTTCACGGACCGGTACGACTGGAACATCCGGGCGAGCCCGAACTGCTCCATCGTGGTCGTGACAAAGGCCCGCCTGGCATCGGGCGCGAACACATGCCGCGATGCGAGGTCGTAGATCTCATCGTGGGAAAGCGTCACCTTGGTGAAGCCGGCGAAGTCGATCAGCTGCGAGAAGGTGGGGTCGAAATCCGGGTCCGCCGAGAGTCGGTCCATGTGCCCCAAGCCATCCTTGTAGGAAAGCTCACCGCTCCCTGTGCTCAGGACACAGCGCCGGGCCCGGTCGATTCTGTAGTCTATGGACACGCCTGGGAGATTGGGGTCGAACGCGGAGTACGATCGTAGACGGTGCTGGGAGAAGATCGAACCATTTCTCAGAGGCAGGTCCGATGGCGGCCAGCAGGGCGCGGCCCTTTCTCCTTGGCGGGACCTTCCCGGCGGATTACAAAGCGATCACCCCCGGGGCGGCGCCGCGCAAGCCCCGGCTGACTCCACCCTAAGAACCCCCAAAGGCACCCCGCCCCTCCACGCATGGGTTCCCCCTCAAAACCCAAATCCGCTCCGATCCCGCCGGCAGGGCCCGGCGGCAGCGCGGCGCGGGACGTCGAGGATCTCCGCCAGGCTATCGAGGGGAAGCTCTTCAGCATGATCGGGCGGTTCCCGGAGGTCGCGACGAGGAACGATTACTACCTGGCCGTCGCCTACGCCGTGCGCGACCGGGTGCTCCAGAACTCGGTGCGGACCTCGAAGACCTACTTCAAGCACGCCAGCCGCACCGCCGTCTACCTCTCCGCGGAATTCCTCATCGGCCCGCAGCTGGGCAAGAACCTCGTGAACCTCGGGCTTTACGACCAGACGGCCGCGGCGCTGGCCCAGCTCGGCAAGAACCTGGACGAGGTGCTCGAGCAGGAGGAGGAGCCGGGGCTCGGGAACGGGGGCCTCGGCAGGCTGGCGGCCTGCTACATGGACTCGATGGCGACGCTCGAAATCCCGACGATCGGGTATGGCATCCGCTACGAGTTCGGGATCTTTGAACAGGAGATCCGCGACGGCTGGCAGGTCGAGAAGAGCGACAACTGGCTGCGCCTCGGGTATCCGTGGGAGATCGCCCGGCCCGAGATCGCATTCGAGGTGAAGCTCGGCGGGCACACGGAGCCCTACACCGACGAGGGCGGCCGCCACGTGGTGCGTTGGATCCCGGAGCGCACCGTGGTCGGCACCCCGTTCGACACGATCGTCCAGGGCTACGGCGTCGCGACGGTCAACCTGCTGCGCCTCTGGAAGGCCGAGGCGAGCAACTCCTTCAACTTCCAGGCCTTCAATGCCGGGGACTACTACAGGGCCGTCGACGACAAGGTCTCCTCCGAGAACCTCACCAAGGTCCTCTACCCGAACGACGAGCCGGCGGCTGGCAAGCAGCTGCGCCTCGAGCAGCAGTACTTCTTCGTGTCGTGCTCGCTGCGCGACATGATCCGCCTCTACCTGCAGCGGGAGACGACGCTCGAACACTTCCACCTGAAGTTCGTCGCGCAGCTCAACGACACGCACCCGTCGATCGGCGTGGCCGAGCTGATGCGCCTCCTGGTCGACGAGCACCGGCTGGACTGGGAGCATGCATGGGACATCACGCGCCGCACCTTCGCCTACACGAACCACACGCTCCTGCCGGAGGCCCTCGAGCGTTGGCCGCTCGAGCTCTTCAAGCGCGTCCTGCCGCGCCACATCGAGATCATCTACGAGATCAACCGCCGCTTCTTGGACGACGTCCGCCAGAAGTACCCGGGCGACGGGGACCGCGTGCGGCGCCTCTCGCTGATCGAGGAGGGCTACGAGAAGTACGTGCGCATGGCGAACTTGGCGTGCGTCGGCAGCCAGGCCATCAACGGCGTCGCCGCGCTCCACACGGAGCTCCTGAAGCGCACCGTGCTGCGCGACTTCCACGAGCTCTGGCCCGAAAAGTTCTCGAACAAGACGAACGGCGTGACGCCCCGCCGCTTTATGGCGCTCGCGAACCCCGGCCTCACGCGCCTTATCACCGAGCAGATCGGCAGCGGCTGGATCCGCGACTTGGAGGAGCTGAGGCAGCTCGAGGCCGCGGCCGGCGACGACGAGTTCCTCGCCGAATGGGCCCGGGTGAAGCGCGCGAACAAGGAGCGCCTGGCGAGGGTGATCGCATCCACAACCGGCAACACCGTCGACCCGGCCAGCCTTTTCGACATCCAGGTCAAGCGCATCCACGAGTACAAGCGCCAGCACCTGAACGTGCTGCACGTCGTGACGGAGTACCTGCGCCTCAAGGTAAACCCGAGGCTGGGGGTCGCGCCGCGCACCGTCATCTTCGCCGGGAAGGCGGCGCCCGGCTACTTCGCCGCGAAGCTCATCATCAAGCTCATCAACTCGGTGGCCGAGGTCGTGAACGCCGATCCGGATGTGCGGGACAAGCTCCGGGTCGTGTTCATCCCCGACTTCAGCGTGAAGAGCGCGCACCGGATCTATCCGGCCGCCGACCTCTCGGAGCAGATCTCCACCGCGGGGATGGAGGCCTCCGGCACGGGCAACATGAAGTTCTCCATGAACGGGGCGCTGACGATCGGCACGCTCGACGGAGCGAACGTCGAGATCCGCGAGGAGGTCGGCGCCGAGAACTTCTTCCTGTTCGGGATGACGGCGGACGAGGTCGCAGGGAGGCGGGCCGCGGGCTACGCTCCCCGCGAGGTCTGCGAGGGGGACCCCGAGCTTCGCGCCGTTCTCGAATTGATCGCCTCAGGCGCGCTCTCGGGCGGCGACCGCGAGCTGTTCGCGCCCCTCGTCGGCTCGCTGCTCGACCGCGACCCGTACTTCCTTTTGGCCGACTACCGCTCCTACATCGAGGCCCAGGGGCGGGTCTCCGCGGCCTATGCGGACACGAGGCAATGGGCGCGGATGTCGGTGCTCAACGTGGCGCGGATGGGCAAGTTCTCCTCGGACCGAGCGATCCGGGAGTACTGCCGCGACATCTGGCATGTCGAGCCGGTCCACGTCACCGAGGCGTGACACCCCTGCGGAGGGCCCGGGACGCCCCGGCCCTGACTAGGCCTTCTTGGCGGCCGCCGCGTCCAGCGCCTTCAGGAACTTCTCCGGGTCCTTGTTGAAATCGTCGATGCAGCCCTTGCAGCAGAAGCGCACCAGGCGGTCGGGCTTGCCCGGCTCGCGGTAGATCATGTCCTTCTGCCTCCCGTGGCCGTGGAGCCCGAGGCTCTCCCCGGACACGACGCAGGTGTCCAGCGGGTACGCGGCACGGGCGCCCTCGAGCCAGGCCGCGTCCGTCTTGTCATCGACGGGGACGAGCTGGCCGGCGGGGGCGCCGCTTGCTCTCGCGATGCCGGGCACGAGGAGGCCGAGGGCGATCGCGATCAGGGGAAGGACGTGGCGGAGTGGGGTCGTTGTCATGTGAGTGAGGGGATACGGGGGATATCCTATCACCGCTGGGATCCTCCCATCAACACTCCTTCTCGGGCCCGTCAGGATTTCGTAAATCGTTCCGATTTCCGTTGAGCGGACTGGCGCCCGTGCCGATCTTCTTCTCAGGTTACCCCACCCCATGAATAACCCAACCCACACGGGTAGGCCATTCCACGGGCAGGTTCTGATGTTCGTCGCGGCGGCCGCGATGCTCGGACTGCCTGTGGGACCGGGTACCTCCGTGCAGGTGGATTCGCTTGCGAGGGCCTTCTCCCGCAAGGCGGCCGTGGCGGTGCGCCACGCGCCGGCCGTCTACGTCGAGTCAAGCGACGTCCTGCCGCCGTTCCCGGATGAGACTGTCGGGGTTTCGCCAGGGTGGGCGTACGCCTGGGTCCCCGGCTACTACCGGTGGACGGCAAGCCGCGGCGGCTACCACTGGGTCTGGTTCAAGGGCCACTACGAGTACCCGCCCAGGCCCGGTGCCGAGTGGATGGCCCCCCACTTCGAGGACAGCGGAAGCACCACGATCTACGTCGGGGGCTACTGGCGGATCCCTTAGGAAGGCCGCTTGGCGTCGGGGCGGCCCAGCACGGGCTGTGCGCCTATGTCTTGGACAAACGCGTCTCGCTTTGGGAGGTTCGGAGACCACGGAATTGAGAATCAGGACCGGCACATGAACCCTTTTCGCATCGCTCTTGCCAATCTCCGGATCCCGGACACTCCCGAGGAATCCGTCGCCCTGGCCCGGGAGGCCATTGCCCAGGCGGCCGGCGAGCGGGCGGGGATCCTCTGCTTCCCGGAATGCTTCGTGCCCGGGTACCGGGTGGCGAGAAGGCCGGCACTCCCGCTGGATCCGGCGTTTCTTGAGCGCGCGTGGTCGAGCCTCGCGGCCGCGGCGGCTCAGGCGGGCGTCGCGGTCATCCTCGGGGCCGAGCGCGCGGCCAATAACTCCCGGCTGCTCACGGCGCTCGTCATCAACCGGGACGGGACGTTCGCCGGATTCCAGGACAAGGTGCAGCTCGATCCCTCCGAGGAGGGGACCTATTCGCACGGCTCGGGAAGGCGCATATTCCAGGCGGGGCCCCTGACCTTCGGCATCGTGATCTGCCATGAGGGCTGGCGCTATCTGGAGACCGTCCGCTGGGCGGCGCGCCGCGGCGCCCATGTCGTGTTCCACCCCCATTTCGACGAGGACCCACCCATCAACTACAGGGCGGCCTTCGCCGACCCCGCGAACTCGTTCCACGAGAAGGCGATCCTCTGCCGGGCCGCGGAAAACACCTGCTATTTCGCGAGCGTGAACTGTGCCGGCGCCGGGGCATCGACGACGTCGGCCGTGGCGCGGCCCGACGGATCGCTGCTCGCCTACCAGCCCTACGGCAAACCGGGACTTCTCGTCGCGGACATCGACATCGCGGCCGCCACGGGCTTCCTCGCGGCGCGCTGCAAAGACGCCTGAATCCGGGGGGATTGCGGGACCGGCGGCAAGATCCGGCTTCGCCGCGACTGGCCATGCGGTTACACCCGCCACGGACGCCGGTCTGCAGGCAATGCGGACGCCCTTGAAGCGTCCGGCAGGTCAAAGAGGGAAACTAAACCCTTTGCGCCCCGTCAGGCTCTCGTTCTAAGCTCGCAACCCACCCAATACCCCCCCCCATGAAGACAAAGTCCCTCCGTGCACTCGCCGCAACCCTATGCGCAACGTTCCTATTTGCCGTCGCCGCGTTTGCCGGCGATCCAACCGGCACGTGGACCTGGACGGCTCCCGGCCGCGACGGGAATCCGGGCCGGCCCGTCAAGTTGACGCTCCAGCTTAAGGGCGGCACCTTGACCGGCTCCGTCACCGGGCGAAATGGCGACACGGCGATCGGCGACGCCACGTTCAAGGACGATTCGATCTCGTTCACCGTCACCCGCACATTCAATGACAACGCCTTCACGGTGAAATATGCGGGCAAGCTCGATGCCGACGCCATCACGGGCACGGTTGAGCGTCCCAGCCCCGACGGCGGCGACCCGGTCAAGACCGCGTGGAAGGCAGGGCGGGTGAAGGACGCCGGCGGCCCGCCGAAGTGATTAGGCCCTCGGAGCCCGCGCCCTACAGGCGTTAGCCCTGGGGACGCATGCCGAACCGACGCCCCCCGGCATCCGGCCGGCGGGCTTGCTCGTACCGGAGCGAAGCCATGGCTTTCCCTGGATCGGGACGCGCTCAAGCCGATCGCCTGTCGACCCGCAGGCCGTGGCCAACTTCCTTTCCACGACCCAGATCATACCGAGCGGCGACCTGCCCAAGTGCGCGCCCGCGGGCGGCGCGCCCATCGGGCCCAAGTGACAGGAGCTATTCGGACCTCAATGCGGCCATCGGGTCGATGCGGGCGGCGCGCCGGGCGGGTATCCACAGCGCCGCGAGCCCAACAAGGCCAATCAGGGCCGAGACAAACAGGTAGATTCCTGGGTTGTTGGCCATCCGCGAGCCGAAGATGGACTCGAGCGGCCGGGTGAGGAGGTAGCCCGCTACGAGCCCCACGCCGATCCCCGCAGCGATCTGGCGGCCGCCCTGCAGGAGCACCTGCCCCAGCACCTGCCCTATCGTTGCGCCGAGGGCCATGCGCGTGCCGAATTCTCGCGTGCGCCGGCTCACCGCCTGCGAGGTCACCCCGTAGACACCGAGAGCCCCGAGGAACACCGTGATCGCCCCGAAGATCACCGCCATCAGCCCGACGATGCTGAACCCGCGCACCGCCAGGGCCGTCTGGCTCGTGAGCGTGCCGACCGAGTGGATGGGCTGGTTCGGGTCGATCCCGGCGATGGCCTTTCGCACGGGGGCCACCAGCTGGAGCGGGTCGGACTTCGTGCGGACAAGCAGATCGAGCCAGCCCCAGCCCATCTGGTCCTCGGCAAGGTAGAAGCCGGCCTCGTCGCGGCCCGGCGGGGCGAACACGCCCTGCATCTGGAGGTCGGGCACGACGCCGATCACCGTGGCCCACCCCTCCTGCGTCTGGTTGCTGCGGAAGCGCCGTCCCACCGGGTCGGCGCCCGGCCAGAACTTTCGAGCGAACGACTCGTTGACGACCGCGCTCAGGCGCTCCCGGGACTGCTCGCGGGCGTCGAACACCCGCCCGGCCGCGGGCTTCACCGAGATAAGCCTAAAGTATTCGGCCGACACGACGTCCAGCCAGACGTTCGGCCGTTCGTTGTCATGGGCATAGACCGCGCCCTCGGGCGACACCTGGGTGGCGACTCCCGGGCCTATGAAATTGCGGCTGGTGACGGCCACCGACTCAACGCCGGGCTCGGACTGCAGGCGCTCGACGAGCTTCCGGTAGAAGAGCGCCCGGGCCTCGGGGGTGGGCTGTGTGGCCTCCTGGACCTCGATCCGGCCGGTGAGAAGCCGGTCCGGATCGTAGCGCAGGTTGGCCGTGCGGGTCCGGTAGATGGTCAGGGCCAGGACGCCCGCGGCCACAAGTAGCATGGTCGAGAAGGCGATCTGGGCGCCGACCAGCCAGCGGCCCAGCCGGCTGCCGCCCATGCCCGCGGCTGTGCGCGAGTCGTCCTTGAGCGCCGTGTTGAGGTCGACGCGGGAGGCCTGCAGCGCCGGCACGATGCCGGCGAGAAATCCCGCGGCGAGCGTCGCGAGGACGGCGACGGCGACCAAGCGCCCGTCGACCCGGAAGTCAAACCATGTGGGCACCTCCATCTTCTCCACCAGATTGACCTGCAAGAGCCTTACGCCCTCCACGGTGAGCAGGAGGCCGCCCACCGAGCCCAGGGCCGCGATCACGAGGGCCTCCGCCAGGAGCTGGCGGACAAGGCGGGCGCGTCCCGCCCCGACGGCGGCCCTGACGGCGAGTTCGCGCGTCCGCTGGGTCGCGCGCCCGAGGAGCATGCTTGCGACGTTCACGCAGGCGAGCACGAGGATGAAGAGCGTCATCGCGAGCATGAGATAGAGGATGGACTGCGTGCCGCCGCCAGCATAGGCGAGTGCGAACTTCTCGATGTTCATCCGGTCGAGGCCCTTGTTGGTCTCCGGCCACGTCTTCGCCATCCCGGCGGCCAGCATATTGAACTCGGCGCGCGCCTGGTCGGGGGTGACGCCGGGCTTCAGTTTGCCGACCATCTCCACGCGGTCCGCCAGCCTGAGGCGCGGATCGCCGGGCGCGGCCCGCAGGTTCGTCCAGACCTGCTCGGTGGTCGGAAACCCGAAGCGCGGGGGCATGACGCCGATCACGGTTCCGGGTTCCCCGTTGGCATTGAGCGCCCTGCCGAGGACACCCGGGTCGGAGCCAAACTCGTCCCGCCAGACCGCGTGCGAGAGGACGATCATGAGCGGCCGGCCCGGCCTGTCCTCCGCGGCGGTGAACCAACGGCCGAGCATCGGCTGCACGCCCAGCACGTCGAGCAGGTTCGCGCTGCTGAGCGCCCCAAAGTGCGTGGACGGCACCCTGCCGGGGCCGCTGAGATTGACGTTCATCTGGTTCACCGCGGCCAGCGACTCGAAGCTCGCCTGGCGCTCAGCAAGCGCGAGGTAATCGCGGTAAGCCACCACCTGCCATCCGAACGCCCCGCCCTGCTGCGGATCGGCGCGCGAGACGTGCATCAGGCGCTCCGCGCCCGAGATCGGCAGCCCACGCAACATAATGCCGTCGATTAGGCTGAACTGCGTAGCCACCAGGCCGATGCCAAGGGCCAGCGACGCGGCCGCCATGAGGCTGAAGGCCGGACGGCGGATCACCATCCGCAGGCCGACACGCAAGTCCTGGAGGAGGGATTCGAAGATCATGGGCGGCTCAGGGAGGATTCACGGGCAGGGTGACCGTGGCGGCAGGAATGCGAGGGGTCCCTTCGCGGGCTGGCGATGGGCGTTTGGCGGACCATTTTAGGGCGATGCGCACAGCCATGGATGGCACGAAGCATGCCAGTCCATCCAAGATGCGCTAGTCACTGGCATTCCATTGCTAAGGAATGCCACGCCCGATTGGCTCCGGTGGGGACGGACCGAAACCGAGACCCGTGCGTCCCACTATTGGGAAGCGCCCTGGGGGCGGCCCGGATCCACGCGAAGCTAATCCTTGGGCGCCTTGAATTCGAACGGGACACGGGCCCTTACGTCCGCAGACCGCCCGTCCCGACGGGGCGGGTCAAAGACCCACTGCGAGACCGCCGTCGCGGCAGCCCACCCGAACGCGGGGTCGCTGCAGGTGAACACCTGAGGCAGCCGCGCCCTGCCGTCCCGATCGACGATGAACTCGACGACGGCCTGGCCCGCGGGCCGGTCCCCCAGCCTGAGCACGTCGGGATACCGGGGAGCCACCTGATACCGCGGCGTCAGTCGTGCGTCCAGACCGGTGCCGTTGCCCACCTGACCGGCCTGAAGTGCGGCCCAGAGCCGGGCCACGGGGTCCTCCTTCCCGGAGTCCGCCCCCGAGGCGGCCGGGGCAAAATCAGCCCGCCGCACGAGCGGCACCGGCGCGGAGTGGCCCTTGACCGCAGGGGGAGAGAACGTGGACATCGCGACCGCCGCCGCGAGCGCCACCCCAAACTCCGGCTCGCTGGCCGCGATCACGTGTATCTCGGTCGGAGAGCCGTTCGTGCCTACGGTGAAGGCAACGGCCGCCGAGCCCTTCTCCCCCTTCTGGAGCAGAGCGTAGGGATAGATGGGATCGACGACCGTGCGCGGCTCCACGGCCGCCGTGGGCGAGCTGCCGTCCGGCGCCGTGATCCCGTTGACGGCGAGAGCCCCAGAGGTGCTCCCCATCGTCAGGTCGAACTTGAGGTCGCCTTCAACCTCCGCTTCGATCGGCTCGTCGCCCTGCATCCTGGGATTGTAGCGCAGGTTCGCGATCGCGTTCAGGGCGGGCACCACGAAGTCCACGTTGGAGGCCGCGATGATCCGGGGATTGGCGACGCGCCCGTTCGCAAGGACCGTGCAGATGTAATGCGCCCTTCCGGACAGCCTGCGGTCATACAGCACGTCGGGATAATCGATGTCCGGGGCCGAGGCGAGCGTGGCTTCGATCGTGGGCGCCAGCACGGGCAGCTCCGCCTCAGGAGGTATGGTTGAGCCGTAGCTCCTGTGCCGGGTCGCCTCCTCGGGCGAGAAGACCGCGGACGTGTCCATGGAACAGGCGACGGGCATGCTGGCGCTTAGCGCCGGCGAAAACGTCCACTCCTTCACCGCATCCTGCGCCGCCTTGACGAATCTTGGGTCGGTCGCGTCGAGAACCCGGGAGGACACGACATTGCCCTTCTTGTCGATAACGAGTCGCAGCTTCACCGTTCCGCCCAGCCATTGCTTCAATGCGTCCTTCGGATAGTCGGGCGCCACCCAGTTGCGCAGCAACGCGTGCCCATAGAGCGGCGGGGGGCGCAGCGGGGTGACGAACATGGGGGGAAGCAGTATCGCGTCGCTCGGGCGGATCCCCTCGGGCCCACTCGGGGTCGGGGCGGGTACGGAGCTTGCGGTTCCAGCGAGAATCGCCGCGCAGAGAACCCCCTGTAGAACGAGCCGCGCAAACGCGGCCGAGCGGTCCCTTACGTCCGGCCCACGGCTCTCGATCAAGGCTTTCATTTTTCGGTCTCCCGCTCCCTTGGCATTTGCAAATGTGCGTCTCTGGAACGGTCCATTGGGACCCTCCCAACCGCTACCATACACAATAGGGCCCATTATTGGACACCTGAAAGTAGGCGTCCCTTGGTGCTCCAAGCACGAAATCGCTACTCCGCTCGCAGCGCCAAGATTGGGTCAATGCCTGCTGCATGGCGCGCGGGCAGATAGCTTGCCAGCAGTGCGACCGCCACAAGCAGAATAGACACCGAGGCGTACGCCAGTGGATCGGTAGGACTCAATTCGTAGAGCAAGTCAGCAATGTAGCGGCTTAACATTACGGCGCTGACCAAGCCCACCACGGAACCCGCTACAATCTTCCAGGCTGCCTGGCGCATGATTAGCCCTACAATTTGCGGGCGCGATGCACCAATCGCCCCGCGGATACCGATCTCTCGAGTCCTCAGGGAAACGTCGTACGCGAGGACGCCGTAGATCCCGATCCCGGAGAGGAAAAGCGCCAGTGCCGCGAAGCCACCAAGGACGACCATTATCGCTTTTCGGTTCTCAAAGGATTCGTCCATGGCGCCCTGCAGGGTGCCGATGTCGAACAACGGAATTGTGGCGTCGATGCTTCGAATCTTCTCACGAAGAGCGGGCACGAAGTCGTTTGGATGCCTTGCCGAGCGCACCAGGATGCTCAGTCCTCCTTGGACCTTCGAACCGAGGGGGTAATAGATGAAGGGGTTATTGCTTCTATCCTCGACACCGTTGTGAGGAACCCATCGCACGACGCCGACGATTACGGGCACTTCGGAGTCTTTCTCTGGCGGCGCTCCCGGCGGCCGATCGTAGGAGAACCGTCCCCCCACTGCCGAGCGCCCGGGGAAGTACTTCCGGGCAAAGCGCTCATCGACCACGTGGGCATTCCTGCCCGCGGTCGTGTCCGATTGATCGAAGTATCGCCCCTCCAGGAGCGGTATGTGAAGGGTGTTGAAGTACTCCTTGGACACGCCGATGAACTGGGCCACCGGCTGCGGTGAACCAGGCGGAAGTGCGCTGCCCTTGAGCGTGAACGGGTTGCTGTTGTCCACGCCCCGAAACGGGACGCTCGTCGCCACCGCGGCGGACTCAACGCCCGGGATTTCCCTTATCGCCCGCAAGAGTCGCTCCTGAAACGCAGCCCCCCGTGCCTCATCGCGATATGCGCCGGGCACCGCTATGTTTGCCACGAGAACATTCGCCGGGTCGAATCCCGGGTCCACTGAGATTGCCTTCACGAAGCTGCGGGCAAGAAGGCCGGCGCCGCTCAAGAGGACAAGAGCGGCGGCGATCTGTCCGGGAATCATGATGCTGCTGAAAAGCCGGACGCCCGGACCGCCCGACGCGCCCCTCGAATTGACCGGGAGCCCGCCCGCCAGCTTCGTGCGAAGGATGTTGAGCACCGGCAGAAACCCGACCGCCAGGCCCACCAGGACAAAGAGGCCGGTGGCGATCATGATAGCGCCAGCATCGAGCACGACCGGCAGCGTATTCGGGAGCACCTTGGCGACGAAATGGTTGGCAAACGGAAGGCAGCCCAGCGCAATTCCAATGCCCAGCCCGATGCCGAGTATTGTCAGTAGCAGGTACTCGGTCATGAATTGAAGGACGATGGCCCCGCGGTTTGCGCCGAGAGCAGACCGGATCGTGATCTCATGTTGCCGGCTATTCGTCCGCGCAAGGAGCAGATTGGCGATATTCACGCATCCAACCAGCAGCACAAACACGGCAGCTCCTTGCAGAAGAATCAGTGAAGAGGTGACCGGACGCGTGCGCTCGGGCTGTATGGGTACGACGGCCATTGCGTGGCCGGAATTGTCAAGGAAGGCCTTCATGTTCCCGGGCGCCACCTCGTAGTATCGGCGCTCAACCGCTGCCGCCTCGGAGAGGGCGCTGTTTGATGAATGGCCCTCCTTGAGCCGCGCATAGAGCGGTGTATCGAGGTTAAACCTTGCGTACGGGGAGACCGAACTCTGGCCCCATGCGATCGGCTTTACGAATTTTGCGCGGGCGTCAAATGCCTCCATGGTGCGCGGAGAGACCCCTATGATTCGATAGGTCTCGCCGTCGACCCGCATCGTCTTCGAGATCACGCTCGGGTCCTCAGCGAAATGCGATTCCCAGAAAGACTGTGTCAGAACGAGTACCTTATCCTGGCCCTTATGACTGTTCTCCAGCGTGAAGAAACGGCCGATCACCGGCTTCACGCCAAGAATGTCGAACATCTCGGGGGTGCAATAGGCCTCGGTGATCCGGTCCGCGGACCCTTCCTCGCCCAGCATAACGGTGGTCGAGCCCCACAATCCCACGGCGTCATAGGAGACGGTCTGATCCTTGTATTCCAGATATTGGATTATGCTGCAGGGCTCCTTGGGTAGCCCGGCCTTCGGAAAGACGTTGTATATCTCCACAATCTTGCTCGGTGCCGGAAACGGCAGTGGCTTCAGCAGCAAGGCGTAGATCACTGAGAAGATCGCAGTGTTGGCGCCAACAGATAGAGCCAGTGTGAGCACCGCCGTCAGGCTGAACCCTGGGCTTTTCCGCAACGCGCGCGCGCCATAGCGAAGATCGCGAAGAACATTCTCGATCAACCTCCAGCCTCTTCCATCGCGACAGCGCTCCTTAAATTGGTCGGCACCGCCAAATCGGCGCAGGGCCGCGAACCGAGCTTCGTCAGGAGGAAGGCCATTTGCGGCGTTCTCCCTCGCCAAATGTTCGATGTGAAGACGCATCTCCTCCGCCATATCACGCTCCAATCTATCCGTGCGGAATAGCGCCCGGGTGCGACTGAGTATCTGCCTGAACCCGATCATAGGTATTCCTATGCCGATGCCATGACCTTCGCCACGGCCGTAACCAGTCGGCTCCAGTTCTCTTTCTCTTCGTCTAGCTGCCTACGGCCGGCCTTTGTCAGGCGGTAATATTTTGCCCGGCGATTGTTATCCGACTGGCCCCATTCCGACTCTATCCAGCCCTTGTCCTGCATCCGGTATAGGGCCGGGTACAGCGAACCTTCGCCAACCAGAAGATCCTTGGTCGATAGCTGCGCGATTCGTTCGGCTATGCCCCAGCCGTGCATTTCACCCCGGTCCAGCACCCGGAGGATGAGCATGTCCAAAGTTCCCTGGAGTATGTCGACATTGGCCATTGTGCATCCCCTCGAATGTCGATAGGAGCGAGCTTCCCATCGAATGTCGAGGGAAGAGCTTTAGGCCACAGCTCAGTTGTTGTGCCGCTTCGAAAGGGACCCTTTTTGGAACACTCTGGTCAACGGCCGACCTCGTCGTTGTCTTACCAAAAGATAACGGGAAGCGACGCGGGCATAGCTCACCCATTATTTCGTCGCGGCCTGTAACTGGAAGAACTGCTTAAGGAGGCCGCCTACTTGCGCCTGCTGCGCATTAATTTGCAATGTCGCTAATTGACTTGGGGAGAGAAAATTGCCGGCCTGCGGTAAAGCCGTGTTCCAGTCGATTGCAGCCGCCCAGGCGATCACGTCGCCGGGCTCGGGGGAACGACTCGGATTGACGGCATTGGCGAAAACATTGAGCAATTGTTCCCTTTGCCCTTCGGTAAGAGGAGTTGATGTCGGAGGGATAAAGTCTGCCACGTAGCGGTCCACGAAATCCTCCAGGGGCTGCATGCGGTCAAACTGCTGCAACTGCTGGTAACCGGTATCACCAAGGAGTCCGATTTCGGCTTTGCTAAGGTCTGCATCCTGCCGCTCTTGGATGGAAGTGATCGCCGGATCGGATTCCACCATACTTTGGGACTGCGCCGTCGCTTGGAGATCCATCTTTTCCTCATCGCGCTCCGTTATCAAGTCCTCGAACTTTTCGGTCTGCGCTGGCAGAAGCCCAAGCTTGTGATAGAGCGGCACGTACTTCAGGGCTAGTTGCGATCGCAATGACCTCCGATAGAGGTCCCGCAGCTTCGGGTTGTTCTCCAGCAAAACTGCCAAATTTGGCTGCCGCGCTCCGTTCCGATCCAGCGATTCGGCGGTCAGCCTCGTTTGGGCTTCTTTGAGAGCCCCTTTCAAATCGTCCTTGCTCTTGGCTGCGGCCGCGATCCGCTCCAGCGCTGCCCGGATATCCTCCTCCACCCCGATTCGTTCTTTTTCAATTTCGGCAACAGAGTTTTTGGCCCGTTGAGCGGAACGGTACCAAACCGAGGCCAGAGCAAACGAGATAGCGACAAGGAGCAACTCCATCGTCCACATCAAAGTTCTTTTCCGCGGTGAGTTTGGCACGGGCTTCTAAGGATTGGTGGCAGGGTGCGTGCTTATCTGAGCCTGGGCCACGCCCTGCGAAAATTGCTGTCGAAGAAAAATGGATTCCGCCGCTTGCCATTGTGCAGGCGAAAACAGACTTCGGGCCTGGTCGGCCACGGCATTCCAATCCACACTGCTTGAATCCGCGTTGCCTCCACTCTGGAAGGAGCTGCTGTTATTCGCCACGATCTGTGCCAGCTTTGCCTCCTGATCGGCGGAGAAGGGCTCCGCCGTATAACCGACCGTGATCGTGGTCCGCTGCGCGAAATCCTCCGCGAACAGCATCCGCTGGTAATCCTGAAACTGCTGAAGGAGCTGATCTCCAAGTATTTGATTAAGCTGGTCGTCAGGAAGTTGTCTAACGCTGGAGCTCAAGCCGGTCGGGGTCACCACCGTATTGTCGACCATAAAGGCTGTGGTCTGGTCCTCGAATTGCCCGATTTGCTCCGGCGTTAAGCCAGCGGAGCGGTAGAAAGCGGCATATCCACGGGACAGCTGAGCCTTCTGCACCGCCATCAACATGCTTCGGGCCTGGCCAAAGGTCGCCAAGAAATTCTTACCGTCGATTTTCGCCTTTCCCCTTTTCGCAGTAGAGGCGGCTGCCGTGGCTTCTGCGACGTTAGCGTGGACCGCACTGGCGGGCATCCGATCAAGATTTCGCTGGATTTCTGCAACGCGCTCTTCGGCCTCGTTAGCGCTGTTCACCAATTTTTTGACCCGGGCCTGCTCCGCTTGGTATGCTTGCTGTACGTCAAGCAGCTCCGCTTGCGCGTGTCGGTTCGCCTGGAGTTCGTAGACGGCGGTTCCGACGCTCCCGATGACCAGAAAACCGGCAAGGCCGAGGACGGCCATGGTCCCTAACGTTGTTTGGGTACCCAAAATTTGTAGGAGTCCTGCGGCGGCCCCGCCGCTCTTTGAAGCGGAGGTCAGAGCGGCGACGGTGATTGTCGTTCCTAGATCGACTGGCGCCGCCGCAATCGCCTGATCAGCCAAGAGGAGCGCGAGCGCTTCGCCGGTTGAAGTGATACCGCGCTTGATAAGAAGGGTTCGTAACTTTTCGAGAACTCGCTCGACCCTTTTCGCCGTGGTATTGGCGGACAGGCCAAGCCTTTCGCCTACGCTGGCCAGCGGAACCTTCTCGAAAAACCGCAGCAGGACAATTTCCCGATCCTCTTCAGCAAGCTCATGCATGACCTCATCGAGGATCGGCCAAAGTTGATTCCAGTCAGGATCTCGCGTGGAGCAGGAAGACAATAGGTTATTCATTTCATAGGCCCCAGTTTCGCGGACTCTTCGGCGCTGCTCCTCTCTGACTGCTTTCGCCGCCGAAAAATGGGTGCTGGTGTAAAGCCAGCAATCTAGAACCGTCCGGTGCGCAAGCGACCGGGCCTTCTTTGCTAGTGTAGTGTCTCATTAATGGCGTTACACCGCAACCTTTGCCTGGGCCTCTCGAGCTCGGTGGATCCGTTCGAGGATCGCCGCCCCCTCAGCTTTCCATCGGTAGGGAGTGGGACTGAGGTTGTGGTGGGTGAGATGAACGTTAATGGCCGTGATCAGCTCTGCGACGCTCGCGAAGCTGCCCTCGCGGACAACATCG
>PLTZ01000083.1 GCA_003164715.1 Opitutaceae bacterium | reverse complement strand
TTATGTGAAGCCTTGGATTATGGGAAGGTGGCCTCGCGGCGGGTCATCATTTCGTCGTAACCTGCTTTCGGAGCCGCCGTTTTACTGCCCATAATTCGGCTTCGGGTGGATGGGGCACGGACGGTCTGTGAGTCTGGGGGTCCTATGCAAAAGACCCATACGACAGGCGTCGGCCTCACGACCGACTTGGATACGATCAACGGGCGCTTCGGCAGCTACATGCAGGAGCGCAGATGGGCCGACAGTACGCGCATCCGTTATCAGCGGGGGTTGCGCGCCATCGCCCTTTGGCTCGATTGGCGACGGCGACGGCTTGCGGATGTCACTCTCGAAGATGTCCCGCACATCGTGCGCTATTTCTCACTGGGCCGAGGTGATATCTGTAAGGAGGAACGTCGTGCGGTTCTTCACGCTTGGCCGCGGTTCGGCGGACGGTTTAAGCGGGTTTCGATTCCGACACCGTGGCAGCGATGGGTCGACGATCACCTTCACTTTCTTGAAGCACACAAGGGGCACGCTGCGGACACGATATGCTGGCGAAGAACGACCGTCACCTCCTACCTGCGGTGGCAGTTTGGATCTCGCGAAGCCGACTGGTCGCAAGTGGGACCACCGGATATCATCCGTTACTCTCACGATCTGGCCCAGCGCGGATTAAGCCGACTTACCGTCAAGGGGATGCTCTCCGGACTCCGTCAGTTCCTTCGGTTTGTTGAGCTGCGCGGCGCCTGCGCCCACTCTCTCGTCGAAGCTGTTCCGAGTATTTCGGCCTACGGTCAGTCGCCGGCCCGCCCAGAGGTGCTTTCAGATCAGCAACGCCGGCGACTGCTGGCTGCGTTTGCCCGCAATCAACCAAACGGCCGTCGTAACTACGCGATGACGATTTGCATGGTGGACCTCGGCCTGCGGATGGCAGAGGTGATCGCACTTCGCCTCGACAGCATCGATTGGGAGCGACGACAGCTTACGGTGCCACCGGTTAAAAACGGCCGCGGCCGGACCTTGCCGCTGCCGCAGCGCGTTTACGCTGCTCTCCGTGCGTATGTCGATCGGGGCCGTCCTGCTAGCCAGTGTGCCCAGCTCTTCCTTGCCGACGTGATAAGGTGTGGCACACCTCTGTCGGTTCAAGCCGCCCGCCAGCATATCCTCAGGGCTTTCAAACGGTGCGGGTTCCCGGCGAGCTGGGGCGGGGTTCACCGGCTACGGCATACCTTTGCTTCGCGGCTGCACGCTCACGGCGCTGATCTAAAGCAGATCGCCGATCTTCTCGGGCACCGTGACCTCGAGACTACCAACCTCTACGCACAGATCGACGTGAGCGATCTCCGCGCGTTGGTCCAACCCTGGCCTCTAGCATCATGAGCACGGACCACATGCAGCGCCTCGTAGCGCGTTACCTCGATCATCGGCAGAAGCTCGGCTACGCAATGGTCAGTACAGGCAGTATACTGCGCCAGTTTGCCCGATTTGCGGATCGTTTCGCCCCGGGCCAGCCGCTGACCATTGAGCTCGGACATCGCTGGGCACTGTTGCCCGTTAAGATGACTCCGCGGTATCGGGCCGCCCGGCTCTGCGGGCTGCGAGGGCTCGGCCGCTATGGCTCACTCTTCGACCCAAGAACGGAAGTACTGCCCAAGGGGCAATATGGTCCCGGGCGGCATCGGCCGGCCCCGCACATCTACACCACCGCTCAGGTGCGATGGCTGATGCGCGACACCGCGCTCCTGGAACCGAGCTGGTCGCCTCTTCGTGCCATGACGATGAAGACGATCATCGGGCTACTCTGGTGCACCGGCTTGAGGATCGGCGAAGCGGTATGTCTGCGTGATCGCGACTTCGATCCTCGCGCTGGCACGCTCTGTATCGCTCCACGCAAGTTCAGCCCGCAACGGATCCTTCCGATTCACCCTTCGGTCGTCCGTGCGCTGGAGCGTTACCAACGACGACGGCGGCAACTGTATCCGCGAAGCGAGCATCTCTTTGTCAGCCACAGTGGCAAAGGCGGGATGAGCCTGCGGACCAACATCGAGTTTTATTTTCATTGGCTGGCCTCGCCGCTCAAGTCGAAGGGCGATCTTGAGTCTGTGCGATTGCACGATTTCAGGCACACCTTCGCCTCCAACTGGGTCGCGCGGTGGAGCCGACAGGCTGCGCCGCTCCCGCATCACCTGGTGCTTCTGACCCGCTACCTCGGCCACCACAAGTTCAGCGACACCTTTTGGTATGTTCAGCCCAACCGCCGCGCGCTTCGGCATGCAGCGACCACATTTCAAAACTACCGGCAACGCCGGGACGAACCCCAACTTTGACCCATGTCCTCCTCATTCTCCATCCTCATCCAGCAGTTCTTCGGCTCACTGCACACCCAGCGCAACCTGAGCCCGCACACCATCTCGGCGTATCGTGACACGTTTCATATGCTCCTCCGTTACCTCGCCGAGGAACAGCGCACGGCCATCGACCAACTCACGCTCGAGATGCTCTCCGCCGACGCGGTTCTCTCGTTTCTCGAGCATCTGGAAAAAGTGCGCCGCAACACGATCCGCACCCGCAACGCCCGCCTCGCGGCGATCCACGCGTTTGCTCGGTTCGCCATCGGTCGGAAGGCGCCCGACTTCATGGTCGCCGGCCAGCACATCCTCGCGATCCCATGCAAGCGCACCGTTAAACCAGTCCTCGGCTTCATGAGCCGCGAAGAAGTGGACGCCGTCCTGGCAGCCACCGATTCGACCACCCGTACCGGCCAACGTGACCATCTGTTGTTCACGCTACTCTACAACACCGGCGGGCGCATCTCCGAGGTGCTCCAGCTTAAGCCCTCCGAGATCAACAACCTCACCGTGCGGCTGCACGGCAAGGGCCGTAAAGAACGTGACGTTCCGATCTGGCCTGCCACCCAGCGGGAGATTCACAACTGGTGCAAATCGAATCAGGTCGCTTCGACCCAATACCTTTTCGCCAACCAGCACGGGGCGCCTATCACACGGAAGGGTGCGGCGCTACGATTGAACGCGACGTTGCTCTCTGCGGTGAAGGCCTGTCCGTCGTTGCACGGTCGCAAAATCACCCTCCATACGTTCCGTCACGCCACTGCAATGCATCTGCTGCAATCCGGTGTCGCCTTCCCCATCATCTCGCTGTGGCTCGGCCACGAGCAGACCGCAACTACACACGGCTACGTCGAGGCCGATCTCAAGATGAAGGAGCAGTGCTTGAACACACTCGAAAAACTGTCCGGCGCCAAAAGACCGCCGAAGGCTAATTCTCACCTGCTGGCGTACCTGGAGGCGCTGTAATTATGGGAAGCCCCAATCTTAGACATTCCGACGCACGCGCTCGGAGGCCACCGCGCTCTGCCCGCCACCTTCCCATAATCCAAGGCTTCACATAAACGAGGCAACTCCGGGAAGCAGCATCCGCTGTGGATATCCCTCTGCTGGATCACGTTATCATAGGACGTCGAGGGGCCGACCCCCTTGGGCGAGGTTATTACAGTTTCAGAGAGGCGGGACTATTGTGAGAAACTTACCATCCACCGTAGCGGTCCCTACACGCGACGTTGACAGCCATCTTTTGTATATACAGCGTATGCACATGCCAAGTATTTCAGCCAAAGTGTTCAAATCCGGCAACTCGCAGGCGATTCGCCTGCCAAAGGCCCTGCGCTTGAATGCAAAAACCGTTCTGATCGAGAAGACCGCCCGGGGGTTATTCATTTTGGATCCCAAAGCCGAGGCGAGCCGCATCAAGGCCTTGTCCAAGCTCTACGGATCCTGCCCGGACTTCCCGGACATAGAGCCCCTCGCCCTATCGGAGCCGTGATCTATCTACCCGACACCAACGTATTCTCGCGGTATCTCCGGGGGATTGATGCGGGTATCAAGGGAAAGCTCGAAGCCAACCTCCGCTTTTGCCGGTTATCGTGTGTCGTGCTGTCGGAGCTCGAATACGGCGCCGCGAAACGATCGGAAATCCCCACTCTCGCCGAACGAGTGAAAAGGTTACGCGCACTTGTCGCCAACGAGGCCAACTATACCTGCGCAGATGCCTCGTACTATGGGTTCGTTAGAGCCTACCTTGCCAGGTTGAAGCCGAATGCCCAGCCCATCGGCCCTTACGACCTGATGCTAGCGGCCCAAGCGCTCAGGATCGGCGCCACCGTCGTCACCAACAATGTATCTGAATTCGCACGAATTCCAGGCCTTGCGTTTGAGAATTGGCAGAGCTGAGAAGGTCTAAGGGAAAATCGGATTCCTGCAGGAACCCTCCTCCCTGAATCGAAAACCCTCAACCCTACCTATTTTGACGGGAGATTGGTCTGCCTGGAAACCCAGCCCGAGCTCGGTACTGAGCCGTAGAACATCCGCCGCTCTGGTACATAATCCGAAAGCTTGCCAGGGAGCGGTGCTGGGGCGAAGACCTGAAACCGCCAATTCAGTACATCCGCCACGATGATCTTGCCATCCTGTGTTACGGCCAGGAAATGCGCCCAGGCAAACTGACCTGGCCCGTGGCCCGGCCTGCCCATCGCTCCAATGATCCTTCCATTCTGATCGAGCTCAACCACCCGTTGACATCCTCCCGGTCTAAGCGGCTGAAGCCGCTTTGGCCGGGTTTGCGCGCCGCTTGCGATCAAATTCAGAATGGAGCAAGAAGGGCTGCGACAGAGGGACCTCGAGAAGTATTTCTCAAGCAAGAGCCGCGTCTCTGAAGTACTCAATCACAAGAGGCCTCTCAGTTTAGGAATGATTCGGGCGCTACACAAAGGACTCGGTATTCCTGCAAGTGTGCTGCTACAGTGAGTTGCTGCTGAGCCTGTCGCGGCGATCGGTCACGGTGCCTTCCGCAGATGCCATGTGCCGCGGTAAAGGCCCGGCGGGTCGTCCGCGTCCGCATTGCCCGTTAGCTCGCCATTGCCAACGCTCACCCCCCGGTACCGCACGGGGAGCCTCTGCAATCCCCGGGGATCGGTGAAGGTGAACTCCGTTTCACCTACGGCGAGGTCTCCGAGGTCGAGCGACTCGTCCGGGCGCTCCTTCGCATGGAAGTTCAGCTTGAGATGGCCCCGCCATTGAGCGCCGGATTGCGCGAGCGCGAGCACCATCTCCACGGGGAGAAATGGCGCCGGATACAGCCGAAGTTCCCCCTTCCACGTGCCCGAGAGCTGGGCCGCCGAGATCGGGCGTCCCGGGGGCCTTTCGGGCGACCCCGGGGCCCGCGGCGGCAGACCGTGCGGGAATCCCCTGTTGCCGCGGAGCCTCTGCCAGGTGTCCCACGCCGTCGTCTGGAAGTACAGGGCCTCCTCTGGGGGCAGGTTCACGAGCGCGCTCGGGTCCGCAAGGTCCACCCTGCCTCCGGGACCAGGCCCCCTGACATCAGTCGTTGCAGGCAGGCCGACAGGGGTCCGGCCGATCATGGCCGCGTAAAACACGCAGGCTGTCAGGTAGGTGCCCGCGGGCGACGGATGTGAGCCGTCGCACATGAAGAGTTCGAGGTCGGCCCGGTTCTGGCGGACCTCGTCCCAAGCCATGCCCGCCGGCACGACGACGGCGTCGGCGTCCCGCGCCGCCGTGAAGTAGGCGTAGTTGAGCGGGGACTGATCCTCGGGGCAGGCCTTCTTCGCCCACGTAAGGTAGAAGAGCGGTCTGGCGCCCGCCTTTCGGATCTCGGCCGCCCACCTTGCTGCGCTCGGCTTGAAGAAGGCGTCGCTGCTGACCCGCGGAATGCCGTTGATGACGAAGGGCGCCCCAAGGTCGCTCTGCTCCTGCACGACTACGAAGTCCCATCCGCCCTCGCGCAGGACGCCGAGCGCCTCTCCGGAGGCCAGGTGCTTCTTCAAGGTCCATCCCCCGTGCACCACCGCCTTTGTGATGATCCTCGGCCCGGCGCCGCTCCAGGAGAATTTCTCAAGGACGGCGGGCAGGTCATTCACGTAGATGTAGCTGTTGCCAATGAACAGCACGCGAATCGGGGCGGCGCCCGCGCCCGGAATTCCCGCGGCGGGGCCGCGGGGCAAGCCGACGGCCAAGGCAAGGGCCAAGCCAAGGAAAAGGCGAAGGGCTCCGCGGCGCATCGGGTATCGTTTGCGCGGGCCCCCCAGGCTGGACGCCGGCGGCCATGCGCGAGGGCAATAGAACTTGTAAGCCCTCTTGGGGCAAGCGCGGTCGCGGTTGCCTCCGAGCCCGTAGCCCCGGTTCTAGCGATTTTCCATGGCTCCGGACACCGCCCCTACCGCATCCAGAGCCAGCCGAAGGTGCCCGCCGTCAGCCCGGCGTAGATGAGCCCGTCGATCATGGACTTGATCGTCGAGCACCACGAGCGGCCGTACCAGATCGACGCCTGACAGAGCGCCAGGGAATAGCCCATGAACGATGTCGCGCCCGCGAAACGGAACACCTTGAGGTACCCCGCGCCGGCCGGAACCGCGTGGAACGTGATGTAGGCGGCGAAGAAGTTGACCACGACGAGATAGACAAACCAAAGGCTCAGGCTCTTTCCCATGTTGAACATGCCGTTCGGCAGCACGGTCGCCACCATGACGGGCCCCTTGCTCAGCTTTTCCTTGAATTCCGGGGTCCTCATCTCGGCATTGCTCGAGCAGTTCGGGATCATGTAGTCGCCCGGAGGAATCGCGAGCGGACGCACCGCGTCAGTGAATTTCTCCTCGTCCGGCAGCTTAGAAAAGTCGCTCTTGTGCCACCACGACAGCACCATGTGGATGATGGAGCTTGCGAGGAACACGAACACGGACGACAGCAGGATGGGAAGCCAGAGGGTGTGCATGAAGGTCATGGGTTTCTCCTTGGGGTTGACGTGACTCGTGCGGGCCGAGCGGGCGCCGGATGAAGGCGGCATAGCGTGGGATTCCCGCGCTAGGCCGTCAACATGAAGCCGGCCCCGGGGCGGTCCGGCGGGGGCACCGCAACTCAGCGCCCGCCTATCGCTTGCAAAAGACCAGGTTCTGGTCCTGCTCCCCCCTGAAGGAGCTTATGTGCCGTCGGACCGAAAGGGTCTTGCCGCCATCAAGCAGCGCCCAGGTCTCCTTCGTCGTCATCTTGGACCCCGGCGCACCCCATGAGAAGGTCACAGCCGACTCCATCAGGATCCGGTTCCCTCCGTCCGCAAGCCGCGCCGTCGTGACACGCGGCGAGTTCATGAATTCAGATTTGGATTCCGTTCCGTCGAGCGTCAGCTTCTCGTCGACGACCTGGTCGTCCGCGTATTCGACGACGCGCGTGGTCTTGATGTCGAGGCTGTTGCCCCGCTGGGCGATCTCCAGCCGCGCAGGGACCATGCCGGCCCCCATCCTCCCCACCTCGCTCCTGTCCTCGTCGAAGACCCAGGTCCCCGAGAAGTCGGCGGGCCTGGGCTCGACGTGCAGCGGCGGCAGACCGCACGCCTTCCGGTAGGGTTCAGCCACGCTCCAGTACGCGGGGTCCTCGAGGTTCAGCACGCGCGGGTCCTTCATGAGCGCGGCGTAGTCCTTCCTCGGCGTGTTGCGGACCATCCCCGACCAGGTCATGTAGTAGGCCCACCTGGGCTGCTGGGTCAGGACCTCGGGGCTCGGAGGGTTGCCCACCTCGGCAAGGACCAGCGGCTTGCCCTGGGAGAGCGAGGCCAGGCTGTCGTAATAGGCCTGTGCGAAATCGTTCCCGTAGATGTCCATGGCGAGGACGTCGACATAGGCGGTGCCGGGGAAGTACTTCGCATGCTCCATGGCCGGATTGTGGGGGCGATCCATGCTCCAGACCCAGATCAGGTTGTTGAGGTGGTGGTGATTCACCAGCCGGTCGAACAGCTGCCGGTACAGCGCCGCCGTGCTGTACGTTCCGGTGCGGCCCCCCCACCAGAACCAGTCGCCGTTCATCTCATGGTAGGGCCTCCAGAGGACTGGGACACGGGCGTCCTGAAGCTGTTTCAGGAACACCGCCACCGCGTCCACCTGCGCGCACCAGTGCTCGTAGAGCGCCGTGCCGGGCGTCAGCAGATCCTTGAACTGCTCGTCGGTCAGCTGTCCCTGGACGCTCTTGAGCGCCTTCGGGTCGGCCCCCGGGATGGGCCGGAAGGTGACCGGCTCGTCGGCGGTGGGCGGAACCGCATGCCAGCACAGGGCGACCAGCGATCCCAGCTGGTGCTGGCGGATGGCCTCCTTAACGATGTCAGGCCGCGCGAGGTACGAGTCCGTGTCGCCCTCCTTCGCGAAGCCGAAGTCCTTCCCGAAAATCACCGGCGTCTTCCCGATGTACCTCGAGGCGAACTCGGAGTTCTTAGCCCAGACCGCCGGGTAGTTGTGCTGCCCGGTGAGGAGGTACTTTCCGGAGATGTCGTAGAGCATCTGCAGAAGGGCCACCGCCTCCGGTGAGGCCTGGGGGGTGACGGGCTTGGCGGCGACGCCGTCGGCCATCGCGGCCGGCACGCCAATCGCCATGGAAAACGCGGCAAGACGCAGAATCTTGGGGACTAAATTCATAGGACCATAACCTACCCACGCAAAATCCCTGTCAACTGGAACGTTGGCCAAAACCCTATTGGGAATCGGCGTCAAGGGCGCCGGCGCGGATTCCCTGCGCCTCAGTTGAACACCCCATTCGGGTCGGCAGGCGGTCGTGCTATCCTGTGCCCTAACCATAACACCCGGGCGACCGCCCCGCAAGCCATCGACTCTAGCCCCAGCGACCGAACGCCGAACCATGGTTCTCGTTTCGCACCGGTGGATCGGTTGCGCGTCCCAACAGCCGCCTACAACATGAAAAGACTGACCCTCTGGCAACTGTCCGCCCTTTTGATCTCGTGCTCCGGCCTCGGCCTGCACGCCCAAGAATTGACGGTGCTCGGGGGATTGTCGACCTCCGGAACCTTCCAGAAGTCATCGGATGCCTGGGAAGTCGACTACCGGCAGGACCTGTATAAGTACTTCGACGCCTCGACCGCCTACATCAACGAGGGCCATTTCCCGGGCCACCGGCGCGACGGCTCGGCATGGGAGGGCTGGACCAACGTTCCCTTCTTCAACGACCACGTCGCACTCTCCGTGGGGGCAGGCGTCTACTACTACTACGACACCGAGTCGCTTCCGGCGGGCGGGTCCGCCGACATCCACGGCACGGCGCCTATATTCAGCTTCACGGCCACCGGTTATCTCAACGACCGCTGGTACTACCGGTTCATGATAAATCGGATCAACCCGTCGGCCGACATCAGGGACACGACCGTCGAGATGGGGGTCGGCTACTGGTTCGGACCGCACGGGCACCCGGTCGGCGACACGCCCAATGCGAGCGCGCCCGACAAGGCGTTCGTCACGGAGCCGCAGCTCACCGTCTTTGGAGGGCAGAGCATCGTCAACACGTTCTTCAGCGACAAGGCCTGGGCGGGGGCGGCGGAATACCGCCAGGGCCTCATGCCCCACCTAGACCTGACCTCGACATACATCTATGAGGGCGACCCGAAGACCGTGCGCCGCAGCGGCGTCGCCGTTCAGCTGTGGCCGGTCAACACATTCTTTGACGACAACACGTCGGTTGGAATCGGCGTTGGCCCGTACTTCTTCATAGACCGTAAGCACCCGGACCCCGCGACGCGCTACAGTCCGGCCGCCATCGCCCCGCTCGTCTCGTTCACGATTGCCAGGCATCTCACGGACCACTGGGTCGCCCGGCTGGTCTGGGACCGGGTCACGAGCTCCTACAACCGCGATGCCGACATTGTCCTGTTCGGCCTCGGATACAGCTGGCGGTAGCAGCCAACCGGGATCGAAGACCCCGCCTGATGGCGGCCCCCGGGGGCACGCCCCCCCCTACTTCCCCAGCCAGACCCGGTTGAACTCGTGGAATCCCACCACGTTCGTCGTCCACCCGTGCACCGCCGGGCTGATCGCATACACCTGGGGCTGGTAGTAGATCGGGATGAGGGGGGCCTCCCCCAGCATGAGGGCTTCCGCCTTCTGGAAGAGTTCCAGGCGTCGCGCGTTGTCGGGCGTGTTTGCGGCGTCCGCAATCAGGCGGTCGAACTCACGGTTGCTCCATCCCGCCCAGTTGTTGCCCCCGCCAGTGACCATAGTGCCGAGGAACGTGAGGGGGTCGGGGTAGTCGGCGGTCCAGGCCGAGAACGAGATCGTGTAGTTGCGGTCCTGCTGGTTCTGGAACAGGGTCTTCTGCTCGACCTGAGCGATCGTGATGCGGATCCCCAGCTCCCTCAGCCACATCGCCTGGATCGCCTCCAGCATGTGCAGGGGAACCTCCGTCTGGTAGCACTGCACCTCGATCTGGGGAAGGCCACGGCCGCCCGGGTAGCCCGCCTCGGCCAGGAGGCGGCGCGCTTCGGCATAATCGTCTGAAACCTGCGTGCGACAGGTGTAGCCCCCACAGTTCAGGGGCGTCAGGCACCGGGCCGGCGGATAAAGGCCCCTCGTCACGTCCCGCGAGAGCGCCTCGCGGTCCACGGCGTGCGCAAGGGCAAGCCGGAGCTTGGCGTTGTCGACGGGCGGCCGGGTGACGTTGATGAACAGGTAGAAGGACGTCAGGATGTGGTCGACGCGCAGGTCCACAGGCTCGTGCGAGCGGTAGGCGTCCACCTTGGACATGGGAATCGCGTAGGTCATGTGAAGCTGCCCCGAGCGATAGTTCAGGTCCTCGACGTCCGGCCTCTCGATCGGGTAGAACTCTATCCGGTTCAGGCGGGTGTTGGCGGCGTCCCAGTAGAGCGGGTTCTTGACGACGGCGACCCGGGCATTGGGGACCCACTCGGCAAGCGTGAAGGCCCCGTTGCCGACGAGGTTCCCCGGCCGGGTCCACGCCGTTCCCTTCTCGTCCATCCTGCCGAACTTCTCGATCACCGGTCGGTGCACCGGCAGCCACGTGCTGTGCGAGGCGAGCGCCGGCAGGTACGGCGTGGGCCGCTCGAGGGTGAGCCGCAGCGTGGTCGCGTCCAGGGCCTTCGCGCCGACGAGCGAGAAGTCCGTTATCCTGCCCGAATTGAAGGCCTCGGCGTTCCGGATCGGCCAGAGCATGTAGGAATAGAGCGCGGCGAAGGAGGGCGTGAGGATCCGCTGGAAGGAATAGACGAAGTCATCGGCGGTGACGGGATCCCCGTTGGACCACCGCGCATTCGGCCTGAGGTGGAAGGTGTAGACGAGCCCGTCGGCGGAGACTTCCCAGCCCTGGGCAAGGTCGGGCTCCGCGAGCGAGGTCCGGGGACTTATCTTGGTGAGGCCCTCGAAGAGCGTATAGTCGATGTTCGTATCCGTGAACGCGACGACCACCTGGGGGTCGAGATCCGCGGGGTCCGCTCCGTTTCCCACGAGGAGGGTCTGGGTCCGGATGCCCGCCTCGGCGGGCGTCCCCCTCCGGGCGCAGCCGAACAGCGCCAGTGCGGCCACGCAGGCGGCGGCCGCGGCGATCCGCAGGCGATCGCCGTGCATCCGGACACGCCGGCCCTGCGCCTCGGCTGCCCGGCAGCCCCCAACCCCGGTGAGCTCGGACCGCGATCCCATCAATCCCCAATCACGTCAAAGACGTTGCCGAAGGGGTACCGGAAGTAGAGGGAGCTTCCCCTATCGGCGACGATCTGGCAACGCGCCCCCTTGAGCAGGCGCCTTGCCTTTGCGACACTCTTCACGCTGAACGAGGGGGCCGGCGGCTGGGGCCTGGCGGACCTGTTCAGATAGAGAAGGAAATGGCCCGTGTCGAACTCGAGGCAGGTCCGGGTCTTGCTCTTCAGCTTGAAACCGAGGACGTCCGAGTAGAACCGCTCCGCCTTCGCGAGGCTGGTCAGGTGGAGCGCGATGCAGTTGTTCGACCGAAACATCATCTCTCCCTCACCGGGGCGCCTACACGTGCTGCGGCAGCACGAACAAGAGCACGGCGAGCAGGTGGCAGGTGCTGCCGCCGAGCACCAGCGCGTTCCTGAAGGCGTAATGATAGCGAAGGTGCCTCAGCGGGGCCAGCATCGCGCCGGCCGTGTAGCAGAGTCCGCCCGCAAGCAGCAGCCAGAGTCCGCCATGGGGCAACGCCGCGAACAGCGGCTTGATGGCCACGACGATCATCCAGCCGATGAACAGGGTCGCCAGGGTCGAGGTGACCCGGTAACGGTTCCCGACGATGAACTGGAACACGATTCCGGCGCCGCACAGGCCCCACACGACCCCGAAAAGGGTCCAGCCCCACGGCCCCCTCAGGCTCACCAGCAGGAACGGCGTGTAGGATCCCGCGATCAGGAGGAACGCCGAGGCCCTGCCGAGCTTCAGGATGAGCTTGCGTCCCCGCTCCGAATCCCAGGCGTGGTAGAGCATCCAGATCGAGTACAGCAGGAGAAGCGCCGCGCCGAACACGCTGAAGCTCACGATGTGCCAGGCGTCCCCGTAGAGGCTCGCCGAGGCGACGAGCAGCGCGAAGGCGAGGATGCTCACCGCAAGCCCAAGCCCGTGCGTCACCCAGTTGGCGATCCGCTCGCCCCTGGTGGAGCCGTGGTCGACCGCCGGGTCGGGCAGCCTCTCGACGGCCCCGGCGCGGTGCCGTGCAACGGATTCGTCCGCCGCGCGGTCGAGCGCGCGGATGAGGCAGACGGGCGTCGGGCTCTTGAACTCGTCGGGGGTCCACTCCTCGCCGTCGGAATAGATGCTCCTCGGCATCAGGCAGGTCCCGAACACCCAATCCGCAAGCGGAAGGCAGAAAAAGCCCGAAATGGACTCGTTGCAGTCGATGACGGCGTGGTGGCGCAGGTGGAAGCTGTAGGCGGCGCGCCAGAAGGCCCCCCACCGCGGGCTTGCGATCAAAGGCTCCCACCGGTCGAGCGACCAGTGCTCGATCGCGTGCACGAGTTCATAGATCGTGAGCGACGAGGCGAGGGCCGCGAATCCGGCGAAGAACCACGGGAATGAGGGGAAGACCCACTGTAGGAGGCAGAGCAGCGGCGTGAGGATGGCCGCAAACGTCACGAGCGTGTACCAGGGAAAGAACGACGCCTCGTGCTGGTCGTCGTCGAGGATCGGGTACTTGTTCTCGATGAACATGAGGCCCCGGCCGTCCCGGGTCGCCTTCCGGGCGATCCGCGTGAGGGCGTGGTGCAGCGTGTGCTGGCGGTAGAACCTTCTCAGGAGCGGGATCGCCGGCTTGTGCAGGACGTAGCGGTGAAAGACGTACTCGATGAAGCAGTTGACGAGGCTGAGCGCGACGAACGCCGCGACGCCGTGCCAGACGGGAGCCAGGATCTGCGCCTCCCAGACGTGGGGCACGATGAGCCGGAGCGCCCCGAGCAGGACCGCAAGCGAGCCGCCGACCGTGACCATGAAGAGCCAGAGCGAGAAGGGCTGATTCTCGGACGCCGCCGTAGGGGTGTTGTTTTCCATTAAAATAAAAAGCGCCTCCCCGAGGGAAGGCTGGGAGGGCTCGGCGCCGATTGCAAGCTGGTGGACCCTACTGGACTCGAACCAGCGACCTTTTCCATGTCAAGGAAACGCTCTAACCAACTGAGCTAAGGGTCCGCACCAACGGGTTGGAAATTAAGCAGGAGAGGCGCCGATCACGGCAAGGAAAATTCCGCGCGGGCCTCCTCCACGTCCCTGGCGATCTGGGAGCGCAGCTCGTCGATCCCGGCGAACTTCCTCTCCGGCCGCAGGAACCGAACCCACTCCACGGCAACCGGATCTCCCGCGGCGTAGGGGCAGGTGACGAGCATGTGGATCTCGAGCCGCGGCTCCTTCGCGTCCTCCACGGTCGGGCGCAGGCCGTAGTTGGCCACCGCGGGCAGCCATCCGAAGGACCTGGCCCCGCTCACCCGCACGGCGTAGACGCCGTAGAGCGGCTTGAGGTCGGGCGACCACCCGAGGTTCAGCGTCGGGAATCCGATCGTCCTTCCGAGGTGCTTGCCGTGCACAACGGTGCCCGACGCCGTGTAGGCGTAGCCGAGGAGCGCCGCAGCGCCCATCATGTCCCCCTTTCCGATCCGGCCGCGGATCCTTGTGCTGCTGATCGGCTCGCCGTCCAGGCTCACGCGCGGCGCGCTGAACACCGTGATCCCGTGCATGCGGCCCTCGGCCACCAGCATCGCGACGTCACCCCGGCGTCCCCGCCCGAACCGGAAGTTCTCACCGACGTAGACGCCGGCAAGCCGGTGAAGGTGCCGCTTGACGTAGGGGATGAACTCCTCGGCGGAGATCGCGGCAAACTCCCGCGTGAAGGGCTGCACCACGACGGCGTCGACCCCCAGCGCCCCCAGCTTCTCAACCTTGGAGGGCAGGTCGAGGATCATCCGGGTCGGGTTCTCCGGGGTCAGCAGGACGCTCGGGTGCGGGGCGAACGTGAGAACGACGGAGATGCCCCCGCTGAGGCGGGCCGACTGCACCGCGGCCTCGATGACGGCGCGGTGCCCCAGGTGGACGCCGTCGAAGATCCCAATGGCGACGTGGAGCGGGCGGCCCGGAAGCGCGACGCGCTCAAGCCCTCCGAACTGCGCCGGCAGGCTCATAGCGCCACGCTCGGCACCGCCTGGCTGACGGGAATCAGCCTCTTCTCGATGTCGGGGATGGAAAGGCGCTCGATATCCTCCATCGTGAGCGCCTGCGCCACGCTGAACTTGTCGGTCGCCGTCCGGCGCAGCGCCCGCAGGTGGGCCCCGCAGCCGATCCGGTTTCCGAGGTCGTGCGCCAGCGTCCGCACGTACGTCCCCTTGGTGCAGCGCATCCGGAAGTCGATCAGCGGCGACTCAAAGCGCAACAGGTCCCACGACATGACGCGGATGAACCGGGGCTCGCGCTCGACCTCCTCGCCCTTTCGCGCCCTCTTGTAAAGCGGCACGCCCGCGATCTTGATGGCCGAGAACATCGGCGGCGTCTGGTACTGGTCCCCGAGGAAGCCCTGCATCGCGGCGCGGACCTCGGCCTCGGTGAGGGCGGGGACCGGCCGGGTCTCCATCGTCTGGCCCTCGGCGTCCTGGGAATCGGTCGTCCTGCCGAGTTCGACCGTCCCCTCGTATTCCTTGTCGAGGCTGATGATGTACTGCGAGACCCGGGTGGCCCTGCCGACCAGCACCACCAGCAGCCCCGTCGCCATCGGGTCGAGGGTCCCCGCGTGGCCGATCTTCCTCATCCGGAGCTTGCCGCGCAGCCGGGCGATGACGTCGTGCGAGGTGTGGTCGCGCGGCTTGTCGACGAGCAGCACCCCGTCCAGTTCCTTTTGGAGTCCCATCATGGCCCTAGGCCCCAAGCTTCGCGCGTTCGGCATCCACGACCCTGAGCCGCTCGCGCAGGACCTCCAGCAGCCGCTCCCTGAAGTCGCCGTTCGCTTTCTTCTGGTTGAGCCCCGCCGCGCAGGCGTGGCCCCCGCCCCCGAACTGGCCGGCGGCCAGATCCAGGCGGCAGAGCGGGTCCTTCGCGCGGAGGCTGGCCTTGACGCCCCCTTCGGGCCTCTCCTCGATCAGCACGCCGATCTCGACGCCGTCGATGCTGCGCGCGAAATCCACGAGGCCCTCGGTGTCCTCGGCGGTCGTGCCGGTGGCCTCGAAGGCGTTCGGAGCCAGCGTGCCGATGCACACGCGTCCGCCGCATTCCATCGTGAGCGACGCGAGGAACTGCTGGAGGAGCCGGAGCTTCCCCGAAGATTCGCGCTCGTAGAGCTCGTAGCCGGCCTCGGGCGGCGATGCGCCCCGGGCGACGAGCTCGCCCGCCAGGATGAACGTGCGCTGCGAGGTCGAATTGAAGCGGAACTGCCCGGTGTCAGTGACGATGCCGGTGAAGAGCGCGGACGCCGTGCTGGCGTCGATGGGGATCCCCAAATCTATGAAGATTCCGGCGAGGATCTCGCACGATGCGGCCGATCCGCTGTCCACGATGTTGACCGCCGCGAACGCACTGTTCGAGAGGTGGTGGTCGATGTTGCCCACGGGGCTGGGAAACCTCTGCCTGACGCGCTCGCCCGCCCGCGCGTGGTCGGCGCAGTCGACAAAGACCGCGAGCGTGTCTTCGGGAAGCCGGAGCGCCTCCTCGGTGCGGATGAACGCCGTGCCCCGGGCCGCGAACGCGAGGCGGCGCGGGACCGGGTCGGCGTTCACGCAGACCGCGGGCGATCCCCGGGCGCAGAGCACCCGAGCGAGGGCCACCTGGGAGCCGATGCAGTCGCCGTCGGGCCTTGCGTGCCCGACGACGGCGACCGACCGGCCCTCGACGGCGCCGAGCAGCCTTTGGAACCCCTCGGAAAGCTCAGGAAAGAATTTTCCCATGTTCTGGCGCGGCGGGCGGTTCGGCTGGCTGGGCGTGCTCGATCTCGTCGAGGGCGCTGAGCACGCGTGCCACCTTGTCGGCGGACTTGTCGAGCACGTAGGTGAAGTGCGGAAGGAACTTCAGGACGATGCGCTTGGCCAGCTCCTCCCGGATCTCCGGGGCCCTCCTCTGAAGCCAGCGAAAACGGTCGGTGACCGTCGCCTCGTCCCCGACGATCGCCACGAACACGCGCCCTTCGCGCAGGTCGGGGGCCACCCTCACCTCCGCAATCGTGATGGCGACCGCCTCGGACGCGTGGCGGCGGCGCAGGATGTCGCTGATCTCGCGCTGGACGAGCTCGTTGATTCTTACGATTCGGTTGGACACGGACGTGGGCCGGGCGGCTGTCGCGTCAAAGCGAGGCCCTGACCTTCTGGGTGTCGTAGCACTCGATGACGTCGCCAACCTGGTAGCCGTTGAAGTCGTCGAGCTTCACGCCGCACTCGAGGCCCGCGCGGACCTCGTTCGCGTCGTCCTTGAAGCGCTTGAGCGTCCCGACCTTGCCCTCGTGCACAATCTCCCTGCCGCGCCGCAGGCGGGCGGCCGCGCCGCGGTTCACCTTGCCCTCGGTCACGAGGCAGCCCGCCACGAACCCCTTGGCCAGCGGGAACGTTGCGCGCACCTCGGCGGCCCCGAGCTTGATCTCCTTGATGTCCGGGTCGAGCAGGTCCGCCATCATCTCGCGGGTCTTGTCGCCGAGCTCGTAGATGATCTCGAAGGTCTCGATGCGCACGCCGTTGTGCTTGGCGAGCGGCGTGACGCCGTTCTCGAGCTTCGTGCTGAAACCGAGGATGGTCGCGCCCGCGGCGGCGGCCATGATCACGTCGTTCTTCGTCACGAGGCCCACCTCAGCAGAGACGATCTCGAGGGACACCTTCGTGCTCTTGATCCCCTCGAGGAGTTGGCGGACGGCCTCCGCCGACCCGTACACGTCGGCCTTGATGATGACCTTGAGCACCTTCTGCTGCGTCGCCGCGATGTTGGCAAACAGGCTCTCGACGGAGACGTCCTTCTGGGCCGAGTCGACGGTCGTCACCGCCTTCTTCAGGCGCTGGGCCTCCTCGTCCGCCAGGTTCTGGGCCTCCCTCGCATTCTTCGCGGCCTTGAACGAGGTGCCGCTGTCGGGCGTGCCCGACCAGCCGATGACCCGCACGGGCGTCGAGGGCGCCGCCTCCTTGATCGGGCGCCCCTGGTCGTCGAACATGGCCCGCACCTTGGCCCAGTGGGCCCCGCAGACGATGGCGTCGCCGGTCCTGAGGGTGCCCTTCTGGACGATCACCGTCGACAGCGGTCCGCGGCCCACGTCCACCTGGGACTCGATCACCACGCCGGAGGCCTCCGCCTTCGGGTTAGCCTTCAGCTCCAGCACGTCCGCCTGCAGGAGGATCATCTCGAGGAGGTCGTTGACCCCGGTTCCCTTCACCGCTGACACCGGCACCGTGATTGTCTCCCCTCCCCAGTCCTCGGGCACGATCCCCCGCTGCTGCATCTGCGCCTTCACCTGGTCCAGATTCGCGCCCTTCACGTCCATCTTGTTGACGGCGACGATCTGCACCACCTTGGCGTTGCGGGCGTGCTCCAGGGCCTCGTCCGTCTGCGGCATGAATCCGTCGTCGGCGGCGACGACCAGGACCGCGATGTCGGTCACCGAGGCTCCGCGCGCCCTCATCTTGTTGAACGCCGCGTGCCCCGGGGTGTCGAGGAAGGTGATCTTGCGGCCGTTGTGCTCGACCTGGTAGGCGCCGATGTGCTGCGTGATGCCGCCGGCCTCCCCGTCGGCGACGTGCGCCTTGCGGATGGCGTCTAGCAGCGTGGTCTTGCCGTGGTCGACGTGGCCGAGGATGACGACGACGGGAGGCCTTGGCTCCAAGTCCTTCGACTCGTCGGCGACCGGCTTCACCTTCTCCTTGCCCTTCGCCTGCTGCTGGGCCACGTCGCCGCGGTGCTTGATGTCCAGGACGAAACCGTACTTCTCGGCGACTTTCTGCGCCACCGCCTCGTCGATCGTCGAGTTCA
>PLTZ01000031.1 GCA_003164715.1 Opitutaceae bacterium | reverse complement strand
AGGATCTCTATAGGTCTGACTGCCCGCCGGCCACGCGGGGCTCGACCCGGGAATCCCAACGATCTATAGGACAAGGAAGACGGCGAAACCCCAGAGAATCCGAGCCACGATGAAGATCACCCGACGCGACGCACTGAAAGCAATGGCCGGCACGGCCGCACTAGCCGCCCTGCCCCTCGTTCGCTCGGAGGAGGCCAAGCCCGCCGCAGCCGCGCCCGCCGCGACCGGCCCGGGCGGCTCCTTCAGGCACTCGGTCTGCCGCTGGTGCTACCAGAAGATCCCCCTCGACCATCTCGCGCGCGAGGCCAAGCGCATTGGGCTGGAGTCGGTCGAGCTGCTCGAGCCATTGGAATGGCCCGTGGTCCAGAGGCACGGGCTCACCTGCGCGATGGCGATGGGAACAACGCGGATACCCGAGGGCCTGAACCGGGTCGAGCACCACGCGGTCATGGTTCCCGGGATGATCGAGCGCATCGGCGCCTGCGCCAACGCGGGGCTTCCGAACGTGATCTGCTTCTCGGGGAGCCGCGGCGGAATGGACGACGAACTCGGCCTCGCCAACTGCGCCGTCGCGCTCAAGCAGATCGTCGGCGAGGCGGAAAAGCGCAAGGTCACGGTCTGCATGGAGCTCCTTAACAGCAAGGTCGACCACCACGACTACATGTGCGATCACACGGCCTGGGGCGTGGAACTGGTCAAGCGCGTCGGTTCCGAACGGTTCAAGCTCCTCTACGACATCTACCACATGCAGATCATGGAGGGGGACGTGATCCGCACGATACGCGACAACCACGAGTACATCGCCCACTACCACACGGGCGGCGTCCCCGGGCGCCATGAGATCGACGCGAGCCAGGAGCTCAACTACGCCGCAATAGCCCGCGCGATCCGGGATGTTGGCCACCGCGGCTATGTCGCGCAGGAGTTCATCCCCGCCCGCGACCCCATGACCTCGCTGGCCGAGGCCGTCGCGATCTGTACCGTCTAAACCGGCATCTCGGACCCCCCGACGCCGCAATTTCCTTCGTCACCGCCCGTTTCGTAGGGTAGACGTCAGCCATGCTTCTCGACTTCACCGCGCTCAAGCCCCGCGTCGCCTACCAGTGGATGTCGTCCACGATCCTGCCGAGGCCGATCGCATGGGTCTCGACGATCTCCCCCGAAGGCAGGACAAACCTCGCCCCGTTCAGCTTCTTCCAGGGGGTGACGGCGAACCCGCCCACGCTCATGTTCGTGCCGGTCAACACGCGCGAGGGAACGAAGAAGGACACGGTCCGCAACATCGAGCTGCTGCCGGAGTTCGTCGTCAATCTCGTGCCGTTCGCGCTCACCGAGCAGATGAACAACTGCGCGGCGCTCCTGCCCTACGGGGAGAGCGAGTTCTCGGCGTTCGGCATCGCGGAGACGCCCTCGCAGAAGGTGCGGCCGCCGCGGGTGGCGGCGTCGCCGGTGGCGTTCGAATGCACGCTCGACCGGATCGTGCACATCGGCGAGGGCCCGCTCGCGGCCAACGTCATCTTCGGGCGGATCATCGCGGCCCACATCAGGGACGACATCCTCGGCCCCGGGGGCTTTCCCGACTCGGCGAAGCTGGACCTCGTCGGCCGCCTGGGAGGCGAGGACTACACGAGGACCCGCGAAACCTTCAGCTTTCCGCGCCCAGACCGGAAGCAGTACCAAACCTAGGGCTCGGGCGCGCCGCTGGGGAACGCGGAGCGCTCGCGCAGGGCCTCGTAGATCGGCCGGTCGCGCAGGGCCTCGGCGACGCCGTAGGCCGCGAAGCAGCTCACGAGGAGCGGCAGCATGAAGTCGTATTTTCCGGTGAGTTCGGTCATCAGGACGATCCCGGTCAGCGGCGCCCGCACCGTCGCCGTGAAAAGCGCCCCCATGCCGATGACCGCGAACGTCTCCGGGTAGGTGGCAAGGCCCGGCACGACCGCGTGGACGCCCGCCCCCACGGCCAGCCCCCCCAGCGAGCCGAGCACCAGCAGCGGCGCGAAGATGCCGCCGGCCGCGCCCGAGCCGTAGCTCACCATTGTCAGCACGAAACGGGCAGCGACGAGGACCAGCATCCACTGAACCGCGATCTCGCCCGAAAGGGCCCTCTCCGAGAGCACCGCCCCCGAACCGCTGACGCCCGGGTAGATCCACGCGGCCACGCCGATTACGGCCCCGGCCAGGGCGCCCACGGCGAAGGGCGGCCACCGCTTCAGCCGCTCAAAAAGATTGAGGCTCGCCAGAAGCGACCTGTTGAACGCAACGCCGGCGAATCCCGCGACGACGCCGAGGATCGCCGCGACGGGAAGCGCGCTCAGCGTGGGGACTTGCATCCCCTGGAGTATGAAGACCGGGGTCTCCCTGGTCACCACGCGACAGACCACGTCCGCCGTGACGGCGGCGAGAAAGGACGCGACGAAGACGACCGGCGTGAACTTCCCGTTCAGCTCCTCAAGGACGAAGATGAGGCCCGCCAGGGGCGCGTTGAAGGCCGCCGCGAGGCCCGCGGCCGCGCCCGCGCTGATGAGGGCCTTTCGCTCGCCTTTTCCCTGCTTGACCCGGAACCAGGTCGAGACCATGAGGCCCGTGGCGCCGCCCATCTGCACCGTCGGGCCCTCGCGGCCGAGCGTCAGGCCGGCGCCGATTCCGACGACTCCCGACAGAAATTTGACCGGAAGCACGCGCTTCCAATGGAGCTCCTTCTCCCCCATGACGACGGACTTGAGATGGGGAATGCCGCTGCCCGCGGCTTCCGGCGCGAAGCGCCGGACGAGCCAGAGGGCCACCCCGCTCCCAACGGCGCCGATTCCGACGGCGATGAAGAACCCCTCGAGGAGCGGAAGGCGCTGGATCCAGGCGATCCGGCCGTGCTCGAGGAAATGCAGCGTCATCCGGAAGCCCGAGGCAATGAGGCCGGCAACCAGCCCGACGACGAGGGCCTTCGGGAGGATGTGGCGCCGCTTGACCTCGGGCTCCTTCAGACCGGTGGCGGCCTGCGGGGGACGGTCCGGCGCGCCGCCCCCGCCCGCCTCGCCGGACGTCTGGTCTGCGCCGGGCGTCATTCGGCCTCGAAGAACTCGCAGAGCGAATAGACCCTCACGCCGAGGCGCTGAAGCCGGCCCGATCCGTTCAGCTCCGGCAGGTTGACGATCGCGCCAACGTCCCGGACCGAGCAGCCGAGGTGTTCGAAGAGCTGGACCGCCGCGCAGAGCGTGCCCCCCGTTGCAATAAGATCGTCCATCAGGAGGACATCCGACCCCTTGGGGGCCGCGTCCGACTGGACCTCGAGGATGCTCTGGCCGTACTCCAGCTGGTACTCGGCGTGGATGGTCTCCCCCGGCAGCTTCCCCTTTTTCCGCACCATGACCAGCGGCTTCCCAAGCGCGTAGGCCATGACGCCGGCCGGTATGAACCCCCGGGCGTCCAGTCCCGCAATAATGTCGAAATGCTTGTTCCTGTAATGCCTGATGAACATGTCCATCGCCGCACGGAACCCCTCCGGATGGCGCAGGAGGGAGCTGACGTCCCGGAAGCGCACCGGCGGGTGCGGCCAGTCCGGAATCGTGCGTATCAGCGGCTTGATGTTCATGGTGTCGGGGCGCCCGGCCGTCATTTGAACTCTACACCGGCGGCGTTTTCGACCGAAAACTTGCCCTCATACGCGCTGAGGATAGGCCGGCCCAGGTACTGCAGGCCCTCGATGACGACGTTTTCGACGGCGTGGCCCTCGTCGAACCCGGCGATGGCGCTGTAGGGCAGCGCCCCGTCGACCACGTGGAGGTTCGACACCCGGATGTTCCTGATGTGCCCACGGAACTTCGCCCGCTCCGGCTTCTCGGCGGGCGAGTAGGTGAGCATCCCGTCCCACGTGCCCCCGCGGTCCAGCCGGCGTGCGTTCTCCTCGTCGCTTGCCGGCCGGTCCGCGCCGTACTGCGCGTACACGACGGCGAAGTCGATCAGCTTGCGGCGGGCGTCCTCCACCCTGATGTTGTCGAAGACGACGTCCTCGACCACGGCGGCGTCGCCGTTGTGGATGCTGATGGCCGAGCCGCGCTCCACATGGATGAGGTCGATGTCCTCGAACCGGATGTGGTGGATCGGCCGGTTCCGCGTCTCGAAGCCGATCTCGAGGCCGTTCCCGCCCGTCGGCATGTTCCACAGGACGCAATGGCGGACGGTGATGTCATGGGTGTCGACGTCGCCCAGGTTCTTCACCACCACGCAGTCGTCGTTCGTGCGGACGAAGACGTTCTCGACCCGCACGTCGCTCGAGGAGACGATGTCGAAGCCGTCGTCGCCGTAGTCGACGCTGGGGTTAAGGATCCGAAGGCCGTCGACCCGGGTGCCCGTCGTGCCGGTCATGTACACCGTCCACGCCCCGTGACTGTTGAAGAGCGTGATCCCCTCGAGCCTGGCGCCCGTGGTCCGCTCAAGGTAGATCAGGTTGCTAAGCCCGGCTCTGCCCGGGCCCACGACACCCGGACCCCCGACGTCCGTCCCGTCAAGGATGCCGCGGCCGCGGATCGTGACGTTATTCGTGCCGATCGAGCGCACGTTGCCCCTCACCCAGGCCCCCGGCGCGAGATAGAGGGTCTCCCCGTCCCTCAGGTCGATGAGGCCCGGCTCATGTAGCCCCGGGCCGAAGTAGCGGACATTCGGCGTAGCGGGTCGCGGAATGTCCCGGTCGGCCGCATAGGGGAAAAGGTGGACGACACGGACGAGGTCGTCGTTGAACTCCACGGTGAGGGGCGTCGCGTCCGTGGCCACGAGGGTGACGCCGCGGTGGTCCGCCGCAATCACGGCAGCGACGCCCGCGGACCTGGGGCGGACGTTCACCCAGCGGATGTCAAAGCTCGTCTGGATCTCCACCTTCGTCGGCCGGGTGACCTCAAAGAGACCGAAGGCCCCCTGCGGGAAATCGTGCAGCTCGATGCCACGGTCCTGGACGTTCACCCGGAAATCGGGAGGGGGCGCCGCAACCGGAACCCCACCGGCTAGCGCCAGCTGCGCAAGCCCGATCAACAGGACGCCCACCGAAGGTTTTGGTCTCATACCAGTGTCCCTAGACACTGCCTACGGCCGGGCGCCCTTCAATCCTCTAAAACCGGAGCACCCAATACGCCGCCAGATCACTTCGCGCCGTCCAGGAACGGGCGCACCGCCGCAAGAAAGGCGTCGGGATTCTCGATGCAGGGAGCGTGGCCGCAGGCCGGGATGACGACCAGCGTGGCCCCCGGGATCTTCGCCGCGAAATCCCTCCCGTCGGCGATCGGGACCAGCTGGTCCTGCGCGCCCCAGACGACGAGCGTCGGTATGCTGATCGACGGGAGCCCGTCGTCGACGGCCTCGGCCTGGGCCGCGTTGCCGGTCAGGATCGAGTGGACCGCCCAGGTGTCTCCCTTGCTCATGCTCCACGCAAAGGAGGTGCGGACCGCATCGTCGTTGCGCCACGCCTGACCGTAGAACACCTTCGAGAGCAGGTCCTTCGTCCCGGCGATGGAGCTGCCCGCCGGGCCCCCTTCGTCGTGCCTGTCGGGAGGCGCTCGGTGGCCGGCCGCGTCCGAAAGGATCAGGCGGACCGGCTTTGGCAGGGCGAAGGTCGGGCCGGGAGGCGGTGCAGCTCCAAGCGCCTCGATCGTGTAGCTCGCCGCCACCCAACCGCCGAGGGATTCGCCGGCAAGCGTGAAGTTCTCCACCTTCCTCACGCGCAGGAATTCGCCGAGGAAGTCCACCCACGTCTGGATGCCGTAATCGATGAACGGCTTGTCCGAGGCGCCGAAGCCGAGCTGGTCGAGCGCCAGCACCCGGTGGTGCTCGGCGAGCGGCATGATGCACCGGCCCCAGTCGCCCTTCGCGCTGCTTCCCAGCCCGTGGAGCAGGACGACGGCGGGGCCGCTGCCCACGTCGTAAAACTGGATCCTCTGCCCGAAGAAGGTGACCGTCTGCGGGGCAGGAAGGTCTGGCGGCGTCTGCGCAGGAGCGCGGAGGGCCAGAAGCGCGAGGCAACAGGGCGCGAGGCCTGCGAGAGGGTTCATGGTTGGCGGCGGATCCTTATACCGGTTGGCGCAGAGGCTTTGTCCTTCCTACGAGCCTCCAGAATTCCGGGGCGCGCTCAAGGTTGCTTTGGAAGGCTAAGGTCAATCTTCCCCGCGCCACCCGCGCTCCGGGAAAGATGGAAAACCTCTCGCAGGCCCCGGCTTACGGGGCTCGCGTCGGGATTCGACGGCATAATGTCGCCCATGTGGCGCCACCAGCGGCGGCACACCTCGGTTCCCGAGACGGCGTTCCAGCGGGCCTCGTCCTCGATCACCGCGTACGCGAAGATCTGGTGCGTCAAGAGATCGTGGAAGATCGAGTAGTCCCTCACGCCGTGGTTTCTGAGGGTCTGCGCCAGCTCCGGCCAGATCGGGTTGTGGCGCTTCTCGTATTCGGCGGCGTGGCCGGGATTGACGGACATGACGAAGGCGATGCGTTTCATAGGTGCGAGATTCTCCCGGCCGCGGCCTGCGCCCTGCGGCACAGCTCGGCGGCCTTGAACGTGTGCGCCGCCGCAAATACGGACTCGTCCGGATTGGCCCTCCTGAGCCGGTGCGCTGCTGGGGATGGCGGCATGGTCAAGGGCATCGGGGCGCGGCCCTCGCGGCCCAGGTGCCCGTCCAGGCATCCATCCAAGCGCCCTTCGGCCTGGATTCGAGACCTTTTTCCTTGGACGCGCCCGGATCACGGCGACGTATCAGCCTCGACGCCGGCGTCATGGGCTGGCTCCTGTCAACCATGGCGCCGGCTATGCGCATACCCGGTCAACTCTCGCTGCGAATGTGCTCGAACGCAGGCGGCGGGTTGCGCATAAACAGTGTCGAAAAAGTGCTAGGTCGCGCCGAGAAAATCCTCATGGCTGCGCGCTTTTCCGCATTAGCTATCCCGTTGTGATGACTACCCCGGTGATCTTGGTCACAGGCGCCGGCCGCGGCCTCGGCCGGGGCATCGCCGTGCAGTTGGCCGCACAGGGCTGCTCCGTGGCAATCAACTTTGTCGGCAACCGCGCCTGCGCAGACGAGACCGCGGCACTCTGCCGGAAGGCCTCGAAAGCGCGCTGGCAGCGCTTTGTCCCGCTCCAGGCCGACGTCGGCTCCAAGGCCGACCGCGCCCGCCTCGTATCCGAGACGCTCTCGGAATTCGGCCGGATCGACGCGCTCGTGAACAACGCGGGAATCGCGCCCCGGGTCCGCGCCGACCTCACCCTAGCCACCGAGGAGTCGTTCGAGGAGCTTGTCCGCGTGAACCTCCAGGGGCCCTACTTCCTCACCCAGGCGGTGGTGCGGCACTGGCTCAAGCGCAGGCCCAGGCCCGGGCTTCCCGGGGGGCACAAGGTGGTCTTCATCACCTCGATCTCGGCCGACACGGCGTCGGTCAACCGCGGCGACTACTGCATCTCGAAGGCCGGCCTATCGATGGCGGCCCAGCTCTGGGCCGTGCGCCTCGCCAAGGAGGGCATCCAGGTCGTCGAGGTACGGCCCGGCCTCATGGCGACCGATATGACGGCGGTCTCGAAGGAAACGTACGACCGGCTCATCGCGGAGGGCCTCGTGCCACAAGGGCGGTGGGGGACGCCCGAGGACGTCGGCCTCGCCGTTCGCTCGGTCATCGCCGGGGACCTCCCGTTCTCCGCAGGGTCGGTCATCACGGTCGACGGCGGCCTCCACATCCGGCGGCTCTAGAGCGCCGCGCCCATGCTCCGCATCGACACCTCACTCACGCCGGGGACCCTGCGCGGGGACATCGACCGCCTCTTCGAGCTGTCCGCCAGGAAGGTGTTCGCGCTCGACCGCAGCTGGAACCCCATGGCCGGATCCCCCGTGGTCACGGTCGGCGGGAAGTACACGTCGCGCGGCTGGACGGAATGGACCCAGGGCTTCCAGTTCGGCTCGGCGATCCTGCAGTTTGCCGCCACGGGCGACAGGCGGGCCCTTGCCATCGGGCGCACCGGCACGATCCGGCACATGGCCGCCCACGTGAGCCACGTGGGGGTCCACGACCACGGGTTCAACAACGTCTCGACCTACGGCAACCTCTACCACCTTGCGGTGTCCGGCGCTATGGAGGCCGACGAGGGCGAGGTCCGTTTCTACGAGCTCGCCCTGAAGGTCTCGGGCGCCGTGCAGGCGGCGCGCTGGACGGGGCTTCCCGGGGGGCTCGGCTACGTCTATTCCTTCAACGGACCCCATTCGCTCTTCGCCGACACGATCCGCTCGCTGCGCATCCTCGCGCTCGCGCACAGGCTCGGCCACTGCCTCATGGGCGAGGGCGACAGGAGGATCTCGCTCCTCGGGCGCCTCCTCGATCACGCCGAGACGACCGCGCGCTACAACGTCTATTTCGGCGAGGGACGCGACCGCTACGACGTGCCCGGGCGAGTCGCCCACGAGTCGATCTTCGACCTGATCGACGGCTCCTACCGCTGCCCGAGCACGCAGCAGGGCTACTCGCCCTTCACCACGTGGACGCGGGGCCTGGCCTGGATCCTCTGCGGCTATGCGGAGCAGCTCGAATTCCTCGACACGCTCTCCGACGGCGAGCTGAAGGCGCACGGGGGCAAGGCAGCCGTCATGGGCCGGTTCCTGAGGGTGGCCCGCGTGACGGCCGACTACTTCCTCGCGCAGACGCCCACGGACGGCGTGCCCTACTGGGACACCGGCGCCCCCGGCCTTGAGCGGCTCGGCGCCTACCTCGAGCGGCCCGCCGATCCCTTCAACGAACACGAGCCGGTCGACAGCTCGGCTGCGGCCATCGCGGCGCAGGGCCTCGTCAGGCTCGGACGGTATCTGCTCGCCAGGCGCCCGTCCGGGGCCGGCGACCGCTACCTCGCCGCCGGGCTCACCATCGCCCGGACGATCTTCAGCGAGCCCTACCTCTCCACCTCGCCGCGCCACCAGGGGCTCCTGCTCCACACGGTCTACCACCGGCCCCGGGGATGGGACCACGTGCCGGCGGGCCGGAAGGTCCCCTGCGGCGAATCGAGCATGTGGGGCGACTACCATGCCCGGGAGCTCGCGCTGCTCATCAAGCGGATGGCCGAGCGCAAGCCCCACTACACGTTCTTCGGCCTATAGGTCGCGCGCCGCCATGGCCCCTCCCCTCACCGACGCGTCCCGCCTGTGCCTCCACACGATGACCACGAAGCCGTGGACGCTCGCGCAGTGCGCCCGCCGCTACGCCGACGCCGGCGTGAAGGGCGTCACCGTCTGGAGGAACGCGCTCGCCGGGACAGGGCCCGCCGCCGCGGGGCAGCTGCTGCGCGACCACGGCCTCACGGTTGTGTCGCTGTGCCGCGGGGGGTTCTTCCCGGCCGCGTCGGCCGAGGGCCGCGAGAGGGCGATCGACGAGAACCGCCGGTGCGTGGACGAGGCCGCCGCGCTCGGCGCCCCGCTCGTCGTGCTCGTCTGCGGCTCCGCGCAGGACCAGCCTCTGGCGCGGTCGCGCGGGCAGATCGCCGAGGGCATCGCCTCCGTGCTCCCGCACGCCGCGGCCGCCGGGGTCCGGCTCGCCATCGAGCCGCTGCACCCCATGTACGCCGCCGACCGCTCGGCCGTGAGCACCATGGGCCAGGCCCGCGCGACCTGCAGGCAGCTCGCCTCCCCCTGGCTCGGGATCGCCGTCGACGTGTACCACACGTGGTGGGACGACCGCCTTGAGGGCGAGATCCGGGCCTGCGGGCGCGAGGGAACGCTCTTCGCCTTTCACGTCTCTGACTGGCGGACGCCCACCGTCGACCTCCTCGAGGACCGCGGCCTGATGGGCGAAGGCTGCATCCCGATCCGGCAGATCCGCGGATGGGTCGAAGAGGCCGGGTTCAGGGGTTTCGTCGAGGTCGAGATCTTCTCGCGCCGGCTGTGGGCCACGGACCAGGCTCAGTACCTCGCGGACATCAAGGCTGCCTACCTTGCGCACGCATGACGCCCCCGCGGGGCCGCGGCGCCAACCAGATAACCTCGGCATGAAAACGCACACCATCGGCATCATCATGAACGGCGTCACGGGGCGCATGGGGACCAACCAGCACCTGATCCGCTCGGTGCTGGCCATCCGCGGGCAGGGCGGCGTCCGCCTCGCCAACGGGGACATGATCCTGCCCGACCCGATCCTTGTCGGACGCAATCCGGACAAGGTCCGGGCGCTCGCCGAGGCCCACGGCGTCTCCCGCGTCGCGCCGAGCCTCGAGGCTGCGCTCGCCGACCCCTTCAACCGGATCTACTTTGACGCGCAGACCACGGACCGCCGGGCCGCGGCCGTCCGGCAGGCCATCGCCGCCGGGAAGGCAATCTACTGCGAGAAGCCCACCGCCGCCGACACGGCGACCGCGGCGGCCCTCTACCGGGAGTGCGTGGCCGCGGGCCTGAAGAACGGCGTCGTGCAGGACAAACTCTGGCTCGGAGGGCTGCGCAAGCTGAGGGCGCTCATCGACTCGGGCTCCTTCGGGCGGATTCTCTCCGTGCGCGGGGAGTTCGGCTACTGGGTGTTCGAGGGCGACAAGCAGCCGGCGCAGCGCCCCTCGTGGAACTACCGCAAGGAGGACGGCGGCGGCATCGCCATCGACATGCTCTGCCACTGGCGCTACGTGATCGACAACCTCTTCGGGAAGGTCGCCGCCATCTCCTGCCTGTGCGCCACGCACGTCCCCGAGCGCCGCGACGAGCAGGGACGTGCCTACGCGTGCACGGCCGAGGACGCCTTCTACGCCACCATGCAGACCGACCAGGGGCTCATCGTCCAGTTCAACAGCTCGTGGTGCACCCGCGTGAGGCGCGACGACCTGCTCACCCTCCATGTAGACGGCGCCCGCGGATCCGCCGTGGCCGGCCTGCGCGACTGCTGGACCCAAAGCGCCGAGGACACGCCTCGGGCCGTGTGGAACCCGGACATCGAGCAACCCATCAAGTTCTTCGACGGCTGGAGGAAGATGCCGGACGACCCGTCCCATGACAACGCCTTCAAGGCGCAATGGGAGCTCTTCCTGCGGCACGTCGTGAACGACGAGCCGTTCCCGTGGACCCTCCTTGAGGGAGCGAAGGGAGTCCAGCTCGCCGAGAAGGGCCTCGAGTCGTGGAGGAAGCGGGCGTGGGTCGAGGTCGGCGCGATCGCCTGACCCCTCATGCGCCGGGCGCGGCTCCACCCTCAGCGGGTGGGCGCAAACTCGAGCTGCACGTCGGCCGTGCCGGAAAACGGGGAGATGCTCACGGTCTCCGTGGCGGCGTCGTAGGTTCCGCCGCCGACCTTCAGGGGCCTGAGCCCCGATGGGTGCGCAAGGCGTATCCGGACCGTCCGCGGCCTGCGCTCCGAGTCGCATTCGACGTGAGCCGTGACGCGGGTCTCGTCCGCCGAAGCCTCCGCATGGAGCGATGCCGGCCCGAAGTACGTGGCCACCCCATTGAGCTCCAGCGTCCTGCCGCCGGATAGGTAGTCCCTAGGTATCCCCGGCAGGAGGTTGAGCGTGTCGCCCCTTTCGAGGTAGAGCATCCACCGGGTCTGCATGAGGAACCAGCCCTCCTCGTGCGTCTTGTGCGGGCTCTGCCCGAAATAATGCTCCCAAAAGGTGTAGGTCTCACGGTCCGCGAGGCTGGCGACGGTGTTGTAATAGGTCTTCAGGAAGGGCTTCACCTCGCCCCGCTGCAGGTGCGCCCACGCGTGCCGGCTGTAGTAGGGCTGGCTGAAGGCCGCGTTGCGGTCCGTCATCAGCTCGCTGTGGTATGAAATGAGGAAGGACGCCGCGGGCTCGGCCGGATCGATGACCTCCTGGAAGATGAGATAAATCGGCCCGAGCAGCGAGTCCCGGGTCGTGACGGTGCCATGGCTGTCCCAGCTGCCTCCGTCGGCCTGAAGCATCACCGGGCCGCTGTAGCCCGCCCAGGGCGCCGCGGTCGGCACCCAGCTTCCGTTGCCCAGGGGAACCACCGGGGATTTCGCCATCGTCTCAAAGAAGGCGGTGCGGATGTCCTTCCTTAGACCCTGCGCCTCCTCCCGCCAGACGCGGGCCTCCGGCGGGTCGATCGCCTCCAGCATCTCGGCAACCCGCGCGAAGCCCAGGTAGGCGTAGCCGTTGAGCATGAACGAACGGAAGGGGTCCTCCGGGTCCGCGGTCTTGCCGTCCAGCATCCCGTAGCCCCCGCCCCGCAGCTCTTCTCTTTCGTTCCGGCGGCGCCAGTCGCGCAGGTACCGGGCGGCCTTCAGCACCTTCGGCTCGATCCCGCGAACCCATTCAAGGTCACGTGTGTAGCGGTAGTGCTCGCCGAGGCTCCAGAGGACCGCGCCGGTCTCCAGCATGTAGTTGCTAAAATTCTGCATGAAGCCGTCGTCGTGCTGCTTCTCGAGAAAATACCCGAGCGCACGGCCCGCCTCCTCGTGCCAGCCCATCGAGTCCATGAACTGGATGATCGGCGAACTCTCCGAGCCGATGGCGTTGTAGATGCCGATCTGCGAGGTCAGCGTCCCTAGGGGCTCGATCCCGTAGGTGACCAGGTCCAGGTGCAGCAGGCCCGCCTGGATCATCTCGTTCACCCGCGGGTCCGGAAGGCGGACCTTCGCGGCGGTATCGAGTTTCGCGCGCCAGTAGGCGCGGGCCTCCCCGAGGCGCGCCCCGAAGTCCTGCCCGGCAAGGGCCGGGGCCCGCTCCGCTGGTATCGGCCTGTGCGGCACGAAGAAGTCGAACGTGGCCTCCTCGCCCGGGGCCAGAAGCTTCGAGGACTCCTCCTGTGGAAGGGCGTGGCCGTTGAGCTTGCCCACGAGGTAGACCTGGCCCGACTTGACCCGGCCCCACCCCCTGCCGCCGTCAAAGCTGCCCCCCCACTCAGGCGCGCCGGCCGGGACCTTGACGAAGGCGTAGCGCGGCACCGCGCCCGTGTTCAAGGCGACCACCCTCGAGTAGAGGACCGTCTCCTCAGCCCTGTCCAATTCCCCGGGTTTCAGGCGGTCGAACTCGGCCTGCTGGCCCGGCGTGAACATGTGTCCGGCCCCCAGGCCGTCAGCCACGAGGAAGTGGGTGCCCCGGACGTTGCCGACGCGCAGCGGGCTCGACTCAAGCGAGGCGAAGAACGTGGCCCGATAGGTCACGTCGCCGTCAATCCTGGTGCCGGTGAGAATGGGAAGCACGCCCCCGTCCAGCCGGCGGTGGACGCCCTCGGTCGCGCCCCAGCCCCGGCCGAGCATCAGCTGCAATTGGGGCGTGTCCTTGTCCCCCGGAACGACAGGGTACCCCGTGTACGGATAGCGCGGCTGGATCCAGTCAAGGCGCGGGCCCACGCCGAAGATCCGAACGTCCCGTCCGAGCCCGAGCCACGTCTCGACCTTCTGGTCGCGGACGACCTTTGCCGCCCCCTCGAACGTCTCCTCGAGCTCGCTCTCGATCCGGCCGAGGTCCGACTTTAGGCCGCGGGAGCGCAGTTCCGCGGCAATCTGCTCATAGCCGCGGCGGTCGCGCGCCTGCGTCACGGCGACGCCGTAGGCGGGAATCCAAATGGGATAGTCGGCCATGACGTCGCCCAGGAAGAACGTGAAGGGGGCCCTCTCGTCCTGCACCGTGACCAGCGTGCGCCCGGGGTTCGCGGGCGCGTCCGACCCGATTACCGACAGCTCGATTCTGCGGGAATTCGCGCATGAATAGGACCCGTCCGCCGAGATGTCCCCCACCCCGCTGCGCATGATCTCCCCGCGCCGAACGATGATGCGCCCCTTTGCGCCGCCGTCCCTCCACACGACTGCGATCGACCGGGGCTCAGCGGCCGACGCGCCCGTGCAGCCAAGGAAGAAGAGAGCCGCGAGCGCCGGGACGGCCCACCGGTGCAGCACACGCACCCCACCGCGAGGCCTCGCGCCCGCGGCGCGCGGCCGGACGGGACTTCCACGGAAGTCGGACGGCCCGCGCGCAACCTGCGTGTTCCGCGCCGGGCGGATTCGAGTGGCCGACGGATTCAGGGGGGCTGGGTTCGCCATATGTTGGTTGCTAGGGCCGACTGCGGACCCCTGCGCTCGGGGCAAGAAGCCGCGCAGCCTCCTACTGCAACCGCTCCGGTGGGGGTTTCAATGACTTTAAGCGAACGCTGCCCAAAGAGCCCCTTCGGCCCGGGCATCCGGCGCACAGGCCGCCTCCTTCAACTTAGCCGCACCGGTTCGCGGCGCGCCCCCCAGGTCCCCGGATGGCTCTCAAAGCGTCCCGCAATGGCGCAGCCGCATGCGCTGCAGCGGTTGCGTTCCAGAGTGTAGGAGCCCAACTCGTACCCCTGGCGCTCGATCAGGAGCGCGCCGCACGACGGGCACCAGGTGCTCCCTCCCGCGCGGCTGAACACGTTGCCGGTATAGACGTACTTCAGGCCCTTGGAGCGCGCGATATCGCGCGCGCGATTAAGCGTGGCCGAGGGGGTCGGTGGAACGCCGAGCATCCTGAAGTCGGGATGGAACGCGGTGAAGTGCCACGGCACGTCGGGCCCGAGATTGGCGGCGAACCAGTCGGAAGCCCGCTCGATTTCATCGCTGCCGTCGTTCTGCCCCGGAATCAGCAGCGTCGTGACCTCGAGCCAGACGTCGGTCTCCCTGCGCAGGTATACCAGGGTGTCGAGCACCGGCTGCAGCCGGGCGAAGCAGAGCCGCTCGTAGAATTCCTTCGTGAATCCCTTTAGGTCCACATTCGCGGCATCCATGGCCTGGAAGAACTCCGGCCGGGCCTCATCGGTAATGTAGCCTGCGGTCACTGCCACGGTCCTGACTTCCCTCTCGCGGCACGCCTTTGCGACATCGATGGCGTATTCTGCGAAGATTACGGGATCATTGTAGGTGAACGCCACCGAACGGCAGCCGAGGCGCCGCGCCGTGTTTGCAATCAGCTCGGGCGACGCGGCATCGGTAAGCCTGTCGAACTCCCGCGCCTTGCTGATATCCCAGTTCTGACAGAACCTGCAGCCGAGGTTGCACCCCGCCGTGCCGAACGACAGCACGCTGGTGCCCGGCAGAAAATGGTTGAGCGGCTTCTTCTCGATCGGATCGATGCAGAATCCGCTGCTCCGGCCGTAGGTGCTAAGCACCATCTCGTCGCCCGTACGCTGGCGGACAAAGCAGAACCCCTTCTGCCCGTTCTGCAGCTTGCAGTAGCGCGGGCACAGCCTGCACTCGATGCGGCCGTCGGGCCGTTTTGTCCACCAGCGCGCCGCGTGGGCGGACAAGCGCGGGTCATCAGCCAGCATCATGGTCGCCTCCCGCCGGTCCAGGCGGCGCCTCCTTGAAGGTCTTCGCCGTGAACCGCTCAATCTGAATGGACTCGTCGTCCGAAATACCCGCCTTTTCCCGAACAATCGCGAGCTGCTCACCCACCGAGCCGACGCCCTCGATGGCGGGCAGCAGCACTCCCCTGCGCCCGTCGGCGGCCGACACCAGAACTCCGTAGACGGCCGGGTCGAGGTCCCTGGGAGAGGCTACCGGCTCGAGCTGCCCGAGCACGGTGGCGGTGAATCGCATGTGCGGCAGCTCCGCGGCCGTGACCGGCGGGAAACGCCCGTCATGGATGGCCGCGGCCACGGCGCACCGCCAGGTTTCCGAGACGAGATCCGGCCCGAGCGGCTCGGTGACTCCCCGGCATCCGCGCAACTCGCCCGTGTCGCTTCTCACGGTCACGAACACGGCGCCCGGCCTCGCGAGCTCTCCACAGGCGATAAACGGCGGCTGCGCCGGGCCGCTGAGCAGCCTGGCCTCGACCGCGCACCGCGCGAGGGCAGGCAGCTCCTCAAAGCGCGAGACCTTCCTGCCCTCGGTTCCTGAGGCTGCGGGGCCTGCGCTCCCCGGTCGCTCCCGCTCGAAAAGGATCGCCACGCCGTAACCGACGCCAAACGGCCCCTCGTAACTGAGCACCTCGTGATGGCCCGCAGCCTGGTGGCCGCAGGCCGCCAAGGCCACCAGGGTGGAGTCCACGACGTCCTCGGCGGCCCGCTCCTGAAGGGCCGGGTTGATTTGCCTGAGCTCCCCGAACGCTCCCTTTCGCAATAGGTTAATGAATGCGTCGTCAAAGCGGCGCGCCTCGGGGTCATAGCCCGCCGGCGCCGTCGGGATGAGCCTGTGGCTCATGTCGCCGCTCGCGATGACCGCCGTTCGCCGGCCGAGCCCCATTGCCGTGGCGGCAATGGCCTGGCCGAGTTTGTCCAACCCGCCCTCTCCCGGGTAGTTCAGGCCGACGATCACGGTTGGCCCCTTCCACCCGGCCGACGTGAGGTAGCAGAGCGGCACCAAGGCTCCGTGATCCAAAGGCTCATCGACGATCCGCCAGGTCCGGAGCCCCAGGCGCTCCGCCTCGCGCTCCATCCGGTCGGTGAAGCCCCGGTCCAGCGGCAGGTCGACGCGGTCCTCCGGCGATCCGAACTGGTCCAGCGAGCCGCAAAGCCTCGGTGTGTGCCAAAGCCCGAAAGCGCCCGGGCGCCTGGGCGAGTGCGGCGAAATCACCACCACGGTGTCCGGTTCCGTCGCCAGCGCGCGGCTGGCGACAATGCCCATCGCACGGGCCGTGCGCTCGACATGGACGAGGCGCTCGCCTCCCACACCCGGTACGAGAATCGGCGCATGCGGCATCAACCCGGAAAATTCAATTCGCTCCTGCATAAAGTCCCCATCTCCTTCCGACTCGAATATGTTATCCCCAAATCCCCCTGCAGACAATGCCAAGATTGGACAGCCGGCTGGACCAACGGGGCAGCGTCCATTCGGGGTTTCTGCCGCATGGCCTGCCCCGGATGGGATTGTCGTGCGCCTCGTTTCGGGTCAGATTGTTCTCATGAGGAGCAATTGGACCGCTAGCAAAGTCCTGGCTTTGGCAAGCGGGTACCGTGAACCATGCGTGCTCGCGGCGGCGGCCGACCTCGAGCTTTTTGGCGCGTTAGCCGGTCGCCGGCTGACTGCGGGACAGATCGCACGACGGGTCAGGGGCGACCTGCGCGCCGTTACAGTCGTGCTGGACGCCCTCGCCGCCATGGACCTGCTCAGGAAAAGAGGAGGGCGCTACGGCGTGCCCCCGGACGTCGCCTCGGTTTTGACGGCCGGTGGGAGCAGGAGCGTTCTGGCCATGAGCCAGCATCACGCCAATTGCATGCGCCGATGGGCCCAACTGGCCAGGGTGGCGAGAACGGGCCGGCCTGCGGAACGCGTTCCAAGCGTCCGGGGCATGAGGAAGGACACCGCGGCCTTCATCGGAGGCATGCACGACCTTAGCTCCTGCACAGCCCCCGGGCTCATCCGGAGGATCCAGCCGATGCCGTTCAAGCATCTTCTGGATGTCGGCGGGGCCTCCGGAACGTGGACCCTCGCATTTCTGGCGTCCAATCCCAAGAGCAGGGCAACGATCTTCGACCTCCCGCACGTCATAGCGATGGCCCGAAGGCGGCTGGGAAAGGCCACGCCGGCCGGAAGGGTTCGGCTCGTGGCGGGCGACTTCTACCGGGACGAACTCCCTATGGGAGCCGACCTTGCCTGGGTCAGCGCCATCGTCCACCAGAATTCAAGGCAGCAGAATCGGGAGCTCTTCCGGAGGGTATTCCGCGCGCTGGAGCCTAGAGGGCGAATCGCGATAAGGGATGTTGTAATGAAGGAATCCCGCACGGCACCCCGCGCGGGCGCCCTGTTCGCGGTCAACATGCTCGTGGGAACGCCGACGGGGGGCACCTTCACGTTTGGCGAGCTGAAGGCGGATCTCCGGCAGGCCGGATTCGTCGGGGCGCGGCTCGTTCTCCACGGCGAAGGAAACGATTCCGTCGTGATCGCAACCAGGCGCAATTGACGGTCTTAGGCCAATGACGGCATCACGCTCCCCTCGGGGGCTCCCCTGCCCTTGACGGCTCGCGGCTGGGGTGCGAGAAGCTGGATCCGAACAGGACCCCGTCCGCCGGGTGGGTTCATCGGGCGGAAGAAGAGCCAACAAAAATACGAAAGGCAGGCGCGCCATGCAGCTGACCACGGTCAGGATCGGAAAGCCGGAAACCACCAACTTCATCCTCGGCCAAGCCCACTTCATCAAGACGGTCGAGGACGTGCACGAGGCGCTCGTGAACACGGTTCCGGGCATCAAGTTCGGCCTGGCGTTCTGCGAGGCATCGGGGAAGTGCCTCGTGCGCTGGTCCGGCACCGATGCCACCATGATAGAGTTGGCAAAGACGAACGCGCTTGCGGTCGGCGCGGGCCACACGTTCTTCGTGTTTCTCGCAGACGGGTTCTTCCCCGTGAACGTCCTCAACGCGCTGAAGGCCGTGCCGGAGGTCTGCCACATCGTCTGCGCCACGGCGAACCCGACTGAGGTGATTGTGGCGGCGACGGAACTCGGCCGCGGGGTTGTCGGCGTTATCGACGGCTCCGGTCCGAAGGGCGTCGAGGGCGAGGCGGACATCGCCTGGCGGAAGGGATTCCTACGGCAGATCGGCTATAAACAATGAGGCCGCGGGCGCCGGATAGGTGGCTAAGTCCACGAGGTACACGCCCAAATCCCCCAGGAAGCCGCGGTTGCCGGCGGGTTCACGCGAATCTGCGACGCCGTGCGCCGGAAGGAAGCCTCGGTTCGGCTGCATCTGTGGGTCCGGGTTGGCCATGTCTTCTTCGTCGCCGTGCAACGGCTCCCTGCATCCAGGACACAATGCCACCCGGCGCCCCACCGCAGCCGCTTCGACGGCAGGTTCAACGCCCTGGGTGCGAACGCGCCGGATTGGGTGGATGTCACAAATCCAAAATCTCGCCGGAATCCCGCAACGGTTGCACACAACCGTTCCCTCCCATGTCGCAATACGGGTGGCATGCCGCAGAAATTGTTACCCATTTCTCCAAAATGGTTTAGTGCTGATTCGGGACATGTGGCACGGCGCATGCAAAAAATACCTCCTGAAGCCCAGCGAAAACCCACGAATCTCCACGCACGCATCTGTACGCCCCGGACCGCAGGAGCGACCGCGGACAATCAGACCGGAACCATCCCCAATCATGCAAGCGTCCCCATCGCGCCGGATTGATCGGCCCGGCCGGCCAGCTGACCTGGCAGCGGCCCTCCGTGCCGCGTTGGTGCGGCTCGCATGCCTCCTTGTCGCGGCAGGCACGGGCCTGCCAGCCCTGGCGCAGCAGGTGGTAACCACCATCGCTACGGGGCCCGCTCCCTCCGCAGTGGCTCTGAACCCGGTGACAAACAAGATCTATGTCGCCAGCAGTTCCGGCAACTACGTGACGGTGATCGATGGGGCGACGAACGCCACGACCAAGGTCGCGGTGGGAACAGGTCCCAACGCGATCGGCGTGAACACGGTGACGAACAAGATCTACGTCACAAACAACGCCAGCAACACCATGACGGTGATCGACGGCGCCACAAACTCGACGTCGACCGTCGCCATTGGAATGGGCCCAAACGCCATCGCCGTGAATTCGGCGACAAACAAGATCTACGTCAGCAACACGAACAGCGTCGACATCATCTACGGCAACGTGACGGTGATCGATGGGGCCACCAACACGACAACGACTATCGCCCCGAACACCTTTCCCGCCGCCATCGCGGTGAATCCGGTGACAAACAAGATCTTCATCCTGGACCCCTATGAGGGCGGCAGCGTGCTGGTAGTCGACGGGGCCACAAATTCCTTATCTGCGACGGGCACGCCCGGCGCCTATCCCAGCGCCATCGCCGTGGACTCGGCGACCAACATGGTCTATGTCGCGAACCTGGACGGCAGCGCGGTATCGATCATCGACGGGGCGACCGACAGGTACTCCAGCGTCGGCACGGGATTCCAATTCGTGGCCATCGCCGTGAATGCCACGACAAACAAGATCTATGCTGTGAACGACGACGGCAACGGGAGCGTGATGGCAATCGATGGAGCCACGAGGGCCACATCGCTGATCGTGACGGGACGCATTCCGGCTGCAATCGCGGTAAACCCGGTGACAAACGTGATCTACGTCGCAAACCTGGACGCCGCGGGAAGCGTGACGGTGATAGACGGCTTTACCAACACCTCATCCACGGTCTACGCGGGGAGCTACCCCTTCGGGGTCGTCGTGAACCCGACCACGAACAGGGTCTACGTCGCATGCGGCGACGCGGACGGCACCGTGGTGGTGCTGGATGGCGTGCCGAGCGCGGTCGCCCCGTCGATCACGGCCGCGCCACGGCCCCAGACGGTGAACTTCGGCTCGCCCGTCGTGTTCAACGCGGCGGCGAACGGCAGGCCCTCCCCGGGTTACGCCTGGTCGTTCAATGGCGCGCCCCTGTCGGACGGAAACGGCATATCAGGCTCGTCCTCCCCGACGCTGTTCATCTACGGAGGCGTGACGACGGCAAACGCCGGGGATTACGCGTGCACGGTCACCAACAGTACGGGAAGCGTAACCAGCTCCGCGGCGGCCCTGACCGTCGTCTCAAGCGCGGACCCCGGCCGCATCATCAACCTTTCCACCCGCGCCTACGTCTCGGAAGGTCTCAACGCCATTCCGGAGGCCCTGACGGCCGGATTCGTCATCCGAGGACAGGGCCCAAAGTCCCTCGTGTTGCGCGGCATCGGGCCCGCGCTCGCCTCCTTCGGGCTTTCCGACGCGCTGCAGACCCCGATCCTCTCGCTCTATGACGCAGGAAGTCCGCCCAGTCTGATCACCGTTGACACCGGCTGGCAGAACGCCCCGACGCAGCCCGCGGCTTCATGGTCAGGGAAGGCGTCCCCGGTCGACGCGACGAGCGGCGACTTCGCCCAGGTGGGCGCATTCGGGCTCCCCCAGGGATCTGCCGATTGTGCGGTCAAGATCACGCTGCCCGCCGGGGGCTACACCTCGCAGATCGCCGTCGCCTCTTACGCAAACGGCGTGGCCCTCGCGGAGATCTATGACGCCGACGCTGGCGGCACGGGCAGCCAGCTCGTCAACGTGTCCTCCCGCGGTTTCGTCGCCGCCGGCGACAACATATTGATCGCGGGCTTTGTCATCTCGGGGACAACCGCCGACACGGTCCTAATCCGCGCGTCGGGACCTGCCCTCGCGGCATTCGGTGTCCAGGCAACGATTGCCGACCCCCAGCTTCAGCTCTTTGACGGCAACCAGAACCTGATCGCCTCGAATCTCGGCTGGGGCGGGGATTCGCAAATCGCAAGCGCGGCGGCGCGGGTCGGGGCCTTCGCCTGGAACGACCCGACAAGCGAGGACTCGGCGATTCTTGTCACGCTTGCCCCGGGCGGCTACACGGCCCAGGTCTCCAGTGTGAGCGGCTATGGCGGCGCGGCGCTAATCGAGGTCTACCTCGTGCAGTAGGTCCCCGACCTGCATAGCAATCCACTCTCTCCAAGGAGGCATTCGAGGCCCCGGAGGCGGCAAGTTTCGTGCCATTGCCTCTGAAGAGGCCGGTTGGGAGTCCGGCCGCGGTGAACCAGGCGCCCTTCAGGGCGGGGTGCCCGGAATGGGCCCCAGGCGCGGGAATCCCCGATGTGGCTCAAACCTTCACGGGAACGCCGCGGGCGTCGGACGCAAAGCATGCCTCAAGGACCTTCTGGACGGCGGCCCCGCGCGCGAAGTCCGGGGCGTATGGGCCGCCCGACCGGATCGCGGCAATGAAGCGCCGGTAGATATCGGGAACGAGCCGCCCGTTCCTCTCGCGCCATCTGGCGCCGTCAAGGTCGGCGCCCGCGCAGATCCGGTACCGCGCGGTCGAGCGTTCGGAGTCCATCTCAACCGTCCCCTTGCTGCCCGCGATGCGCAGGAAGAGATGGTTCTCGTGCCCGCCGCACCAGCGCGTGGTGTGCAGGGTGCCGATCGCGCCATTAGCGAACTCGGCCACCATCACCGCCGAATCGTTCGCGTCGAGCACGTAGCCCCCGACACGGCCGCCCCTGGCCTTCGCATAGGTCTTGAGTCTGCAATGAACCCGGGAGATCGGCCCCGCCGGGTAGGTCGCAAAATCCACCAGGTGCACGCCCAAGTCCCCCAGGACACCGCGACTGCCATGGCGGGTCGACAGCCTCCACAGGAGGGCCGGGGTCCTCCGCCAATCCCCCCAGGTGCTGCTCAGGAGCCAACCCTGGAGGTAGCTGGCCTCGACATGGCGCACCTCCCCTATCTCCCCGCGGCGCACGGCATCCGCCACGCCCTCGAGGGCGGCCCAGTTGCGGTAGGAGAGGTTGACCATGTTGACGGTGCCGGCGCGCCGCGCAGCGGCGACCATCCGGAGCGCCTCGCGATAGCTCGTCGCCAGCGGCTTCTCGCAAAGGACGTGTTTCCCGGAGCGCAGGCACCGCAGAGCGGTGGGGGCGTGCTGGGCGTCCGGCGTAACGACCGAGGCGGCGTCGAATTCGGCCCCTTTGATCAGCGCGTCGACCCCGGTGAATACCTTAGGGATTGCGAACTTCATGGCGAAGGCCTCCGCACGCGGCCGGTCGACGTCGCATGCGGCGACCAGGCGGCAGCCGCTCAAGCCGAGGAACTGGGCGGCATGCGTGTGCGCCATGCTCCCCGTGCCGATGATGGCAACGCGCACGGGCGTCCTACCTTTGGGTGTGTCGCTCATGGCGGGACGGTCGGTTCATGATGCCTTTGCTGGGTGACGGCCCGGGTTCCGGGCGCGCCTAGTTCGGCGGCGAAACCTCGAAAATGCCAACGCCGTACGGCTGCAGCGCGATGGCGAAGCTTCCGTCGCCGCCGCGGGCGAGCGCGTCCCCCGTGGCGGCGTTGCGCAGCAGCGCGGCCTGCGGCGCGGGAGCGGCCTCGCTCGCGGCCACGCGCGCAGTCGCGGGCGCGTTGGAGAGATTGACCGCAACCAGGGTCCGGCGCGCTCCGCTGAAGCGCTCGAACACGAACACGCGGTCATTATCGTCCGCCAGAATCGCCTGGTCCCCGGACACCAGTTCGGGATGCGTCCTTCGGAGCGCGATCAGGCCCTTGTAGTAGGCCAGGAGCGAGCCGGGATCCTTCGCCTCGGCCTCGAGCGAGACGTAGCCGCCCTTTTCCAGCGGGCTCCGGGTCCACCAGGGCCCCGAGTCCTTGTACCACACGGCCATCCCGGGTCCGACGGTCTCCGTCCAGGGAAAGGCCTCCCGCACCGGAATGTCGTTGGCGTCCGAATTCCACCCGTGGAACTGCCTGCCCTCCATGCCGAGCTCCTGGCCGTAATAGATGAGCGGGATCCCCTTGAGCAGCAGGTTCAGGGCGGCGCCCACCCTCTCGCGGCGCACGTCCCCGCCGACCTCGGATGCAAAGCGGTTCGTGTCATGGTTCTCGATAAAGATGAGCTGCCCCTTGCCCGCCGGCGTCCTCCTCCAGGTCTCGGCCACCGCCCCGGTGATCTTCTTCTTGTCGAACGACACGATCGCCCCGCGCAGCGGGAAGTCGTACACCAGGTCGACGCCCCCGCGGATGAGGAAGTCGTCGCCGTAGCCCCAGTCGGCCTGCTCCGCAAGGATCCGGACATGGGGATTCTCGGCCCTCAGCTTCTCGAATAGCGGGGTCCAGAACCGCGCGAACAGGTTGACCAGGATCTTCCTTGAGTCGAGGTCGTCCATCATGTGGTCGATCCTGAAGCCGTCGACGCCGTCGTCGGCATTTGCTCCGCCCGGGTTCATCCAGTACTCGAACATCCTCGTCTGGTACTCCAGCACCCCGGGATCGTACAGGTTCACCGTGGCGACGCGGACCTTCGTCCCGTCGTAGGACGGAAGGTCGAGCAGACCGTAGGGGCCGGACTCGGGCAGCGTATTTCCCGGCCCTCGGAACGGGATGAAGCGGCTGAATCGCGATTTCGGGTTGTCGATCGCGTCCCTGTACCATTCGTGATCCGCGGTGACGTACTGCACCTCCTCGTCGATGAAGATCTTCATCCCGCGCCCGTGCAGCGCCCGCACCAGGCGGCGGAAGTCGGCCTCCGTCCCGTAGGCCGGATCGATCCTCGAGAAATCCGTCGCGAAGTAGCTATGGTAGAATGGCGACTTGTACAGCGGGGTCAGCACGATCGTGGTGACCCCGAGGCCCTGGAGATAGTCCAGCTCGTCCTCGATGCCCCTGAGGTCGCCCTTGGTGTCGCCGTTACTGTCGCGAAAGCTCCTGACGAAGATCAGGTAGAAGATCTCATCCTTGGCGCCCGGCCCACCCGCGGCGGGCACGGTCCCGCAACCGCAACCGAGCGCCACGAGCGCCCCAACGGCTAACATAAGGAGCGACTTGGCGAAGGCCGACCTCCGCGCATGAACCCGCCGCGTCATCGGCGGGCCTTCGCAAATGGGTATCGCCGGCAACCGGCAGGTCAAAAACGCCTTCATGGATCTCCTTACTCTTCTCTGTTGGCGGGAGAGGGGCTGATTCGGGGCCAGCGTGGGGAAACTCCCCAAACTTACAAGAGTCGCGCTTGCCACCAAGGATGGACATTTGGCAGCCGGCGTTCCACAATGTTGCCCTCCTCAGGCTCGCCCCCGATCCCTTGGGTCAGGGTGCCGCGGCCGATCCATCCCAATGCCCGCCGCCAACGTCTCATTCCGCCTGAACGGAAAACCCGTGCAGCTGAGCGTGGCCCCGGACCGGACCCTTCTCTGGGTCCTGCGGACCGACCTCGGGCTAAACGGAGCGAAATACGGCTGCGGCATCGCCCAATGCGGCGCGTGCACGGTCCTGGTGGACCACCGCGCGGTGAGGTCATGCTCGGTGGACATCCAGTCGGTGCACGGCGCCGATGTCGTGACCATCGAGGGGCTGGCCGAAGGCGAGAAGCTCCACCCGCTCCAGGAGGCGTTCATCGCCCATGACGCCCTGCAGTGCGGCTACTGCACGGCCGGCATGATCCTGACGGCCTACGACTTCCTGCTCAGGCACCCCAACCCGACCCGCGAGGAGGTCGTCGCGGGGATGGACGACAATCTCTGCCGCTGCGGCGCGCACGTGCGGATCGTCGACGCGATCCTCGAGGCCGCGCCCGCCATGAGGGGGACCCAGTCGCCATGAACCGCTCGCCCCTATCGCTCAGGCCGGGTGCACCCGTGCAGGACGAGGCGTTGCTCCCGACGCGCCGTGAGTTTGTCAAGCGCCTGGGCACGGGCCTCTTCGTATGGGTCGTCCTCGGCCGGACCGCGGGCGCCGAGGTGTCGGAGGCGGCGCATCCGGTCACGGTGCGCCCCAAGCCGACAGGGGACTTCAACGCCTTCCTGCACATTGACGAGAACGGCCACGTGACGTGCTTCACGGGCAAGATCGAGATGGGCCAGGGTCCGATCACCTCGCTGCCCCAGATGCTCGCCGAGGACCTCGACGTTTCCGTCGACGACATCAGCATGGTCATGGGCGACACGGACCTGTGCCCGTTCGACCAGGGCACCTGGGGCTCCCAAACCACCCAGACGTTCGGCACCGTCTGGAGGACGGCTGCGGCGGAGGCCAGGGGAGCCTTGCTGGAAGAGGCGGCCGAGACGCTGCAGGTCCCCGTGGCGCAGCTTTCGGTCCATCTGGGCGTCGTCACCGACACCAAGGATCCGGCAAGGAAGATCACCTACGGCCAGCTGACCATGGGAAAGAAGATTGAGCGCCAGGTGACGGCGAAACCAAACCTGAAGACCCCGGATCAGTTCCGGATCATTGGCAAACCGCTCCTGCGCAAGGACTCCCGAGAAAAGGTGACGGGCAGGGCGGTCTATGCGGGAGACGTGCGCCTTCCCGGAATGCTCTACGCCAGCATCCTGCGCGCTCCCGCGCACGGGGCCGTTTTGAAGCGGGTGGACACCTCGGGGCTCAAGGGGACCGAGGGCATTGTCATCGTCCAGCAACCCGACCTGATGGCCGTCCTGCACGCGCTGCCCGATGCCGCGGAAGACGCGCTGGGAAAGGTCCGCGCCGAGTTCGAGCCGTCCCCGTCCAAGCTGGACGACAGGACGATCTACGCCCACTTGGAGCAGGCGAAGCTCGAGGCCCGGGTCGTGGCCCAGGGCGGCGACCTTGACGTCGGCCGCGGGCTCGCCGTCCGGCGCCTGAGCCAGACCTACCTGGGCGCCTACGTCGCCCACGCGGCCATGGAGACCCACACGGCGCTCGCCCATGTGGAGGGGGACCACGCGACCGTCTGGGCCTCCACCCAGAATCCCTTTGGCGCCAGGGAGGAGATCGCCCTGGCGCTCGGCCTGCCGATCCCGAAGGTCAGGGTCATCACCCCGTTTGTCGGCGGCGGCTTTGGCGGCAAGTCCTTCAACCTGCAGGCTGTCGAGGCCGCGCGCCTGTCCAAGGCGACGGGCCGCCCCGTCCAGGTGATGTGGACGCGCGAGGAGGAGTTCTTCAACGACACCTTCAGGCCGGCGTCCGTCATCAAGGTGGATTCGGGGCTCGACGCGGCCGGCAGGATCGCGTTCTGGGACTACGAGGTGCGCTTTTCAGGCGACCGAGCGTCCGAGCACCTGTACGACATCGCGCACCACCGGACTGCGGCCGTCGGAGGCTTCAACGGGCCGCCCGGATACCATCCCTTCGAGGTCGGAGCGTGGCGCGCGCCGGGCTCGAGCAACAACGCCTTTGCCCGCGAATCCCACGTCGACCAGCTGGCGTCGATGGCGGGCGTGGACCCGATCGAATTCCGCCTGCGCCAGCTCAAGGACGCCCGGCTCACACGGGTGCTCAAGGCCGCGGCCGACCACTGGGGCTGGCAGCCCGCAAAGGGCCCGAGCGGCCGGGGCCTAGGGGTCGCCTGCGGCCAGGATGCCGGAAGCTACGTCGCCGCGATCGCCGAGGTCGGCGTAAAGGACGGGAAGATCACCGTGAAGCGCGCCCTGTGGGTCCAGGAGATGGGCCTGGTCATCAACCCGGCGGGCGCGAAGATCCAGATGGAGGGCGGCATCACGATGGGCCTGGGCTATGCGCTCTCGGAGGAGATCCACTTCAAGGACGGGGCGATCCGCGACACGAACTTCGACCGCTACGCCCTGCCCCGCTTCTCGTGGGTGCCCAAGATTGAGACCGTGATCCTCGAGGCCGACGACACGCCGCCAAGGGGCGGAGGCGAGCCTGCCATCATCCTGACGGGCGCCGTCATTGCCAACGCGGTCCACGATGCGACGGGCGTCCGCCTGCTGGAGCTGCCCATGTCGCCCGAGAGGGTGAAGGCGGCTTTGGAAGCCAAGGCCCAGCAGGCCTGAGGCGAGACCCCGCCAAGGGGATGGGTGAACTGCCCTCGTGGCGCACCCGACGCGAACCCTTCCCAACGTGAGCACCCCCGATCCCGCCCCCGAGGGACCCCCTCCCCTTCGCGGGCTTCGCCTGGCCGCGCTCGGGCTGCAGGCCGTCGTCGCCGCCCTGCTCCTGCTGCTCGGCGTGGCCGCGGCGATCACCCGGCTCAGTGATCACCTCGAATTGCTGCTCGTGGGCTGGAGCATGGCCGGCTCCCATGAGCCGAACGGGATGATCGCCGTCGGCACGGGCGCCGGGCTACTTGTGGCGACCCTGGGGATCCTTCTGGCCTCCTGGCGGCTGCAGGCGCGCTCGTGGTGGCGCATCGGCCTTGGCTATGTGGTTCTTGGGGCCGTGCTTTCGTACCTGGCGCATGACGACGCGGCAATCCGCCGCCCGCTCACCGTGGAGGAGCTGTCGCCGGCGTTTCCCGGCGCCGATGCGAGCTTTAGCGTGCTGATGCGCTACGGGAGGGACCACCCGTTCGGGCGCAACTTCAAGGCGCCCCCCTTCAAGGATCCCTATCCCAACCTCGTTCCCTACCCGCCCGGACCGTGGCGCGACACCCTCGCGGCCCACCGGGCCGAACTCGAGGCGCACTGGCGGGACCTCGCCCCGGAGCGCGCGTGGCTGGCCGAGCTCAACGCGTTCGACCGCATCGGCGACCTCACACCGGCGCGCATGGACGCCGAGATCCTCGCGTTCCAGCCCATCCGCACCGCGTCGCAGCACGGCATCGCGATCGCAAGCCTTCAGGCGCTGGACGGCCGCGGCGACGACGCCATCGACACCCTCCTGCCCCTCCTCCAGCTCAGCCGCAAGCTCCAGCCGTACTCGCGCACCCTCGTGCGCACGATGATCAGCGTCGTGATGGAGCACCTCTCCCTCTCCACGGCCACCTTCATCCTGGACACGGCGGCCGTTTCGCCGGCGGCGCGGGCCCGGCTCGCGGCTGCGCTGGCCGGAGGCGACCCCGAGGCCGGCGCCCGCCATCTCCTGACCAGCGAGTATGCGTTCGAGCTGGGCACATTCGGGGGCATGCGGATCGGCGACATCCTTGCCGAGTCGGGCCACGGCGAGGATCGCCCGTGGCTGCGTCGGGCGTTCAACGCCGCCAGCCCGCTTGTCTACAACCCTCGCGCGACCTTCAACCTTTGCGGCGACCTGTTCGGCGATCTCCAGGACCTCGCCGGGCGCCGGCAGATTGCCCAGTTGAATCCCCGCACGGAGAAATTCATCGAGCGCGACTCCCGCCCAAGCTTCAAGAACCTCTTCGGCAAGCTCCTCGTGAGGATGGTAATCCCCGCCTACACCAAGGTGATTGAGAACTATTGGAGGAACCAGGACGAGCGCGCGGCGCTTCTCGCCCGTGTGACGAAGTCCTGACCGGCGGGCCGGCCCAGGGTCTTGGCCCGTGCGGTGATCACGACTCGGGCGACGGCAGCGCGATGGACCGAATCCGCTCCGCTCCGGGGAAGAGTCTGCGCACCATTTCCTGGGTGAGGCGGACGTTCCACACCGAACTGCGCGCGCGAAAGAGCGTCGTGCCCATCTCCGGGGCGTACACGCACATGCGGCCCCCAAACACGAAAACGACGGCCTCTCGCGTCCTCGGCTCCCCGTCCCCGGACTGCGTGAATTCGACGAGGTTGACCGGGCGGTGCCGGGCCAGCCGCGTCGCCACGATCCTCGCGTACTGGGCGCCCTCGGCCTCGGTTGCGGCCGCGGCGCCCTGAGGGCCCGCGTCGGGCACCTGGATTCCGCCGTCCCACAGGATAGGATAAAGCGCGGTCACCCGCGGGTACTTGGCGACAATCGGCGCCGCCACAAGGGCGGCGTTCTCGCGCTCGCTGAGCGCGATCGAAAGGGGCGTCCACCCGAAGTTGACATCCCAGCACCAGAGGACGCCCGCCGTCTCGAACACGGCGACCGCGTGGCCCGCCACCATCACCTCGTCCTCCTTGGCGCCCCACTGGAGCACGCGGACCCAGCCGCCCTCCCCGAACTTCTCGTGGTAGGCGTCATAACAGGCGACCGATTCCACAAAACACCCGTTGGCGACGCCCATGGTCTCGTAGCGGAAGGGGGGCCGCTCGGCCCCCGATATTCGGGGCGCCTCGGCGACCGCCGCGCCCCCAAGCGCCAGGGCGGCGCACATCGCCAAGGCCGGCCTCCGCGGTAGAAGCGATGACTTACGCGGATTCATGTCCAACGTCCAATCGTGCTTCACCGCGGTCAATGACCGCGGCGAAGGCCCGGGCCTTGCAGGGAGTCCGCCTTGCTGAAACTCGGCCAATTGAAGCCGTAATACGCGACGAAGACAAAGCAGGCGAGCGGCACGATGAACCCGCGTGAGATGTCGTACCTGTCCGCCACGAAACCCATGACCTTGGGCAGCAGCGCCCCGCCCATGATCGCCATCACGATATAGGCGGAGGCCTTCTTGGCCCGGGCCCCCAGGCCGAAGATGCCGAGCGCAAAGATCGTCGGAAACATGATCGACATGAAGAAGTAGCTGAGGAAGACGCAGACGACCGAGAGCCATCCGAGCTTGCAGAACACCAGCAGGCACATGAGGACGTTCATCACGCCGTAAAGGCCCAGCATCCTGTGGGCGGAGTACCTCCTCAGCAGAGCGGCGCCCGTGAACCTTCCCGTGAGGAAGCACACGAAGCCAAGGGACGCCAGGTAGGACGCGAGCTTGTTGCTGACGCAGATGATCCCCTCCTTGTTCGGCTCAAACCACCCCTGGAAGAATCCCTGCAGGAACCCGGCGGAGTCGGCCGCCCGGCTGTTGGTGTAGGCCACCCAACCGGCCGGGATAGCCGGGGGCTGGGTCGTCATGTAGTTGATCAGGAAGCTGAAGATGCCCGACTGCGCCGCCACGTAGAAGAACTGGGCCGCGACCGCCATGGTGAAATGCGGGTGCCCCCAGATGGAATGCGGCGAATCGGCCCTGGAGTCGTCCAGGCTGTAGTCGTCCTCCGCCTTGATGTCGGGGACGCTCGCAAAGTAGAAGATGACGGCGAGAACGATCACGATCACGCCGACCCCGGCATAGGGAATCCACAGGGTCTGGCTGCCGGTGCTCCTGCCGGCCGCGTCCTTGGAGTAGAAGAAGGTCGCGCCCGCGATCGGGCCCAGGATCCAACCGATCCCGTTGCAGGACTGGGCGAGATTGATGCGCGTCGCCGCAAACCGCTGGGAACCGAGGACCGTCGTGTAGGGATTGGCGACGGTCTCAAGGAAGGTGAGCCCCGACGCGATGAGGCACACCCCGAGCAGGAAGGCCCAGAAGGCCACGATCTTGGTGGCCGGTATGAACCAGAAGCCCCCGACCGCGACCAGCAGCAGGCCGAAGATGATCCCCCCCTTGTAGCCGAACTTGGTGGCGAGCCACCCCGCGGGCAGCGACATCAGGAAATAGCCCAGATAGTGCGCAAACTGGATCCACGCCGACTGGGACAGGTTCAGGTGCAATTCCTCCTGAAAATGCTTGTCCATCACGTCGATCATCCCGTTGCAGAACCCCCAGAGCAGAAACAGCGAGCTTACGATGACGAACGTGAAGAGGACGTTCCTGCCGTCGTTCGTTACGAACATGCCTTGCTTCAGATTCCCAGCGGCGGGCGCGGCCGGGGCCGGGGGTGTCGAGGGCCCATTCACAGGAGCCTCCAGAGGGGATCGCATTTCGGCGCATTGGCAAGCGCCGACCTTCGCGGCTCCCGGCGCGTTCCTCGAGACGGTGCGCCTCCGTCGCGCCTCACAGGCGAGCCCGGGCAGGGTCCATTGAAAGGGTCTTGTCCGACGCCTCGCCAGCCCCTAGGCACGACACGTGAACTCCGTCGCCTTCCGCGCAATGGCGGGTGCATTCGCGCTGGCTTGCGGCGTGGCCGCCGCCGTCGGTTCTAACGCAGAGACCATTGATCTTCCCGCTTTCGAGACCCGGCTCGCAACGGTCACGCTGCACGCCGGTTCCTCCGTCCTGTGGGATTACTCCGCCAGAGATGCCGGCCGGCGACATGACGTCGCCGCCCCTGTCTTCAATCTGGACGGGCGCGATGTCACCATGGGACTCAAGACCGTGAGATCCCTGGGTGCACCCAGAGACCTGCCCAACGGATGCAGGGAATACGCGTTTGTCGGCGACGTTTACGGTGAAGCGGGCCTGCGCCTGAGGATGGTCTTCAGGACCGCGGAGGACGACCCCGTGGTGCGTTTTCGCTACGAGGTCCTGAGCGAAACCCCGCGGCATCTCACAAAACCCTCCGGGACGGACAGGATGAGCTACTTGGGCCTGTCCCTCGCCAGCCTCCCTGAGGCCACCGAGCTTCGCCTCTCCGAGTTCAACGAAGAGTTCCACAGCTACATGCCCGTCGAGCGCGCGCTCGATCTTCGGTTCTTTGCCGATGGCGAGGAGGCGATGGGCCCCATTCTGCTGGCCGGCGACGCCGCGGAGCAGCTCCTTGTCGCATACGAGCACGGATCCACCGCGCCCGACGAGTTCCTGCATTACCGCCTTTCCCCGGATCGCTCCGTCATTCTTGAGGCGGTCAAGGGCAACTATTGGTCCGGCGAGGAGATCGGGCCCGATAGCCCGTTTTCCACCATCTGGTTCGAGTTGGCAGCCGTCCGAGGCGACCGCTTGGCCCTGCAGAAGGCCTACCGGAGTTTTGTCCTGAGACATCTTGCCCTGAGTCCGGCCTCGCGCAGGCCGCAGATCTTCTACAACACCTGGAATTACCAGGAGCGCCTCAAGCACTGGAAGGGGAAGCCCTACCTGGCCGAGATGAACTCCGAGCGGATGCTGAGGGAGATCGATGTCGCCCACCGGATGGGCGTCGAGGTGTTTGTCATCGACGCCGGCTGGTTCGAGAAGCCCGGCGACTGGCAGCCAAGCCCATTGAGGTTTCCCGACGGCCTGAAAGCAATCAGGGCCAAGCTTGACGGCTTTGGGATGAAACTGGGGCTCTGGTTCGGCCCGACGACGGTCGCGTTGACGTCCCAGATGCTGAAGACGCACACCGACTGCCTCCAGACCACAGACGGGAAGACGCCCTGCCCCTGGGTCGTCTGGGAGACGGAAGCATCGTTGTGGAGCTGCGTGGTGAGCCGCTACGGCCAGGACTTTGCGGGCAAGCTGATCGAGCTTAACCGCCAACTCGGCGTCACGTATTTCAAATTTGATTCGGTGGACCAGTATGGATGCAACGACCCCAACCATGGCCATGGAACCGCCTCAAACCCGGCCTCGGAGCGAAGCGACTGCTACGCCTTTCAGATGCCGCTGGCCATGGCGCGCATCGCGGAAACCGTGAGCGGCTCCGTTCCCGATGCCATCTGCGACTTCGACATGACCGAGTCGGGGCGCAGCTTCGGCCTGGCCTACCTGAGCGCGGGCAAGTACTTCCTCATCAATAACGGGCCCTATAACCAGAATTATGACCACCCGCTGCCTCCGGATGAAAACTGGAACCTGTTCTTCTTCCCCGGCCCGGCGCGCGACTGGATTTGCCGCAGCCCGCTGGTCTACGACCAGTGGATCCCGTCGACCCTGTTCCTCACCCACTACCTTCCCGACGATCCCGAAAGCAACCAGATGCTGAGCCTGGCGTCCCTGATCCTGGGCCAGGACGGGATCTGGGGCGATCTGCCCGCGATCTCGGAAGCGGGCGTCGAGCGATTCGCGACGGTGCTCGCCAAGTACAAGCAGGTCAGGGACGACATGGCCTCTGCGTTTCCGGCGGGAAGCGGACCGGTGGGGGGCACGCCGGAGGTCCATGAGAAGATTGCCCCGAACGGGAGGGGAGCCGTCGTGCTGTTCGCACGCGCCGGCACCTACAGATATATCACCCTGAACCCCGCCGACCGCCATGTATGGCATGACGACGCCACCGAGGTCACCTTTGACGAAGCCGGCCGAGCCAAGATCACCGCAAAATTCGAGGCGCGTCAGGAGCCGTTCCCAAAGGCGGGCGCGCATATCGTCTTCTTCGGCGTCAACTGAGCGGCGGACGCCTTAGTCACGCAATCCGCAGTTGGTGCTCGGGACAGGACTTGAACCTGCACGCCTTTCGGCAACGGCTTCTAAGACCGTCGTGTATGCCA